>NZ_CP045429.1:342500-950033 GCF_005886805.2 Pseudoalteromonas rubra
AGGCGAAGCTCTTGATCGAAGCCCCGGTAAACGGCGGCCGTAACTATAACGGTCCTAAGGTAGCGAAATTCCTTGTCGGGTAAGTTCCGACCTGCACGAATGGTGTAACCATGGCCACGCTGTCTCCACCCGAGACTCAGTGAAATTGAAATCGCAGTGAAGATGCTGTGTACCCGCGGCTAGACGGAAAGACCCCGTGAACCTTTACTACAGCTTGGCACTGAACATTGACCCTACATGTGTAGGATAGGTGGGAGGCTTTGAAGCGCAGTCGCTAGATTGCGTGGAGCCGTCCTTGAAATACCACCCTTGTAGTGTTGATGTTCTAACTTAGGCCCCTAATCGGGGTTGAGGACAGTGCCTGGTGGGTAGTTTGACTGGGGCGGTCTCCTCCCAAAGAGTAACGGAGGAGCACGAAGGTTGGCTAAGTACGGTCGGACATCGTACGGTTAGTGTAATGGTAGAAGCCAGCTTAACTGCGAGACAGACACGTCGAGCAGGTACGAAAGTAGGTCATAGTGATCCGGTGGTTCTGAATGGAAGGGCCATCGCTCAACGGATAAAAGGTACTCCGGGGATAACAGGCTGATACCGCCCAAGAGTTCATATCGACGGCGGTGTTTGGCACCTCGATGTCGGCTCATCACATCCTGGGGCTGAAGTCGGTCCCAAGGGTATGGCTGTTCGCCATTTAAAGTGGTACGCGAGCTGGGTTTAGAACGTCGTGAGACAGTTCGGTCCCTATCTGCCGTGGGCGTTTGAGAATTGAGAGGGGCTGCTCCTAGTACGAGAGGACCGGAGTGGACGAACCGCTGGTGTTCGGGTTGTCATGCCAATGGCATTGCCCGGTAGCTACGTTCGGAATCGATAACCGCTGAAAGCATCTAAGCGGGAAGCGAGCCTCGAGATGAGTTCTCACTTTGACTTTAAGTCAACTGAAGGGCCGTTGAAGACTACAACGTTGATAGGCGAGATGTGGAAGTGGTGTGAGCCATTGAGCTAACTCGTACTAATTACCCGTGAGGCTTAACCATACAACGCCAAAGTGGTTTTGTTCGTTAGAAGTTAAGAAATAAAGTAGACGATAAGAATTTAATACGCTTTTCCAGATTTTAGTGAGATGTTGATAAACATCTTGCACACAGAATTTCCTGGTGAACATAGCATTTTGGAACCACCTGACCCCATGCCGAACTCAGTAGTGAAACGAAATAGCGCCGATGATAGTGTGGGGTTTCCCATGTGAAAGTAGGACATCGCCAGGGCCTAATAAAAGAAACCCGTTGCAGCAATGCAGCGGGTTTTTTGCTTTGTGCGATTTAAAAAGCTGTAAATAGAGTAGCATCGCCTATTCATCCATGAAGCTGGTATCTAGCAGTCTTTGGGGGCACTTCCCTGTGGAGGGCTCCTTTTTGCGCTGTGAATAGGTCTGCATTCTCTACAATAGCTCATTTCACCTTGCGCAAAGTAAATGTACTCGCGTTGCTCGCTGTCATTGTACTTTGCACTTGATTGTCGCGTCGATCGGTAAGTACTGTTTCATATAGATGTTAGTCACTTTATGCGTGGAGCCTCAAGATATAGTGAGCTATCAGGGTAGGCAATAGAATGCGAGTTTAAGGTTCACGCAGAATAACCGTTGCGAAAAAATGATAACTGTATATACTCACAGTAAATGCACTGTATGGAAAACCAGTTATATGCGACCACTCACCAAACGACAAGAACAAGTTTTTGAACTCATAAAAGTCTTCATCAAAGATACCGGCATGCCTCCGACTCGGGCAGAGATTGCTGAGTCGCTTGGGTTTCGGAGTGCGAATGCTGCAGAAGAGCACTTAAAAGCGTTAGCGAAAAAGGGTGTTATAGAAATGGTACCAGGTGCAAGCAGGGGTATTCGGCTAGTAGAAAATGAACCTGAACAACTAGGGTTACCCTTAGTTGGTCGAGTTGCTGCTGGAGAGCCTATTCTTGCTCAGGAGCATATTGAGAGTCACTGTTCAGTAGACCCAGCAATGTTCCACCCCGCGGCCGATTATTTGTTGCGCGTTAATGGCATGAGTATGAAAAACATCGGCATTATGGATGGAGACCTACTTGCAGTGCACCGCACTCAGGTTGTGAATAATGGCCAGGTTGTGGTTGCACGTGTAGAAGAAGACGTCACGGTTAAGCGCTTCGAAAAGTTAGGGAAGAAAGTCTATCTACATGCTGAAAACGAGGACTTCTCGCCCATTGAAGTTGATTTAGAACAACAGAGCTTTTCGGTAGAAGGCCTGGCGGTCGGTGTTATCCGAGGTGATATTTAATTAATTCCCGTGCGCAGCCTGGTTTGCCTTTTCCGGGCTGTTTTTACTTCTTGTATACACTTTTAAGTGACCATATCAATTGCGTTTGTGTATAAGTGACTCCTAACAAACAGCTATTTTTCAATTATTTCCCTGCCTGAAAAACAAAATCTACACGAGACAAAAACTTGCTAAACGGTCAAATTTTGACTAGTTGTTAAATGGTCGTGCAGTACTCATGGGATAACCCAAGTGAAATGACAGTCATCCGATAATAAGAACCGTTGCTTCTCACGCTCGAAGCAATTGAGGGAGACGTCTAATGAAAATAGCCAAACTCATCACGATTGCGATGTGTTTATGTGTCAGTATGCTCACGCTCGCAAGCGACTACAACATGCGTACAGGCGTAACTGACATCAGTAATCAGGTTTATCAGTTACACATGACCATCTTCTGGATCTGTTGTGTAATAGGGCTGATTGTCTTTTCGGTCATGTTTTGGGCACTGATCCATCATCGGCGTTCTAAAGGCGCGGAGCCCGCGCAGTTTCATGAAAGCACTAAAGTTGAAATCCTCTGGACTGCTATCCCATTTTTAATTTTGGTTGCTATGGCTGTGCCTGCGACAAAAACACTGATCGCAATGGAAGACACTGATAAGGCAGATCTGACGATTAAAGTTACCGGATCGCAGTGGAAGTGGCATTACGAATATTTGGGTCATGATGTCGATTTTTATTCCTTAATGTCTACGCCAAGAGCTCAGATAGACAATATGGAAAGCAAGACTGAAAACTATCTGTTGGAGGTCGATAAGCCGCTGGTGATCCCGACGGGTAAGAAAGTGAGGTTTTTACTGACTTCTGATGATGTGATCCATTCCTGGTGGGTACCTGACTTTGCGGTAAAAAAAGATGCTAATCCAGGGTTCATTAACGAAGCTTGGACAAATGTCAATGAGCCCGGCACCTATCGAGGTCAATGTGCAGAGCTGTGCGGCAAAGATCATGGTTTTATGCCAGTTGTCGTCGAAGCCAAGCCCGAGGCGGAATTTCAGGCATGGCTTGCCAACGAGAAAGCGCAAAGAGAGCTTGCCGCGCAGCAAGAGGCCGCGCTTTTGGACCAAACACTCAGCAAAGATGAGTTAATGGCGACGGGAGAGCGTGTTTACATGGCCTACTGTGCAGCATGTCATCAACCCACAGGGCTCGGTCTGCAAGGGGTGTTTCCTGCCTTAAAGGGGAGCGCTATGGTCACCGGCGATCTGCAAGCACACATTGAAATTATTATGGACGGACGCCCTGGCACTGCGATGCAGGCTTTTGCGAAGCAGTTGTCATTAAAGGAAGTGGCCGGAGTTATCACTTATAAAAGAAATAGCTGGGGAAATGATACCGGGGAAGTTATTCAACCTAGCCAAATACAAGCTTACCTTGACGGCAAACAGGAGGAAGCCAAATGACTTCGAGTACACAGCAGGCTGCTCATGAACAAGAGCATGAACATCATGGCCCGGCAACTGGTATCAAGCGTTGGCTTTTTACGACAAATCATAAAGACATAGGATCTTTGTATTTGTTGTTTTCTTTGTTGATGTTCCTGATTGGCGGCGGTATGGCAATGGTTATTCGGGCAGAATTATTCCAGCCAGGCCTTCAGCTCGTTGACCCACACTTTTTTAATCAAATGACCACAGTGCATGGGTTGATTATGGTATTTGGTGCTGTGATGCCTGCCTTTACAGGCCTGGCAAACTGGATGGTACCTATGATGATCGGTGCGCCTGATATGGCACTGCCACGGATGAATAACTGGAGCTTTTGGATTCTGCCTTTCGCTTTTCTCATATTGCTTGCCTCATTGTTTATGGAAGGTGGTGGTCCGGCCTTTGGCTGGACCTTCTATGCACCGCTCTCCACAACTTATAGTAACGACAATACAGCATTATTTGTGTTCGCAGTGCATATCATGGGGGTCAGCTCCATTATGGGCGCTATCAATGTGATCGTGACGATAGTGAACATGCGTGCGCCCGGTATGACATGGATGAAGCTTCCATTGTTTGTGTGGACTTGGTTAATTACGGCATTTTTATTAATTGCTGTGATGCCCGTGTTAGCGGGTGCCGTTACCATGGTTTTAACAGACAAGTATTTTGGCACAAGTTTCTTCGATGCTGCAGGCGGAGGTGACCCTGTGATGTTCCAGCATATTTTCTGGTTTTTTGGTCACCCGGAAGTATACATTATGATTTTGCCGGCTTTTGGCGTGATCTCTACCATAGTGCCTACGTTCTCAAGAAAGAAGCTTTTTGGATATGCTTCTATGGTATATGCGACTTCCTCCATCGCACTGTTATCCTTCATCGTGTGGGCACACCATATGTTTACTACAGGTATGCCATTGGCCGGTGAGCTTTTCTTTATGTATGCGACCATGCTGATCTCTGTGCCGACGGGTGTGAAGGTGTTCAACTGGGTGGCCACAATGTGGCGAGGTTCTATCAGTTTTGAAGTCCCAATGCTGTTTGCTATCGCCTTTATTGTGTTGTTTACACTCGGTGGCTTTTCCGGTTTGATGTTGGCCATCACCCCTGCTGATTTCCAATATCACGACACTTATTTTGTGGTCGCACATTTTCACTACGTCTTGGTTACGGGGGCCGTCTTCTCTATCATGGCGGCTGCCTACTATTGGCTACCTAAGTGGACTGGTTACATGTATAGCGAGACATTGGCCAAGTGGCATTTTTGGTTGTCTCTGGTTAGTGTGAATATCCTATTTTTTCCAATGCATTTTGTGGGGCTTGCGGGAATGCCACGACGTATCCCGGATTATGCGCTGCAGTTTGCAGACTTCAATGCTCTGATCAGTATCGGTGGCTTTGCATTTGGCTTATCGCAGTTACTATTTGTGGCTGTGGTATTTAAATGCATCGCAGGTGGTCAGCGAGCGCCTGCTAAAGTATGGGATGGTGCTGAAGGGTTAGAGTGGGATGTTGCCTCACCAGCTCCTTATCATACTTTCAGTACTCCACCTGAGGTGAAGTGATGCATACCCCGTTACTGAAAAAACTCGTGTTATTGGTCTTTGGTATGTTTGCATTCGCATTTGCACTTGTACCACTGTACGACGTGTTTTGTGACATAACAGGCTTGAATGGCAAAGTTGATTTGACTGCAGCTGAGGCTAGTGAAAAGCAAGATTTGGCGCGGCAAGTCGATGTGAGTTTCACAACCCACACACAAGGGCAGGCACCGTTCAAAGTAAAAGCTGCGACGTATCAGGTGACGGTGACACCCGGTACATTAACAGAAGTGAGCTTTACGGCAGAAAACCTGAGTGGAGATGCTCGGGTTATGCAGGCCATTCCATCTGTATCGCCTGGGATGGCGGCTAAATATTTACATAAGCTCGCTTGCTTTTGCTTTGATCAGCAAAGTATGCAGGCGCGTCAGAAAATGTCATTTACGCTGCGCTTTTATGTAGACACAGAACTGCCAATTGACATCGCTGAGCTGACACTTGCCTATACGTTATATGACATTACAGATAGAGCGGCGACGGTTCAAAGTACGCTGTTGCACTCAGAAACAGAGCGATTCGGTGAGCTCAGGCGTGGCACAGCCGGGGACTATTATGTTCGCAGCATACAAGCCACGGTGTATCAACAAATACGAGGATTAAGTCATGGCTAGTGGTTATGAAAAATACTATGTACCAGAGCAAAGTCCGTGGCCCATAGTTGGGGCTGTTGCTATGTTTGGTGTAGCCGTAGGAGGTGGGTTAACGGTGATGAAGAGTCCCGGTGGCCAATTTATTTTGTATGCGGGAATCGGTTTACTGCTGTTTATGTTGGCAGGGTGGTTTCGACATGTTATTCGGGAGTCTCAGGGAGGGCTTTATTCGGAGCAAATGGATCGCTCATTTAGACAGGGAATGGCTTGGTTTATTTTTTCTGAAGTGATGTTTTTTGCCGCGTTTTTTGGTGCCTTGCTTTATGCTCGCGTGTTTGCGGTTCCCTGGCTTGGCGGGGCTAGTAATAATGCCATGACGCATGAGTTATTGTGGCCTAGCTTCGAAGCAGTGTGGCCGTTACTTAACACCCCGGGGGGAGACACAACGCAAGCCATGGGTTGGCAAGGTCTCCCTTTGATAAACACCGTTATCTTGTTGATTTCTTCAGTGACACTTCATTTTGCGCACACTGCGATTGAGCAAGGGCAGAGAAACAAAGTGAAGGTGTTCCTGGGATTAACCATTTTGTTGGGTTTTGCATTTTTGGTCTTGCAGGTAGAAGAGTATGTTTATGCCTACCAGGATTTAGGGTTGACTCTGGAATCAGGTATCTACGGTAATACATTCTTTATGCTCACTGGCTTTCACGGTATGCATGTGACGCTTGGCGCGATTATCCTGACGGTTGTTTGGTTACGAGTAATGAAAGGTCACTTTAGCGAACATAACCATTTTGCATTTCAGGCTGGTGCCTGGTATTGGCATTTTGTCGATGTGGTTTGGTTGTGCCTGTTTGTATTTGTTTATGTGCTATAAGCCCGGGGCTGGATTGAATTGGAGCCAGCCCAACCCTTTTGCAATGAGAATAAGTAATAACACACTCGCTGAAAAAAATACTCTTTTACCCAGTAATCGGGACATTGACTCACCAGAGTGAGTGCCTTTGAGCATAATGAACAAAGCTCGAAACAAGTTGTAGATGATGCTGAAAAGCAAAACAATAATAATGAATTTGAGTAGCATAGCATATGACGCAGATAAGTATAAGTAGATCAAAGGTTAGCGCATATTGCACAGTTTTGGCAGTGAGCCTTGTGGTATGTACATGCCTGGCCCTTTCTGTTTGGCAGTGGCAACGAGCTGCCCTAAAGGCACATTTGCTCGAAAAACGGCAAAGTGGTCCGGTTATCGCCGATTTCAATGCGAGCACCGATCTGCAAAATCAACGGGCATTGGAAGGGCAGCAGTTTCGGCTACATGGTCATTTTGATGATTCGCGCTATTGGTTACTCGATAATCAGATAGTCAACGGGACGCCCGGTTATGATGTGATTAGCCTGTTTCGTCCTGTCTATAGCGAAGAATGGTTGGTTGTGAACCTTGGCTTTATTCCCGCGACACACAGCCGGACTGTGTTACCCCAGGTAGCGCTTCCCAGCTCGTTACAAACCGTGAATGTGGAATTCAAAATAGGCAAGTGGGCTGGCTTCACGTTAGCTACCCAACCAGACTTGAACGCGGCGCAGCCTGAGCTGATCCAATATCTTGACCATGCCTATTTTGTGGCACAAACACAACGTCCTGTTGCCGCGTCCTTAGCTTATGCGTCAGACCCAATCACAAACGATATTCAGCCTCACTATGAAGCCGTTGTGATGGGGCCTGATAAGCACCGGGCTTATGCATTGCAATGGTTTTTGCTAGCTGTGGCAGCAATGGTCGTCCCCTACTTAGCTTACAAAAGGAAAAATGATGAATAAGGTGCCTGGATTATTTTTAGCGTGTTGCATTTTACCTTTGATTGTCGCGTGGGGCGTACTTTGGTCTGGGTGGCAACCAGACAGTACAACTAACAAGGGGAGCTTTTTAACGCAGGAGGTTGTACTGAATGTGCCTGATCAGCAGCACAAGTCATGGTTCATTGCGTTAAATCAGCCTGACAGTTGTACTGAGTTATGTCTGGGTCAGCTGGCCTTAATGGAACAGCTTACCGTGGCATTGGGCAAGCACCGTCAGCAAGTCGGTTTGCTCCTATTGGGTCAAGGGCAAAGTGACAAGGCCAGCGTGTTACCTGAGGTACCGTCTTTATCACCGGGGGCATTCTATTTGGTCGATAAACATGGCTTGGTGGTGCTTGAGTATTTACCACAGCGAGACCAAACCGCAAACCGAGTATTGCTCAAAGGGTTATTGAAGGATTTAAAAAAGCTGCTGTCTTATGAGCGAAGTAGTTCAGGAGGTAAGTCATGACACAAAGTTTTAGAAAATTGGTGCTCATGTCGGCACTGCTAGCAGCGCTGGTTGTGTCCTTGGGTGCTTATACCAGACTAAGCAATGCAGGTTTGGGGTGCCCGGACTGGCCAGGGTGCTATGGGTTTTTGACGGTGCCGAATGAAGCGCATGAGTTGGTGTCAGCGCAACAGCAATTTCCCGGCAGCGAAGTACACCAAGAGAAAGCCTGGATCGAGATGATCCACAGATATTTTGCCGGCAGCTTAGGTTTGGTTGTTGCTGCAATTTTCTTTATGGCATTGCGCCAACCTAACTGCGGCACAAGTATCAAAGGGTTGTCTGCATTACTGGCTGTGCTAATCGTGTTTCAGGCGCTGCTGGGCATGTGGACCGTGACGATGAACTTACAACCTCTGATAGTGATGGGCCATCTGTTGGGTGGGTTCACCATATTGAGTTTATTAACTTTGCTTTGGCTCAAAGCCAGTCAGTCGGCTACTGTCGCCATTCCTCATGTTGCAGGCCTAAAAGTGATGACGCTGGTTGTGCTCATGGTCTTGATTGTACAAATTGCATTAGGTGGGTGGCTTGCCGCGAATTACGCTGCACCACACTGTCGTGGATTGCCATTGTGTGAGAATGGGGAGTTGTTCTCACTGAGCAGTTTATTTCAGTTACCTCAGTCTTCTGCCAGCTATGAATTTGGTGTTTTACCGTTTGAAACTCGCCTGTCTATTCACTTGGTTCATCGGCTTTGGGCTATGGTGACACTGTTCGCCATATTGATACTGTGCTGGCGTTTGTATGTGCGAATTCCTGACGCACGTGTACGACCCGTCATTTTGCTTCCGGCAATGCTAGTGCTTTGCCAGGTGTTATTAGGCGGCGCGATAGTGCACTGGCAGTTCCCATTATTGCTGACGCTGTTTCACAATGTCATGGCTGCGCTGCTATTACTGAGCATGGTGCGAGTGTGCTATCTGCTGTTTTATCAATCTAGGGGGTAAGTTATGGCCATTAGTGTGCAGCAACTCGGATCTGTAATCCCTGATTTTTACGCGGGCATTAAGCCTTATTTGGCGATCACCAAAGCTAAGGTGGTCATGATGCTGGTGCTTACTGCCTGGGTGGGTGTTGCGCTGGCCCCGGATGTAGGGCGAAGCATAGGTCATCAACTGATGAGCTTAGTGTCAATCGGGCTAATTTCTGCCTCGGCTGCGGCAATTAATCATGTTGTTGACCGTAATCGGGATCGAAAAATGGCGCGGACACGCCATCGTCCCCTGGCTATGCAGCAACTCTCTGTGTCAAAAGCACTCATTTTTGCCGTTAGCCTGGCTGCTGCCGGAACCCTTGGCCTATTGTTGTTCAGTAATTGGTTGTGTACGGTTTTGACGCTACTAGCTTTGCTTGGCTATGCCGTTGTTTACACTATGTTCCTTAAGCACATGACACCACAAAATATTGTTATTGGCGGATTGGCAGGCGCTTTACCTCCTCTGCTTGGGTGGGTCAGTGAAACGGGCGCTTTGGCAGCGGAGCCCTGGCTGCTCGTTATGATTATTTTCGCCTGGACGCCGCCGCATTTCTGGGCTTTGGCGATAGCCCGAGAAGCGGACTATGCCAGGGCTGGGATCCCGATGCTGCCTGTCACACACGGGATCAAGTTCACCAAATTGTGTATGGTCGTGTATACCTTGTTATTGGCAGTAACATGCGTTCTGCCCTATTTGATAGGTATGGTTGGGCATGCATATCTGGTTGCTGCAAGCATTCTTAATGGACTATTTATTTACCTGATTGTGCGACTGTATATGAATCATACAGTGCAACAAGCGATGGGGGTTTTTCGTTTTTCTATCTGGTATTTATTGTTACTCTTTGTCTCTCTATTTGTCGACAGAGCATTGGTATGAAACTCATTTTTCCTCTTTTTATAATATTCGTGCTACTTACTGGATGTCAGCCTGCTCCCCAAGTATCTGAGTTCGCTGTACATTATGAACAACCTCGTACGCTCAAGCCTTTTGCTTTGGAAGACCAAGATGGGGCGCAAGTTACGACTGAGCAGTTAAAAGGGCAATGGAGTTTGTTGTTTTTGGGGTACACTCATTGCCCCGATATATGCCCAATGACCTTGGCAAAACTCACTAATATTGCCGCGCAGTTAAAGTCCCACCAGGCTGTCAACGTGTGGTTTGTAGCGGTAGACCCGCAGCGGGACACGCAAGCAAAGCGAAAACAATATATTGATTACTTCAACCCGGATTTTGTCGCAGCGTCTGCGCCTCATAAAGTATTGTTTCCTTTTGTACGCGACATTGGCTTGATCTACGCGATCAACAACAGTGATCAACCCGAGTATTATGTTGATCATAGTGCTTCGATTGCATTGGTTAACCCACAGGCACAATTGGAAGCCATATTTAAACCGGAGTTTAAGGCCGGGGAGGTACCTGTTATCAATGAAGCCCAATTGATAGCGGACTTTAAGGTGATCGTGCCCAAAAGCGAGTAGGTGGTGAGGTCGGGATAGGTTCGGATTTATGCCAGGGCAATGAAATTACTGAAGTCATAGGCAGGCTTAAGGTGGGAAAAGGCCATACAAAATGGCAATCGTCAGCCCGCTCATAGCCTTTCCTTATAACTCTGTTATTGTGGGTCCTGGATGGACAATATCGTAATTTCGTTGGTAGCGAGTGTGTAGCGAACCCAGACATTTGTTTGCGACAGCTTGGCTGCTAACGCCATTGAAAATCTGGCATCTGCTTTAGGCTCGCCTGCTTGGCCTAAAATTACAAAATGTCCGATTCCACTTACTTTGATTCTAATTTGGCCCGAGTCATTAATGTAAACTCTCTCGACCAGGTTGTTATAATGGTCAGCATAACGGCTGTCATTTGTAGCACTGCTAGCATTACTATTTAGAAATAGTAAGAAAGCGCCTAATGCAAAAATAAGCTTTTTCAAGTGGTCCCTCAATAGTTTTTTCAATAGCTGAAATCTGTTTTGTATTCTAATTAGAAACATTACATTGAGTCAATTCCTTAACTTCAAAGTAAGTCAGGTATTGTAGTTGAATGAACAGGTAGCAGTCAGTATAAGATGCCTACTTCCCCTCTGGTAACGTTCAGCCAAGCTTTAGCGTTAGTTAGTCGCTTTGCTGGTGAGTTCGCCGATTTCTAAAGTCACTGAATCTAATAATCAATTACTTCTTTTCTGTTATAAATGTGGTAATTTCACAGTCACGGTCTAATCTATTCATATCAATAAGATTTGCAAGGAATGTGCAAGGCACATGATTAAACTTCCCCCGGAGCTGGCCATAAACCAGGTTGAAGAATTACATCAACAGTTGCTGCTCGAGCTTGATGCTGGCCATGCTATTTCATTAGACATTAGTGAAATCCAGCGTGCCGATACCGCATCGATCCAATTGTTGTGCGCGTTGCAAAAGTATTTACTGGATATTGGGCAACATATTTCCTGGGTGGGTGAAAGTGCAGCATTATCTTCATCTGTTGAAAAATTAGGGTTAACCGAACTTTTATCTATCAGTAGTACGAATTAAGAGGTCATTATGAAAAAGATTTTAGCTGTGGATGATTCTGCTTCGATGCGTCAAATGGTTGGCTTTACACTAAAAAAAGCGGGTTTTGATGTTGTAGAGGCAAAGGATGGCAGTGAAGCACTCAATCTGGCTAAGCAGCAAGGGTTTGATGCCGTGATCTCGGACGTGAATATGCCTGTTATGGATGGCATTACCTTGATTCGAGAGCTGAGAAGTTTACCTGATTATAAATTTACACCGCTTTTGATGCTCACAACAGAATCTGGTCTGGATAAGAAAAGTGAAGGTAAAGCTGCAGGCGCAACGGGCTGGATTGTTAAACCATTTAACCCGGAACAATTACTGGCTGTGCTGAAAAAAGTCATCCGTTAATCCCCGCGAGGTGCTGCCATGAGTATCGATTTAAGTCAGTTTTTCGATGTTTTTTTTGAAGAAAGCTTTGAAGGGCTCGATGCGATGGAGTCTGAGCTGCTTAACCTCGAGCCAGGCAAAGAAGATCAGGAAACCATAAATACGATTTTCCGGGCTGCACATTCGATTAAAGGAGGCAGTGGCACTTTTGGTTTTACGGCGGTTTCTGATTTCACTCACGTATTAGAAACCTTGCTCGACCAGATCCGCAATGGGCAACGGCAGCTCGTTGCTGAGCATGTCAATTTGTTGCTCAAAGCAGTCGATTGCTTACGCGCTATGCTAACGGCACTGCAAGCCCAAGAAGAACCAGAGCGACAAGAAGCCAATGAATTAAAACAACGCTTCGAAGCGATTTTAAATGGCGAAAACAGCACCGATGCCCCGGAGCAGGCGATCAGCGAACCTGAAGAGCAAGCCGACCTCCCCATCACTTTTCAGATCGATTTTAAGCCACTGCCGTATTTATTCAAAACCGGTAATGAGCCGCTCTATATGATTGCGGAGCTGTCAGAGCTTGGGGAGCTTGAAACCCAGGCATTGCACGATGAAGTGCCCAAATTAAAGCAGCTCAATGCCGAAGATTGCTACCTTTATTGGCGGTTTTTCCTGACCACAACGCGTGGTGAAAGTGCTATCAGAGAGATTTTCGAGTGGGTCGAAGATGACGCGGAAATCACCATAGTGCAATGTGGAGGCTTGTTTGAGGAGCCAGTTGAGCAAGTCGAGCCATCTGATACCCCGCAGAGTGTTCCGGCGGAAGCTGAGGTACCGGTACAGACCCCTGCGTCTTCTAAAACGGTTCAGGAAAATAAGAAAGAGACTGTGCCCGCCAAAGATGCTCGAAAAAATACAGATCCTAGTACAACCTCCATCCGGGTTGGTATAGATAAAGTGGATTCGCTAATAAACATGGTAGGTGAGCTGGTTATTACACAGGCTATGTTGAGCCAGATTGGCGAGCAGGAAATTACTGAATCTAGCATTGCCGCACTCCAGGAAGGTTTGGCACAGCTGGCACATAACACGCGTGATTTGCAGGAAAACGTGATGCGTATCCGCATGCTGCCCATCAGTTTTGTTTTTAGCCGATTTCCCAGGCTGGTACGGGATATCTCTCAAAAACTCAATAAACAAGTTGAGCTCAAGTTGATTGGGGAGCAAACCGAGCTTGATAAAACCGTTATGGAAAAGCTGTCTGATCCTATGGTGCATTTAGTGCGCAACTCCCTGGATCATGGCCTGGAGACACCCGAGGAACGCATCGCCCAGGGCAAGGACCCCGTTGGTACTGTTACTCTAAATGCGTTTCACCAGGGGGGGAATATCGTCATCGAGATTATGGATGACGGAAAAGGGCTGGATACCGAGAAAATTCGCAACAAAGCCATTCAGAATGGGCTTATTCAGGAGCAGGATGAGCTTACCGTTGATGAGATTAATGAACTGATTTTTATGCCGGGGTTTTCAACTGCTGACAATGTCAGTGAAATATCTGGTCGCGGTGTCGGGATGGATGTCGTGCGTAAGAATATTCAGGCATTAAATGGCTCTGTCGAGGTCAGTTCGGAAGCGGGAGTGGGATCGACTTTTACGATTCGCTTGCCACTGACACTGGCGATTTTGGATGGTCAGCTAGTTCAGGTCGCTGATCATACTTATATCATTCCTCTGATCTCTATCGTTGAATCGCTGCAAATTGATATTGCTAAAGTCAGTAATGTCGGTAAAGGTTTGCAGGTTCTGCGTTTGCGTGATGAGTATATTCCGATCCTGAGACTGTATGACATTTTTAATCATAAGGGTGCACGAGAAGAACTGGATAAGACCTTGCTGGTGGTGGTTGAAAACGACAATTACAAAGTCGGCATTTTGGTAGATGACCTGCTGGCGCAACAGCAGGTCGTGATCAAAAGCTTGGAAGCCAATTATCAACGTGTTGATGGCATATCAGGTGCCACTATTTTAGGCGATGGTACTGTGTCTTTGATCATCGACATCAGCGGGTTAATAAAACTGAGCGGCTTGAGGCGGCCAGGGTCCTCTGAGCTGCTCGTGGACCTAAAAGCGGATGAGGGTATCCCTGCATGACAGAACGCATAAATTTAAATCAGCAGTTGGTATTGGATACCGAGACGGACGAAAAGCAGTTTCTGACTTTTATGATGGATGAAGAAGAGTATGGGATTGATATTTTAGCGGTCCAGGAAATTCGTGGCTGGGAGCCCGTAACGGTGATCCCCAATTCCCCACCATTTGTGAAAGGGGCGATGAACCTGCGCGGCACGATTGTACCAATCATCGACCTGAGGCAGCGATTTGGTATTACTCACATCGGCTATGGTCCACTCACTGTGGTGATAGTGGTATCAGTGACACTGAAAGAGCAAACCAAGTTGATGGGCATTGTTGTGGATGCGGTGTCCGATGTGTACAGCATTTCTGAGGAAAAGGCGAAGGATGTCCCTGACTTTCAGGACTCTGACAATGCCCAATTTGTTCATGGGTTGGTTAATGTTGGGGAAAAAATGGTGGTGTTATTAAATTTGAAAAAGGTGCTCGATTTACACGACAAGAGTTGTGCTAAGAGCAACGGGGGCTGAGATGAGTAGTAGTCAGAGTATCCAAAGTAGTTTAAACAATAAAATCATAATTGCGGGTGTGATACTGGTTATCAGCATCGTACTGGGCATTCAGCTTGGAGCATCGGGCTCTGAACACATGCAGCTGATGGCTGTGGCGCTGCCTTTATTCGGGGTGGTTGTCGCGCTGGGTTACCTCAAAATGGCTCTGTCAGCGGTGAGTGCCCAACTGGGTTGTGTATATCGTGTGTTGCCACATGTGACTGTGGCAGATCAGGAACAATTACAAAGCCTGGACCTGACGGATTTTCCTGAGCTATTTCAAGCGCTAAAAGCTGCGCATGATGAGGATGATCAAACGGACCTGACGCAAAGTCTGATGCTGGCTTTGAAAGGCTGTCAGGCAAATATCATGGTGGCAGATGTTGATCTAAATATTGTGTATCTGAACGACTCGGTTAAATCAATGTTGAGGGCCAATGAGCAGCAATTACAGCTTGATTTGCCAGGCTTTAGTGTTGCTGGCTTGATAGGCACAAACATTGATGTCTTTCACAAAAATCCAAGCCATCAGCGTAACATTTTGGCCAATTTGCGCGAAACATATCAGACTAGAATCGCTGTTGCCGGGCTGACTTTTGATTTGATAGCGACGCCGGTATTTGATGAAGGGCATCGCATCGCAACCTTGGTGGAATGGAAAGATCAAACAGAGTGGCTTGCCGCAGAAGAAAAGCACAAGAACTTGGCAGAGAAAAATGCACGTATTTCTCGCGCGCTGGATGTGTGCCAGGCGAATGTCATGTTGGCAGATGAGAGCCTGAACATTGTGTATGTGAATGAGTCTGTATTGACTATGCTCAGGCGCAATCAGGCACAGCTGCGTACCGCACTGCCGAACTTTGATGTTGATACCCTGGTTGGTACCAATATTGATGTATTCCACGAAAACCCTCAACACCAGAGGGGCTTATTGAATACACTTTCGAATGTGTACAACACGGATATTAAGGTAGCTGGTTTTAATTTTGGCCTGATCGCAACACCTGTGTTTGATCAGACCGGGAACCGGATTGGTACTGTCGTTGAGTGGGAAGACAAAACAGAGCGTTTGGCTGCTGAGCAACACGCTAAACAGACTGCTGGTGAAAACCTCCGCGTGCGTCGCGCTCTGGATAACGTGCAAACCAATACGATGATTGCGGACTCAGACAATACGATTGTGTATATGAATCAGGCGGTACTCGAGATGATGAGAAACGCTGAGTCAGATATTCGTAAAGATTTACCTAACTTCGATAGCAGTCAACTGATTGGTCAGAACATAGACGTATTCCATCGCAACCCAGCCCATCAAAGACGCTTGCTGGAAACCTTGTCTCAACCTTACAAGACCGAAATAAAAGTCGGAGGGCGCACCTTTGGTCTGGTTGCTAACCCAATCGTGACTGACACAGGCGAACGAGCTGGTACTGTGGTTGAATGGGAAGACAGAACCGGTGAGGTAGCAATTGAGCAGGAAGTTAACACGGTCGTCGAGTCTGCTCGCTCTGGTAATTTGTCTGTGCGGTTGGAAGAAGGTGATAAGCAGGGTTTTTACTTGCGCTTGACTCAAGGGTTAAATGGTTTGTTGGAGAGTGTAGACAGTGCAGTGGCAGACACCGGGAATATGCTTGATGCACTTGCCCGGGGAGATCTGACACAACGCATTGAGGCTGATTATCAAGGGGCGTTTGACAAGCTAAAACAGGATGCGAACAGCACCGCGGATAAACTGACTAATGTATTAGAGCGGATCAGCACCTCAGCATCCCTAGTCGCCAGTGGTGCTGAGGAAATATCGCAAGGTAATGCCGATCTGAGTCAGCGTACGGAAGAACAGGCGTCTTCACTGGAGGAAACTGCTTCGAGCATGGAGCAAATGACCAGTACAGTTCGACAGAATGCAGATAATGCCAAAGTTGCCAATGAATTGGCTGAAGATACCAGTGAGAAAGCAACCCGAGGCGGGGAAGTGGTAAATCGCGCAGTAGAAAGCATGTCAGCTATCAACGATGCCAGTAAGAAGATAGCGGATATCATTAGCGTGATTGATGAAATCGCCTTTCAAACTAACTTGCTGGCATTGAACGCAGCGGTAGAAGCTGCACGTGCAGGAGAGCAGGGGCGTGGTTTTGCAGTAGTCGCGGGCGAAGTACGTAATTTGGCGCAGCGTTCGGCCGGAGCGGCAAAAGAAATCAAAGATTTGATCCGTGACAGTGTGAGTAAAGTTGAGGATGGTACTTTATTAGTTAATGAGTCTGGTGAAACGCTCAAAGAAATTGTGGCGGCGGTGCGACGTGTTACCAATATGATTTCAGATATTGCAGATGCATCGGTAGAGCAAAGCTCTGGGATTGAGCAGGTGAATAAAGCTGTCACACAGATGGACGAAATGACGCAGCAAAATGCGGCGTTGGTAGAACAAGCATCCGCAGCAGGTGAGTCAATGGCCGAGCAGGCCAATGATATGCGTAATATGCTGAACTTCTTTAAGGTCGCAGAGGCGCCGGCCAGCCGAGAGGCCATTGCAGAAAAACCAACTGTCACGAATGGTCAGGCGCGTACGTCCGCGATTGGTTTATCGGCGCCGGAAAGTCGCAGTACGCGACAGCCCCTGGAGACAGCAGCTAATCGCTTTGCGGACGACTCTGAGGAGTGGGAAGAGTTTTAACAGTTCTGGTTTGTTTGTACCCTGGTTGAGCTGTACGCCATCTTTGGTGTCGGCTCAGCCTTAGTGACACACCTGACTCACCGGGATTACCACATAATGAATGCATAAGACGGCGCAGATAACACGTAGTCGGGATCGCAGCGCATAGGTGAGGAGGGATATGAAAGAGTTTTTGATGACGGATGAGGATTTCAGCAGTATCTCTCAGCGTGTATATGAGACTTGCGGCATCGTGCTTGGACCCCATAAACGCGATATGGTTTACTCACGGCTTGCCCGCAGAGTGAGGGCTAACGGTCTCACGTCTTTTGCCGAATATCTGGCTCTGTTAAATGAAGAGCCAAATACCGAGTTTAGCCATTTTATTAATGCGATTACGACTAATCTCACGTCATTTTTTCGCGAATCACATCATTTTGACTTTTTACACCAACAAGTGATCCCAGAACTGAAGATCAAACATAGAACAGATAAACGCATACGAATTTGGTCTGCTGGCTGCTCCACTGGTGAGGAGGCGTACAGTATTGCGATGACCATCGCGAATGCCTTTCCAGCAGACTGGGACGTGAAAGTATTAGCTACTGATTTGGACTCAAACGTATTGCACAAAGGCCAAGAGGGTGTTTATAACAGCGCGTCGGTCACAGGTCTCGACAGTGAGCACCTGAAAAAATGGTTTATGTGTAGTTCGGATGGCACCCAGTACAAAGCAAAAGATGTATTACGGTCCAGGGTGTTTTTTAAACGCCTTAATTTGCTTGAACCCTGGCCTATGAAAGGTCCTTTTGATGTTATTTTTTGTCGTAATGTACTGATTTATTTTGATAAAGAAACCAAAGATAGATTGTTTGATAATTATCATCAGCTATTGGCAGAGCAAGGTTATCTGTTTATTGGTCATTCAGAGACAATGGGGAAAGAGCATTTGGGCTTTAAAAACCTGGGGAAAACTATGTACCAAAAGGTAGCGCAGATATGAATCAGTTTCAGCCCGTACTGCATGGTTTTGAGCACGTAAAGCGGTTTTGGGACTCAGGTCGTGGCGCTGTGGTAGCAAAAGTGCTCCCAGGGGAGTTTTATGTGTCAAAAAGTGACGAGCTAATCTCTACCGTTCTGGGCTCCTGCATTGCGGCCTGTATTTATGATGAGCAGCAGGGCGTAGGAGGGATGAATCACTTTATGCTGCCTGGTGTGAAGGGTGCTTCAGCGATTCATGCCGATGATCTGAATTGCCGCTATGGCAACTGGGCAATGGAATATCTGATTAATGAAGTGATTAAAAATGGCGCCCGACGGGAGCATCTGAAGATAAAGCTGTTTGGCGGAGGGAAAATCATCAGTTCTATGACCGACATCGGCGTTGGTAATATTCGATTTGCCGAAGCGTATGTTGAGGAAGAGCAGCTTACTCTGGTATCCCACGATGTAGGTGGGCCCTGGCCGCGCAAGGTGGTGTTTCATCCACAAACGGGTAAAGCTCAGGTGAAGAAGTTGCGTCAGATGCACAACGACACTATTGAAAAACGTGAGGTTAAGTACCTTCATGATATTGAAGAGCAAGGTAAACAAACAGACATTGAGCTGTTCTAGAGAGTTTGCATGATTAAGGTATTGATAGTTGATGATTCCCCTTCACTCAGAGCGATTCTGACTGAGGTGCTGGAGTTGGCTCCTGATATTAGGGTCGTGGGGGCAGCAGAGGACCCCTATGAAGCGCGCGAGATGATTAAAAAGCTCAATCCAGATGTGCTGACGCTGGATATTGAAATGCCAAAAATGAATGGGCTGAGCTTTCTAAAAAATTTGATGCGCTTACGTCCTATGTCTGTGGTCATGCTATCTACCCTAACGCAACAAGGCTCTCCCGCCACGTTAGAAGCGCTAGAGCTGGGGGCAATTGACTTCATTGCCAAGCCAACCACAAATGTGGCCGCTAAATTAAATGCCTATGCTGAGACCCTGCATCAGAAAATCCGTATCGCCCGTCAGGCCAATCTTTACGCTTTTCGCGCTGACAAAGGCGAAAAACAGGCGCCAATTTCACAGAATACCCAGTTTAAAAACAGCGCGGTGCTGGCTCTGGGCGCGTCTACCGGTGGCACAGAAGCGCTGCGTGAGGTCTTGGTTCGTTTGCCTAAACACTGCCCACCGGTGGTAATTGCGCAGCATATTCCACCAGTATTCAGTACTTCATTTGCACTGCGTATGGACCGTTGTTGTGATGTGCATGTCAAAGAAGCAGAAGAGGGTGACGTGCTTGTGCCAGGGCATGTGTTTATCGCACCAGGAGACATGCACCTTAAAGTGGTGCAAAAAGGCGGACGACTGCAATGTCACCTGAGTCAGAGCGAGAAAGTTAACCGACACCGCCCTTCGGTAGATGTGCTGTTTGATTCCTTGCTGCCCTGGGCTAAACAAATCAGCGCCGGGCTACTGACTGGTATGGGCAGTGATGGGGCAGCAGCCTTGCTGCGCCTCAGAGAAGCTGGCGCAAAAACACTGGCTCAGGATGAGGCCACTTCGGTGGTTTGGGGTATGCCCCGGGCCGCCGTTGAGATGGCAGCGGCCGAGCGGGTTGTGCCCCTGTCTAAAGTGACGATGGAGTTACTTAATGCGGTTAAGCGCGCGTAATCACCCAGGGCTGAGAGTACCAGTAAAATTGACCACTGAATTGTTTTGATGGAGCTGTGCAGTTGTATCGAGAACGCCCTGTAGGTAAGCCCTCAGGTGTTGTAATTGTCACGGTTTTCTCTCCCTCCCAGGTGAGCTCCGCTCTGCCTACGCCTGATACAAAGCAGGCAAATTGATTCTGATAAAAATCCATTTCTTTGAAGGTCAAAGTAATCGATGGGGTCGGGTCATCCGTTACCGAGTCCTGGTATTGGGCTTGTGCCAGTGAAAAGGGCAATGAGTGAAGTTTGGTTTTCAACGTCTTCAGGTTGGCATAGATGCCGGACGCGGGAAAGCGGGGTAAGCGCGTGAAGTCTGAATCGGGCCCCACGGCGCCGGAATGCTGACCAATACCTACTAAGCCGAGCTCAGCGACTAACTCCTGTAGCGGGCGATCAAATTCGCCGTAGGGGTAAGCGATATAAGGAAAGTCATGGCCCGTCTCTGCTTTGATTCGAGCTTGTGACCAAACTAAATCCTGACGGATCCGGCTGTGCCACTGAGCCTGCGTTTCTCCAGCTTGCTTGTGATGCAAATAGTCGTGCTGAGCACTGTGATTCGCAATGATTGCGCCGCGTTTTGCCAGCTGGCGTAGTTGTTCCCAGCTCATCACGTACCCTTTCTTTTCATCAATGAGCTTAGGGTTTACAAAAATAGTGTAAGGATAACCAAACTGCTCAAGTAGTGGCGCTGCGGCTTCCATGTTATTCAGATAGCCATCGTCAAAGGTGATTGCGACGGTTTTTGGTGGCAGAGCTTTGCCAGCTTGCAAGTGCTCAATGAGCTTATCTAATGCAATGACTTTGAATTGTTCTGTTTTGAGGAAGTTCAGGTGCGCAAGAAAGGTGGCTTCGCTGACACTGGTCACGGCCGGCAGTTTTTCACTGACATGATGATACTGTAGAATGACCGCGGCCAGGCCTGCCCGGGTGTTGAACAAAACGAGTATAAGAACTAAAACATGAAACCACTTAATCGCGCGCATACTTCTCACCATATTCAATTGCTTGCTATTGCTGCTCCGATGATTTTATCAAATATCTCAGTGCCCCTGTTAGGATTAGTTGATACGGCGGTCATAGGTCACTTGAGCGAAGCTTATTATCTTGCCGGGATAGCCTTGGGATCCGGGAGCATTGCCTTGTTGTTCTGGCTCGCCAGTTTCCTGCGCATGAGCACCACCGGTGAAATCGCCCAGGCAAATGGTCAGCAAGACAGTGTTCGGGCGTTACAATCGCTGTCGGCCAGCATGAGTTTTGCGGTGTTGTTTGCTCTGTTACTGATAGTGTGCACACCCTGGTTGTTAGAGCTGATCGCAGTATTGTCCGGGGCTACGCCCGAGGTATTTGAACAAGCGAGTGTCTATTTTTCTATTCGTATCTTTAGCGCACCGGCGGCCATGCTGAATCTGGTGATGCTTGGATTTATGCTGGGGATGCAATACGGACGTGGGCCTTTTTATGTCGTGCTGTTTACTAATTGTGTCAACATAGTGCTTGATGTCTTGTTTGTGGTGGTGCTGGATTTCGCTGTTGCAGGCGCGGCCTGGGCATCGGTGATCGCCGATTATTCAGCACTGCTGTTGTCTTGCTATCTGCTGCGTGGCGTACTAAATCGCGCAGGTTGGCAGTGGCAGCTTAAAGTCCCCCACAAAGAAGAAATACAGCGATTATTACACCTTAATCGCGATATCTTTATTCGCTCACTCATGCTGCAGCTGTGTTTTAGCTTTATGACGTTTTATGGTGCGAGGCTGGGTGAGGACATTTTGGCAGCCAATGCGGTGCTATTGAACTTCCTGATGCTGGTGAGTTTTGCAATGGACGGCATTGCTTATGCGGTGGAAGCAAAAGTTGGGCAGGCCAAAGGGGCGCGTGATGTGTCGATGCTCAGGCGGTGGGTGCAAATAAGTTGTTTTTGGGCTGGGTGTTTTGCGCTTATTTATAGTGGGGTATTTGTTTTATTTGGCCAGGCAGTAATAGGGTTACTAACCGATATTCCAGCTGTGATAGACACCGCACTGGTGTATTTACCCTGGCTGGTGGTCCTGCCTTTGATTGCAACAAGCTGCTTTTTGTTTGATGGGGTATTCGTTGGCCTGACTCGGGCCAGGGAGATGCGCAACAGTATGTTGTTGTCTGCTCTGTTAGGGTTCTTTGTGCCTTTTTGGCTGGCGCAGCAGTGGGGGAACCATGGGTTATGGTTTGCCATGAGTTGCTTTATGGGTTTAAGAGGGCTGACGCTGGTCATTAAGTATCGACAGCTGAGTGTCAGGCAACAGCTGCTGGAATAAGGAATAGTATGGGATATTGTCACCGACGTGCGCGCCGTGTATGGCCTATTTTAAATCCTCAAAGGCTTTTTTGGCAGTCGCTTTGGCTGAGTCACGTGCTGACAGCACCTGAGAAAAACGGTTAGCGAAAATCCCCAGGTAACCATATCCTGCGACACCTAGCGCAATAGCAAGAATGATCAGGCCGGGCAGCTGAAGCCAGGCTTGATAGACATAGCCCAGTGCAATGAGCACCACACTGAGTGCAAACAGAGCGAGTCCGTAGAGAAAAAATCGCAAGCTTCGCTTAGGGTGAGACCCTAAGCGATAGATAATACGGCGCATACGCAATTAATAGTATGAGTGATCGCCTCGTGAGTGTTCCGTAATATCACGTACACCAGTGATTGCTTCGAACTTTGCGATCATTTCTTTCTCGATGCCCTCTTTCAGTGTGACATCAATCATAGAGCAGCCGTTACAGCCACCACCGAATTGTAATACTGCAACGCCTTCAGCTGTAATTTCTACCAGGCTGACCTGACCTCCATGGTTGGCCAGTTGCGGATTCACTTCAGTCACCAGCATGTGCTCAACTTGCTCTTCCAAAGAGGCATTCGAGCTGAGCTTTTTGGCTTTCGCATTTGGCGCCTTTAGGGTCAGCTGGCTGCCCATTTTGTCGGTGACAAAGTCAATTTCAGCCTCTTCCAGGAAAGGGGCACTTTCGGCGTCGACGACGGCATCAAAGCCATTAAAAGGAAGGCGAATATCGTTGTCTTCAACAGCATCGGCAGGGCAGTAAGATACACCGCACTCAGCTTGAGCAGTACCTGGGTTGACGACGAATACGCGAATGTTAGTGCCATCGGCTTGATCGGCCAATAGTTTGGCAAAATGTGACTGAGCTGTCTCTGAAATTGTGATCATAATCTACGCTATACTTGACTAAATTACTCGGTTAATCCCTATGATACTCCCCTCATCTTGTTGTAGCTAGTGTTGGGCGTAAAAATTTGCAGCAACTTAAGTCGCATTGATAGCGTACTGGCTGGTCAAAAATTGCCGGAATAAATGGAGTCTTTATGTATCGCCTGTTAGTTGTGCTGTGTTTGCTGAGTTTGCAGCTAAGTGCCAAGCCATTGAATTTTTATTTTGATGACACAAGCCAGTTTGATCCTGCAATTCCAAAACCGCATGAGGTGCTCGGTTACGAAGTGGGTGAGTGGCATGTTCGTCCAGAGCAATTGGTGCAGTACTTACATACACTGGCACAAGCCAGCCCCAGAGTTGAAATAACCACCATTGGCTACAGCCATGAACGCAGGCCGCTCATCCTGCTGACGATCACAGAGGCTGCGCGACTGAAGAATATCGAAGCTGCGAAGCGCGCGCACATCGCTGCACTTGCGCAGCCTAAGCAACGCACAGAGGCGCCAGCGGTTGCCTGGCTGGGTTACAGTGTACATGGTAATGAACCATCCGGGAGTAATACCGCCATGTTGGTGGCTTATTATCTGGCTGCTGCACAGGGCGAAAAGATCGAAGCTTTGTTGCGCGACACCGTGATCCTGCTCGATCCGTCTTTGAACCCTGATGGACTAGCGCGTTTTGCTAACTGGGCAAACAGCCATCGGGGCCAGGTATTATCAAGTGATCCCCAACACCGAGAACATGTTGAACGATGGCCTTCTGGCAGAACCAATCATTACTGGTTTGATTTAAACCGGGACTGGCTATTGTTACAGCATCCGGAATCTCGCGCCCGAATTGCGGCATTTCATGACTGGAAACCCAATGTGCTGGCCGATTTTCACGAGATGGGTCCTAATTCGAGCTATTTTTTCCAGCCAGGGATCCCGTCACGTACGCACCCTTTGACGCCCGAGCGCAACCAGAGTTTAACGGCGGCCATTGGCCAGTTTCATGCCGATGCGCTGGACCAGTCTGGCCAACTATATTTTACTCAGGAGAGTTTTGACGATTTTTACTATGGCAAAGGCTCAACGTACCCGGATATTAATGGCGCAGTGGGGATATTGTTCGAGCAGGCAAGCAGCCGTGGTCATGCACAAGAAACCATTAATGGCTTGTTAACCTTTCCACACACCATCAAAAATCAGCTCATTACTTCACTCTCTACGTTACGGGGCACAGCCGCTAACCGTCAGGCTTTACTCGACTATCAGCAGCACTTTTATCAAAGCGCGCAAAAAGAAGCCAAGCAGCAAGATTTTCTTGGGTATGTGGTATCAGCAGGACAGGACCCATATCGATTCAGCCAGTTTTCCGAGCTGCTTAGCCAGCATCAGGTACAAGTGCAGCAGCTGGAAAAGGCATTGAAAATTAAAGATCAACAATTTAAGGCCGGCGATCTGTATATTCCTCTGGCACAGCTGCAAGTCCGTTTGGTCAAGGCTATGTTCAGTGAACAAACCCAGTTTAAAGACAATACCTTTTATGATGTTTCAGGGTGGACGTTACCTTATGCCTATGATCTGGATTTTGCCAAGGTAACCAGTAGCTGGGGATTGAAAGTCACTGAATCAAAAGTACAAAACGATGGTATCGTCGCAGAGACGCCCCTGACAGAGGCATATGCCTACGCTTTCTCCTGGCAGCATTATCTGGCACCTAAGTTACTTAACCAGCTGCTGACAGAGGGCCTGGAGGCACGAGTGGCACTGCAACCCTTTACTGCTAAGCTGACTCAGAGCGAACAGCAGTTTGATGCTGGTACTGTAGTGATCCCGGCGGGGTTGCAAAATCAGGAGAACTGGCGGCGTATCCTGTCAGAGCAAGCCAGTGCGCTCGGTATTGAGGTCATGGCGATTCGCTCAGGCCTGACGCCGCAGGGCATTGATTTAGGCTCGCGACGGATGATGCCACTGCATAAACCCGAAGTGTTGTTGGTTGGTGGGCTAGGCACCAGTCAGTACGAAGTCGGTGAGCTTTGGTATCACCTTGACAGGCATGTCGGAATTGCCCCCAGTGTGATAGAAATAGACCGCCTTGGACGCGCAGACTTAAGTCGTTATAGCCATATTGTGCTGGCGGATGGCCGTTACTCAGCAATGAGCAAGAAAGCGCAGGCCGCGATTATCAGTTGGGTCCACAAAGGTGGGGTGATCTGGGGTCATAAGCGCGGCGCACAATGGTTGATTGAGCATCAGTTGCTGAATGCTGAGATCATCAGCAACAAAGATTTGCGAGCGTCTTTTGATACTCAGGGGATGCGTTTTAAAGACAAAGAGCAACTGGCCGCACAGCAAAGGATCGCAGGGGCTATTTTTGGCACGCAGCTGGATCTTTCACATCCACTGGCATTTGGATTTGAGAATAGTACCTTACCTGTTTTTAAAAACAGTGCCTGGGTGCTTCAGGCCAGTGAAGAACCGTTTTTGGATGTGGCCGTGTATCAGCAACAGCCTCTACTGGCAGGCTATGCTGATGAACGAAATGTATCGCAGATCGCGCAGTCGGCGGCATTGGTGGCTGATACTTATGGCCAGGGCGTGGCTGTCGCAATGACGGATAACCCGGTATTTCGCGGATTCTGGTATGGCAGCAGTCGGCTGTTTAGTAATGCGTTATTTTTCTCGCAGGCGATTCATTAATAAGGTGTGAGGCAAGTAGCACAAGCCCAGATCTGAGCGGCGCCAGCGCGTCGGCAGAGCTGGGCAGCGGCATTCATGGTGGCCCCTGTGGTGATCACATCATCAACCAGTAAAATTCGCTGACCTGCTAGGGTTCCCTCTAGTCTAAAAGCCTGAGTCTGGTTTTTTAAGCGGGCCCCACGCGTTAATGACTGTTGGCTACGTGTCATACGTTTCGATAAGACGGGCAGGGTGGTAAGCTGGGCTTCGAGCACGCGGCCCCAGGTTTGCATTACCTGATTAAAGCCGCGATTGATCAATCTGTGTCTGGGTAAGGGAATGAGAATAGCCGCATCCACATCGATTATTTGTTCGGCACAGTAGCGCTGCCATTGATGGCTAATGACCTGACGTAATAAGTAAGCAGCATGACTTCGATGACGTAGCTTGAGTTCACATAACCAGCGTTTTAGCATGCCCTTATACCAGCCACAGGCAATCAGGCCATCGCAGCAGGGCAAATTAAACTGCGTCTGAATATCTGCACGCAATAGTAGGTTGCCCTGGTCCGGGGAAAACAGTGGCAGTGCACTCAGACAGGGAGCACATATCCCTTGAGTGTCAACTGTGCTGTGGCAACAGGGGCAGTAGCAGGGAAACAGCGTGTGTGTGAGTGCGCGGGCTAATGACATTGCTTTCCATCCTTGAATCGCTATCATAGCCACAAGTTTGGTTGAGGAAGTGAATGAATGCAAAGCGAGATTGTCTTATTGCACGGTTGGGGTATGAATAAACAGGTATGGCAACTGAGCATTGAGCAGCTTCAGCAAGTACAGCCTTTACCCGTGCGGGCGATAAATTTAGCGGGGTTTGGCGGAGCGGCATTTCCTGAACACTGCAAATCTCTCGACGACCTTGCAGATGAGATTGCGACAGAGCTTGTCGATGATTCGGTGTTGATTGGCTGGTCGCTGGGCGGGCTAGTGGCGCTTAATCTGGCGCATCGATATCCCGCTAAGGTAGCCAAAGTGGTGATGGTCGCTTCCAATCCATGCTTTGTAGAGCAGCCAGACTGGCCGGGGATCAAGCCTAAAGTGCTGGCAGGGTTTAAGCAGGCGCTGGCCGACGATAGCGCTAAAACCATAGAACGTTTTTTGGCTATTCAGGCGATGGGTAGTGAGCATGCCCGTGATGATATTAAACAATTACGCCAGTTATTGGCGCAATTGCCAGCGCCACATCCAGAGGCATTAAGTTTGGGTCTTGATGCGTTGAACCGGTGTGACTACCGCGCTTATTTTCGTGAGCTTACGCAGCCAGTGTTTGGCCTCTTCGGCCGACTCGATGCGCTGGTGCCCGGTGATGTGATTGAACGTATGAGTGCGCTCAATCCACATTTCAAGGCGTTTGTTTTACCCAAAGCATCGCATGCCCCATTTATCTCGCATAAAGATGAGTTTGTTACTCATTTAAAATCAATTCTTTAGTTTCCCACAATGAAAAAAGCGGCAATTTTTTGCCGCCCAGACTTTATTTCGTTTATAAATTGAGCAATAATTAGGTTGAGATTTTCTAACTGTGGGGCGATATATGGCAGTCAGTGACATCCTAAATGCAGGTGTTCAGGGGTTTGAGCTTGCCCGCCAAAGTGCCGAGCAGGCAGCAGCCGACATCAACAAGGCGACACTGGACCAGCAAAACGAGCAACAGGTCGCACAGCAACGACAACTTCAGGGCGCATCCAGCAATGAAGGCGTGACTGCACCTGTGGGTCAACCACCAAGGTTGGACGAGGCGGTCGTAGACCTCAAAGTGGCAGAATTTAATGCCAAAGCAAATGCGCAGACGATCCGCACAGCTGACGAAGTCCTGGGTACCTTAATTGATATTAAAGCGTAATGAACATAGTAACGCCACCCCCGGCGATGAACTTAAACACGGCGAACGTCTATACTGAGACGGCGCAACGTGACAATCAGCTCCGCGAGGTTATTCCAAAGCCCGCGCCGGTCTCCCCTGCGTTTACTGAAAACAAACCCCTCTCAGACGGTGACAAACAAAAACCTTTGTCTGCGGATGATTCCGGCTTGTATGACAGCACTGGTCAGCTTAAAGATGGCAAAACCATTGAGGAGCGTGAGGAAGGCGGACAAAGCAGTCAGGGGGAACAACAGGATCAACAAGACTCGCAAGAACTGAGTGACCGCGAACAGGCAGAGCTGGAAGCTGAGCAGGCACAGATTCAGGAACTGAAAGACAGAGATCGCGAAGTACGTCTGCATGAAGAAGCGCACGCCAGAGTAGGGGGGCAGTACGCAGGATCACCAACTTACGATTATCAGCGGGGGCCGGACGGCAATAATTATGCGGTTGGTGGTCAGGTGATGATAGACGTGGCACCCACAGGGGATCCACGCGAAACCATAGATAAAATGCAAACAGTGCGTGCTGCCGCATTGGCACCGGCAGAACCGTCGGGTGCTGACAGAGCCATCGCAGCAGATGCGACAGCCAAAATAGCTCAGGCTCAGGCGGATCTTGCCAAGCAATCTATTAGTGGCGATGAAGATGAGGACGACAGCAGCAATCGTGTTGTGGGTTATCAAACCCGTCGTCTTAACGAAGATGAGATCAGTGAGCAACAACCTGAGTCTGCCCGGTTAGAAGAAGAAGTGGACCCATTTGCTGTGGCATTGCCTATCGAGCGGGATCCGGAAATTGCTTCACGCGCACTGAGAATTGAAGGATTTTATGGAGACGTAGCCAGGCCCAAAGGAGCGTCGCAGTTATCCGTGGTGATTTAACCTCTCGAATCGATAAAACTACTTTGTGTTAAACGACAGAGGCCCGCAATTGCGGGCCTCTGTCGTTGTGGTATCAGCCGTTACTTTTTCAGCTTTGCAAAGGCCTCTGCAAAGGCATTGCCCATAGCTGCGTTGCTGTTGTCACGTCGATTATCACGGCGAGGCTCTTTACGTTGTGCCGGTCGCTGAGACTTGCCGCCAGGTTTTTGCGAAGCAGGTTTACTCTGCTTCTGCCCGGTACTTGCTGGGATCTCATCGTTTAGTCGCATGGTAAAACTGATCCGTTTACGGGCAACGTCCACTTCGATGACTTTTACTTTAACAATGTCACCAGCCTTAACCACTTCACGTGGATCGGAAATGAACTTGTCCGTGAGTGCAGAAATATGCACCAGACCATCCTGATGTACGCCAACATCGACAAAGGCACCGAAGTTCGCAACGTTTGAGACGACACCCTCAAGGGTCATGCCGACTTTCAGGTCAGCAATGGTCTCGACGCCCGCTTTAAATTGGGCCGTTTTAAACTCGGGACGCGGGTCTCGGCCCGGTTTGTCCAGCTCACCCAGAATATCCGTGATGGTCGGTACGCCAAACTTATCGTCGACATACTCGGCAGGATCCAGTTTACTCAGCACATCGCTGTTGCCGATCAGTGCAGTGACATCAAGTGCCTTGCTGCCACAGATCTTTTTCACAACCGGGTAAGCTTCCGGGTGAACCGCTGAGGCATCCAGCGGATCGTCACCATTAGCAATACGCAAGAATCCAGCGGCCTGCTCAAAGGCCTTAGGGCCCAGGCGCTCAACTTGTTTTAGCTGTTTGCGGCTGCTGAATGAGCCATTGCTATCACGGAACTTAACGATGTTGGTGGCCAGGGTTTTATTTAGGCCAGACACGCGTGTCAATAAAGGTACAGACGCGGTGTTAACATCGACACCCACTGAGTTTACACAGTCTTCCACCACAGTCGTCAGTGTCTGACCCAGCTGGCTTTGTGACACATCGTGCTGATATTGGCCTACACCAATGGATTTCGGCTCGATTTTAACCAGCTCAGCCAGCGGATCTTGCAGTCGGCGGGCAATGGAGACGGCACCACGCAATGATACGTCGAGATCCGGGAACTCGTTGGCGGCAAACTCAGAAGCGGAGTAGACCGAGGCACCGGCTTCACTGACCATCACTTTGGTCAGTTTTAGCTCACTGGCTGCTTTGAGCAGTTCAGCTGCCAGTTTATCGGTTTCGCGAGACGCCGTACCATTACCGATCGCAATCAGTTCAACCTTGTGCTGACGACATTGCTGTTCCAGCGTGCGCAGTGACTTATCCCAATGATTTTGCGGTGCATGAGGGTAAATGGTGGTGGTTGCCAGTAACTTACCGGTCTTATCGACAATGGCGACCTTACAGCCAGTTCTCAATCCCGGGTCGATCCCCATGGTCACGCGTGGGCCTGCCGGGGCAGCCATCAGCAGATCTTTGAGGTTTTTGGCAAAGACATCTATGGCGCCTTGCTCGGCAAATTCTCGAGTAGCACCCAACATTTCGTTTTCAAGATGGGTGGCGAGTTTGATTTTCCACGCCCACTGTACCACGGTCATTAGCCAATTGCTGGCCGCTCGCCCCGAGACCTCCAGACCATAATGGTCTGCTATCATTTGCGCACAATACTGCTGTGGGTCTTCCGCTTGAGGCTCTGGGTTGATAGATAGCTGCAAAATGCCTTCATTGCGGGCTCTGAGCATTGCCAGGGCACGGTGAGAAGGGACGCTGGCGAGCTTTTCGTCGTGCTCAAAATAATCGCGGTACTTACTACCTGCATCTTCCTGCCCTGGCACAACACGGCTTTCTAGATAACCATGCTGTTTCAGCTGATTTCTGAATTTACTGAGGAGTTTGGCATCCTCGGCAAAGCGCTCCATCAGAATAAACTTGGCGCCATCCAGTGCGGCTTTGCTATCTGCAATGCCGTGATCGGCATTGATATAGGTTTCGGCAGCTTGTTCTGGTGTCTGATCTGGATCGCGGAACAGCAGGTCGGCCAGCGGCTCAAGCCCGGCTTCTATGGCTATTTGGCCTTTGGTGCGACGTTTGGGTTTGTAGGGGAGGTATAAATCTTCCAGTTCGGTTTTACTCTGCACCTGGTTTAGCTCTGAGGCTAATTGGTCAGTGAGCTTGCCCTGCTCATCAATGGTTTTGATGATAAAAGCCCGGCGTTCTTCCAGCTCCCGCAGATAACCGAGGCGTTGTTCGAGCAATCGTAGCTGAGTATCGTCCAGACCGCCTGTGACTTCTTTACGGTAACGGGCAATAAACGGAACAGTCGCACCTTCATCGAGGAGTGCGGTGGCAGCATCCACTTGCTGTTGTGATGCGTTTAGCTCAGCAGCTAAACGGGCTGAGATATTGCTCATGCAAAATCCTTATATAGTTCAATTGGCTAGGCCTCTTTCTCGGCCTGCGTTTGCGGTCATCATATCATATCTGAAACGGAAGTGTTCAGGCCGTGTAGTCGATCTTATTGACATACCAAAGCATTTCACCTTGCGGGGTTTTTACACTGTATTCTTCGTCGACGGCTTTCCCGAGTAACGCGCGCGCCATGGGGGAATCGATGGAGATATAATCATTCCGTTCATAGATTTCATCGGGCCCGACGATGCGAAAGCGTTTTACTTCGCCGTCATCATTTTCAATTTCGACCCAGGCACCAAAATAGACTTTGCCCTGCTGTTGTGGAGAATACTCAACAATTTTTAAGTCGGGCATGCGTTTACGCAAGTAGCGTACTCGGCGATCTATTTGTCGTAACAGGCGCTTGTTAAAAGTATAGTCGGCGTTTTCTGAGCGATCGCCCAAACTTGCTGCCCAGTTAACGATTTTGGTCACTTCCGGGCGTTTTTCAAACCACAGATGATCGTGTTCCTGCTGTAGCTTGCGATAGCCTTCAGGTGTAATTAGGTTGGTTTTCATTTTGTTGCTTACTTTGGCAGAACAACTACATGTGTCTAGTGTAATTCGGATCCGGTCCGATACCAATCTTACCTGCTTCACCTGGGGCCTGGTAAGGTAAAGCCACATCAGGCGACACTTGTAACGTTCGGTAACAATCTTATTCATTGTTAATGGTGTCTAAGCGTTTTAATTTCAATTATATTTAGGGTCAACTAAAGAAAAAATAAGAAGAATGCCAATGGGGAATGAAACCACCAAAGTGTTAGTCGTTGACGATGATATGCGTTTGCGCAGCCTGCTGGAGCGATATCTGGTCGAGCAGGGGTTTATCGTTCGTAGTGCTGCCAATTCTGAGCAAATGGACAGATTGCTGGAGCGTGAAAACTTTCATCTGATGGTATTGGATTTGATGTTACCTGGTGAAGATGGTTTGTCTATCTGTCGTCGTCTCAGGCAAAAAGAAAACGAAATACCCATTGTGATGTTAACGGCCAAAGGGGATGAAGTTGACCGGATCATCGGATTAGAGCTGGGCGCGGATGATTACCTGCCTAAACCATTTAATCCGCGTGAGTTGCTTGCCCGTATCAAAGCCGTGCTGCGCCGTCGTGCCAAAGAAGTCCCTGGGGCTCCGGCAGTGGAAGAAAATGAAGTCGAATTTGGCGCCTTTAAGCTCAACCTGGCAACCCGGGAAATGCAAAAAGATGATCAAACCATTGCGCTGACCAGCGGTGAATTTGCGGTATTGAAGGCGTTGGTGAGTCACCCCAGAGAGCCATTGAGCCGTGACAAACTAATGAATCTGGCCCGCGGCAGGGATTACAGCGCACTGGAGCGCAGTATTGATGTGCAGGTCTCTCGGTTGCGCAGAATGATAGAAGAGGATGCCTCTAATCCACGCTATATCCAGACCGTTTGGGGTCTGGGTTATGTTTTTGTGCCAGATGGCGAAAAGTAAATGAGTATCCTGCCACGCAGCGCGTTTGGACAAACGGTGTTTTTTGTCGGTGCGCTGCTACTGATCAACCAGATCGTCTCCTACATCACAGTCACGCTGTACGTGTTCAAGCCTACTTTTGAGCAGGTCAACCTGATGCTTGCCAAGCAGGTTAAAACCGTTTTTATTGACTGGGAAGAAGGGGTTGAGATTGACTCCGCTTTATCGAAAAAGTTTTTTGAGATCACGGGCATTGAAGTGATGAGCCAGCGTGAGGCCTATCGCAATGGCCTCGGAGAGGCAAAAGAATACACTTTGTTGTCGCGTAGTATGTCTGAGCAGCTCAATGGCTCCGCGCGGGTAAGGATCAGTCAGGGCGATCCTGTGGTCTACTGGGTAGAAGCGCCCCAGGCACCGGGTTATTGGGTTCGGGTACCACTCACCGGGTTCTCTGAGACTAAAATGGAGTTTTTGGTGTTTTATCTCTCCAGTATCGGCTTTTTAAGCGTACTGGGCGGTTGGCTGTTTGCGAGACACCTGAATCGGCCTCTCAAGGCTTTGCAGATTGCAGCCAGCCGGGTTGGGGTGGGGGACTTTTCTACTCGTCTGGTTGAGCATGGCTCTACGGAGGTCATCGAAGTGACCAGAGCTTTTAATAAAATGTCCAAGGGGATCGCTGAGCTGGAGAACGATCGGCGTCTATTGATGGCTGGGGTATCTCACGATTTAAGGACACCTTTGACCCGGATCCGACTGGCAACAGAAATGATGTCGGACGAAGAAGCCTACCTGAAAGACGGCATTATTGATGATATTGAAGATATGAATGCCATTATCGATCAGTTTATTGAGTACCTCAGGCACCATAACAGTGGAGAAATGGTGCTGGACGATGTCAATGCTGTCGTTGAGGAAGTAGTGCATGCTGAGCAACAGCATCAGCGCGAAATTGTATTGACGACAGCGGCAAATGTTCCCGCGGTGATGATGAACCATGTGGCGCTAAAACGGGTGGTTACGAACATGATAGAGAATGCTATCCGTTATTCAGACGACCAGATTGAGGTTGTGACAGAGTTTAGTGCTCGCCACAAGGCGGTGTTTATTAAAGTTAAAGACAGAGGGCCAGGGATCCCTGAAGAGGAGCTGGAAACGTTATTTGAACCCTTTAAACAGGGTGATCTGGCGCGTGGCAGTGAGGGCAGTGGGCTGGGCCTTGCGATCATCAAACGTATCGTTTCTACCCATGGCGGTAAAGTACGTTTACGTAACCGCGAGAAAGGGGGGTTGAGCGCGGAGGTGATGTTGCCAGTTGCGAAAAAATTTACTCCCCTGACAGCCGCACCTGAGCCGTCAAAGCCCAGTGAATAAGCGCGACTTATCGTACGAGGCTGGTTGCCTGAGCTCAGCAGACAGAGCTCAGCTGTTGTCTATTATTGGCTTGTGCTTTGAGGGGATCGACCCTGAAGCATATTTTGCTTATTACTTTGAGCAAAGCGGGCCCACGCACCGCCGGCTGAGACTTTATTATTCGGATTCAGCAGAGCTCATTGGTTATTGTTTGCTGACCTTTGACGATAGCCATAAGGCATTGAGTGTTATCGGGGCGTCGGCCGGTTTTTTACCGCAGTTCCGGGGTAAGAATAATACCTTTACATTCTCTATTTTCGAAGTGACCAAGGCTTATCTGCGCCGGCCCTGGCGCACTTTGTTATACGCAGATACTATGCTCAGTCCGGCCATGTTCCGGGCGATGGCGAAGAACATTGCCACTGTATATCCAACAGCGACAGGATCTCCGGTTGAGTCCCGGCTTTATGGAGAGTTAAACCCGACTGGATTAGTATCTGAGGTGAATGGTTTGCCGTGTCTTAAAGTGGTGGGGCGAAAAACGCGTTATTCGGCGCTGGAAGTAGCCCAGTTTAAAGCCAGCAAGAAACCCGAAATTGCCCATTACTGCGCGCTGAATCCCAATTTCGATAAGGGGGTGGCGTTGCTCACGGTGATCCCGGTCACACTGGGTCAGTTGCTTTCAACAGCCTGGAAACAGCTCAAGCACTCCCGCTAAATTTATACCAATTTCACTTAGTACCTGCTCTATTTGAAGGTGCAAATATGACGCTAACGGTGTTAAAACCTTCTCATTTAGAACCTTTACCTATGGTATAAATTCGCAAATTTTCGCCTCGTCTATATGGACCTAGATGCCTCTGCGATAGCAGAACGCGGGAGCGGTGTTATCGACCCTGTTTTCTCGCCTCAAAATAGAACACTTAGTTAAGCAAATTGGTATTACTCTAAGCGGCAGCGTGCCAGAGAAGGGTGACTATTGGGCATAAAAAAACGCCCAACGAGGGGCGCTTTTGATAAAGGAATCTGATCCTAAATTAGCTTAGCCGCGAGGACCTGCTGATTTGATGGCTTCAGAGACATCGTATTTTGCGAAGTTCGCTTCGAAGTCCGCAGCCAGCTTAGATGCATACTCAGCATATTTTGCTTTGTCTTCCCAAGTGTTGATTGGGTTAAGCAGTTTGCTGTCTACGCCTGGTACAGCAACTGGTACGTCCAGGTTTAGGGCGTCAATGTGTTGTGTTTCTACGCCTTCCAGGGTGTCGTTAACGATTGCGTCAATCACAGCACGTGTGGTTGGGATATCGAAACGTTTACCAATACCGTAAGGGCCGCCAGTCCAGCCAGTGTTAACCAGATAAACTTTTGAGTTGAACTCACGTACACGCTTCATAAGAAGTTCTGCGTAAACGCCAGCCGGACGCGGGAAGAAAGGTGCGCCGAAACAAGTAGAGAAAGTTGACTCGATGTCTGAAGTAGAGCCAATTTCTGTAGAGCCCACTTTTGCAGTGTAACCGCTCAGGAAGTGATAAGCCGCAGCCTCTTCTGACAGAATAGACACAGGTGGTAGTACACCGCTCACGTCACAAGTCAGGAAAACCACTGCGCGAGGTTCGCCAGCACGGTTTTCTACTTTACGCTTTTCAACGTGCTCAAGCGGGTAAGCTGCACGGGTGTTTTGCGTCAGGCTAGTGTCATTGAAATCAGGTACGCGTGCTTCGTCCAGTACCACATTTTCAAGGATGGTGCCGAACTTGATTGCGTTCCAGATGACCGGCTCGTTCTTTTGCGACAGGTCGATACATTTAGCGTAACAACCGCCTTCGATGTTGAATACACTGCCAGGTGCCCAGCCGTGCTCATCGTCACCGATCAGGAAGCGTTTAGGATCTGCCGACAGGGTTGTTTTACCTGTGCCAGACAAACCAAAGAATAAGGTAGTGTCGCCTGCTTCGCCTACGTTTGCACTACAGTGCATTGGCAGTACGCCCTTCGCTGGTAACAGGAAGTTTTGTACTGAGAACATAGACTTTTTCATTTCACCGGCATAATGCATACCTGCGATAAGCACTTTGCGCTCTGCAAAGTTGATAATCACTGTACCGTCACTGTTCGTGCCATCACGCTCTGGATCGCAAACGAAAGAAGGTACATTCATTACCTGCCATTGGGGTAAATCAGCTGCATTGTATTTTTCAGGCTCGATAAACATGTTTTTGGCAAAAATGTGGTGCCAAGCTGTTTCTGTTGTTACAACAACGGGTAAATAGTGCTCAGGATCTGAACCCACTTCAAGGTGAGAGACAAAGTGGTCGTTGCTGTTCACGTGTGCTTCTACACGGGCCCACAGCGCGTTGAATTTGTCAGCATCGAATGGGCGGTTAACGTTACCCCATTGGATGTCGTTTTCTGTGCTTGGCTCTTTAACGATAAAACGGTCGTTAGGTGAACGCCCTGTGCGGCGGCCTGTTTTTGCTACAAAAGCTCCATTTGCGGCCAAAGTCCCTTCACCACGGCGGATGGCGTGTTCGACAAGTTCAGCTGCAGTTAAATCGACAAAACGAGTAGCGCTTGAAGTCATGTTTATACCTAAATGTGAGAATTGAACGGGATAGCTCTGGAGAAGTTTCACCAAAAGCTGAAATTATAGTAACAGATGAAATTCAGATATTCGAGCCCTGAAACCGGGTAAAACGCCATAAATTTGTCAAAAAAATCGAATAATTTCAATGATACCGGTGTCATAAAATATGACCTTTAAATGACACCGGTATCAATTTTAAGCGACAAAAAAGCCGCCAAAATGGCGGCTTGTCTTCAATGTGATTAAAATATCCCAGCTAATTAAAAATAGCCTTGATATCTTGTTCTTCAAATCGGTAATTTTTTAGGCAGTAGTGACAGCTGATATTGATCTCACCTTGCTTCTGAATATCCTCCAGCAGCGCCTCTTGGCCGATGTTGGCTAATGCACTGATGGTTTTGTCACGGCTGCAACCGCAAACAAAATTAATCTCCTGGGGTTCGAACAGCTGTGGGTTATCTTCATGATATAAGCGTGTCAGGACTGTTTGTGCGTCCAGCGTAAGCAATTCCTCATCTTTAATAGTATTGCTCAGTGCTTCTAGATGCGCAAAATCCTCTTCCGACTTAGTTTTGTCAACAGGCAGTACCTGTAAAAACAATCCGGCCGCTTTGGCACGCTCACCGTTTACATCGGTGGCAAACCACAAGCGGGTCTTGAGTTGTTCAGACTGGATAAAATAATCTTCCAGACAAGCCGCCAGAGTCTCACCGCCTAGCGGAACGACCCCTTGATAGCGCTCACCCTTATTGGGTGTAATGGTGATCACCATATAGCCTTTACCCATCAAATCCTGAATACTGCTACCTGTGATCTCACCTTGTAGACGGGCAATACCGCGCATATTCTGCTTGTGATCGCCATTGATAGCTGCGTACTTAACTGGGCCATCCCCCTGCAACTGTACAGTGATGTCGCCTTCAAATTTTAAAGTAGCAGTCAGCAGGCTGGACGCAAGCAGCAGTTCACCCAATAAAGTTTGTACTTCCTTCGGGTAGTCATGACCACTGATAATGTCATTAAAGGTCTGTTCAATTTGTACGAGTTCACCACGTACATCGAGTTGATCGAAAATATATCGATGAAGTAAATCTTGTTGCATCAATTCGGATCCTAGCTAGATTTCAGTTTGAGCAGTTCGCGACGCTGCTTTTTATCTGGTTTATGCTCAGGGCGCGGTGCAAAAAAGCTATTGTTTTTGCGCGCAATGGCATTTTGTGCCCGTTTTTCAAGGCTGGCAGCTGACTCTTCGTAGAGGGTCTGGGCAATGGGCGCACTCTGACGCTTTTCCATAATGTGCAGCACGGTGACTTCCTTTTCATCGAAACCCTGTGCCAGTTTGATCACAGCACCAACCTCAACCATTCGGCTGGGTTTACAGCGTTGGCCATTGTAGTGTACCTTGCCACCCTGGATCATCTCGCGGGCAATGGTACGGGTTTTATAAAAGCGTGCCGCCCAGAGCCACTTGTCCAGGCGTACTTTCACTTCGCTTAGGTTGTTTTCTTGATTGACTTTTGTCACAATTCGTTAACTAATGCCCAAAGCTAATTTAATCGGTGAAATTTAACACATTTGATGAGGCAAAAAAAGCATCTGAACACGCTCTGATGTGGTTACATCTCAGCCACAGGCACTGTTAATGCTGTGTTCAGTTAGGTATTCTAAGTTGTACCTATTTACTTTAAAGTTTCATATACGCGTGCTTGTTGAATCGAATTCGAGGCGGTACACTGAGGCGCTCAACAGAATAAGAATATGACATATGGAATTACAGCTACAACAGTTGCAAAAATTACTACATAACTTACCCCATGCGAAACTTAGCCGCCTGGTGGTGTATTTGGCTGTTGTGTATATCGCATTTCTTTTTGCTAAGTTATTTTGGCTGCTTTGGCCAGTACCGCAGACACAGCCTTTACCTACTCAGTCTCAAGTTTATGCGCAGAATTCGGCCGCGGTTAGCAGTCGCTCTATTCTCGGTCACAACATATTTGGCAAGGCCAATGAAAAACCTGTGGTTGAAGCGCCTAAGCCGGTGATATCTGATGCCCCCGAAACGCAGCTAAATGTGCGCCTAACTGGTATTGTAGCAGTTAGCCAGAATGATGCTGCCGGGCTGGCGATTATTGAGTCCCAGGGGCGCCAGGAAACCTACGTGGTCCAGGATGCCGTTAAGGGTACCCGCGCCAAACTGGCTCAAGTTCTGCCTGATAGGGTGATCCTGGATGTGAGTGGCCGGTTTGAAACTTTGATGTTGGATGGCATTGAGTTCAGCCGCCAGGTTGCTTCACCGGTACAGCCGCGTCGTACTAGCGCAAAGCCAAACAGAGTCAGTAATCAAACCCGTGAAGAGCTTAAGCAGCGCCGAGACGAATTGCTGGCTGAGCCGGGTAAATTGTTTGACTACATTCGTATTTCACCTGAAAGGCGCAATGGCCAACTGGTTGGTTATCGTTTGCGTCCAGGTAAAGACCCTGAACTGTTTAAGAAAATGGGGCTTAAAAATAACGATCTCGCCATTGCTATTAATGGCTTCCAACTCACGGATATGAAACAGGCTATGTCAGCAATGAACGAGCTGAGAAATAGCACTGATGCCAATATCACGATTGAACGTGACGGCCAGACTGTCGATGTGCAATTTAGCCTGTAAAGACAATAATTTTGGAGTTATAAAAATCATGGGTAGAAAGCTACACCTCACAAAAATCAAAAAAGGGTTAGCTAAGTATGCAGCTCTGTTATTTGCGGCTGGATTGTCCTTGTCTGTTTCTGCGGTTGAGTATGCGGCCAACTTTAAAGGCACTGATATTAACGAGTTCATTAATATCATCAGTAAAAATCTCAACAAAACCATCATTATTGACCCAAATGTACGGGGCAACATTAATGTTCGCAGCTATGAGCTGATGGATGAGGCCCTTTATTATCAGTTTTTCCTTAACGTTCTAGAAGTTTACGGCTATGCCGTCGTTGAAATGGAAACTGGGGTTCTGAAAGTTGTACGCAGCTCGGATGGTAAGAAGGCCAATGTTCCATTGGTCGGCGATGGTAACGACAATAACGGGGATGTGATGATCACCCGAGTTGTAGAAGTTAAAAACGTCAGTGTACAGGAACTGGGACCATTGATCCGTCAGTTCAGTGACCAAAAAGATGGTGGTCACGTGACTAACTTCAACTCAGCTAACGTGATGATGTTGACGGGTCATGCTGCGTCGGTGAATCGCTTGGTTAATATCATTAAGTCGGTTGACCAGGCAGGTGATCAGCGCGTTGACATTGTACGTCTGCAACATGCGACAGCTGACGATGTTGTTCAGGTAGTTGAGAAAATCTATAAAGATGGCGGTAAAAACCAGGTTCCAGAGTTTCTGATCCCTAAAATTGTCTCGGATAACCGAACTAATAGTGTGGTTGTTAGTGGTGAAGTACAAGCGCGTACGCGTGCCATTGAATTGATCAAGCGTCTGGATGAAGAACTGGAGAACCAGGGCAATACGCAGGTGTTTTACCTGGATTATGCCAAGGCAGAAGAGCTGGTTAAAGTGCTTCAAGGGGTGAGCAAAACGCTACAAGAAGAAGCGCAGGGAGGCAGTAAGACCCGCACCCGGAGCAGCCAGAACGAAACCAGTATTGAGGCCCACGAAGATTCAAACTCACTGGTTATTACTGCGCAGCCGGATACCATGCGCTCGTTGGCCAGCGTTATCGAAAAGCTTGATGTTCGTCGAGCTCAGGTATTGGTTGAAGCCATTGTAGTTGAAGTACAGGAAGGTGACGGTATTAACTTTGGTCTGCAATGGATCACTGAAAAAGGCGGTATGCTGCAGTTCAACAATGGTACAACGGTACCAGTTGGTGCATTGGCCGTGGCAGCTGAGCAGGCGCGCGACAAGACGGTCGTTCGTACTCAGGCTGGTACAGAAGATCCGACTAAGATCACTGAATACAACGAAACCGTTGAGGGTGATTTAGGTGCACTGGGTTCTTTGCTGGGCGGTATCAATGGTCTGGCAATGGGCGTAGTGAAAAACGACTGGGGTGCGATCATCCAGGCTGTATCAACCGATACCAACTCAAATATTCTGGCTACGCCATCGATCACTACCATGGACAACGAAGAAGCGTCTATGATTGTCGGTCAGGAAGTCCCTATCATCACAGGCTCAACGGCCAGTGAAAATAACTCTAACCCGTTCCAGACCGTAGACCGTCAGGAAGTGGGTGTTAAATTGAAGGTCACGCCACAAATTAATGATGGTACCGCGGTACAGCTAACCATTGAGCAGGAAGTTTCCAGTGTCAGCGGCGCAACCGCGGTTGATATCTCGGTGAATAAACGTGCTATTAACACAACCGTAATTGCTGATGACGGCGGCATGGTTATCCTGGGTGGTCTGATTGACGAAGATGTTCAGGAAAGTGTATCTAAAGTGCCTCTGTTGGGTGATATTCCATTCTTAGGGCACTTATTTAAGTCAACAAACACAACTAAGCGCAAGCGTAACCTGTTGGTGTTTATTCGTCCGACGATTGTCCGTGACAGCCGCAGTATGAACGAGCTGAGCCATGCTAAATACAAGTTTATCCGTGGTGAGCAGACTAAGCAGCGTGAAGACGGTATTGATCTGATGCCACTGCAGGATGCGCCAATTCTGCCTCAGTGGGATGATGCTATGGTATTACCACCGACGTATGAAGAGTTTCTGAGCGAGCAAAACGAGAAGAACAATGACTGAAGCAATACAGGAACTCATTGACGGTCATGATGAAACAGCGTTGGCGCTGGATGAATCAATGGATGCAGAGGCCGGGTCGCATGTGCGCTTGCCCTTTGCTTATGCAAGACGCCAGAGTTTGCTGTTAAGTCAGCAATCAGAAGGTCTGAAAGTTTATTATAAAGGCCAACCTTCGCTGGATGCGTTGCTTGAAGTACGTCGTATTGCTCAGGCTGGATTTACCCTTGAGCAGCTGGATGACGACAAGTTTGAGTTGCTGCTGGAAGCCTCGTATCAGCGAGACAGCTCTGAAACACAGCAGATGATGGAAGACATAGGTAACGAAGTTGACCTATTCTCGCTCGCCGAAGAAATGCCGCAGACTGAAGATCTGCTTGCTGCTGATGACGATGCGCCAATCATCAAACTAATTAACGCCATGCTCAGTGAAGCGATCAAAGAAGGGGCCTCGGATATTCACATCGAGACCTTTGAGCAGGAATTAGTGATCCGTTTCCGGGTCGATGGTGTGCTGAAAGAAGTGCTTAAGCCTAACCGCAAGCTGTCTTCATTGCTGGTATCCCGGATCAAGGTTATGGCTAAACTCGACATCGCTGAAAAGCGGGTCCCACAGGACGGCCGGATTAGTTTACGTATCGCTGGTCGTGCCGTTGATGTGCGGGTTTCGACTATGCCATCCAGTTTTGGTGAGCGTGTAGTACTGCGTCTGTTAGATAAAAACAATGCGCGTCTGAACCTGGAAGATCTGGGTATGACGGAGCGCAACCGTGAACTGTTTGCTGAGATCATTGCCAAACCACACGGTATTATTCTGGTTACCGGTCCGACCGGTTCTGGTAAGAGTACCACCTTGTATGCTGGTATGACGCAGATTAACTCCAAAGATCGCAACATACTGACCGTAGAAGACCCTATTGAATATGAGATCCCCGGAATTGGTCAGACTCAGGTGAACCCCAAAGTGGATATGACCTTTGCCCGTGGTCTGCGCGCGATACTGCGTCAGGATCCAGATGTGGTGATGGTTGGTGAGATCCGGGATCTGGAAACCGCCCAGATAGGCGTTCAGGCGTCACTGACAGGTCACTTGGTGATGTCAACACTACACACCAATACCGCTTCGGGTGCGATTACCCGTATGGAAGACATGGGCGTTGAACCTTTCCTACTATCTTCATCTTTATTGGGTGTCTTGTCACAGCGACTGGTACGAACTTTATGCCCTAACTGTAAAGAAGCACATCTTGCGGATGACCGTGAATGTGAGCTGTTGGGTGTTGAGAAAGGCTCTCAAACCACAATTTATCGTGCTGTGGGTTGTGAAGAGTGTAACTTCAACGGCTATAAAGGTCGAACCGGTATCCATGAACTGTTAATTGTGGACGAGCACATTCGTGAGTTGATCCATAACGGTAAAGGTGAGCAGTCGGTTGAGAAGTACATACGAACGTTCAGCCCCAGCATTCGTCAGGATGGCTGTGCCCGTGTGCTGAAAGGTCAGACGACGCTGGAAGAGGTGATGCGGGTCACCCGTGAGGAAGGCTAATGGCTGCGTTTGAGTATCGTGCTTTAGACGGCAAAGGAAAAGAGAAAAAAGGCATACTGGAGGCAGATACTGCCAAGCAGGTTCGCCAGATGCTGCGCGAAAAAGCCATGATGCCACTTGAGGTGGCGCCTGCAGCGGAAAAAGAAAAGTCTGCCAGCTCTGGTGGTTTTAGTCTAAGACCTAGCTATAAACCTTCGGTTTCCGATATTGCCCTGATCACCCGCCAGCTAGCGACGTTGATCCAATCCTCTTTGCCAGTAGAAGCTGCCGTAATGGCAGTGGCAGAACAGTGCGAGAAGCCACGTCTCAAACGCATGCTGATGGCCGTTCGTTCTAAAGTTGTTGAAGGTTACACGCTGGCTGATGGTATGTCAGAGTTTCCGCATGTATTTGATAATTTATATCGGGCTATGGTGGCGGCCGGTGAAAAGTCGGGCCATTTGGATCAAGTATTAAATCGCCTGGCAGATTACACCGAACAGCGTCAGCATATGCGCAGCCAGATCACTCAGGCAATGGTTTATCCAACCATTTTGGTGATATTTGCTATTGCTATCGTGTCAGTTCTGCTGGGCACTGTGGTACCAAAAATTCTAAAAACGTTTGAGAAATCTAAACAGGTTCTGCCGTGGACAACAGAATGGGTTATGGCAGCCAGTAATTTTGTGCAGGCCTACTGGATGGTGTCTCTTATCGCTATTTTTGGCAGCGTCTTTTTAATCAAGCAAGCGCTGAAACGGCCCAAGGTGCGTTTTTGGTACGATGCCAAGCTATTACAGCTGCCCGGCATTGGTAAAATCAGTCGCGGCATCAATACCGCGCGCTTTGCCCGTACTCTGAGTATTTTGTCTTCCAGTTCCGTACCTTTGCTGGAAGGGATGAAAATCTCCGGTCAGGTACTGGAAAACGAGAAGATAAAAGCGGCCGTGACAGAAGCGGCAACCCATGTGAGTGAAGGTGCAAGCCTGCGAGCTGCATTGGCACAAACAAAGTTATTTCCGCCCATGATGCTTCATATGATTGCAAGTGGTGAAAAGTCCGGGGAACTGGAGCAGATGCTAGAGCGTGCTGCTAACAACCAGGACAGGGAATTCGAAAGTATGGTCAGCGTTTCGTTAAAACTGCTCGAACCCGCCATGATTGCAAGCATGGCCGTGATCGTGCTGTTTATCGTAATGGCGATCCTACAGCCAATCATGGCGATGAACAAAGCAATTGGTCTGTAGTCAAATTAATTGCATATACAACATCAGCGTGTCGGTTTGATATCGCACGCAAACAGCATTGAGGTAATCAACGTGAAAAAACAATCTGGATTTTCATTATTAGAAGTAATGGTGGTTTTGGTCATCATTGGAATGATCATGTCTATCGTGGCGCCTAACATCATGGGTCAACAAGAAGAAGCTGCAAAAGAAAAAGCGATGCTGGACATTCGTCAGATTGAAGACGCAATGAAAATGTACAAGCTTAAGAATAAAAAGTACCCAACCACAGAGCAAGGTTTGGAAGCCCTGGTAACACAAACCTCCATTGACCCTGTACCAAAGCGTTTCCCTGAAGGCGGCTTTATTTCAAAGCTACCTGAAGATCCTTGGGGTAATCCGTATCAGCTGGTTAGCCCGGGCGAAATGGGTAAGATCGACATCTTTTCAATGGGGCCTGACGGTGAAGTTGGCACAGAAGATGACCTAGGTAACTGGGACAACGAAGAAGACCGTTAATTCTTATGCACACAGCAGTAAACCTTCAATCAGGTGCGCATCAGGCGCACCTACCGAAATCTGGTCGCCAGGCCGGGTTCAGCCTTATCGAAATCCTGATGGTGCTGGTGATTATTGGCTTTTCAGTCAATCTGGTCACGTATACGCTGTCTGACGATATGGAGGAAGAATTGGAGCGTGAAGCGCTCCGACTGCATAGTGTGATCAATATGGCCTCTGAATTTGCCATTCTCAATCAAATTGAGCTGGGCTTTCATCTGGATAAGAAAAAGCTCGAGTTTCTGGTTTTTGATGGTGAAAAATGGACGACTTTTGAGGCCGAAGAACTCTACCAGGCGGTAGAGTATTCCGATGAGTATAAAATTGTACTCACTACGGAAGATTTAGCCTGGACACAAGACAATATGCTAGAGCAGGCCAATTGGCGTGAGTTGATGGGAAGCGGCGATGAAGAGAGTCTGTTGGAACTGAAAAAACTGAAAATTCCTCAGGTCTTGCTATTGTCGTCAGGTGAAGTCAGTGCGTTTCAACTCAGCCTTGAGCTCGAGGAAAACAGTGAGCCCGTGTATTTTGTTGAAGGTGAGTTTATGGCGCCGGTGAATTTACGTAAGGAGCCGGAAGACTAATGAATGGCCTGATAGCAAGGACAAAACAAGCTGGCTTTACACTTCTTGAGGTGATGGTTGCACTTAGTATCTGTGCCGTCGCGGGGATTGCTGCGATGCAGGCAACGGGTGAGCATATTAATCATATTAGCACTTTGGAGCAGCAAGCTTATGCTTCTTGGGTGGCCGAAAACCGCCTTGTTATGATGCGCGCTGGCGCCAAAGAAGGCGCGGTGCGCAATGGCCTTAAAGGCGATGAGGAAATGGGCGGAGTAACCTGGTATTGGTCACAGTCTACCCTCGCAACGGCCGATCCCACTTTTGTGAAGGTCACAATAGAAGTGTTTTCCGATGAAAAACGTGAACACTCAGTGTACGACCTGACCACCTTTATTTATAAAAAAGGGAAGCGATAATGCGCGCGCATATTTCCTCCCGACAGGGTGGCTTTACCCTGATTGAGGTTTTACTGGCCTTGGCTATTTTGGCCATGGTGGTCACTGCCACCCATCAAATCCTGGATACCACACTCAGAGCCAAAGAAGCATCTGAAGAAACGGTGGCAGAGCTGGAATCATTGCAAACTATGTTTCGTTTGATGGATCAGGACTTCAACCAGATGACCAAACGGGAAGTACGTAATGAGGCGGGGGATTTTAGCCCAACATATATCATTCATGGTCGCTACAATCTGAGCAGTCAGTACGATGGGATTGCTTTTGTACGTGATGGCTGGACCAACCCAATTAGTCTGCTGCCTCGTTCTGAATTACAGGCAGTGGGTTATCGTGTCGTAGACGACAATCTGGAACGTATTTACCGAATTTATGTTGACCAGCTTGATGGCACTGAACCTCGCAGCCAGGTGATCCTGGAAAACGTTGAAGAGCTTAAGTTTGAGTTCCTAGACGATAAGCAGAAGTGGCAGAATAGCTGGGACATTAAAGCCCTGCCTTTGGCGGTTGCTGTGACTATCCAGCAACAAGAGGCTGAGCCAATTCGACGCATTTTTTTGACGCCGGGCGATGGCAAAGTGAAACAAGCCAGCAGCGGTGACGATAATCGCAATGGTAATAACGACAATAACAACAATAACAACAATAACGGCCAAAATGACAATGATGGACAAAGGAGGGGCTAGCGTGAAATCTCAACGTGGTGCAGCGTTAGTCATTGTTTTGTTCATCGTGGCTCTGGCCGCGACTATCGCAACAGAAATGACCATGAGTCTGATGGTACAGGTGCAAAAAGCCACCAACCTGCAGACCCATCAGCAAGCTAAATGGTATAGCTATGGGGCGGAAGAGTTGGTCAAAAAGGTCCTGCTCGATAGCCGTAAAGACGAGCCTGATAAAGTTCATTTGGGACAACCCTGGGCATTGTCAGAGGTACCCTATCCGGTGGATCATGGCACTTTGAGTGGTGAGATCACGGATTTGCAAGCCTGTTTAAACCTCAATGCGTTGCGCAATAAACCGCAAAACAGCGGCAACCGGAATGACACAAACCCAGCACACAAAGCGTTGCTTGAGCTGTTAAAGAACATCGAAGACCTGCCCAGTGAAGAAAGCGAAGAGGCCATGGCAGACAGCGTGTATGACTGGTTGGATGATGACAGTATTACGTTCCGCTCGGGCGCCGAAGAAGATGAATATATGTCACTCAGAACCCCTTATCTGACAGCAAATAACCTGTTTGCCTCGGTCAGTGAACTGAGGATAATCAAAGGGTTTAACCCTCTGGTAATGGAAAAGTTACTGCCTTATGTATGCGTTATCCCGGGCAGCACTGAGTTGGCTATTAATGTCAATACCATTCAGCCCGAACAGGCGTTGTTGCTGAGCGCGTTGATGGAGGGGCTGAGCGAATCTGGCGCAGAGGCAATTATTTCGGCCCGTCCGGAAAAAGGCTTTGACTCAATACAGGAATTTTATTCGGAAGCGGCAAACCAGGGCGCTTCCGACAAACAAAAGAACGATAAAATTTTTACTATTTCAAGCAATTATTTTAAGTTACGAGCAAAGGCTCAGTTCGATGAGCGTTTGTTTCGCCTGACCTCAATAATCGAAATAAAAGATGGTCGGGCGAGCATCCTAGCGCGTAAATTTGGAGGCGTTTAGTGTCAGAAAATTTGATGATCCGTGTGGGTCACTCACAACAAGAGCCGGTTCACTGGTTAGTCTGGTCGGCGCAAGATGCGCAGATCATTGCCAGCGGTGAGCTGGAGCATGCCGGACTGCTCGGTGAGCTTAGTGAAAAAGCACAGAGCCGTTCGGTTGTCGTGCTGCTGCCAGCCTCTAGCGTGCAGTTAAAAACGATTGATTTACCGGCCAAGTGGAATCGCAAACTGGAGCAGGCCCTGCCTTTCATGCTGGAAGAGCAAATTGCCTGCGATATTGATTCGGCCTTTATCGCAGTAGGTAAAGCCGGTCAGCGGGACGAGCAGTACACCATAGATGTGGCCTTATGTGATAAAGCCTGGTTAGCAGCCTGGATGGCCTTATTCGATGATTTTGACATCAGTGTTCAGCGTTTGCTACCTGATGCATTATTATTGCCTGCGCCGCCAGAAAACACTATCAGTGCTATAGAGCTGGGCACGCAGTGGTTGTTCCGCTCAGCAGACTGGCAGGTCAGTGGTGTTGAATCTGACTGGCTCGCAGGTTTCTTAAACTTGCTACCTGAGGAGCGTATTCAACATTTCAGTCCGGGTGAAGCACTGGCATCGAACAAAACGCTCGATGCGATGGAAAGCGAGTATGACTTACCATTGGCGTTGTTTGCTAAACAACTTGAGCAGCAAAGCTTTAACTTACGTCAGGGTAAATTTGCTGCCAAGAAAAAGCAGCCTCAGTGGTGGCGTGATTGGCAAGCTGGCCTAATTGCCGCGTCAATCGCATTGGTCTGCTTTATCGGAATAAAGTCAACGCAGCTGGTCTTGTTGCAGAATCAGGCTGATGAGCTAAGCGCGCAGGCTGTTGCCAGTTATAAACAAGCTTTTCCGAATAAAGTGGTGCGCCCACACTTGCTGAAGAAACAGATCCAGAATGAGCTAAACAGTTTATCAGGCGAGCAGCAAGGCGGCTTCCTTGAGTTGACCAATCACTTTGTGACTGTATTCGATGAAGTGAAGGACTTTGAACCCGAAACACTGCGTTATGATCAACGTCGTAACGAACTGCGGATCCGGGCAAAAGCCAACGGCTTCCAGGTCTTTGGTCAGGTAAAAAGCATCCTGGAGCAGCGCGGCATGTCAGTGCAGCAAGGTGCACTTAATAATGATGGCGACTACGTGATCGGTGAGATCCGCATTCGAGGTGCAGCATGAAACAGCAAGTGATTAATTATTGGCAATCTCTTAAAGAGCAGGAGCAAAAGCTGCTGATCCTTGGCGGAGTTGTGTTTTGTGTGTTTGTGCTGGTGATGGGGATCATCCGTCCACTCAATACCGCTGTTGAAAAAGCAGAAAAAGAAGTCGATAAACAGCAGGCCCTGGTTTCCTGGGTAGGCAAAAGTGTGACCCAGCTGAAGAGCCAGGGTGTTGGCCGTGCCTCTGCGGCCAATGTTAACCTGACTCAATTGGTGAACCGTACGCGTGGCAAATATAAAATTGTCATCAGTAAAATGCAGCCAAATGATAATGCGCTGCGTGTCAATATCGACAATGTGGAGTTTAACCAGTTGATTGCCTGGCTGGACGAGCTGACCAATCAGCATGGTGTTAAAGTGGCTAACCTGGATCTGGGGAAGGAAGATGCGCCCGGGTATGTTCGAGTTAGCCGTCTGGTATTAGAGAATTAAGTATGAAGAAGATCATCAGTTTAGTGCTGGTTTTTTTACTGGCCTTTGGTGTTTTTGCTGCCATTAGCATGCCAGCCAGTATTGTTTTGCAGCTTTCGCAGGGCTCTTTACCTCGTGCGTTAGCCATTGGAGCCGTATCGGGCTCGGTGTGGGAAGGGCGGATCAGTGAGGTCCGTTACGAAAATGTGCAACTGAATGACGTCACCTGGCAGCTAAATGGCTGGGGACTGTTAACGGGTCAGTTACAGGGTAAAGTACGTTTTGGTTCACCCAGAGCACTGGATGAAATTTCTGGTAATAGTAATTTCTCTGTGTCTTTACTGGATCAGGCTGCGCGGCTGGATGATGCCACCTTGCGTTTTAGCGTCGAGCAGGCGATGCAGCAGGTAACCCTGCCGCTGCCAGTGGATGCCAAGGGTCGCGTGATCCTGAGTATTGATGAATACCATACTGGCCAGCCATACTGTGATGCCCTCACCGGTGAGATCAGCAGTCCCAATATTGATATCAAAGGGCTCAGTGGCTGGTTCAGTATCGGTGATATGAGTGGTGTATTAAGCTGTAAATCTGGCGATATTGCCGTCACAGTGGATCCGGAGAACCGTTTAGGGCTGCGTGCTGACGCCACGCTGGCTGCCAATATGCAGTTCCGGGTTGCAGGCAATATCAAACCTGAAGCCTCTTTACCAAAAGAAGTTCATGATGCCGTTAAATTCTTAGGCCGTCCTGATAGCGAAGGGCGTTACCCGGTGAACTTATAAATCATGATGACGTTTAACTACGACGCGCAGCATCAGACTGCGCTGACTAATTATCTTGAGCAGCGGCCAGGTGCATTGAGCCTACGCGCTGTTGAAGGCTATTTGTTTGGGTTGATTTGTAGCCCGGACGGGATAGAGCCTGAGCAATGGCTAAGCGAGCTGAGCCTGAACGATGAGGCGCTGGAAGAACACACCGTGTTTGCTTTTTTAGCACTGCATCATCATATCAGCGAGCAGGTTTTCTCTGAGCAATTTGCTCTGCCCGCACAGGCACACTCTCCCTGGTCGGAAAAGCAACAGTGGAGCCAGGGCTTTTTACTGGCCAGCCAACCCTACTATGAGCGTTTAGCAACCGCTTCTGAGGTGCCACAAGAATTGGTTGAGGCGTTACAAATGGCGACGGAGCAATTGGCATTTTTCAGTTTGCAAGAGCAGCAAGTAGCACAGTTTTGTCAACAGTCGGGGCAAGAGATGTCGGCCTTTTGTGCTCAACAATTGAGCTTAGCTAATGACTTTGCGCAAGGCTATGCAGCCTTGATTGAGCAGGTCGCTCTGGCGAGCGGCCTGTACAACGAGTAATTCAGTTACATCAAATCCAGTTCAATGTGAGTGCAGCCTTTCGCACAATGTGCACTCCCTTTAGCTCCCTTTGCAGCGGTCAGGTCGAGTTGGATTGGCTGCTCACAGTGCTGACACAGCACCGTCTGGCCTTTACTCAGTTTCTTCAGCAGGGCTTTTTGTTCATTGAAAGACTTAGCACTGGCTTTGTTCAGTTGAGAAAAGTCCATTACAGCCCCGCCTCGCGCAAAGAGCCGGCCGCGATTTCACACACATCCAGTAGCTTGGGGCCATAAAAGTACATATTCAGCTCATTGCCTTCACAAAACTTGAGGTGAAACACTTTCATTTTTTCATTAGTCGACAGGGCAGACATAATATAGTCGTGCTCTGACTCGGTTAAGGTTAGCTCTTTTTTGATTTGCTGGCGTGCGAGCTTGGCTGCCAGACTATACTGGGCTTTGCTAGTATCACCAAGCAGATCAACACCGTACTGTATAATCTTCTCACGCGGCTCTTTGACACTTGGGTGGTCAATGGTAAACAGAGCCAGGATTGCCACGACTAAAATTAAGTACTTTTTCATAACTGCAACAACTTTGATCTAAACAGCTAAAAGATGTCGCCAGTGTAATAAAATGACGGAATTAAAAGCAAGTTTAGCGCTCAGAATTTTTTATTACCCGAAATGAACGCGATGCTGTTTTATGTCGGGTTTTCCCTTTAAAATGAGCGAGATCTGATCCAGATTGATATACTACATATATAAAATAGAGGTCACTGTAGCAAGTACCTGTCCCAGGCGCGTAAGGAGCTGTGATGGACAAGCAAATTAAGATCAAAAATATTCCCGTCGACGTCAAAATCCACAAACCCGACGATTTACAACCAGACAGGTTTAACCCTCGCAATCGTATTTATGTCAGGGCTGTTACCGGGTTGCACCAGAAACTCAGAAAGCAGATAGGCTTTATCGGCATGCTGGCGTTCATGCTGTTGCCCTGGATTAACTTCAATGGTGAGCAAGCGGTGCTGTTCGATATCTTTGAGCAAAAATTTAATATTTTTGGTCTGACTCTGTGGCCTCAGGACCTCACTATTCTGGCCTTTATTTTGATGATAGCGGCCTTTGCCTTGTTTTTGGTAACGACTTTCTATGGTCGGGTGTGGTGTGGTTACACTTGCCCGCAGACGGTCTGGACGTTCATTTTTATCTGGTTTGAAGAAAAGCTGGAAGGTACCGCCAATCAGCGTAAGAAGCTTGATCAGCGGCCCATGGATTTTGATAAGTTCTGGCGTAAATCAGCCAAACATCTCAGTTGGGTGCTGTTTTCTCTGTATACCGCCATTTCGTTTGTCGGTTATTTCACGCCCATCCGTGAATTACTCCCCGACCTGCTGATGTTTTCAGCTTCAGGGTATGCGGCGTTAAGTGTGGTGATCTTTACTCTGTGTACTTATGGTAATGCCGGCTGGATGCGTGAGATCATGTGTCTGCATATTTGCCCCTATTCACGTTTTCAGTCTGCGATGTTCGATAAAGACACTTTCACTGTGAGCTATGATACCGCACGTGGCGAAAATCGCGGACCTCGTGGTCGTAAGGAGGATCCTAAAGCGCTGGATCTGGGTGACTGTATCGACTGTAAACTATGTGTGCAGGTTTGTCCGACCGGTATCGACATCCGTAATGGGCTGCAATACGAGTGCATCAATTGTGGTGCCTGTATCGATGCGTGTGATGGTGTAATGGATAAAATGAACTATCCCAGGGGATTGATCTCCTACACAACAGAACGCAATCTCGAAAGCAGCAGTGAAAAAACCAAAGCCGTACGGGGCAAGTTGGTCGGTTACCTATTGATCCTAATTGTCTTAACTGGGGCTCTGGTTGCTAATGTTGCGATGCGCAAAACACTTGACCTGGATATTATCAGAGACAGAAACCAGCTGTATCGGGTCAATGTAGAAGGGTTGGTTGAAAATACTTATACACTGAAGATGATCAACAAAGCACAGGTGCCTCAAACTTTCCTTATCAGTATTCGCGGTTTGTCTGATTTCACTATTCTGGGCAAGCAGGAGATCCACATTGCAGCTGGCTCTACGGTGGATCAGCCGTTGTCGGTCGTCATTGACCCTTACGATCTGACGTTACCAGTTACCGAGTTTGAGTTCGTCATCACAGTTAAAGATGCGCCCTCGGAGTCAATCGCACAGCCGACAAACTTTTTTAAAGGTCGTTAGCCGAGATAGGGTACAATGGGGTAACTCAGATAGACATCACAAAAGCGGGGTAGCCCGCTTTTTTGTTACTTTGTCCTGGGCCAGACTTTGGAACAGGGCAGTGAAAGGTAAACACTATGACAGATTTCAGCTTTCAAAATTTAACGCCCGATCTGATCCTGGATGCCATTGAAAGCGTCGGGGTTTATCCTGAATCGGGGTTGTTGCCCCTCAATAGTTATGAGAATCGGGTTTATCAGTTTCGTGCCGACGATAACCGTCGCTATGTGGCGAAGTTTTATCGCCCTGAACGCTGGCAGTCCGAGCAAATTCAGGAAGAACACGACTTCACGCTGGCCCTGCAGCAAGCTGAAGTACCGGTTGTTGCCCCTCTGCGTGTTGACGGGCGCAGCTTGTTTGAGCATCAGGGCTATCGATTCTGTCTGTTTCCAAGTGTCGGAGGCCGCCAATTCGAGGTGGACAACCTGGATCATCTGGAAATGCTTGGCCGCTATATTGGGCGCTTGCACAGCGTTGCGAAGCAGGATGACTTTGCGCACCGACCGGCGATTGATGTGACCAGCTATCTGCATCAGCCGCGTGTTGATATTTTGGCTTCTGAGTGTTTGCCTGATACATTACGGCTTGCATTTACCACGGTGCTTGATCAGGTCATTAACAAAGCAGAAGAAAAATTCACATCAATCCAGCCGATCCGTTTGCATGGTGATTGCCATGCTGGCAATATTCTATGGTCTCAGGAACAGTTAATGATAGTGGACCTTGATGATTGTCGTCAGGGACCCGCGGTTCAGGATCTCTGGATGATGTTAAGTGGTGACAGGCAGAATCAGGTGATGCAACTTGATACCCTGTTATCTGGCTATGAAGAGTTTGCATCGTTCGATGCGCGCGAACTTGCCTTAATTGAGCCGCTGAGGGCCATGCGTATGGTGCATTACATGGGATGGCTCGCTAAGCGTTGGCATGATCCGGCATTTCCCCGGAACTTTTCGTGGTTTGCAACAGACAAATACTGGGAACAGCAGATCCTGGCATTAAAAGAACAACTTGCCGCTCTGGATGAAGCGGCGATCAGTCTTTATCCATAAAAATTTAGAGAGAATAGTAATGTTAAAATCGATCAAGGTTGCGCTAATTGCGTTGTGTATGCCAGTGTTGGCAATGGCAGCCGACTTCACGGATGGTAAGCACTATCAGACGCTAACGACAACAAAAAGTGAATCGGCCAAAGTCACCGAGTTCTTTTCTTTTTATTGCCCGCATTGCTTCCAGTTCGAACCGGTTGCCAAAGCGTTGGAGAAAAGCCTGCCACAAGGTGCTGTGTTTGAAAAAAGCCACGTTAATTTCCTGGGTGGTCTGGCACCAGAAGTACAGAGCAACCTGAGTTATGCCTACATCATTGCAAAACATCATGGTAAAGCACAGCAGGTGAGCGATCAGATCTTCAACACCATTCATGTGCAGCAAGTGCAACTAAAAGACTTGAAAGATGTCAAAAAGCTACTAGAAGCGAATGGGATCAGTGCTGAGCAGTTCGATGCTGCTATGGCAAGCATGCCAGTGATCAGTGCTGAGAAAGCGATGGTTGAGAAGCAAGATGCATTTAGTAAAGCAGGTGCCTTAACGGGCGTCCCCACTTTTGTTGTGAACGACAAATATAAGATTAACCTGAGAGAACTGAGCAGCCAGGCTGAACTTGATGCTCTGGTTAAACACCTATTAGAAAAATAAGGGAAGCAGACTATGTTTAAATCCATTTGCGCCGCTGCACTGGCGCTGTTCCTACCTTTAATGGCCAATGCTGCTAACTTCCAGGAAGGCAAGCATTATGAAGTGGTTGCGGAGCGCGGTACAAAGAAACCTGAAGTGACAGAGTACTTCTCTTTTTATTGCCCTGCCTGTAATAACTTTGAATCATTGATCGGTGAATTTAAGCCAAAACTGGATCAGGACGTGAAGTTCAAAAAGAGTCATGTCGACTTTGTTGGCGTCAGAGACCCTGAAATTCAGCAAATGATGAGCACGGCATTGGCGACAGCCTCAGTGTTGCCACAAAAAGATAAGATTGTATCGGCCATGTTTGCACATTTGCACGGCAAGCGCGGTAAGTTCAATGAAGTTGCGGACATCAAAGATCTGTTTGTTGCACAGGGCGTGTCTGGTGAAAAATTTGATAAGCTGTATAAGAGTTTCTCAGTTCGCACAAAAGCGAAGAAAATGAAACGTGCGCAAGAGCAAATGCAGGACAAAGGTGCATTGAGTGGTGTACCAACGTTTATCGTCAATGGTAAATACAAGCTGATCTTGTCGCGAGAGTCTGGTGTAACTTCACCGGATGATATTGCCGCACTGATTAATTATCTGGCGAAAAAGTCTTAATTTGCCAGAATGAAAAAACCCGCGATGTACGCGGGTTTTTTTATGTCTTAGATTCGCATTTACTTTCTGGTCAGAAAGACACCCGATTCAACATGGTGGGTGTAAGGGAACTGATCGAAGATAGCGATACGCGACACCTGATGCGTTTCACACAGTAACTCCAAATCACGTTCCAGCGTATCCGGGTTGCAGGAAATATAGATGATGTTGTCGTATTGGCTGACCAGTTTACAGGTTAATTCATCCATGCCAGCACGTGGTGGATCTACCAGAATGGTCTGGCAGTTGTAACTGTGTAGATCTATCCCTTTGAGGCGAGAGAACTGTTTTTCGCCCTTCATCGCTGCCGTAAATTCCTCACTCGACATACGAATGATATCAAGGTTATCTACTTTATTGGCTGCGATATTGTACTGTGCTGAGTGTACAGAAGATTTAGAAATTTCTGTGGCCAATACCCGGTTAAATTGACCCGCCAGAGCGATGGAAAAGTTGCCATTGCCACAATACAGTTCAAGTAAATCGTTTTGCAGTGGTGCGCACAGGTCTTGTGCCCAGGCCAGCATCTTTTCGTTCACTGCAGCATTGGGTTGAGTAAAGCTGTTTTCGACTTGTTGGTAGGTGTACTGCTTGTCATTAACAGTCAGCCGCTCAGTCACAAAGTCATCACCAAATACCACTTTTTGTTTTCTGGCTCGGCCGATAAAGTCAACTTTATAACTCTGCTGTAGCTCGTGACGTAGCGTTTGCATAGCTTCTTGCCAGGCATCATCCAGTGCTTTGTGGTAAAGCAGGCTGATCAGTACTTCTCCACTGAGTGTGGTGAGATAGTCAATCTGGAACAGTTTACGGCGCAGGATCTCGTTGTGACGTAGTTTATCCATCATCACCTGCATCATTTCATTGACCAGAGGCGCACCTGGATCAAACTGATCCACCCGGATCTTCTCTTTGGTTTGCTGATCGAACATGATGTGGAACAGATCGTCACCGTCATGCCAGACTCTGAATTCACAACGCTGACGATAGTGGCTTTTGGGGGAGTCGTACACTTCCAGCTGTGGCGCATCGAAGCGGGCAAATTGCGCACTGATCCGCTGTTGTTTTTCTTTCAACTGTTGCTCGTAGGTCGAAGTGTCAATCGTGATCACCGCCATATTAAAACCACCATAGTTAATGCAAAGAGGCGCTATTTTAGGATGCACTTTCGATTTGTCCAGCACAGAGCAAAACTTTTTGCTCTTTTATTGTACAATAGACTTAAGCTTATGGCGTTTTGGCCGATAACCAACTATCAAGTAAAGTGGAGAGCAGACATGAAAATCGGACAGTTGAATCAGCTGTTGAATCCGGCGATGCAGCATAACGCGGGTAAAGCTAAATCGCTTATCCCTAATATGTCAATTAATACGGATAGTTACCACGGAAACAAATCTCAGGCAGCGGCAAAAATGCTCGATGATAAACTGGCGCAGGCGCTGGGCATTGAGAAAAAAGAAGAAAAAGACAAGCCGCTGTTTGATTTTGAGGAAATTGTCAAAAATGTACTGGGGTTTGTACAGGGGGCTGTGAAGAAAGCCAAAGCCGCAGGGGAAGATGACGACACACTCAAGAGTATGCTTGATCAAGCACGCAAGGGCGTGCAGATGGGGATTGATGAAGCGTCTGAAGAGTTAAAAGGCACCGGTTTATTCAATGATGAAATTGAAGGTGGGATAGAAAAGTCCAGAGAAGGCATTTTTAACGGCCTGGACGAATTTGAAAAAGAGTTGTTTGATCCTAAGCCCCAGCAAGTGTCTGTTAGTGCCGCTCAGTTTGCCAGCTTATCGAATCAGGCTGAATACGCCTTTACTACAGCAGAAGGCGATGAGGTAGTGATTTCATTCAGTGATGCGATGAGTCAATCTCAGGCTGCCAGTTATGCACGCAACGGTGACAGTGAAGGATTTGCTTATGGTGAGCAGAGCAGTCGTGAACTTAACTTTTCTATCAGTGTGAATGGCGATCTGAATGAAGATGAGCAGGCAGCCATCAACGATATGATGAAAGATATCCGTGATGTCAGTGACACTTTTTTTGCCGGTGATTACGACGATGCCTTTGCCAAAGTGCAGGAGCTGGGTATTAACAGCGAACAAATCGTCAACTTCACCATGGACTTGCGCCAGACTAAAACCTCGGCAGCGATTGCTCAGTATCAGCAAAGTAATCCGATGAAAGATTTGGAAAAAGCATTACAGCCATTGGATCAGCGTTTAGAAGGGATCCATGATGAGGCGAAAGGACTGGGTATAGAAGCTCAGTTACCGGATATTATGGCGTGGATCAACGAGGGCCAGGCACGTCTGAATGAGTTTCTGGATTATGCTGAAGGCTTCTTCAGCGCCCTGGAATCACGTCAAGCTGAGAAGCAAGACCAGCAGGTATAATAGAGCGTCTGAACCCACTCGGCTTGAGTTGACACAAGTATTTATTTTAAACCCTGACCGTGGCACACTGCGCGCGAACTGTAAATAAGGAGCGCATGTGCCACACATTCTCGTTTTTGATTCTGGTATCGGCGGAACCAGCGTGCTTGAGCACATTCGTGCAGTACTGCCTCATGCCGATTATAGCTATGTGATGGACAACGTGCTGCTGCCTTATGGCCTACAGTCCCAGCAGACTATTCAGCAGCGTTTGGCCGCCCTGATAAAGTGGCTCGATCGTGATTTGCATCCGGTCGATATCATAGTGATTGCATGCAACACCGCCTCAACTTATGCATTGGGATCCACTCGTCAGTTAACCTCTATCCCGATTGTCGGAGTTGTGCCTGCCATTAAGCCCGCAGCCATCGCCAGTCGTAGTCGACATATTGGCTTACTGGCGACGCCTGCAACGTCCGGAAATACATACACCCAACAACTCATTACGCAATTCGCGAACGAATGCCAGGTTGATTTGTATCAGTCGACTAAATTGGTTGAGCTGGCTGAGCAGTTTTATTGGTCCGGTGAGATTGACCGTGAGCAGCTTGCCGCTGAGATCAAACAACTTGAACTCGCCGCAGGGCTGGATCACTTAGTCCTGGGATGTACGCACTTTCCTATTATTGCGAAACCTTTGAGTGAGGCCATCTCTGAGTCGGTGACCCTGATTGATTCAGGCGCGGCAATTGCCAGGCGTGTTATGTCTTTATTGGCGCAAGGGCGTATCACTGAAGAACCAGGGTTGCCAGTTCAGTGCAATGGCGTTGAGTCAGGAATAACGAATTGGTACGCGACGGCAACCCAGGCGCATAACATTGATAGACCAGACGTCAGATTGTTCAGCCTTGACCGATAATATTTAGTGATGAATACATGTGCCTGAACAGGTGGGAAATAAAAAGGGGTGGTAACCAAATTGGCCCCGCCCCTGTTAGTGTGTACAACGAGCTTATAAGATGAAAGAGATCAGTCGTGATCGTTAGTGGTCAGTGACTCTTATTGTTGTTTCGCCTCTCTGACTTTTAACGTACGTTGCTGAAACTCAGATCCATTGAGTTCGTTGATGGCTTTCAGAGCATCGGGGCATGGTGGGGGCATTTCGATATAGCTTAATACAAGTGCGAAAATACTACAGGAATAAAAAAGGGGTGGTAACCAAATTGGCTCCACACCTGTTAGTGTGTACAACGAGCTTTATAAGATGAAAGAGATCAGTCTTGATCGTTAGTGGTCAGTGACTCTTGTTTTTGTTTCGCTTCTCTGACTTTTAACGTACGTTGCTGAAACTCAGATCCATTGAGTTCGTTAATGGCTTTCAGAGCATCGGGGCATGGTGGGGGCATTTCGATATAGCTTTATACAAGTGCGAAAATACATGTAGGGATAAAAAAGGGGTGGTAACCAAATTGGCTCCACCCCTGTTAGTGTGTACAACGAGCTTTATAAGATGAAAGAGATCAGTCTTGATCGTTAGTGGTCAGTGACTCTTGTTTTTGTTTCGCTTCTCTGACTTTTAACGTACGTTGCTGAAACTCTGATTCATTGAGTTCGTTGATGGCTTTGAGAGCATCAGGTTGCGGCATTTCGACAAAACCAAATCCTCGGCGTTTACCTGTGTTCTTATCTTTAAGCAAACGAACCGAAAAAACTCGTCCCTTTTCTTCGAACAAATCGCGGACAACTTGTTCATTTGCTCTGTAGGGTAAATTACCGACATAGAGTGTGGTTGTTTCTACCGAACCACTGATGCTACTACTACCAGTATTTCCTGTTGAGGAAGCAAATGCTGAAGCAATACCTCCAATTATGATGCCTAGCGCCAATAATAGGGCGGGATCTACTTGACTATTTAGCAGTACAAAATGCCCGAGCGCATAGCTCAGTATTGCCAGGAGAAGCACAGTAAATAGTGTCTTACGATCGAGAATATTCATAAGGATCTACCAAAAAACGTTGAATACACATTAATTTAACAAGAAAGGTTGCTATATTAACGACTTAATCAAATATCGCAATAATTAAATATAGAACTTGTTGAAAAGATTGCATCTTATCTGCGGAATTAGTGCCAGTATTGAGGGTTTAAAGATAAATGATCAAAAAGATCAAAAAAGGGGTTGCAATGGTTTTCGATTTCCCTATAATGCGCATCCACCGACACGGAGCACAACGCTGAAAAGCAACGAGTTAAGTGAAGGAAAAGCCAAACGGAAAGCTTAATTAAGAAAAATTAAATTTTCTAGTTGACTTTAAAAGTGAAGCGGTTAATATGGCGCTCCACTTCGCAGCGAGGCTGCGGTAACTAACGAAGTTTAGTTACATAGTTCTTTAAAAATATGAAGCAATCATCTGTGTGGGCACTCGTACAGATTGAGTTCTAACAGCGAATTTCAGTTTACTGAATGACGCACAAAAATTTAGAGTCTCAACTGAACTGAGTGACCAACAGAATAAACATAGTTTATTCAGCACAGTCAATTCGATTCGAAAGAATCAAAATCAGAATTCATTGAGCATGAATCTTCGGATTCAAAAAACTTTTAATTGAAGAGTTTGATCATGGCTCAGATTGAACGCTGGCGGCAGGCCTAACACATGCAAGTCGAGCGGTAACATTTCTAGCTTGCTAGAAGATGACGAGCGGCGGACGGGTGAGTAATGCTTGGGAACATGCCTTGAGGTGGGGGACAACCATTGGAAACGATGGCTAATACCGCATAATGTCTACGGACCAAAGGGGGCTTCGGCTCTCGCCTTTAGATTGGCCCAAGTGGGATTAGCTAGTTGGTGAGGTAACGGCTCACCAAGGCGACGATCCCTAGCTGGTTTGAGAGGATGATCAGCCACACTGGAACTGAGACACGGTCCAGACTCCTACGGGAGGCAGCAGTGGGGAATATTGCACAATGGGCGCAAGCCTGATGCAGCCATGCCGCGTGTGTGAAGAAGGCCTTCGGGTTGTAAAGCACTTTCAGTCAGGAGGAAAGGTTAGTAGTTAATACCTGCTAGCTGTGACGTTACTGACAGAAGAAGCACCGGCTAACTCCGTGCCAGCAGCCGCGGTAATACGGAGGGTGCGAGCGTTAATCGGAATTACTGGGCGTAAAGCGTACGCAGGCGGTTTGTTAAGCGAGATGTGAAAGCCCCGGGCTTAACCTGGGAACTGCATTTCGAACTGGCAAACTAGAGTGTGATAGAGGGTGGTAGAATTTCAGGTGTAGCGGTGAAATGCGTAGAGATCTGAAGGAATACCGATGGCGAAGGCAGCCACCTGGGTCAACACTGACGCTCATGTACGAAAGCGTGGGGAGCAAACAGGATTAGATACCCTGGTAGTCCACGCCGTAAACGATGTCTACTAGGAGCTGGGGTCTTCGGACAACTTTTCCAAAGCTAACGCATTAAGTAGACCGCCTGGGGAGTACGGCCGCAAGGTTAAAACTCAAATGAATTGACGGGGGCCCGCACAAGCGGTGGAGCATGTGGTTTAATTCGATGCAACGCGAAGAACCTTACCTACACTTGACATACAGAGAACTTACCAGAGATGGTTTGGTGCCTTCGGGAACTCTGATACAGGTGCTGCATGGCTGTCGTCAGCTCGTGTTGTGAGATGTTGGGTTAAGTCCCGCAACGAGCGCAACCCTTATCCTTAGTTGCCAGCGATTCGGTCGGGAACTCTAAGGAGACTGCCGGTGATAAACCGGAGGAAGGTGGGGACGACGTCAAGTCATCATGGCCCTTACGTGTAGGGCTACACACGTGCTACAATGGCATATACAGAGTGCTGCGAACTAGCGATAGTAAGCGAATCACTTAAAGTATGTCGTAGTCCGGATTGGAGTCTGCAACTCGACTCCATGAAGTCGGAATCGCTAGTAATCGCGGATCAGAATGCCGCGGTGAATACGTTCCCGGGCCTTGTACACACCGCCCGTCACACCATGGGAGTGGGTTGCTCCAGAAGTGGATAGCTTAACCTTCGGGAGGGCGTTCACCACGGAGTGATTCATGACTGGGGTGAAGTCGTAACAAGGTAGCCCTAGGGGAACCTGGGGCTGGATCACCTCCTTATCGACTTAGAACTAATTTGTTCGAAGTGTCCACACAGATGATTGTTGCTTGGTAAGGTAACTTACTGAGTGATATTGCTCTTTAAAAATTTGGAAAGCTGATATTAAATTCTCGGAATGACAATGAAAATTGTTGTTCTATAGAGTTTTCGAAAGAAAAATGCCGATTAATCATTTAGTTGATTAATTAGCGTCTACTTTAGTATTACTTAACTTCTGGCGAAGTTAAAACTGTCTTTAGCAGTACAATTCAAAACTATTTTGGGTTGTATGGTTAAGTGACTAAGCGTACACGGTGGATGCCTTGGCAGTTGGAGGCGATGAAGGACGTACTAACTTGCGATAAGCCTAGTTGAGCCAGTAAGAGGCACTTGAGACTAGGATTTCCGAATGGGGAAACCCGGCCCTTTGGGTCATCATGCAGTGAATACATAGCTGTATGAAGCGAACGCGGAGAACTGAAACATCTAAGTACCCGTAGGAAAAGAAATCAACCGAGATTCCGAAAGTAGCGGCGAGCGAAATCGGATTAGCCCTTAAGCTTTAATGTAGTTAGTGGAACATTCTGGAAAGTATGACGATACAGGGTGACAGTCCCGTACACGACAACTTATTTAAAGTGAAATCGAGTAGGTCGGAGCACGTGAAACTTTGACTGAATATGGGGGGACCATCCTCCAAGGCTAAATACTCCCAACTGACCGATAGTGAACCAGTACCGTGAGGGAAAGGCGAAAAGAACCCCTGTGAGGGGAGTGAAATAGAACCTGAAACCGTGTACGTACAAGCAGTAGGAGCCCCTCGAGGGTGACTGCGTACCTTTTGTATAATGGGTCAGCGACTTATATTCTGTAGCAAGGTTAACCATTTAGGGGAGCCGTAGCGAAAGCGAGTCTTAACTGGGCGCTTAAGTTGCAGGGTATAGACCCGAAACCCGGTGATCTAGCCATGGGCAGGTTGAAGGTCAGGTAACACTGACTGGAGGACCGAACCCACTAACGTTGAAAAGTTAGGGGATGACCTGTGGCTAGGAGTGAAAGGCTAATCAAACCGGGAGATAGCTGGTTCTCCCCGAAATCTATTTAGGTAGAGCCTCGGACGAATACTTACGGGGGTAGAGCACTGTTAAGGCTAGGGGGTCATCCCGACTTACCAACCCTTTGCAAACTCCGAATACCGTAAAGTACTATCCGGGAGACACACGGTGGGTGCTAACGTCCATCGTGGAGAGGGAAACAACCCAGACCGTCAGCTAAGGTCCCAAAGTGTATGTTAAGTGGGAAACGATGTGGGAAGGCTAAAACAGCTAGGAGGTTGGCTTAGAAGCAGCCATCCTTTAAAGAAAGCGTAATAGCTCACTAGTCGAGTCGGCCTGCGCGGAAGATGTAACGGGGCTAAACATACCACCGAAGCTACGGCTGCGAACTTTGTTCGCGGGGTAGGGGAGCGTTCTGTAAGTGGCTGAAGGTGTGCCGGGAGGCATGCTGGACATATCAGAAGTGCGAATGCTGACATGAGTAACGATAATGCGGGTGAAAAACCCGCACGCCGGAAGACCAAGGGTTCCTATCCCATGTTAATCAGGGTAGGGTGAGTCGACCCCTAAGGCGAGGCTGAAGAGCGTAGTCGATGGGAAACGGGTTAATATTCCCGTACTTGGTATAAATGCGATGGGGGGACGGAGCAGGCTAGGCAAGCATGGCGTTGGTTGTCCATGTGAAAGGCTGTAGGCTGGTGACTTAGGAAAATCCGGGTCGCTAAGGCTGAGAGTCGAGACGAGCCACTACGGTGGTGAAGTTGTTGATGCCCTACTTCCAGGAAAAGCCTCTAAGCTTCAGTTTATATCGAATCGTACCCTAAACCGACACAGGTGGTCAGGTAGAGAATACTAAGGCGCTTGAGAGAACTCGGGTGAAGGAACTAGGCAAAATTGTACCGTAACTTCGGGAGAAGGTACGCTCTTACTTGTGAAGACTTCGCGTCGTAAGCAGGCGAGAGCCGCAGTGACCAGGTGGCTGGGACTGTTTATTAAAAACACAGCACTGTGCAAAATCGTAAGATGACGTATACGGTGTGACACCTGCCCGGTGCCGGAAGGTTAATTGATGGGGTTAGCTTAGGCGAAGCTCTTGATCGAAGCCCCGGTAAACGGCGGCCGTAACTATAACGGTCCTAAGGTAGCGAAATTCCTTGTCGGGTAAGTTCCGACCTGCACGAATGGTGTAACCATGGCCACGCTGTCTCCACCCGAGACTCAGTGAAATTGAAATCGCAGTGAAGATGCTGTGTACCCGCGGCTAGACGGAAAGACCCCGTGAACCTTTACTACAGCTTGGCACTGAACATTGACCCTACATGTGTAGGATAGGTGGGAGGCTTTGAAGCGCAGTCGCTAGATTGCGTGGAGCCGTCCTTGAAATACCACCCTTGTAGTGTTGATGTTCTAACTTAGGCCCCTAATCGGGGTTGAGGACAGTGCCTGGTGGGTAGTTTGACTGGGGCGGTCTCCTCCCAAAGAGTAACGGAGGAGCACGAAGGTTGGCTAAGTACGGTCGGACATCGTACGGTTAGTGTAATGGTAGAAGCCAGCTTAACTGCGAGACAGACACGTCGAGCAGGTACGAAAGTAGGTCATAGTGATCCGGTGGTTCTGAATGGAAGGGCCATCGCTCAACGGATAAAAGGTACTCCGGGGATAACAGGCTGATACCGCCCAAGAGTTCATATCGACGGCGGTGTTTGGCACCTCGATGTCGGCTCATCACATCCTGGGGCTGAAGTCGGTCCCAAGGGTATGGCTGTTCGCCATTTAAAGTGGTACGCGAGCTGGGTTTAGAACGTCGTGAGACAGTTCGGTCCCTATCTGCCGTGGGCGTTTGAGAATTGAGAGGGGCTGCTCCTAGTACGAGAGGACCGGAGTGGACGAACCGCTGGTGTTCGGGTTGTCATGCCAATGGCATTGCCCGGTAGCTACGTTCGGAATCGATAACCGCTGAAAGCATCTAAGCGGGAAGCGAGCCTCGAGATGAGTTCTCACTTTGACTTTAAGTCAACTGAAGGGCCGTTGAAGACTACAACGTTGATAGGCGAGATGTGGAAGTGGTGTGAGCCATTGAGCTAACTCGTACTAATTACCCGTGAGGCTTAACCATACAACTCCAAAGTGGTTTTGTTTGTTAGAAGTTAAGAAATAAAGTAGACGATAGAATTTAATACGCTTTTCCAGATTTTAGTGAGATGTTGATAAACATCTTGCACACAGAATTTGCTTGGTAACCATAGCATTTTGGAACCACCTGACCCCATGCCGAACTCAGTAGTGAAACGAAATAGCGCCGATGATAGTGTGGGGTTTCCCATGTGAAAGTAGGACATTGCCAAGCTCCTAATTTTAAAAAGAACTAAAACAAAAATTGAAAAGATTTTCCTGGTGAAAATAGCGTTTTGGAACCACCTGACCCCATGCCGAACTCAGTAGTGAAACGAAACAGCGCCGATGATAGTGTGGGGTTTCCCATGTGAAAGTAGGTCATCGCCAGGGCCCAATTAGATTAACCCGTTGCAGCAATGCAGCGGGTTTTTTGCTATGTGTAATTTAAAAAGCTGTAGACAGAGCAGTGTTCTCTATTCCTCCATGAAGCTGGTATCTAGCAGTCTTTGGGGACACTTTCCTGTGGAGGGGTCTTTTTTGCGCTGTGAATAGGTCTGCGTTCTCTACGATAGTTCATTTCACCTTACGCAAAGTAAATGTACTCGCATTGCTCGCTGTCATTGTACTTTGCACTTAATTCATCCACGAAGCTGCGTTCTATCGCGCATTTCGATAATTGTATGCTACTTCCCCACATCTATGTGGCTCTTTGCGCTCATCTCTTCGAACTACGAAGTGTTCTTCGGCTTTTCATCACTCTTGTTTAAAGGCGTGTTAAAGCACGATTCTCGCTATATTTCAGATTGTTTTGAGCTACTTAATTGGTTAAAACTGAGCTAGTATCCAAGCATGTTACTCATTTTCTAGAAAATAATGTCTGAGCTTTATCACTGGTTTGATTTGTTAGGTGTAATGGTGTTTGCCATATCAGGTACCTTAATTGCTTATAGTAAGCATATGGATGGATTTGGTGTGGTTGTGTTGGCAACTGTTACCGGTATAGGGGGCGGGACTATAAGAGATGTGATCCTCGATGTTCCGGTCTTTTGGTTGCATGATTCAAGCTATTTTATCGCTATCTTTTCAGCGATAGCAGTTAGTATCTGGACGCTGAACCGGCAAAAGAAGATCCCCACATTGTATCTGCAAGTTGCTGATGCATTTGGGTTGGCTTTCTTTGCTGTTATGGGGGTCCAAAAAGCGCTGGATATTGGTATGCCAGATACAACTGCTGTGATTATGGGCGTTTTGACAGGGTGCTTTGGTGGTGTGATCCGGGATGTGCTGGCCAGAGAAATTCCGCTTTTACTTAAGGGCGAGTTATACGCTATCACCTGTATTTTGGGCGGGATAGTTTATACTCAACTCATAAACTTTAATTTATCAACAGAAGTTGTCATGTTGCTGGCGATGGCCACCACGTTGTTTGCCCGACTGGCAGCTATGCGTTGGGGCATTGTGTTGCACGTCTTTAATTACAAAGATTAACCATAGGACAAGGAATGTCATTAGCAAGAATACTCACACGTGCTCAGGTAGGTATTGAGTCTCCTGTTGTCACGGTCGAAGTTCATCTGAGTAACGGCTTACCTAGCTTTAACATAGTGGGCCTGCCGGAAACATCGGTCAAAGAATCTAAAGAGCGTGTGCGCTCAGCACTGCATAACTCGAATTTTATCTTTCCAGAACAACGCATCACAGTGAATTTAGCACCGGCTGATCTGCCTAAGCAAGGCGGTCGCTATGACCTGGCAATAGCAGTAGGCATCCTGGTTGCATCAGGGCAGCTCAATGAACAGGCAACACAAGGGTGTGAATTTTATGGTGAGCTTGCCCTCAATGGGGAGATAAGAGCTGTGACGGCCATCATCCCGGTTGTCATGGCTGCCAAGCGTGAACACCACACCTGTTATATCCCGGAAGAAAACTTGGGTATGGCGCAACTGGTTGAGTATCAGCAGTGCATTGCTGCGAATACACTGCATGCTCTGTGGTTGGATCTGAGTGGTCAATCATCGTTGCCTTTTAAAGAGGAACGTATACCTATTTCTTCCGCTAATACGCTCAGTAGCACGCAGATGGATATGAGTGATGTTAAAGGGCAACCTATGGCTAAGCGTGCACTCGAAATTGCCGCAGCAGGAGGTCATAATATTTTGTTTCTTGGTCCTCCGGGCACAGGTAAATCTATGCTGGCACAGCGTATGCCGGGAATTATGCCAAATATGAGCATAGAACAAGCGTTGCAGACGGCTGCCGTGTATTCTTTAACGGGGAAGCAGCTTAGCCTGGAAAATTGGCGTAGCAGGCCATTCCGTGCACCTCACCATACCTGTTCTGCGGTTGCCCTGGTGGGCGGCTCGTCTAATCCCCGGCCTGGTGAGATATCTTTGGCGCACAATGGGGTACTCTTCTTAGACGAATTGCCTGAATATGAACGTAAGGTGCTGGATTCTCTCAGAGAGCCGATGGAAACGGGACAGGTGACCATTTCGCGTGCTGCACAGCAAGTTGATTTTCCCGCCTGTTTTCAGCTCATCGCTGCACTTAATCCGAGCCCTACCGGCTGCCATACTGATAAACGTGCTTCGCCAGAGCAGGTATTGAGGTACTTAAGTAAAATATCAGGCCCTTTTGTCGACCGGATAGACTTACAGATAGAATTACCCAGACTCAGCACGCAGGAATTGCAATCATCTAAACCGGAAGTGACCAGTGAGCAGATACGTAGCAGAGTCGAGGCGGCGTTTAGCACTGCGTTGAGCCGCCAGGGTAAAGCAAACGCCAGGTTGACGACCCGGGAAATTGAGCTGTATTGTACGCTGTCCCCCGATGTTGCTCAGCTGCTTGCCCGAGCAACAGAGAAGCTGAACCTCTCGCCACGCTCTTATCATCGCATCATCAAGGTAGCCAGAACGATAGCTGACTTGTCACATCGTACGGAAATAACGGTTCCCGACCTGAAAGAAGCACTCAGTTATCGGGCATTTGAGCGTTTATTGGGACAGCTGACATACAGCTAAGTGCGTGATTAGGTGGATAGCATATAGCCTTTGCCACGAACCGTCACAATGCGCTTCTGCTCTTTCTCATCGCCGAGTTTTTTTCGCAGTCTGCCGATAAGTACATCAACAGTTCGGTCGCTGGGGCTCCAGTCTGGCTGGCCTATTTCTTCTGAAATTTTGGCTCTGGAAGTGGCTTTACCGGCGTTCGCAATCAGGCAAATAAGCACCTTGTGCTCCGCTTCTGTGAGCCTGGCTTCGTCGCCATGCGGATTAATAAGCGTCCGGTTATCCGGATGAAGTTTAAAATCTGCATATTCGATAAATTCTTCAGATTCGTCTTCCCCTTTGCTGCCAGCGATACGTTTATACAGGGCACGCATTCGAAGTTCCAGCTCAAGCAGGTCAACGGGTTTACAGACGTAGTCATCCGCGCCCTGAGCTAAACCAGCAATGCGATCTGCTTGTGTGTCGCGACTGGAGAGCATGATCACGCCGATATCGGTAAGCGTATTGAGTTCTTTGGCAAGATTGAGACCATCCGTTGCGGGTAATACAACATCTACAATGGCCATGTCGAAGGGGTTGCCTTCATTGATTTGATTATGAACGAGTTGCAATGCTTGTGCACCGGTGTTATCCAGCGTGAGCTGAAATTCAGTATTTGCAAAATGGTTTGCGATCCTTTTTGCTAGTAGATCGTCATCTTCCACCAGAAGCACGTTAATGTTCATAGCACCGTAACTTTATCAATAAATCACTTATATATTAGCACTGAGAAAACTGGGCTGAGAAGGGTAAGTTGATTATTTTCAAATAAAAAACAATGCAAATAAAACTTTAGTATGAACCTGAGAAGTGAATAAAAATGTGCTAATTCTGAAATATCATACAGTTGAATGGCTTTTTTTAAAAAAGGCAGCACCTAAGTGCTGCCCATGATTTTATTTACCATATAGGTGTTGCCACCATTGAGGTTGATCTTTCAGGTGTTTGTCAAAATAAGCGAGCATAGTGTCCCACCACTGAAAACGTCGGTCGCGAGCAAATATCTGATGATCCGCGCCCTTAATTTCAATCAGTTCAACATCCTGGCCAAGTAGCTTCAGTGCGGTATACATAGTGTGGCTCTCTCCGACTGGTACATTGACATCGGCATCGCCGTGTAACAGCAGCAGTGGTGTTGTTACTTTATCGGCATTAAAGACAGGGCTATGCTGCGAGTACAATTTGGCGTTATTCCAGGGGAAGCTGTGCTTTGACGCTTCACCCGAATAGAGGTAACCCCACCACCCTTGTCCCCAGTATGACGTAATATTAGAGATACCAGCATGCGAAATCGATGCACTGAACATATCTGTTTTCGTTGTCAGTAACATGGTCATGAAGCCGCCATAAGAAGCGCCCAGGTTACCCAAACGATTTTTATCAACATAGGGATATTCGGTCAGGAAGGCTTGGGTGCCTTTGATAATGTCATCGGCAGTTTGCTCACCCCAGGCATTGACATGCTGAGCCGAGAAGCGTTGACCAAAACCAGTCGCCCCTGTTGGTTGCAAGACATAAACCACATAGCCGTTTGCAGCCCACAGATTAAATGGGTAACGTCCTGTAAAGGCCCTGGAAACTGGTGAAGTGCCGCCGTAATAGTAAATTAAGGCTGGATACTGTTTAGATTTATCCAGGTTGTGGGGTAGGTATACCCGGCCTTTGATTTCTGTGCCCTGACTATTAGTGAAGTTAAATTCTTCCAGTTTAGCAATCTCGCTGTTGCTATAAGCAAGTGGGGCTGAGTCCCACAAAGTGCGAGCGCGATTCTTATAGATGTTAACCTGTTTGAGTTGTTGTGGTACTGAAGCTTGTGTACCGGCGACGAGTAGTGCTGGTTTACGGTTATCAGCAATACTGAAGCGCTCAACCACGTCTAAGCCAGTTTTCAAACGCGTGTAGCGATCTTTGCTGACATCGTAGAGATACAGTTGCTGACGATCTTCATCCGTCACCTTCGCAATGACATCGCCGTTACTGAGTACGTTTATACTGCCGATCGCGGGGTTAAAGGCTTTACTTAGCGCTTTTGCCTGGGCGCCTTGCTGATCTAACCAGTATAACTGGCCATCGTAGTTATTGGTGAGCTGATCTTTTTCAACCGCTCTGCCGAGGCCATTTTTGAAATCTGGACCAGCCACAGCATAGATCCCCTTCGCTCCATATTTGGCTTCATTGAATGTGCGGTACTGACCGAGCACAGTTTCAGTGCCCTGTGTCAGGTTGAATTCAACCAGCTCGGTTAACATGTGGGGGGGAGCTGCATAATCCTGTACTGCACGGCTGGTAAGAATACGATTGCTTTTGGCATCGTGATCTTCGAGCGTATGGCTTTGTTTGCCTTCAGTGAGTGCCTGGATCATGCCGGTTTTAATATCCAGCAAATAAATTTGTGTGTTGGTACGCGCATAGGACCAGCGATCTTCCAGGCCCTGATAATGCTTCACCAAAGATGTGTCTTTAGCAGGCGATTTAGACCAGCTAAATATCAGGCTGGTATCATTAAAATAAGCAAACTCACTGGCGCCTTTAAGATCCTCTGCGATCACCCGGGATGTCAGGGTCGTGAGATCCAGCGTTTTCAGTTGGCCGTGCTGGCTGTAAACCAGCTGTTCGCCATCCTGACGCCAGGCCAAAGAACTGGCGTTAACCCCTTCAAGCGTGAATATGACTTTATCATCGTCATTGAATACCGTGGTTTGAGTCAGTGCCTGATTACCGCGATTCGCCTGATAGTGCTTTTGTGTCGTGACATAATGCTCAGCATCCGGTGAGACGGAAACAGCACTGACGACTGGGGCATCGAATAACTGTTTGGCAGACAGCGCTTTGGTTGTTTTGTCAGTAAACAACAGTTGATCGTGGTCTGTTTTGCCATTGAATGCCACAGAGACTTTTTTCCAGTCAGCGACTTGCTCAGCTACAATGATGACCTGATGATCGCCGGTGGGTAAATTGAGTGTTGAGGACATCTTGTCAGAATGGCGTTCACCATTGACGAAAATATGTGCCTTTTCTATGCCATCCAGCACCAGTTCACCCTGCACGAAACGGTTGACTGAAAACTCCATTTTCATTGCCTGTAGCCCGCCCATAGTCAGTGCATTTAACTGAGACAGTGGCTGCCACTTGGCGTCAACACCCAGCATAGACACGGTTTTCTCTGAACCCGACAAGCTCGGGACCAGGTTAGCGATTATGGTTTGTTGATGTGCCGTATTATAGGGCTTAATTGTGCTGGCCTGACCCAGAGGGCCAATAAATTGAATATCCTGCTTGTTGATTGGAGCAGCACTGAGTGATGTGCTCAATGCAGACAACAGCAGCACAGCGACCGATTTTAACTTCATAGTTTGCGCCTATTGTGGGTAAATTAGACGTATACTATAACATATACTGTACGCTTCTCATCCGCACCTGAGACTAACTCACAATCTCCCTATGGGTTTGAATTTATCATTCTCTGCCATGAGTGGATCCAGCGAATAAACTCGGGTAAGGCTTTAGGCCGACTGATCAGATAGCCTTGCATCAGCAAGCTGTATTTATATTTCTCCAAATATTGCAATTCTTCAATGCGCTCGATGCCTTCAGCAACAATGTCCATTTGTTGATTTTGTGCAATATCAATCAGGCTGTCGACCAGCACCTGAGAAAAACGGTCGCACTCTATATAGGTGATGAGCGAGCGATCCAGTTTAATTTCAGTAAAGGGCAAGTTTTTTAATTGCTGCAGGTTAGTAAACCCGGTTCCGAAGTCATCTAGTGAGAGGTCGAAACCTCTTAACCTTAACCTGTTGATGGTTTCAAGTTGCAAGCTACTGACAATAGGCTGGTTTTCGGTGATCTCTATAATCACTTCCTTGGGTTCCAGACGGTTGAGTTCGAGGATCAGAGCCAGCTTGTCAGGACAGCCACTGTCATTGAGTTGCACAGGTGACAAGTTAAAAGCGAGCTTAAAGGGGTAATTGAGTTCGGCTCTGAGCTTTTGAAACTCTTTAGTGGCTTTTTCAAACAGCTGAAAAGTAACCAGATTAATCAAGTCCAGATCCTGAGCCACCCCGATAAATCTATGGGGGAGTAGGGTTTCACCATACTGCTGAGAAACAATGCGCGCTAATACCTCGACACTTTTGATCTTCTTGCTGCCACGGTGGACTTTGGGCTGATAAAAGGGCGTGATTTCGTTATTACTGATCGCATACAGCAGTTGATCCTCTGTAACACAAGACTCTTCTGACTCATCGTTGCCAATAAAACTATCCAGCTTCTTCAGGAGCCTGTCTACGTCATTGAGTTGTACAGGTTTAGAGATATTGCCTATCAGGTGGGTGTTATGTTGTCTGGCCAGGTTTGCAGCCAGATCCATCACCCGGGTTTCCATCTCTGAGATAATGACAATCCCGCCGGGATATCTCAGTTCGCCGAGCTTGCGGATCAGCTCCATACCGTCCATGTCAGGCATGTTGAGATCGGTAAAAACCGCATCATAGTGCAAAGGGGTTTGCCGAACCAGCTCCAGCGCTTGAGGTGCACTGTCTACGGTGGTTACATAGTCTACTTCCAGCTCTGCCAGTATGGCTTTCATGACTATCAATATCGCCTGTGAATCGTCAACGACAAGAATGTGTTTAGCCTGATGTTGCATGACGCTATCCTTAGTTTGGAACCTAATTGTCAGTTTAGTACATGGGGTATAGAACGCACATGACAGAGGTGTGGCTTGGAAAAAATAATTGCGGTGTTGGAGGCCTGCGTATGTTCACAGGGCTAGGTACTTGTCGATAAAAAGTGCGTATAATGGGCACACTTTATGTTTTAACGACGAGTCAACATGACCCGCATTGAGTTTCCCTTAGCAGGCTATCAGATGTCTGTACTAGTGAATCGCCAGGAGATCCTGCAGGTATACCAGGATCAGCAACGACTGGCACATGAACCCATCGACGCACAATTGGTCCAGGTCAATGTTGCCGGACACAAACTTCAACTGGATCGCAGCCGACTAGCCGAGGGGTTGCTGGCGGTGGCAGTCAACGACGAACCCTGGCAGTGGCTCGAGGTGCCAATCCAGCATAATGACAATAAAGGAAGCTGGCTTGGGCTGGCGGCTTTGGGGTTTAAGCTGCTAAAGAGTGCCAATGTGGTTAAAGCGGCACTGGCAGGGGCCTCTTTGGCCGGGTATGCCTGGCTGTTTTCCTGGCAGTTTTCGGTGATGTTGTTAGCGTGTTTGGTGATCCACGAGTACGGCCATATTCGGGCAATGCGCTACTTTGGATTGAAAACCAAAGGGATTTACCTTATCCCATTTGTAGGAGGTTTGGCTGTAAGTGAAGATAAACTAACTACCCGTTGGCAAAATGTCATTATTTCCTTGATGGGGCCCGCTTTTGGCTTACTTGCCTCGCTGCTAGCGGTGGTTCTGTATTATGTGACTGAGCTGGAGATATTCGCTGGTGTAGCTGTGCTGAGTGCATTGCTTAATCTCTTTAATATGTTGCCCATTTTGCCGCTCGATGGGGGGCATGTACTGAAAAGTATCAGCTTTTCTATGCGTTCCTGGGTTGGTCTGCTGATCTGTCTGGCTGGGATTTTGCTGGGTGCGGTGATCAGTTATACCTTTGGTTTGATGCTGCTGGTATTCTTCCTGGTGATAGGCACAATCGATATTTTGCTGGAGTGGCGGGGCCGTCATCAGGCTCATCTCATCCCGCTAGATCGCTATGGTCAGATCGTCTCAACGGCGCTATATGTTGTTGTCTGCGTCGGCTTAATTGGCGTGATGTGGCACTTTGCTGACGCGGATAGTGTATTGCTGAGTCTGCCCATTAAAGTACTATCCAATTAATTTTTAACCGGTCAGGTTGCTGACCGGCAAGCATTACGGGCTAGGCCAGGGTCAGTAAAAGAGCGATCACCACGCCACTGACCAACAATTGAATCAAACAAAATCCCATAATATCTTTGGCTTTCAAGCCGGCGATGGCCAGTACCGGCAGAGCCCAGAAGGGTTGAATAAGGTTGGTCCAGGCATCGCCCCAGGCAACCGCCATAGCAACACGAGCAATGTCGGTCCCAAGCGCTTGTGCAGCGGGGATCACAATGGGCGCCTGCACAGCCCATTGCCCACCTCCTGAAGGAACAAAAATGTTCACCAGTCCGGCACTGAGAAAGCTCCATAAGGGCAGTGTTGTGCTGGTACTGATCTCTACAAAGCCACCCGAGATCTGCTGTGCGAGCCCTGTTTTGACCATCACAGCCATGATCCCTGCATAGAAAGGAAACTGGATCACAATACCCGCACCTCCCCTAATCGCCTCTTGTAAGCTGTTTAGCAGGTTCGCAGGTGTGCGATGTAACAAGATGGCCAGAAACAGGAACAATGCAATGACACTATTGAGGTTGAGCGTACCACCGGCGGCCAAAAAATAATAAAACAAGTAGCCACACCCGAGCAGGCCTATAGTCGTTCCGATTAAAGTGCTGTGTTCAATGCGCTCTGCCGGAGTCATTGAGGCGGGTGGGCTGGGTGGTTCCGGTTGAGCCAGTTTGCTGGGGTCGACCACGACCTGAGACTGAGCCGGCGGGAGCATAAAGCGATTAAGCAGGGGCATGATCACCAATAATACACCCAGGATTAGCAGGTTGAATGGGGCGAACAGCGTTTGGCTGGTGCCCAAAACCCCTATCTGAGCTTCGGCAAAATGGCCGGGTGTGGCAATGGTCAGTGGCACGGAGCCTGCTAATCCACCATGCCAGACGATAAATCCGGAGTAGGCACTGGCCACCAATAAGCGATAATCCACAGCAATCTGGCGAGCTAGGGCTTTAGCAAATAAAGCACCTACCACCAGGCCAAAACCCCAGTTTAACCAGCTTGCCAGCATTGCAACTAAGGTGACCAGCATAATAGCCTGTGCAGGCGAGCGAGCGAACGTGGCCAGTTTGTTCAGCGCTATGATACAGGGTTGTGTACTGGCTAACATGTATCCGCACACTAAAATGAGCAGCATCTGCATGGCAAATTGAAGCAGGTTCCAAAACCCTTGTCCCCAGATGGTGATGGCCTCCAGTGGGGTCGTGGGTGTAAACACGCTGGCAAGGGCGAGCACCAGCAGGGTCAACAGGCAAACGAAGATATAGGGGTCGGGTAAATATCGTTCAACCAGTCGGCTGAGTGGTTGTGTGATATGGTTTAGCATGACAGATTCCCATTGAGTGTGCGCAACAAACAGCGTTCATGTAAAAAGTGACTTAATTCACTAAAAGTTAGTCAATTAAGCTATGCTAATAGCTGTGAACGTCGCGTTATTTTTTTATTTTATTGATTTTTAAGTGTTTATAATTTTGGCACAAAACATGTAATAGTTAAATCATACGATTGAATTGTCTGCGCGTCACCATACAAATGCGCAGTTAAAACTAAAAAAGAGAGGTCTTTATGGCAGGACAGGGTTCAGGAGGCAATGTAATTGCCGCAATATGTAATGTCTTTTTTCCAGGCTTAGGACAATTAGTGCAGGGACGTTTACTTGCAGCGCTTATCTTCGCAGTCGTCTGTGTTGGTGGATATGCACTATGGTGGTTAGTAGTGCCTGCGGTAGTGGCCGCCATTTTTCACTTGTGGTCGATCATTGATGCGGCCAAGTATCGCTCATCAGATTGATAAAACAGCCAGCCACAGGCTGAGTGAGATCACACTTAGCAGGGTAGATAGCACAACGCCGCCAGCACTGTTTGCTTGCTGAACGGATAGCTGGCGGGCAACCAGGTAGGCGTTGACACCCAGTGGCGCGGCACTCATGAGCGTGACGACCTGGCGTTGTAATGGCTCTAGTGCCAGTAGTGTTGCTGTCAGATAAACGCACAAAGGCAGTATCAGCAGTTTGATGATGCTGATCATAAGTGCCGGATACCACACGGTGCGAAACCCGTACTGAACCAGACTGGCACCTAGCACAAACAGTGCACCTGCAATGGCTGGTTGGGCAAACCAGTCCATTCCTGACAAGAGCAAAGCCGGGATAGTCACTGGCAGCAAATTGGCGAGCAGTCCGAGACTGATACTCAGTACAACGGGGTTCAAAAACAGTGGCTTGAGCCAGTCAATGCCACCTTTCCCTTTTCCGGCCAAAATGAAAGTAAGAGAAAATAACACCGCACTGTGCAGTGGGATGATCATAAATACCATGGCCGCTGCCTGTTCACCCAGTGCTGCCAGAATGACAGGCAGACCAACCACCACTGTATTCGAGTAGGTACCGTTTAGCGCGCTTAATGCGGCTTCTTCGGTTGCGAGTTTAAAGCGTCGCCGCATCACGAGTAGCACCAGGCAGTACAGCGCAATGACGGGCAGATAAAATGCCAGCAGTAACGTTACAGAGGCAACCTGTGACAGGTCAGCGCGATACATACTTAAAAAAAGCAGCATAGGGATGGCGAGATTAAAAATATAGACGCGGATCCCATCCAATTGTGCGGCCGAGATAAATCGGATCCGCGCGGCCACAAACCCACAGGTGACGACGAAAATCAATGGAAACAGGATATCAATGAAAGTCACGGCTTACTCGTTGGTTGTGAAGGGCGTTATTGGCAATGCAGGCAGTATTATACGGGTTTATCGGCACTAAACAATGCAGCGTCGTGAGGTTCAGGTATACTAACAGAGTTGTATTAAATAACCTTGAAGTGACTATGGAGTATCAGTTTATTCGCGATCCGATAGCCGGATTTCGTGTCAAAATGTCAGCGGAACATGAGCTGGTAGGACGTTGGTTAAATGATGAACTTGCGCACGACGCATTGCCAGCTTTGCTGGCTCGCCTGAAAGAAATCAAAACAACCCGGGATGAGTTTTGTCTGGAAGGACGTGAGGTACGCCTGATAGTTTCCCATCAGGAAGCGCTGTTTGAAGCCCATGACTTATATCACGATCAAACCGATGCTTTGTCTGCGTTCAGTGATGATGCGCTCGCTATGGAAGAGCATGGCTTGAGCGCAGGGTGTGGCTTCGAGGATTTCGAAGCCCTACTGCAGGACTGGCAGGAATTTATTCGTCGCCGCCGTTAGCTCGTGGCTTGCTGGGGTGGTGCACCGTATAGTTGCTCCGCCCGATTAAATAAGACCCAGGATGTGAGAATATATTTGTCATTGGAACGCGGCATGTTGCCCCGGTGTGTATGTGTGAAGTAGGCTGGCGCAATCACCATTGAGCCCTGTTTTGGCTTGATGCATTTGTCCTGATAATGAAACTCAGTTTCTCCGCCTTCTTCTACGTCATTGAGATAAAACATAAATAACAATACCCGGTGGAGTGCTTCGTTGTGCTGTAATTGAGGATAAACTTCACTGTGCCAGTAAGGGTAACCGCCTTTATTCGTCGGATAGCGCTGTGCCTGGATAGACCCTAAACGAAATAATTGTTGAGTCAATATGGGGAGCTGAGGTTTACCCACTTCCTCAAAGTTATCAACGGTTAAATTAACAGGCTGGCCAGTTTTTGGATGATAAACGCTAAGCCCGAAAGCCCCAATCATCATGAAAAAGTGCTCTTCAATATAATCGAACAGGTATTTCGACGTGGTTTGTTGAATATGTGTTAATTGCTGAGCATAATCCGGGTATTGATTTAAATACAGATCCTGACTGATTTTCTTACTGAGGTCGACGCCTCCTGAGGTGGTCCCCTGTGCCAGATGAGGGCTGTTATCAAAGGTCTGAATAAACTGCTGGCAAAACTCAGGACTCAGTGCATTCTCATAAATGCGAATAAAATCAGTCATGTTGATATCCAAAATTGGTTAGAATTATTATGTTGTCAGAAACTATTATGCCGCGTTTCAGTGAAACGGATGTCCTCGGACATATCAACAATACCGTACTCCCGGTATGGTTTGAAGCGGCGCGCATGCCTATTTTCAAAATTTTTACACCGGATCTTAATCCACATCAATGGAAGCTAATTGTTGCCAAGGTAGAAGTAACCTTTAAAGGTGAGCTGTTTTACGGCCAGCCTGTCGAAATCAAAACGGCGATTGAAAAGGTTGGTAACAGCTCCTTCGTGATCTTACAGCAGGCCTGGCAGCATGACGAATGCTGTGCCGAAGGGCGCACTGTGATGGTGCGTTATGACTTTGCGGGTAAAACATCTCAGTCACTCAGTGAAGAAGAGCAGGCTGCGCTAAGCAAGTATGCGTTATAGCGCGCCCGGCCGGATATTCACTTAGCGGTTTCGGAACTGATGGCCGATGGCCGCTGAGATGCAGGGTTTAACAACAAATTCATAGCGGGCAGGATCGCCCTCAAGTTTAGTAATTTCCAGCAGTTCGTAGTCGTTTAACTCGATGATCCGCGTGCCTGGTGCAATTTCACACCGGGAACGGCTGTCCGATTCATACTCGTAGATAAAGTAAGTCAGCGCGTTTTGCAGATGGCGTTCATACTTATCAGCATTCTTTTCAAATGCTGATAACTGGACTTTGAGTTCGTTTAGCTCAGCCTGTTGTTCTGCCAGTTTCGCTTGCTCTGTGTCATTGACTGCTGAGCCTGCTATGGCGTCGATTGTGGTGTGTGTAAGCGTATTGTCGGCGTCATCTTGCATCGTAATATTGAGTTGGATCGACTGACCGGTAAAGCCTTCTACGATATGGCGTAAAAAGCTATTGACACCTCGGGACATGCCCGTTGAGGAAATAAACACCGCCATTTGGTAGAGCAAAAATAACCCAAAGAAAAAGCGCACGAGTCCGGTGGTAACAGGGTACTGGTAGTCTGGACTATGCCACCATTTATGGAGCCCAAATGGGCGCAGCAACATCAGTACGAATAAATAAACTGGCTGAATAAGTTGCAGCAGGATCAACAGTAAAATGCTGGTGGTCACAAACCAGGTCGGAACAGATAACAGCATGCTAAAGTTGTGCGAGTAGGGCAGGTGATCTGCATTCACACCCGTGATGTCATTTACCATTCCTGCTGCTTGGGCAAGCGCATAGTTGGCAATAAACGCGTAAAACAGCAAAATCACGGCTTTGCCTGGCAGGCTTTCCCAAAGGTGGATAAACCTCGGCCAGAATTCTCTGGTCATGGCTATCAGTGCGAGGACCGACGCCCCCAGATAAAGCGAGCTGTCTTCAGGCAGTTCATTGAAGATGGCAAGCAAACACAGCATGGTTGCTGAAAAGTAGCAGCGTTGTGCCACATTCAGGGTGTGCCAGAATACCAGCCATTTTTTTTGCAGTGTTGAAAAAGGGCCTACAACAGGTTGTATTGCGCTGGGAAGTGCCAGTTTCATTGTTATTATTCCATTCCCTGACCGTGAAAGTGAGTGGGGAGCATGACTCCCCTTGCTCGCTCCGTTATAGCATAGGCTTGAGGTATCGACCAGTGTGAGAAGCTGCACACTCAGCAACCTCTTCCGGGGTGCCAGCAACTAGGATCTGACCACCGCCAGCACCGCCTTCCGGGCCAAGATCGACTATCCAGTCGGCAGTTTTAATGACATCCAGGTTGTGTTCTATCACCACTACGGTATTACCATGGTCACGTAATCGGTGCAGTACAACCAGCAGCTGCTGAATATCATGGAAATGCAGACCTGTGGTTGGCTCATCAAGGATATACAGGGTTTTACCAGTGTCTCGTTTAGATAATTCACGGGCAAGTTTGACCCGTTGCGCTTCACCACCAGACAACGTTGTTGCTGCCTGGCCGAGTCGAATGTAGGACAGCCCCACATCCATCAATGTTTGTAATTTGCGTTTGATGGCTGGGATCTTATCAAAGAACTCACGGGCATCTTCCACTGTCATTTCCAACACTTCATGGATGTTCTTGCCTTTATACAGGACTTCTAAAGTTTCCCGGTTGTAGCGTTTGCCTGTACAGACATCACAGGGCACATAGACATCGGGTAAAAAGTGCATTTCGACTTTGATCACACCGTCGCCCTGACAGGCTTCACAGCGACCGCCTTTCACATTGAAACTAAAGCGGCCAACCTTGTAACCCCGCGAGCGCGCTTCCTGGGTACCTGCGAATAACTCCCGGATCGCTGTAAAGATCCCGGTATAGGTGGCCGGGTTTGAGCGTGGTGTGCGTCCGATTGGACTTTGATCTATGTCGATCACCTTGTCAAAATGCTCCAGGCCTTCGATGGACTGGTAAGGTGAAGGCTCAGCAACCGTTGCTCCGTTAAGTTCTCTGTGTGCCAGTTTGAATAGGGTGTCGTTGATCAGAGTTGACTTGCCAGAACCAGACACGCCGGTGACGCAGGTCATCAAGCCAAATGGGATCTTGAGATTCACGTTTTTAAGGTTGTTTCCACTGGCGCCATTCAGTGCCAGCCATTGCTCACCAGTTTGATGACGCTCAGCAGGTACGGCTATGGCTTGCTGCCCACTGAGATATTGGCCAGTCAGTGATTTTGGGTTTGCCATGATGTCTTCGCGGCTGCCTTCTGCGACCACATAACCACCGTGCACACCGGCACCAGGGCCGATATCTATAATGTGGTCGGCTGCACGAATAGCATCTTCATCATGTTCAACCACGATAACGGTATTGCCCAGATCACGCAGGTGGGTGAGGGTGCTCAGTAATCGATCATTGTCTCTTTGGTGTAGCCCGATCGACGGTTCGTCAAGTACGTACATGACGCCCACCAGGCCCGCACCTATCTGGCTTGCTAGTCGGATCCTTTGGGCTTCACCACCTGAGAGCGTATCGGCACTACGTTCCAGTGATAGGTAGTTCAGACCGACATTGATCAAAAAGGACAAACGGTCACGGATTTCTTTGAGTACCTTTTCTGCGATCTTGGCCTTTTGACCGCTGAGGGTCAGTGCATCAAAAAAGTCACAGGCTTCCCCAATACTCATGGTCGTGACCGTCGGTAGATTGGTGGCACCAATAAAGACGTGACGAGCTTCTTCTCTCAATCGGGAGCCATTACATTTAGGGCAGGCTTGACTGGTTTGGTATTTAGCCAGCTCTTCGCGGACTGAGGCCGATTCCGTTTCTCGGTAACGGCGGTTCATATTGTTTAATACGCCTTCAAACTCATGGTTTCGGGTGATTAAGTCTCCGCGGTCATTGCGATAGTTGAAGGCTATCTTGGTTCGCCCCGAGCCTTCCAGCACCACCTTTTGTGCGTCGTTTGATAAGTTCTGAAACGGTGTTTCGAGGTCAAAGTCATAGTGTTCAGCGACTGAGCTGAGCATCTGATAATAGTAAAAGCTGCGTTTATCCCAGCCTTTAATGGCGCCACCGGACAGACTCAGCTCGGGGTTTTGTACTACCCGGCTGGGGTCAAAGAACTGTCTGACACCCAGTCCGTCACAGCTTTGACAGGCTCCGGCAGGGTTATTGAACGAGAACAAACGAGGCTCCAGCTCGGTCATGGCATAGCCACACGTCGGGCAGGCAAAGTTAGCGGAAAACACCAGTTCTTCATCCAGGCTGTCGTCCATGGCAGCCACCACGGCAATGCCATCCGCCAGCTCCAGCGCCGTTTCAAAGGATTCGGCCAACCTTTGCTCCAGTCCCTCTTTGACCTTGAAGCGGTCAACGACCACCTCGATGGTGTGCTTTTTGTGTAGTTCCAGGGTCGGCGGATCGGATAAGTCGCATACTTCACCATCAATGCGGGCACGAATAAAGCCCTGGCTGGCAAGTTGTTCAAGGAGTTTAACATGCTCCCCTTTACGATTTTTGACCACCGGGGCCAGCAGCATTAATTTGCTGCCTTCAGGGTGACCCAGTACGGTATCGACCATTTGACTGATGGTCTGCGCTTTCAGTGGCAAATCATGAGTTGGGCAGCGAGGTTCACCAACACGTGCGAACAACAAGCGCAGGTAATCGTAAATTTCCGTGATGGTACCTACTGTTGAACGAGGATTGTGAGAAGTAGACTTCTGCTCAATAGAAATGGCCGGCGAAAGTCCTTCGATGTGATCGACATCGGGTTTTTCCATCAGTGACAAGAACTGTCTGGCGTAAGCAGACAGGGATTCGACATAACGGCGTTGCCCTTCAGCATACAAGGTATCGAATGCCAATGATGATTTGCCAGACCCCGACAGGCCTGTGATCACGATGAGCTTGTCGCGCGGTATTGTAAGAGAGATGTCTTTGAGGTTGTGCGTGCGTGCACCTCTAACTTCTATTTTATCCATGGTGGCCTTATTTGCTGTACAAACTTACAGTGTTTTTCTCAGAGTCCAAGAGTACCCTATCCAGCCTGTAAAATTAAGCTATCTTGGCTAAACTTACGATAAACCTTGAAGCCGGGGATCACATTTGTACTGGTTCGCTCTAATCTGGGTGCTGTTTACGCCGTTCGTGGTTGGGTGTGAGCTGATTGTCCGGTTTGAAAATTACGCTGCACAATCGCGTTTAGACACTAAGTTGAAGTGGCATGGTCTGGATGTGGATTTTGCCAAGGCACTGCTTGATGAGGCTGGCTGCGGTTATCAGTTTATTAATGTGCCCTGGGGTCGGGCGCTGAAAATGCTGGCTGAGGGCGAGCTTGATATGGTGCTCAGTGTCAGTCGTACACCAGAGCGGGAGCAGTTTGCCTACTTTATTGGCCCGCAAAGAATGGAAACCATAGTGTTTGCAATGAATCAGTTGCGCCCTTATCCAGTGCAAACGCTGTCTGATCTGTTTAAGCTCCCGGTGCCCGTAGCCATTCAGAAGGGGGCATTTTATGGTCATGTATTTAACGAGTTACTGTTACGAGAGCAGACAAAAGACGAGTCGCAACGCTTTATTTATGTGGCCGATAATCAACGCAAACTCAGCTTACTTAAACATGGCAGGATCGCAGGCTTTTTGGAAGAAAAATTCAACGTGCTGTATCAGTCGCAACATAATCCTGACTTTGCTCATATCACGATGAGTTCGCTGGTGGTAAACCGCGAGCCAGTCTACTATGCGCTGAGTAGGCAGTCGGTCTCGGCTCAGGACTTACGGCAGCTTGTAAGCGCATTTGAACGATTACAACATTCAGGTCGATTAACGCGGATCCTGGCAAAGTATGGATTGGACTAAACGTCGGCTTTTCTCACTAAAATCTGATCTGGTCGTCAACACTTGGTTACTTTTTTGCTAGACTAGCGCCTGTTTTTGTCTTAGCCAAATAAGTGTCATGTCGAAACAATCACTTAACTCTCTTGAAAAACGTGCAGCCATTTCACTGGCAAGTGTCTTTGCCTTTAGGATGCTGGGGCTGTTTATGTTGATGCCTGTGTTGGCTATCTACGGTCAGTCGCTCACTGATGTGTCGCCATTGTGGATTGGTCTGGCAATTGGTGCTTACGGGCTGACGCAGGCGTTGCTGCAAATACCTATGGGCTGGCTGTCCGATAAGTTTGGTCGTAAGCCTATTATTGTTGCCGGTTTAATTATGTTTGCCATCGGATCTGTGATAGCGGCACTGGCTGAGTCAATTTACTGGGTAACGGCAGGCCGTGCTCTTCAGGGGATGGGTGCCATTGCAAGTGCCTTGCTGGCCTTGGCGTCTGATCTGAGTCGCGATGAGCAAAGACCAAAAGTCATGGCTGTGATTGGCATGTGTATCGGCATGAGCTTTGCTGTGGCAATGCTTTTAGGCCCAATGGTTGCCGCGGCGTTTGGCATTGCGGGGATCTTCTGGCTGACCGCCGCGTTGGCATTATTGGGGATCGGGATCGTGTTGTTTATTGTGCCTGGCGCTGTAAATCGCGCGCCAAAAGGAGATACCGTCGCCAGCATGGCGGATATTCGTAAACTGGTGCGCCATCCACAGCTGGTCAGACTGGACCTTGGGGTGTTGCTGCTACACTTAACATTGACCACCTTGTTTGTTGCGCTTCCGGGCCAGCTGATTGCCGACGGCTTAGTCGCGCAAGATCACTGGCAATTGTATATTCCGGTTTTATTACTTGCGTTTGTTTTGATGGCCCCACTGATGATAGTGGCGATCCGCAAACAAAAAGAGAAGCAGGTATTTTTAGCGTCGATTGCGCTGCTCGTGGTGAGCACGCTGGCGTTGATCCCGGCGGCAAACTCGTTGATCGGCATTGCAGTAGCAATGACAGTATATTTTATTGCTTTTAACTTTCTGGAAGCAACGATGCCTGCGTTGGTATCGCGCATTGCACCTGCCACTCAAAAAGGCTCGGCGATGGGGGTCTTTTCCTCCTCGCAGTTTTTTGGCGCATTTGCAGGTGGTGTGATGGGCGGCTACCTGGCCCAGCATTTTAATCCTCAAACTGTGTTTGCTGCGGCTGCGGCAATTGGGGTAATATGGCTATTTATTGCGTGGCGTATGCAAATCCCGGTGCGAAGTAAAACACTTAGTTTTGTTACTGAGGTTGATGAGCCTGAAAAAGCCGATGCTTTGGCGGATCAGCTGGTCGCATTACCCGGGGTCATCGAAGCGACCGTTGTCAGTGAAGAAAATCGTACTTACTTGAAAGTAAACGATAAAGAATTTGATTTAAACCAAGCAAAGCAAGCCCTGGGCTTGCGCTAGCTTGCAATAGTGTGAGGAGAGGGTGCCATGGCACGCGGTGTAAACAAAGTTATTTTGGTTGGTAATTTAGGCCAAGATCCTGAAGTACGTTATATGCCTAACGGAAACGGCGTAGCGAACATCAGTATTGCAACGACCGATAGTTGGAAAGACAAAAACACAGGTCAGATGCAAGAGCGCACTGAATGGCATCGTGTTGTGCTATTCGGTAAGCTGGCAGAGGTAGCAGGCGAGTACCTGCGTAAAGGCTCACAAGTCTATATTGAAGGTCGCTTACAGACGCGTAAGTGGACAGATCAAGGTGGTCAGGAACGTTACACCACAGAGATCGTTGTTGATATGGGTGGCCAGATGCAAATGCTGGGCGGCCGCGGTGAACAAGGTGGCGGTCAGTACCAGGGTGGTCAACAGGGCGGCCAAAACTATGGTCAGTCCAACTATGGCAATAATGCGAATCAGGGCGGTCAGTCTCAGTACGGACAACAGCAACAAGGTGGATTCGCGCCTCAGCAGTCTCAACAGCCTCAGCATAACCAACAGCAAGGCGGTGGTTTTGGCGGAGGCCAGTCAATGGGACAGCAACCGCAGCATAATGCGCCTGCCCAAGGTGGGTTTGCTCCTCAGCAAGGCAATGCAGGTGGTAACGCAGGTGGCAATGCCAGCAGCAATGCAAGTGGCAGCGCCAGCAACCCAATGGAACCGCCCATTGACTTTGATGACGATATTCCATTCTAATCAAAGACTGAAATATCAGTGTTGAAAAACAATCAAAAAAAGCCGCTAGTAAGCGGCTTTTTTTAGTTTATTGGACAATGAATGATCTGGTATCTGTGACGCTAATCGATAAAGGCTGGCAAAATCTGCTCAGCGACAATTTGTTGTGTGGCATGGTCCACATGATGCGCCGTTATGGCAATAATTAGGTCTAATTCTTCTATTAGAATGATGTATATGCCACCCCCGCCTTGTGCTGAAACACTCGAATATTTTTTATCTTTGTATTGAAGGTCTGAACTCCACCAATAATAGCCATAACCCTGGTTAGAGACGTCTTTGCCATCTCCGAAAATCTCATCATCTCCCGTGGTGATAAGTTTACTGGTGGATCTGGTCATAAAATCACGATTAATTATTTGCTTGCCTTTCCATTTGCCCTTATTTGCGGCGAGTATGCCCATTTTTATCATGTCTCTTGATGTTAAGCTCGACCGCCATATTGACTCAGGTAAGCCGCTCGGTGCAGTTTTCCAGGCAAAATTTGTGATGTTTAATTGCCCCAATAATTCTGTCTTAATGAATGTTTCAATATTGCCGGGGACTACAGCCGCAAGTACCTGCATAATCAGTTGAGGACCAATATCGTAATAAAAGCCTTTTGACTCGGGCGTTATGGGTGCGCTGTGTTCGAAAAGAAATTGAATTTCCTTCTGACCTGGGACTAATTCAGGACGTTCCAGCAAAGACTTACGGGTTGCATCGCTGATCCTAAGACCTGTTGTCATTGTTAAAGCCTGGTGTAATGTAATATGACTTGCACCATCAACAAATTTTGCAGCGTCCAGTTTGTTCAGAAAGCCAGCCACGGGTTTGTCTAAATCTTCCATGCTGAGGTAACCCAGTTGCATGGCACGACCAAGCAACATGCCTGTGTAAGCTTTAGTAACGGATGATTGGGGGTGAGATAAATCTACGCGCCCTCTGAGGTAATACGACTCAAATACCAGCTTGCCTTTGTGGTGAATTAAGAGGCTGTCAAAATTACCGTGTTGTCCTTTGGCAAGCTCATCAGCCAGTGCAAGAATAGTGGCTTTTTTACCTCCATCAATGCCCAGCTCACCAACGGCTAAGCCATCGTTTCTGGGGGCAGGCTTAACATCAATGAACGCCTGTGGCAGTACCGAGATATCCCAAAACTCACGATTTATGTCAGGTTGTCTCCAGTGTTGTATGATTGCTTCCTCAGCGCTGGCTGTGGGTGCCATTTTATTTATTGACTCTAAATGTACTTCATTACTTATGCTTGCAAAGCTACAGACAATCAAAGGCAGTAGTAGTGTGTATTTCACGCGAGCCATAACTTCTTCCTATAGTCCTATTTTATTGATTAAATTCAAGATTTTCTGCTTGTAACTGCTTTAGTTTGCGATGGATAATGTAGCTTACTGGGGGCAGCAGATATAAAAGGCAAAGCACACCTGTCGCAACAATGGGTCCTATTTGGTTTGCTTCAAAGTGATAATTTGCGATGTGTATGATGCCCCATATGTAAGGAATGAAAGCAAGTGAATAACCACTTACGGCGAGTTTTATGATGGAAGCTTGTTGTTCTTTATATAAATGGAGGAGCAGTGCGATACTGAAGAATGAGATGATGAAAGACTCGAAATGTATAAACATTCCCCATTCTGCCAGCGCTAAAATGTCCCAAAAATTGTGCCAAAAGTGTGTACTAAATAGTGCCATATGAATTTTCCCTTGTAACAGTTCATCCCAAAACGTGTCAGAAATAGAAGTGGGGTCGCTCAATATGGACAGCAAAACAATTAAACCTGCAGTTGTAATGAACATGATAAGTGGTAAGTAAAAGTTCAATCGCCCTAACATTTCAACAGAAGCTAATTTCTTTTTTAGATAAATCATGCTTGTTTCAAGAGTCTGTTGCCAATACCACTGATTGGCACGTTTAAGATTCTGCTTTGCCAGTATATTAAACTCTTCTTCAAGATCACCCAGAACGCTTTCTAGCAGTCGATTAGGAAGCAACATAGAGAGGACTTTATTTGCCAGTACTGGCGGTTTGGCATCTGGTTCTTTGTCAGAGTAGAGGCTCATAGCTAATCCTCCTGGCTTAAAGAATGTCGAACAGAGAGTCCTTGCCATAAAGTGTCCATGGCCTGTCTGGCACGTTTAAGTGCACTGTGGCCTTGTGCTGTTACTTTGAAATAGCGTTTTGCTCGTCCACCTCGCTGCGCTGTGGCTTCACCCAGCCGTGATTCCACCATACCTTTACGCTCTAATCGCTCTAGTGTTGAATAAAGTGCGCCAATGGCGACATTACGATTCACTTGCTCTGCCAATAGTTGTCTAATCGCTGCACCATACGCTTCATTGTCAAGTTGCAGTAATGCAAGCATCGTCATTTGTTCGAATTCACCCAAGAATTTATCTTTGTCAGACATAACAGGAAGTCCTTAAAATTTACTTTCCTTATTTTTACTACAAAATAGTAATTTCCTGCAAGGTATTATTACTACAATGTAGTTTTATTTTGGAACACACGGTCACTGAAGTGTAACTGAGGTGTGTTAGGAGCAAAGATATAGCACGGAGAGGGGGAGTAAGAGCGAGTTAGCAGAAGTAGGGCCTTGAAACGCAGGTTTATGGATTAAGACATTATTGCTATAACGCGGGCCTGGCAGTGTTTATTCGCCCACGGAGGAATCTGCTCCAGGCAACTTGAGTTTTAGCCTGTCTTGAACAAAACTTGATACAGGGTTTACTGGCTTGTGTAGCAGCATGCGTCGATTATTAAAAGCTGACAAAGAAGTCTTTACCGGGTGGGGTGCACGCGCGGTGATTGTGGTTGTCTGGTTACTCGTCAATGGCGCGCTTTGGCAATTCACCCATGCACAGGTAGTTCAGCAAGCGGGCCAGCTACAAAGCCACTTCGCGCAATTAGACGCCTCAGTGAGTGGAAGTCGGGTCGGTGAGTTTTCTACGCTGGTGCATCATTATGGGTTTGCAGCCGAAACACAGACTGCGAGTATCTGGCTTTGGGCCATAGAAAGCGTCAAGTTTCAGTTTGCTGACACAGAACTGTACCTCTCTCCCGCACCCATTGTGCAAGATTGTTTACCTGTTGTCTTGTTTATGAACTGTTTGATGTTGGTGGCAGGCTATTTACTCTCCAGGTGGATGGGCAGTCTTTCGCGCGCAGAGCTGTCAGCCACGCAAGCACGGGCTATTACCTCTGAGTTATCTCCTGATATACAGGCTAACGCAGTAGAAGCGAGCCGAAAGGTATCTGTGTTCGCGATGTTGAAGTGGCGTCAAACATTGCCAGAAGAGCTGGATCCGCAAAGTCATTTTAGTGTGACGCTGGCTCGCTGTTTCTCAAAGTACGAGCGTTGTTCGTGTAAGTACTTATCTTCTGGTGCATTGGTGATGACGTTAGCGCCCGTTGATAAAGTAGATGTTGATGCTCTGGCGAGGCGGATCCATGAAGTGGTGTATCAGGCCTTACTTACATTCAGACCTGATCTGTCACGCAGTGCGGTGAAGTGTGGCGTGTGCTTTTATACAAAGGGTGCTGATCAGGCGATGGTATATCAGGTTGTACGTTCGGCACTGAGCATTGCGCAAAGCAATGTCTGGCAGCATGTCCATGTTATGCCGTTGAATCACACCCTGAGCACCAGTTTACGACGAGCAGAAAGCGAGATTATGGATGACATAAAAGCCGGGCGATTTATGTTGTTCTTTCAGCCGTTATTTGGCTTTGCGCAACAAGATGTGATCCAAAGCGAAGCGCTGCTGCGGGTGCGCCACCGATCATTGGGATTGATGTCCGCTGGGCAATTTATTCATAAAATTCATCGGGCAGAGCATCTGATGCTGCTGGATAAGACCATTTTACGCCATGCTCTCAACGCGCTTGTTAAAGAACCTGCCGGTTTTTCTGTGAGTGTTAACTTGCATGTCCTCAACTGGAGTAACGTGGAGTTCATTGACTGGCTGCGTGAGCAGGTGATGACGTCTGGTCGGACAAGCGACATTGCTTTTGAGCTGGCACTCCAGGACTTCTATCAGCATGAAGAGTATTGTTGTCAGGTGCTGACGGGCGTGTCTGAAGCTGGGTGCCGATTTGTCCTGGACCATGTCAATGCGCCGTTAAAGCTCGAAGCCCTACGCAGGTTTGGCCAAGTAACAGCGCTTAAATTGGCATTTGAGCTGATTCACGAAGTGCACCATTCTGCAAAGCGACGCAGTGTTGTTCGCCAAATTGTCGCTCAGGCTAAAGAACTCGGCGTACCGGTATATGCTGTGGGTGTGGAAACCAAAGAAGAATTTGAATGCATTACAAAACTGGGTGTGGATGGCGCGCAGGGCTATTACTTTAGCGCGCCATTGTTACAGCTGGAGCAAAGCCTGTAACATCAGCCCTGTGAGTAAGGAGCTAGATGAGATTACGGTAGCGCAGGCCGTCTAAGCCTTGCAGCCCACCACTGTGGATAGCAATGATGCGACTGCCACGCGGAAAATACCCTTGCTCAATGAGTTGCCACAAGGCATATATCAGTTTACCTGTGTAAATCGGCTCCAGCGGTAGTGCATGTTGTTGGCGCATACGTAGGCAAAATTGCCACAACGAGGCTGAAAATTTACCGTAACCGCCATCATGATAGTCATGTAGTATTTGCCAGTTGGTGCGCTGTGCTGCATGCGGGTTTAGCCTCTGCACTTCATCATCCAGGTATTGAGCTCCCTTTAACACACTGATCCCCAGTAACTGGCTGTCGTCACTTAGCCCATCAAGCATTCCTGCTAATGTGCCGCCGCTTCCGACCGCGCAGCATACAAAATGACTTTCAGGCAGGCTTTGAGCCAGTTCCTGACAACCTTGCAGGGCATATTGATTGCTGCCCCCTTCGGGAACGATAAAAGTATCTGGAAATCGGTGTTGCAACTGTGTCAGATAATCGGGGTCATTACGTAATCTATATTCCTGGCGAGAAACGGCATGCAGCGTTATGCCACAGGCTTTGGCGAAGCGGATGGTCGGGTTGTTCTGATCCAGTTGTGAGCCCCGGATAATGGCACTTCCCTGAATCCCAAACTGCTTACAGGCCATGGCTGTGGCATAAAGGTGATTGGAGAAGGGACCGGCAAAAGTGAGTAAGGCTGATTGTCGTGCTTGCTTCATTGCCTTGAGGTTATATTTGAGCTTACGCCACTTGTTTCCCTGAATTGTTGGATGGAGTAGATCATCGCGTTTGACGTGCAGTGAAACACCCGCAGCGTCGAGCTCTGGTGCGTGGATCAGTTGTAATGGCGATTCAGGAAAATCAAGCTTGTCCATCTGAGGTTCAGTCTGTGTCGTTTCGTATCGAATAGCCGCTATTATTTCATGAAAATCTTGGTAGAACACTGGTAAGGAAGTGGCTAATAGTTGTAAACTCAGATATTAATTGTGCTAGGCTTGTGTTTTACTTCTTAAGTACATAGCATTAAGCGCTAAATTATAAAAAATAACAAAGACCAAACAACTGCCGCTGTTGGGAATGGAATTTATGCAAATTGCTCCTTTATCTCTTTTTGTCTCTGCGACCCTTTTATCTTTAAGTGTGTCGGCGCAAGATACTGCAACTGTGACTGCCATTGAATCTGAGCGCACTGAAAAGCAAGCTGAATTAGATAACTATACTCAGGTACTCGAAAAGCATCTGAGCGAAGAAACGCGTTTACAAGCACAGCTTGACCTGTTGCGACAGCGTTCGGCGGAGCTGGATAAAGAAAAGAATCAGGCACTTGATGCGATGAACGACATTTATCGACGTCTGATTGATGACCCTTCATTGGATATCTCAGCGGCACAGAGCAGATATCAGCAAGCAGTTGCAGAACACAAACAAAATAAAGAAGACATAGTGATGCAGTTGGCGGCGATTGCATCACATCGCAAAGACATAGAGCAAATCCGCGTTACCAAGCATACGCTCGTGAACACCATTGCCGGCTTGAATGATCAACTGAGTACCGCCCGGATTGAACGTTTACGCAACGAGTTCAGCCGTGAAGGCACGCTTGAAGTGGATCACACCATTAACTGTAAACGCACCGAAACCTTAGCGGCATGCGAACAACGTGGTCAGCAATTGGGTCTGCAAAAAGCAACCAAGCACTTTATCGATCAAATCTTTGCAAATTTGACCGAGCAGCGAGTAGTGGAACCAAAGCGACATCTGGCGGGTGCTCAGGTGCAGGTAGTGAGCAGCCATGTGGTTGGCAGTGCATTCAGTGGTCAGGGTAATTATAGTGTTAATCTGAGTGTGACGATGCGCGGAGACGTCAATAATAGTCGTCTGTGTAGCTTGCTCAACCTGGATAATCGCTATTGCAGCGAATACGGTTCGCCGTTGGCGCTGGGTTATCAGGCCAGCTATCCGACCACGTACAGCGATGAACAGCTGACATTTTCAAATGAGTTATCAAAAAGTACGCCTGTGGTCAGTGTTGCAACACTGCCAGCGTCCCCGGATATCACGGCGGATATCGCCCCTCAACCACCCAAAAATCGTGAAGTAGAACTGACCTTACGCTCTAATGTGTATGACGATGAAGTCTTTATTAACGGTGTCAGCTATGGCTCCACTAAACTTGTGGTGAATCTGCCAGCGGGTATGCATGACATTGAGGTGCGCAAGCTGGGATACGAACCCTATAAGGCTAACCTAAATTTGCGACGAGCCCGGACCCTAAATGCCCGGCTGGTAAAAAAGCCTGAGTCGATTGCTGCACCGACACCAAAAAGCGAGCAAACTCAACCAGCACAACAAGTCGCGATAGCACAACCTCAACCCGTTACAGTTGTGAACCCAGACAGGATCATCAATGAAACCGTGATCATTCCTGCTGGTAGCTTCAAAATGGGCGACTTGACAGGTAATGGCTTGGCGAATGAGCGCCCTGTGGTAGAAAAAGTGCTCAGTCATTCATATGTGATGCAGAGCAAAGAAGTTACAGTTGCTGAGTTCCGACGTTTTATTGATAGCTCTCAGTATGTTACTGAAGCTGAGAAAGGCAAAGGTTGTGCGCATTATAAAAATGGTGAACCTGTCTGGGAAATTGACTTTAGCTGGCGTTCGCCTGGCTATGAGCAAGCGGATGACTTTCCGGTCGTGTGTGTCTCATATGAAGATGCCAAAGCTTATGCAAACTGGTTATCTGGCGACCAAGGGATGCAATACCGTTTGCCAAATGAAGTTGAATGGGAATATGCCGCGCGCGGTGATACTACCTCGGAATACCCCTGGGGTAATGAAATAGGCCGCAATCAGGCTAACTGTGGTTGGTGTGGCAGTGAATGGTCAAACAAAAGTCCTGCGCCGGTCGGTCAGTTTTCTGCCAATGCCTATGGGCTCTATGATACCGTGGGTAATGTCTGGGAGTGGACGCAAAAGCGCGCTTCGCAGGACGACGTAACGGTACGTGGTGGCGCCTGGAACTTTGCGCCAAGCCTTGCTCGTGTTTCTACACGTTTGGCCCTGGCTCCGGATTTTCGGGCCAACTACATTGGATTTAGATTAGTTAGAGAACGCTAAGGCTGTTTAATGATGCCAATGAGGCGGCGTTATCCATGCCTGTGCAGCTGTGTTACAGACACAGAGTGAAATATTTCAACGCAGTGGCCTGAGCCACTGTATGGTTTGCAAAAAGAATTCTTTAAAGGTTACCCAGCCTCATGTTTAAAAAACTACGTGGACTATTTTCAAACGACCTGTCGATCGACTTAGGTACTGCCAATACCCTGATTTATGTGAAAGAAGAAGGGATCGTGCTAAACGAGCCTTCTGTTGTGGCGATCCGTCAGGAGCGTGCTGGTGGACCAAAGAGCGTTGCCTCTGTGGGCACAGCAGCAAAGCAAATGTTGGGACGGACACCAGGCAATATTAAAGCCATCAGGCCAATGAAAGACGGCGTGATAGCTGACTTTTACGTCACCGAAAAAATGCTTCAGCATTTCATCAAACAGGTGCACAACAATAACTTTATGCGACCCAGCCCGCGCGTTTTAATTTGTGTGCCTTGTGGTGCAACTCAAGTTGAAAAGCGCGCCATTCGTGAATCTGCAATGGGGGCAGGCGCAAGAGAAGTGTATCTGATTGAAGAACCGATGGCCGCAGCAATTGGTGCTGGTTTACCAGTGTCTGAGGCAACAGGTTCTATGGTTGTCGATATCGGTGGTGGTACCACCGAAGTGGCAATTATCTCTTTGAACGGTGTGGTTTATTCATCGTCTGTTCGTATTGGCGGTGACAAATTTGACGAAGCCATCATCAACTATGTTCGTCGTAACTTTGGTAGCCTGATTGGTGAAGCGACCGCAGAGCATATCAAACACGAAATTGGTTCTGCGTTTAAGAGTGAGGTGCCAGTTGAGATTGAAGTGCGTGGCCGTAACCTGGCTGAAGGTGTACCGCGTTCTTTTACATTAAACTCACACGAAATTCTGGAAGCGCTGCAAGAGCCTCTCATGGGCATTGTCAGTGCCGTGATGGTTGCGCTGGAGCAATCTCCGCCAGAGCTGGCTTCTGACATCTCAGCGCATGGTATGGTGCTGACAGGTGGTGGTGCGTTGCTGAAAGACCTTGATCGTCTGTTGATGGAAGAAACTGGGATCCCGGTAGTTGTTGCAGAAGATCCCTTGACCTGTGTTGCCCGAGGTGGTGGTAAAGCTCTGGAAATGATAGATATGCACGGTGGTGACGTATTTAGTTACGACTGATGAACCTGTTATTTGGACGGACCATTTCTTTACAACTGCGACTTACTGTCGCAGTTGTGCTTAGCGTACTGTTGATCCTTGGTGATAGATACACCTCAGGCGGTACCTTGGTTCGGACTAGTCTTAATACGCTGGTAAGTCCGCTGCTCTACGTGGCGAACGTGCCCTATGAAGTATTTTCACTGGGCGCGAAAAGTCTGGATACCCGTGACCGGTTGTTTCAGGAAAATGAAGCCTTACGAAAAAAGCAGCTGTTACAAAGCGAGCAGCTTCAGCAGTATCAATTCTTGCTACGTGAGAACCAGCAATTGCGTGCGTTACTGGGGGCGTCTTCCCGCCAGCAAAGAGAGCGTCTGATTGCAGAAGTTTTGTCGGTCCGGTCGAGTCGATACAGCCATCAGGTGGTGGTGAATCGAGGTGCCATAGATGGGGTGCTGGAAGGGCAGCCTGTGATTGATGAAATGGGCATTGTCGGGCAACTGACCCAAGTGGGTAGTACCACATCTCGCGTTTTACTCATGACCGACACGACTCATGCGACGCCCGTACGCATTCTGCGCAATGACGTGCGTACTGTGGTTGAAGGCACAGGCAAGATCAATCTGGTGCAGTTACAGCATGTGCCACATAGTTTGGATATTCGTCTGGGAGATATTTTGGTCACATCGGGGTTAGGCGGTACCTTTCCAGAGGGGTATCCCGTTGCTGTGGTTACAGAAATTGATCGTGATGAAGGTCTGCCTTTCTCTAAAGTGTATGCTGAGCCCGTGGCACAACTGGATCGTATTCGTTTGCTCGTGATTTTGGGCAAGATGGCCAAAGAGGAGCCTGAGGCATGAACCGAAGTTACGCCCTGGTCGCCCTAAGTCTGTTTATTGCTCTAATCATGGCACTGATGCCGCTGCCGTTTTCCATTGAACCATTCCGTCCTGACTGGGTCTTACTGGTGTTGATGTATTGGTCCATTGCTTTGCCGCATCGCGTGAACATAGGCTGGGCGTGGTGCACCGGGTTGATAATGGATCTGGCGACGGGGTCGCCGTTGGGCGTGAATTCACTGACCTACTCTATCTGTTTGTATATTACGACAAGTAACTTTCAGAAGATCAGAAACTTCTCAATTTGGCAGCAGGCGGTACTTATTGGTTTGTTCTTAGCCTTGTATCATCTACTGCAGTTTTGGCTGAATCACTTCCTGTTAGACATTTATTTTAATCCCAGATATTTATGGCCTGCTTTGGTAGGTATGCTGTGCTGGCCCTGGGTTTTCCTGTTATTACGAAAGTATCGCAGGCATTTTAGGATCCGTTAATGACACCAACACTTTATCTGGCATCAGCATCGCCACGCAGGCGTGAATTGTTGACTCAGCTTGGTTATACCTTTTCACAATTTGCGGTAGATGCAGATGAAAGCCGATTGCCCGGTGAAGCGCCACTGACGTATGTTGAACGCCTTGCGCGTCTCAAAGCCACCAGTGGTGTGGCGATGGGTTATCAGGATGCGCCAGTACTGGGTAGCGATACAATCGTAGTACTTGAGCAACAGGCGCTGGGCAAACCCACAGATCAAAACGACTTTATTGCTATGATGCAGGCGTTATCCGGACAAACGCATCAGGTGATGACGGCGATTGCCGTGGCAGATACAAAACGTGTACTGAGCCAGACTGTGATAACAGATGTTACATTTAAACCCTTGAGTGATCAGGAAATTGAGCAATACTGGCACAGTGGCGAGCCGCAAGATAAGGCGGGGGGCTATGGCATTCAAGGACTGGGAGGACGATTTGTTACTCAGTTATCTGGTAGCTATTTTGCCGTTGTCGGCTTACCTTTATATGAAACGGATGAACTGATTAAAGCATTTATGGCGGGTGTAGATGAGTAGTGAGTTATTGATCAATGTGACCCCGAGCGAAAGCCGGGTTGCACTCATTGAAAACGGTGTACTGCAAGAAGTGCAGGTTGAGCGGGTAGGTAATCTGGGGATTGTCGGCAATATATACCTGGGCAAAATTAGCCGGGTTCTGCCTGGTATGCAGGCTGCGTTTGTTGATATTGGCCTGGAGAAAGCCGCATTTTTGCATGCTTCAGACATTGTAAACAGTGCATCGATTGAAGAAGGCGTCGATGATCAGCCGATCAAGAAAGTTCAGGATATCCGGGAGCTGGTAAAACAAGGCCAGTTTATTATGGTGCAGGTGGTGAAAGATCCAATCGGTACTAAAGGTGCCCGACTGACCACAGACATCACCATCCCTTCGCGTTATCTGGTATTTATGCCGGATGCCACTCATGTGGGCGTCAGTCAGCGTATTGAAACTGAAGAAGAACGCAGTCGTCTGAAAAAAATTGTTGCTCAGTACAATGATGAAAATGGTGGCTTTATTGTCCGTACCGCGGCTGAAGGTGCCGCAGAAGCGGAACTACAACACGATGCTGAATTCCTCAAAAAACTGTGGCAAAAGATCATCAAGCGCCGACAGAAAACCAGTAAAGCTAGCATCCTCCATGAAGACCTCACTCTGGCGTTTCGTACACTCAGAGATTATGTCGGTGAAGACATGGAGCGTATCCGGGTCGATTCCAAATTGACCTACCAGCAACTAAAAGACTTTACTGAGGAGTTTGTGCCTCAGTTGTCACAAACGCTGGAATACTACCCCGGGGAACGGCCAATCTTTGACCTGTTTGATGTCGAAATTGAAATTCAAAAAGCATTACATCGTAAGGTTGAATTGAAATCAGGCGGTTATTTGATTTTTGATCAGACTGAAGCCATGACTACGGTGGATGTGAATACAGGCGCGTTCGTCGGTCACCGTAACCTGGAAGAAACGATTTTTAATACCAATGTTGAAGCCACATCGGCCATCGCCAGACAACTGAGGTTACGTAATCTGGGCGGAATTATCATTATCGACTTTATCGATATGATTTCTGATGAGCACAAGCGCCGGGTGTTGCATTCACTCGAAACAGCCCTGGCGAAAGACCGTGCTAAGGCCAATATTAATGGTTTGTCTGCCCTTGGGCTGGTCGAGATGACCCGTAAACGCACCCGTGAGAGTCTGGAACATATTTTGTGTGATGTGTGCCCAGCTTGCTCTGGCCGAGGTTCTCTCAAGACAGTTGAAACCGTCTGCTACGAGATTTTACGCGAAATTGTCCGCGTAAATCGTGCTTATGATGCCGATAAGTTCATGGTTTATGCGTCACCAGCGGTCAGTGAAGCGCTGGTCAATGACGAATACCATAATCTGGCCGAGTTGGAACTGTTTATTGGTAAGCAGGTCAGTATTCAGACTGAGAGCCTGTACAGCCAGGAGCAGTTTGATGTCGTCATGATGTAGTGACACGATGCAGGTTAAGGCGGTTTGTTTTTTTTGTGTACGAAAAATGTGGCAAGTGTTTGCTGTCACATTGGTACTGCTTGCCGTCTTGGTTTCGGTGGTCAAATACAGCCTGCCTTACGCTAATGAATATAAACATGATATTGAGTCGCTGGTTACCCAGCAGCTCGGAGTTGAATTAAACATTGGCAGCATAAGTGCCAGCTGGCAGGGCAATGGTCCGGCGCTGGTGCTGCGTGATGTCAGTTTTGAAGACAACGCCCGTTCCCCTATCTCTTTGCATATCGCACAGACCAGCTTGCAGCTAAATCTGGTCGAGTCAGTCCGGCAGTGGCGACTGGTATCTAACTATTTTGTGCTGGATGGCTTTGACGCCACCGTTGATATTCAGGCCATGGCGCAAAGCATGGAAGGTGGTAGTGGTGAGTTTGAACAACAGGCGCTGATTGAAGAGCTGTTTTTGGGCGATACGGGCCATTTTGCAGTTCAAAATAGCCAGGTGACTTTGCTGGTTGCGGACGATAAATCTCACACTCTACTGGTGCCGGATCTGATCTGGCAAAACAGTGCTGATGTACATAATGGTGAGGGGCAGATCTCCTTCCCAGGTCTTGCCAAAGGTCAGCTAAACGCGCGTTTTCGTTTTCATGGTCAGCAGCTTAGTGCAATGGCCGGTGATATTTTCATTGATGCACAGCAAGTTGAGCTGATGAGTTGGTTGCAGGCGTATCTTGACCCGCAATACCAAACGGCCAGTTCGAGCGTGAATATGCAACTCTGGGCGCGACTGGAACAAGGCAAGTTCAACGATATTCTGGTCAACTGGTTACCGAGTAGCATTAGCTGGCAACAAGGGCAAACCCACAGACAATTGGCTGTACAAGGTGGGGCTTTGCATTTGCAACCAGCGCAAAATGGCTGGGCATTAAGTAGCTCTGAGTTGCAGCTATCTCAAAATGAACAAAGCCCCACAGCGCTTAGTATAGAGGGATATTTTAGCAATAGTGAACGTACGCTGTGGATGCAGGGCCTGGACCTGGCGTATGTCACTCAGTTGCTGTCACTCACACACTTCGACTGGGCGAAGCAAGTAGAAGCTTTGTCTCCTGCTGGCCTGATAACCGCCGCCAGAGTGTCAATGGGAAGTGATTCACCCGTGTCGTTGTGGCTCGCTTTAGAGGAAGCCGGTTGGCGACAACTCGGTGGGATTCCGGGGTTTTCAGGGCTCAATGCCGAGCTAATGCTCACGCCAGAGCGTGGTGTGCTTAGTCTCAGTGCACAAGATCAGGCTCTGTTGGTAGAAGAGCAGTTTATAGCCCCAATCGCCGTCAAAGAACTCAACGGAGACATTCACTTTTACCGGGATGACGGACATAAATGGCATGTGCAGTCGGATAACCTGTGGCTCAGCAATGAGGATTTAAGTGTTGCGTTGGAAATGCACTTACGCTTGCTTGAAGAACCTGTGCTGGATTTATATGCCGATGTATTTGGCGGTGATGCCAGTATCGCGGGCCGTTATTTCCCGCTACAGCTGATGAATGAAAACCTGGTCAGTTATCTTAACAACGGGATCCAGGGCGGGCGACTCAGACACACTCAAGTATTGTTGTCAGGGCCGCTGACACAATTTCCGTACCGCGGACATCATGGTCGCTTTGAAGTCCTGGCTCGGATTGATCAGGCTAAGTTTGCCTTTGCGCCGGATTGGGCTGCCCTGCATAATGGTGATGTGACATTGCATTTTGCCGATGAGCGAATGGATATTACGGTTAATAGCGGTGAGCTGTTGAACCAGACATTGAGCAGTGGGGTTGTGGTTAGTCTGGCTGATCTTGAACAAACCAATTTGCTGACAGTCAACATCGTACACACGACGGAAGCCAGCACGCTGGCACCATTTTTCAACGCCACACCAATCGCCGACCCGTTAGCTGATATTCTTCAGGTCGCGCAGGTTGAGGGTGATGTTACAGGTAATGTCGATCTGCTGATCGATTTGGTGTCGCTGGATGTCAATGTTCTGGGGGCGGTTGAATTCAAGGACAATGCGCTCTATCTAGAGCAACCGGGCATGGCGCTTGATAAGCTAAGTGGCACACTGAAATTTATTGATGACAACATTGAACTGGAAAATACCCGGGCGCTGTGGCGAGGGATGCCGTTACTTTTCAGCTTGTCAGGGCAAGGTGACAGTGCCCGCTATCAGCTCGGCATTGAGACGCGTTTGAGTGCAGCCAGCGACAAGTTGCTGCCGCTCACACAAGGCTTGATGGACGATTTTATTACCGGTAATGCCTTATTGGCAGGACAGGTAATGTTGGACTTCACCGAACAAGGCTTCAGTTATCAGGCAGATTTTAAATCCGACTTACAAGGTGCCAATATTGAATTACCTGCACCGGTTGGCAAGTCGGCAGATGAGCGTATGCAGTTAACGGCGCAGGTACGTGGTGACGATATTTCTAATTTGATTAGCGTCACACTTGGTGAACAGCTTTACTTCGATGGCATTTTAGACAATAACAGTGGTTTGATTGAACGTGCTCAGCTTGTCTTTGCTGAGACTAATCGTGCATTAAGTCAGCCTGGATTCAATGTGGCTATTACTCAACCTCAGCTCACACTGGCACCCTGGCTGCCATTCATTGACCGCATTATTGAACAGGTAGAACAGCCGTCGGAGCAGCCGGGCATATTACCCGCTTTTGATACGCTGCGCGCGCAGATAGGCCAGTTAAATGTCTTTGAACTCGGTGTTAATGACTTTGAGTTAAGCCTTCGCCCACAATCCAGTGGGCTGCTGGCACGATTGAATGCCAGAGAGTTAAGAGCACAGGTACAGTTTCCAAATGATAATGTGGCACAACCAATCCAGATACAAGCGGACTATTTGCGGCTTAACCCGCTTGAGCCGACAGATGCGGGTACCACGACTGAAACGGCTTCTCTCGATGATTCACAAGCTGCGCCTGAGGCATCATTGCAGTGGTTAACGAACATTCCGGCTATAGAATTTAACTGCGATGATTGTCGTATAACCCAGTATCAGCTGGATAAGGTGGACCTGGCTTTGCAGGGCAATGGCGAAGCGCTACAGATCACACGTTTGCAGGTGGATAAAGGGGATCATGTGCTGCAAGGTACGGGTGGTTGGCATAATGGTCGCTCACACTTTAATGGCACGCTGACCAGCAGCGATTTTGGTCAGTTAATGGAAGAGTTTGATATCACTTCCAGCGTTCAGGATTCCAGTGCTGACATTGAATTTGCCCTGAGCTGGGCAGACGCGCCTTATGAATTTGATGTTGCCACGCTTGACGGTTCAGTAAAATGGCAACTGGGTGAAGGGCATCTGGCTGAGATCAGCGATCAGGGCACACGGGTGTTTTCTTTGCTGAGTCTGGATTCACTGGTCCGTAAACTCAAACTGGATTTTCGTGATGTGTTTGCCAAAGGTTTTTTCTACAACCGCATTGACGGCACTTTCCAGCTCGACAAAGGGGTTGTATATACTGGGGATACCCAACTGGATGGGGTGCCAGCTGACCTGTCGGTCAGGGGGTATGCCGATCTTAATAGCAAAGCCATTGACTACGAGCTGTCAGTCGCTCCGCAGGTTACGTCGAGTTTACCAGTGATTGTGGGGTGGATGGTGAATCCGGTCACGGGTCTTGCGGCACTGGCCCTTGATAAAGTGATCCATTCGGCACGGGTGATCTCAGAGATTAAATTTAAAGTGACCGGCACTATGGCAGAGCCTGTGGTGACCGAACTGGATCGTAAGAGCCGTGAGGTCGAGTTACCTAAGCCTCCGGGTTCACAGCCTGAGAAACCTGCGCAGCCCGTTGTCCCTCAAGGTGAGGAAACCCCAGACACACAAGTTGATATACCCAGGTTAGGCGAACAGACGCCACAGCAAGATGCATCAGATACACAGACGGACAAGTCTGTGGAGGCAGGGGAGGGTCCCGGCAGTCTGAGCTCAGAGACAGGTCAAGAGGAACAACCATGAAAAGCGGCCATATCTATGTTGTACAGATGTGTTCAGGGGTGCACCCTGAGGAGAATCTTGAGCAGTTAAAGGCTTTACTCAGCCAGCAAACACTGATGCAACCTGCGTTGGTGTGTTTACCCGAATCCTGGCTGGCATTTTGTCAGACCCCTCAGCAAACGCTTGGACAAGCCCAAAATAATGCCTACTGGATCACACAAATTCAGCAGCTTTGCCGGGACTTTAATATCTGGCTAGCTGCGGGTACCATCGCCCTCACAGATGGCCTGGGTCGTTATTATGCAGCCAGTCTGCTGTTTAACAATGAAGGGGTCGAAGTTGCACGCTATAATAAGATCCATCTGTTTGATGCGGATGTCGCTGACAGCGCCGGGCAATATAGGGAGTCAACTCTGACTCGTCCCGGTGATGACATTGTCACCGTGGATAGCCCCTTTGGCCGTCTGGGATTGAGCGTTTGCTATGATTTACGCTTTCCGGGTTTATATCAGGCGATGCGTGAACAGGGCGCGGAGATACTGCTGGTACCCAGTGCTTTCACAACCGTCACCGGGGCTGCACACTGGCAGCCTTTGTTACAGGCGCGGGCGATAGAAACACAATGCTATGTGGTGGCAGCCGCGCAGGTTGGGGAGCATGAGAATGGTCGGCAAACCTATGGTCATAGCCTGGTGGTTTCCCCTTGGGGCGTGTGCCTTGGCGAAGCGCAAACTCAGGTAGGTGTGATTCATGCCCAGCTTGATCTGAGTGACCTGCATGCCATCCGACAGAAAATGCCTGTAGCGGCACATAACCGATTTAAGAGCGATTTTTATGAGTAATTTTGGTAGCGAGCACGTCGAACAACATTTACTGACGGACAGTGACTTAACGCGGGAACAATTGCAACAAACATTGGCATACATTCATCAGCACAAAGTGGACTATGCCGATCTGTATTTCCAGTCCAGTTATCATGAAACCTGGGTGCTGGAAGATGGCTCCGTTAAAGAGGGCAGTTATAATATTGAGCGGGGAGTTGGGGTTCGCGCTGTAAGTGGCGAGAAAACGGGGTTTAGTTACTCAGATGCCATTAATATGGAAGCATTGAACCAGGCTGCAATGGCCGCCAGAAGTATTGCCCAGCAAGGAGAGAATAAACAGGTTCAGGTGTTCAGTGATGTTAAAGCAGCGACCCAATTTGAGGCAACTCAGCCGCTGTTGAGCATGAGCGATACCGATAAAGTTTCGTTATTGCGAGAGGTTGAAGCGGCGATCCGTGACTTAGCCCCTGAAGCGGAGCAAGTCGTCAGCTCCATGTCTGCGGTATATGAAGAAGTGTTGATCGCAGCCAGTGATGGTACTTTTGCAACAGATATTCGTCCTTTGGTGCGCTTAAATTGCTCTGTATTATTAGCGAAAAATGGCCGTCGTGAGCGTGGCAGTGCCGGTGGGGGAGCCCGTCTGGATTACAATTACTTCAGAGAACTGGTCGATGGCAAGCCGCGTTGGCAGCATTATGTCACCAAAGCGGTTCACCAGGCCCGGGTAAATCTGGAAGCGGTTGATGCACCTGCTGGGGCTATGCCAGTTGTACTGGGGGCTGGCTGGCCGGGAGTATTACTCCATGAAGCGGTGGGACATGGTCTTGAAGGGGACTTTAACCGCAAAGGCGCGTCTGCATTTAGCGGGCGAGTCGGCGAACAAGTGGCTTCCAGCCTCTGTACTGTGGTTGATGACGGTACCTTGGATAACCGTCGTGGTTCACTGAATATTGACGATGAAGGCACCCCGGCAGGCTACAATGTGCTAATCGAAAAGGGTGTGCTGAAAGGCTATATGCAGGATAAGCTCAATGCCCGATTGATGGGCGTGACACCCACTGGCAATGCCAGACGTGAATCTTATGCACATCTGCCGATGCCAAGAATGACCAATACATATATGCTGCCGGGTGAGCATAGTCAAAATGACATCATTGCTTCGGTAAAGAAAGGGATCTTTGCGCCTAACTTTGGTGGCGGCCAGGTTGATATTACGTCGGGTAAATTTGTATTTTCAGCTTCAGAAGCTTACCTGATAGAAGATGGCAAAGTGACGCAGCCTATCAAAGGTGCCACCTTAATCGGCAATGGCCCGGATGTTATGCAGAAGGTATCTATGGTTGGTAACGATCTGGAACTGGATACAGGTATCGGGGTGTGTGGTAAAAATGGTCAGAGTGTGCCTGTTGGCGTTGGTCAGCCCAGTCTGAAAATTGACGAACTCACTGTGGGTGGTACAGCCTAAAAAACTATCCGCAGTATTTTAGCTAAGTTGTATTATACTGCGGAACGCTTTATCACTTTGCTTATGGCAGGATCAGTTCTTTAAGTAACTGAAATAACTCCTTAGAGCTTTTTCCTGGCTTTTCCGCCTGATGCTCTTTTTTCGCCTGGCGAACCAGTTGTCTGAGCTTCTGGCGCTCCAGCGTTGGATGTGCTTCAAGCAGGGTATTGATCTTTTCATCCCCCTTGGCTATCAGTTCATCTCTGAGCTGTTCTACCTGATTAAGCAGGACATCTGCCTGGTTGTTTCTGTTGAGTAACAGATCCAGACCTTGCTGTAATTCTTCTACATTAATGGTGGTACGCAGTTGCTTGGCAATAAAATTTAGATGACGGCGGTAGGCATCGTGCTTACCGCGCAGCTTGTCTGCCAGTTCCATCGCTGCGACCAGCTCAGGGGAGAGTGGCAGCTTTTCTCTTTGCTTTTTCCCTAATTGCGCGATATCAACGCCAAGTTGATGGTATTGCTGTGCATCACGCTTTAATTCGCTCTTTGAGACGTAAATGATCTCTTCTTCTGGCTCTTGGGTAGGTTTTTTGGCCATTTTACCGCACTTACTTCAGTTATTGATGATCAGATTATATCAGAAGTCAGAAAAAGCAGTAATGCATACATGAATGCGCAAATTGCCTAAGGATGTCATACAGAATCTTTACTTGAGTCACAGCGCATCGGCGCAGGCTGTGTTAGGATTATAGAAGTACTATGATTTGTGGAATAAAAACATGAGCCAGCAACACGATCCCATTTGGACGCAAATTGATGAAGTAAAACAAGCCGTGTCTGATGTTTTGGACTATGCAAAGCAACTGGGGGCGACATCTGCTGAGGCATCGATGAGTCGTACTTCAGGTTTATCAGTTAGTACCCGAATGGGAGAAGTTGAAACGATTGAATTTAACCAGGATGGTGGCCTGGGACTGAGTGTTTACGTTGGTCAGCATAAAGGGTCTGCTTCGACGGCCGATCTCGGTCCCAAAGCTTTGCGTTCCGTAGTTGAAAAAGCGGTCGAAATTGCCAAATTCACATCGGATGATCCCTGTAATGGTGTGGCTGATGCTGAGTTAATGCCTGAGGTGGTGCCTGATTTAGATCTTTTCCATCCCTGGTCACTGACACCTGAGGAAGGTGTGAAGCGCTGTCTTGAAGCGGAGCAGGCGGCATTGAATTACGACGAGCGTATTGTTAACTCTGATGGGGCCAGCGTAGCCAGTCATCAGGGCCTGCGCGTTTACGGCAACAGCCATGGTTTTCTGGCCGGGTTTCCGCGTACCCGACACACCTTAAGCACTATGGTGATCGGTGAAGAAAATGGGGTGATGCAACGAGATAATGCTTACTCCATCACACGTGTGCATTCGCAGTTGAGAGATGCCAAAGAGGTAGGCATAGAGGCAGCAGAGTCGACGCTGGCTAAGCTAAACAGTCGTAAGCTGGAAACCATGCGGGTACCGGTTGTATTCCGGGCTGACATTGCCAATAGCCTGTTTGGACATCTGGTTTCCGCCATTGGCGGTGGTGCTTTGTATCGAAAGTCGAGCTTCTTGCTGGATAGTTTGGGTACTGACGTCTTTTCGTCTTGTGTGTCGATCAAAGAGCAGCCACACTTGTTGCAGGCACTCGCATCGAGCCCGTTTGACGCTGAAGGTGTGCAGACAACCGAGCGCGATATCATCAAAGGAGGCGTACTCGAGACCTATTTGTTGCCAAGCTACGCAGCCAGACGCCTGGGTATGCGTAGTACGGGCCATGCGGGTGGGATCCACAACTGGCTGGTACAGGCCACTGAGCCGGACCTGGCCGCGTTGCTGCGGACCATGGGGCGTGGCTTATTAGTGACTGAACTTATGGGGCAGGGGGTTAATACGGTAACTGGTGACTACTCACGCGGTGCTGCCGGTTTCTGGGTAGAAAATGGGGAGATCCAATATCCAGTCAGTGAGATCACCATTGCAGGTAACCTCAAGGATATGTTTAAGTCAATTCAGGCAATTGGGGGAGACATTGAAACGCGTGGCGCTGTTCAAACCGGCTCGGTGCTGATAGAAAATATGCAAGTTGCGGGTCAGTAACCGGTAGTTGTATGCGTTTGGCTGCTTAGACAAGCAGCCAGGTCGCCGTGCCGAGGAAGGCAAAAATGCCTACGATGTCGGTGACTGTGGTCAGTACAACACTGCCCGCCAGTGCTGGGTCTATATTCATTCTTTTTAGGATCAGAGGTATGCTGGCGCCTGCAATGCCCGCAGCAACCAGATTCATAAACATTGCAAAGGCAATCACGCCCCCGAGTACAAAATCCCATTGCCACAGGGCAATCACACCTGCAATCAGCAAAGACCAGAGTAACCCATTCAAGGCGCCAATGGCGAGCTCTTTACCCAGTAAGAAGCGCTGGTTAGTGGCGTTAACGTGCCCCAGAGCAATACCACGGATCACCAAAGTCAGGGTTTGACTGCCGGCCACACCACCCATGCTGGGGACTATGCCATTCAATACTGCGAGGATCGGTAAAATATCTAAGGTGCCTTCGAAAAAGCTGGCAACGAAAGCGGCCATCAGTGCAGTAAGCAGGTTGATCCCCAGCCAGATTGAACGGCGACGGCTACTTTTCCAGACCGGCGCAAAGGTATCTTCTTCATCGTCGAGACCAGCCATACTCATGAGGCTGTGTTCGGCGTCCTCTCGAATAACATCAACGATGTCATCGATGGTGATACGCCCCAGCAAATGTGCGTTGTCGTCTACTACTGGTGCTGAGATCCAATTATGACGTTCAAACAGCTGGGCGACATCGCTTTCGTCCATTGAAATGGGAATAGTTTCACGTTCTTCATTCATTAACTCATTAACCAGTTTGTCAGGCTGGCTGGTTAAAAGCACACTGATCGGCAGGGAGCCCAAAAAGCAATTGTCTTTGTCTACTACGTACAGGTCATCGGTGCCATCAGGGAGTTCCCCTTTGAGGCGCAGATAACGTAACACGACATCCAGTGACACATCCGGGCGGATCGTCACCGTATCTGTGTTCATCAATGCGCCTGCGGAGTGCTCGACATAAGACAGTGCCTGGGTTGCTCGGGCTCTGTCTTGCGAGTCCATGGCACCGATAACGTCCTGATAGACGGGATCTGGCAAGCTCCTCAGGACTTCACCGAGATCATCATCATCCATGTCTTCTGTCGCCGCAGCGATCAGCTCTGGCTCCATTTTGGCAATGATGCTGAGTCTCACATCTTCAGACAGCTCTTCAAGCACGTCACCCTGTATATCCGGGTCAACCAATTGCCAAAGCAGAGTTCTGATTTTATGTGGGGAGGACTCCAGCAATAGCGCGGTGTCGCAGGGGGGAATTTCGGCTAAGGTTCGCCTGACTTGAACAAACTGACCACTGTTAAGGGCATTCGTAACTTGCTGCAATAGCTCCAGTGTGTAGTCTTGTTCAAAAGCTTCAGGCATAGGCATCCCAGGTTGGATAGTCGACAAGTAGGCTTGTCAACGAGTATATAGCGCATTGATTATAGGCTTATGATAATTATAGCTGTTTTAATATCAATTGGTATATCTAAAAAAGCGAAGAAAGCCGTCATGAAGCGGCAGTTTTGTGTCTGTCTGATCGGAGAAAAGCGAAGAGGAGTTACTCTGATTCGTTAAATTTATCTGCAATGAGATTGCCAATGGCATGTAAAGCGCGTTCGGCATCTGGTCCTTCGCAGACGACTTTGACTTCTTTGCCCTGACTACTTTCCAGTAGCAATAAAGCCAGTACACTGTCACCCTCTGCTTCTTTACTGCCCTGAAACAGCGTGATGTTGGCATCAAACTGTGTGGAGAGTTCTGCCAGCACACTGGCTGCACGAGCGTGTAGCCCCAGCTTATTCTGGATCAGAAAGGTATCTTCAAAGCGTTGTGTCATTTTTCTTGTTCGCGGTGATGGATCTTCACATTGTTGTGGTTGCGGGCAAAACGCTCACCTAACGTTTGGGCAAGATACACGGAACGGTGTTGTCCACCAGTACAGCCAATTGAAATGGTCAGGTAGCTGCGGTTATTGCGTTCCAGATGGGGCAACCAGGTTTGCACAAAGGTCTGGATCTGCCAGGTAAATTTTTGCACTAAGCTGTGGCTAGACAGGTAATCAATAACAGGTTTATCTAAACCGGTTAACGGTTTAAGGTCTGGTTCCCAGTGTGGGTTTGGTAAAAAGCGGGCATCAAACACGTAGTCGGCTTCTTTCGGAATACCATGCTTAAAGCCAAAGGACTCAAAGGTGATGATTAATTGTTTGTCCTTTTTACCGAGGATCTTTTCCCGGATACGCTCTGCCAGCTGGTGGATACTCATGTCCGTGGTATCAATGGTGATATTGGCGCGGCGGATAAGCGGGTCAAGCAGCTCTTTTTCTTTTTTAATTGCTTTGTCCAGCGACAGATCAGCCAATGACAGCGGGTGCAGGCGGCGTGTTTCTGAAAAGCGACGGATCAAGATCTGATCTTCACTGTCCAAATAGAATATGTTGGGTTCTGCAAATCCGGGGAGGTATTCCAAAATATCGTCGAGTTCTTGCTGATCTTTTGGCAGGTTACGTACGTCAACGCTCACGGCAATTTTATCATAGCTGTCTGACACACTGCGCACCAATGCAGGCAGCAAGTTGACTGGGATATTATCGGCGCAGTAATAACCCAAGTCTTCCAGCACGCGAAGGGCGACCGATTTTCCTGAGCCAGAACGACCACTGACAATAATTAACTGCACAGAAACTCTCCGTTAGTTGTCAAACTCTTCAATTATCGCGAATAACTCCTGATCATTGTGAGCTTGTCTGATACGTTTACAAAACACCTTGTTTTTAAGTTTATCAGCGATCGTTGCCAAGGTCTGCAAATGTTGTTGATTTTCTCCCTCGGGTACGATGAGTGCCACAAAAATGTCGACGGGTTGATTGTCAATGGCATCAAAGGCAATGCCTTGCTGATTAACAAGCAGCATAGCCACCACTTTATCTATGCCTGCCATACGGCCATGGGGCAGGGCTATCCCTTTTCCTATCCCCGTACTACCGAGTTTTTCGCGGCTCAATAGTGCATCAAGGATATCATGGGCATTACTGTCTGGAAGCTGGCTTTGAGCCAACTCACTGATGTACTCTAAAATACGTTTCTTACTATTAAAAAGGACCGCAGCTTTGCTGCAGTCCTGTGAAATCAATGAGCTTAGTTTCATGATTAATGTCGAGTTAGCTTCTCTTTGTGCTTGATCACCTGGCGGTCAAGCTTATCGATAAGTCCGTCTATTGCGGCATACATATCCCGGTGTTCGGTTGAGGCAAAGATTTCTCCCCCGTTCACATGTAATGTGGCTTCTGCTTTTTGGATGAGCTTTTCGACATCTAGGATAACATGCACATTATTGATGTGATCAAAGTGCCTTTCTAGCTTCGCAAACTTGTTTGTTACATAGTCTCTTAACGAATCGGTGATTTCTACATGTCGACCAGTTAAATTTAGTTGCATAAGCATTTTCCTTCTGTAGTTACGTCTAAATCAGGCTTTTACGCTGATTGGACGGTGGGATAGCCAAAGACTCTCGGTATTTGGCAATTGTACGTCTAGCCACTTTGATCCCTTGATCTGCCAATACGTCCGCAATCTTGCTGTCACTCAAAGGTTTAGCTGTATTTTCTGCGGCAATTAGCTTTTTGATCAATGCTCTGATTGCAGTCGAAGAGCATTCTCCTCCGTTTTCAGTGCTGACATGGCTTGAGAAGAAATACTTCAACTCATAGATACCGCGTGGCGTGTGCATATACTTTTGAGTTGTTACACGTGAAATCGTGGACTCATGCATGTCGACCATTTCGGCCACATCATTCAGTACCATCGGCTTCATTGCCTCGGGGCCATGTTCAAAGAATGCCTGTTGTTGCTGCACAATGCAATTAGTAACTTTTAATAAAGTTTCATTGCGGCTTTCTAGGCTCTTGATGAACCATTTTGCCTCTTGCAAGTGTGAACGAATAAACTGACTATCTGTGCTGGACTTGACTGAACGGGACATCGCAGCGTAGTGGTCATTCACTCTAATTTTTGGCATTGAATCGGGGTTGAGTTCAACAACCCAGCGACCTTTCACTTTTTTAACCGACACATCCGGGATCACATAGTCTGCTTCTTCTTGCACTATGCTGGCGGCAGGTTTCGGGTTTAGGCCGTGGATCAGGGTCATTACTTCTTTCAGATCCGCTTCTTTGAGTTTGGTTTTTTTCATCAAAGTGCGGTAATCCCGGCTGGCTAACAGATCTATGTGCTCAGTCAGAATTTCTTTGGTCTGTGCAAGCCAGGGGGTATTTGGGTCAAACTGGTTGAGCTGAATGCACAGGCATTCTTGCAGGCTGCGTGCAGCAATCCCAACGGGGTCAAATAGTTGGATCCGTTTCAGTACGGCCTCTACTTCATCCTGCTCGATCAGCTCGTCATCGTTGTCCTGATTCATGCTTTCGACGATGTCTTCGCAGCTGATGGTCAACAGGCCTGCGTCATCAACCGCTTCTACAATTGCAAGGGCGATGGCTCTGTCTGTTGGACTAAAAGGCGTCAGTTCCAACTGCCACATCAGGTATTCTTGCAATGTCTCAGTCGTTTTACCCTGGTAAATGGTTTCGTCTTCCGGCATTGGGCCTGAACTGCTTGCCGGTGCGGCACTGATGTACTCATCCCAGGTTACGTCCATTGCCAAATCGTCGCTGACGGTGTCTTTGTTTAGAGCAGCATCGCTGTCTTGTTCGTAGTCGCTGACAGCCGCCTCTTCATAGCTGTCGTTGTCACTCGTTGTAGGTTGTTCCAAATCGGAATCCGACTTGGACTGAGTTTCATTATCTTGTGATTCAGACTCACCTTCTTCCACTTCCAACAAAGGGTTGCTATCAAGCGCTTCTTGGATTTCTTGTTGGAGATCTAGCGTACTCAACTGTAACAGACGAATAGCCTGTTGCAGTTGTGGTGTCATTGTCAGTTGCTGCCCCATGCGCAGCTGTAGCGATTGCCTCATGTATCTCTAACAATCCTTTTTGTTATTTACTTCTAATTTTATAACTATAGCCTGAATTGCTCACCTAGGTAGACATCCCGCACGGTTTGATCGGCCAGAACATGCTCCGGGGTGCCTGCTGCTATCAGTTCACCATGTGACACTATATAAGCTTTCTCACAGACGTCCAGCGTTTCACGCACGTTGTGGTCAGTGATCAGTACGCCTATCCCACGGTTTTTCAGGTGTTCTATAATTTTCTTTATATCTAACACTGAAATAGGATCAACGCCAGCGAAAGGCTCATCTAATAAGATAAATTTTGGATCTGCCGCAAGGGCGCGGGCAATTTCTACCCGGCGTCGTTCACCGCCCGATAGTGCCATACCCTGGCTATCGCGAATATGCTGGATATTAAACTCATCTAACAGCTCATTGAGGATGACTTCTCGTTGTTCTTTATTCAATTCTTTGCGGGTTTCTAAAATGGCCATCAGGTTCTGATAGACGGTCAGCTTGCGAAAAATAGAGGACTCTTGTGGCAGGTAACCAATACCAAGTCTTGCTCGGCTATGCATTGGCAATAAGGTAATGTCTTGTTCGTCAATATGTATGCTGCCCTTATCACTGGGCACCAGGCCGACAATCATATAAAAAGTGGTGGTTTTACCTGCGCCATTTGGGCCAAGGAGGCCAACAATACTGCCAGCTTCAACGCTTAACTCAACGTTTTTAACAACCTGTCTGCCCTTATAGCTTTTGGCCAGTGCGGTGGCGGTTAATTTACTCACGGATTACCCTTCTCTTTTGGTTGCTGGGGGTTCTCTTTTTCAGGTAACAGAATGGTTCTCACACGATTTTGTTCTTGCTCCCCGCGCTGTGCGCTGATCAGCTTCTTTTCCATATCATAAACGATGGTTTGCGCGCTAATTTTTTGCCCTGCCTGACTGATCTCTGCACCGCCTTTTATGGTGAGCATGCGGTTTGCGACGTCATAGCGCACTTCTTTGGCGGTTGCCTTGAGTAAAGAGCCATCCGTCTGACGCTCTTGAAATACGGCTGGGCTGCCTGTTGCAACCAGCAGCTGCTTGTTTTTACCCAGTTCTTCCCGACGGTGCACCTCGAGACGATCGGCCAGAATTTTCCGGTCACCGTGAATGATTTCGACGTTTTCCTCGAATACGCCAATATTGGTTTGCAACTGGGCCAGCTGAGTGCCAGAACTGATAATCACCTGATCAGCAGCTGTATTTTCTGCATAAGCTGCAGGATGAAAGGCACTCAAAGTGCACAGTAAGATCAAGGAACAGGTTAATTTATTGCTCATAATAAATTGTTTCAGTGTGGTTGATGAGTTCAATGATTTCGGTATTGAGATCGGCCACTAAGCCTTTACCTGAAATCGTTAAGTTTGGCCCGGTAATTTCTACTGGGTGCTCAGAGCGCATGTGCTTTTCATTAATATCGACTTGCACATGATCGGCGTTGATGTGCTTTATCATGGCATCAGCCGTCAGATTTGTTGCCTGCACTTCACCTTCCAAAATCAGCGTATTGTTGCCATATAAGGTGGCTTCATTGGCCTTGAGTTGCCAGTTTTGCTGGTCGTTGTGCAATGTAAAAATTGGCGCGGTAAAGTGGCTAAACCCTAGCTCCTGATAGAGTTCCATTCTATCTGCCGTAATTTGATAGCTGAGCTGCCCATTTTCTGCGTAATTGGTTTGCTTCAGATCGATGGCGACATAATCGGGTTTAGCCAACACTTCTTCTGATCGCGGTGCGACCTGTCCCGATTGCGTTAAATAGGGATACCACAGCCATAACATGGTGAGGCTGAATACAACGAGCAATAAGGCGCGAAGTACGGTCATACGCTACTGCCTTCATAACCCAATGATTTGCCCTGACAGAGCAGCAGTAAGTCAGTCAGCTCCCGAACCGCACCAAACCCGCCGGGTAACAAAGTTCTGTAATCAGCTGCACGAACCACCATAGGGTGAGCATCTTGCACGGCCACAGACAGACCGACTTTGAGCATCACAGGTAAGTCAGGTGCATCATCGCCGATATAGGCAATCTCGTGATCTGCCAGCTGCAATTTGTCTTTCAACTCAGCGTAGCCTTGCAACTTGTCTTCCATACCCTGATAGATGTACTTAACGTTGAGGCTAGTCATGCGCTGCTGAACAATGTGTGAATGACGCCCCGTGATTACTGCCACTTCAACTCCGCCATTGATCAGGGCTTTTATGCCGAAACCATCTTTGGTATTAAATGCTTTTAACTCTTCGCCCTGATTGCCCAGATATATGCGGCCATCAGAGAATACCCCATCGATGTCGCAGATCAGCAGTTTAATCGCCTGCGCTTTTTGTACAACAGTATCATCGATGGGTTGATATAGGTCGGAAAACAGCATTTATAATACTCCTGCTCGCAGCAAATCTTGCATATTTAACGCGCCGATTGGACAATTTTGCTCATCAATGACAATCAGGCCATTGATGCGTTTTTTCTCCATGATATGTAATGCTTCAGCAGCCAACATATCCTGTGTCACTGTGGTACATTGCTTGGTCATGACTGAGTCTATCGGGGTACTGTGTAAATCCAGTCTTTGCTCAATAATACGGCGTAAATCGCCATCTGTGAACAAGCCTTGGAGCTGCCCCTTTGCATCGACAATGGTGGTCATGCCGAGACCTTTGCCTGACATCTCAAACAGGGCATCGGTCACCGTGCAGCCTTGCGATACAACGGGTACCGCTTTGCCCGAATGCATTACATTCGCCAGTGTTAACAGCAGACGCTTACCCAGGCTGCCTCCAGGGTGAGACAAGGCAAAGTCATCTGCCGTGAAGCCGCGGGCTTCGAGCAGTGCCACCGCTAAGGCGTCTCCCATGACCAGAGTAGCTGTGGTGCTGGCCGTTGGTGCGAGCCCTAATGGGCAGGCTTCTTTGGAGACTTTAATGCACAAATGGATATCTGCCAGCTTTGCCATGTTCGACTCGGGGTTACCCGTCATGCTGATGATTTGCGCGCCAATGCGTTTGATTACCGGCACGATGGCCAATACTTCGTGCGTCTCACCTGAGTTAGAGATCAGTAATACCACATCATCAGCCGTGATCATGCCTAAATCACCATGGCTAGCCTCACCCGGGTGAACAAAAAATGCTGGCGTGCCCGTGCTGGCCAGTGTCGCCGCGATTTTATTGCCAATATGACCTGACTTACCCATGCCGATCACTATGATTCGACCACGGCATAGCAACATGAGTTCACAGGCAGCAGTAAATCGTGCATCAACATACTGGGCGATCTCGATAATCGCTTGTTGTTCGATTTCTAGTACCTGTTTGGCAGAACCAATAAAATTGTGCGTGCTCATGCTGAATCCTTAAATAATAAAGTACATATAACCACAGAATGCACCAAGGAGTAGCCCGCCTTCAACACGGTTAATTTGTCGGCGCCCTTTGAGGCTAACACTCATCAGCACTAATGCGGCTGTTGCGCCGAGCATGACATAGATGTCCCTGTTTGCAATATTGCTGTCCAGTGTTGCCGGATTCAGGATCCCCGCAATGGACAACACTGCCAGAATATTAAAGATGTTTGAGCCGATGATATTACCCAGTACCAGGTCGTCTTCATTTTTGAGCACGCCGGCCACACAGGCGGCCAATTCAGGTAAACTGGTTCCGATAGCGATAATAGTCAGACCGATCAGCAGGTCGCTCATGCCAAAGTATTTTGCAATGTCGACGGCTGCGTCGACCAGGTAGTCGGCACTCACCGGCAATAAAATCATCCCCACAACCAGCCAAAATATGGCTTTGCTCATTGGGACATCACTTGGAACTTCATCACAGGCTTCGGAAATAAGCGGATCGTCCTGGTCGGTTTTGCCTGTTTTTGAGATATAGATTAGGCCACCGATAAACACAAAAAAGCCAATTAACAGCAGCCAACCTTCCAGCGCGCTAAACTGGTTATCACTGATGATCAGCCACGCGGCCAGTGACACGATCACCAACAGCGGCATTTCACGCTTTAAAATGCCAGAGCCAACCGCCAGTGGACGCAATAATGCGGTGATGCCAAGTACCATGAGGATATTGGCGATGTTGGAGCCAACAGCATTACCAACAGCGGTGTCAGTTTTGTCAACCAGCGCAGCTTGCGCAGCGACCATCATTTCTGGTGCTGAGGAGCCCATTGCAACGATAGTCAAACCCACAATTAACGTTGGTACCCCGAGGTTTTTGGCCAGCGCCGCAGCGCCATATACGAAGCGATCGGCACTCCATACCAGGGCAATGAATCCAAGAATGAGTATGACAAACGATAAAACCATGAAGTCTAAGCCAAGTTACTAAATTCAATGGCGCAGATAGTATCAAATCGCTCATCAAATGTATAAATAAAGTCATCGCTTTTGCGAGCGGACAAAACCCTGAAAGGTGCCTATTTCGCACAACAAATATGGCGAATCAATTACAAAATTTTACCATTAAGAGTTTTCCATCTCACAGCAAAACAACGTATTATTCCACAATTGAAAAAAGTATGATGTGGAGAGCGACTTGACGCAGTCAATAGTTGAAGTCAGGGATTTGACCTTTTCTCGTGGTGAAAGGACAATCTACAAAAATATGAGTTTCTCCGTCCCCAAAGGGAAAATTACGGCCATTATGGGGCCCAGTGGTATTGGTAAAACCACTATGCTAAGACTGATCGGTGGTCAGCTTAAGCCCGATAGCGGGGAAATCCTCTTCTCAGGTGACAGTATTCCATCTATGTCCCGCCAGGCACTGTATCAGGCGCGTAAGCGAATGAGCATGTTGTTTCAAAGTGGTGCCTTGTTCACGGACATGTCTGTATTTGACAACATTGCTTTTCCACTCCGAGAGCACACTAAGCTCAGTGAAGAATTAATTCGCCTGGTGGTGCTGATGAAATTACAGGCGGTTGGTTTGCGTGGTGCACGCGATCTTATGCCATCAGAGTTATCCGGTGGCATGGCACGGCGTGCCGCTTTGGCCAGAGCCATTGCACTTGACCCTGAGTTGATCATGTATGACGAGCCGTTTGCAGGGCAAGATCCGATATCCATGGGCGTGCTGGTGCGTCTGATTAAATCACTCAATGAAGTGCTGGGTTTGTCGTCTCTAATCGTCACCCACGATGTAACTGAAGTACTCAGTATTGCCGATCATGTTGTGATCATCGCTGAACAAGGCGTGATTGGTAGCGGTACTCCTGAACAAATGCTGGCGCATGACTCGCCACTGGTACAGCAGTTCCTGCAAGGCCACTCCGATGGGCCGGTGCCATTCCACTTCGATGCGGCACCGTATGAGGATGAGTTACTGGCAGGAGGAAGCCATTAATGGATTTTTTGCAGAAGTTAGGTCACAAAACACTGAGCCGCTTTGCGTCGTTAGGCCGGGCAACTCGCATGTTATTGGGGGCCTTGTGCAGCATGCCCAATTTCAGAAAAGGTGGCCCTTTACTGATCCGCCAACTGTATATGGTTGGCCATCAGTCGTTGCTTATTATTATGGTATCAGGCCTCTTTATCGGCATGGTACTGGCGCTACAGGGCTACACTGTATTGGTCGACTATGGGGCAGAAGACAGTCTGGGGCCGCTGGTGGCACTGAGTTTGTTACGTGAACTGGGACCTGTGGTCACTGCATTATTGTTTGCCGGCCGGGCAGGTAGTGCGTTGACTGCGGAGATTGGTCTGATGAAAGCCACTGAGCAACTTTCCAGTCTGGAGATGATGGCCATTGATCCACTGAAACGCGTGATTTCTCCCCGTTTTTGGGCAGGCTTTATTAGTATGCCGCTGTTAGCGTTAATTTTCTCAGCTATTGCGATTCTCGGTGCACATCTGGTTGGTGTGGACTGGTTAGGGGTCGATTCAGGTAGCTTCTGGTCCATTATGCAATCTCAGGTGTCCTTTGAGCAGGATATTGTCAATGGGCTGATTAAAAGTTTTGTATTTGCGCTCATCGTGACCTGGATTGCGCTATACAAAGGGTATGACTGTATCCCAACGTCCGAGGGGATCAGTAAAGCCACCACAGAAACGGTGGTTCATTCTTCTCTTGCTGTTCTGGGCTTCGATTTTGTTCTGACAGCAGTGATGTTTTCAAGTTAAGGGTTTGTAGAAACATGAATACACGGAAAATAGAAATACTGGTCGGCCTGTTCGTGGCTTTAGGTGTGGCCGCCTTCGTAATGCTGGCACTAAAAGTGGCCAATGCAGGGATTAGCGGCAATGGTGAAACCTATACCTTAGAGGCCAAATTTGACAACATCGGCTCGCTTAAAACGCGTGCGCCAATCAAAGTAGGCGGCGTGGTGATAGGCCGCGTTGAGGGGATCAGCATCCACCCGCAAGAGTTTGTGCCGGTTGTAAGCATGAGCATTGATAGTCACTATGAGTGTCAATTTTCGGATACCACGTCTGTGTCGATCCTGACATCGGGCATTTTGGGTGAACAGTATCTGGGTATTTCTCCGGTGATTGCGTCTCAATCTGCGAAACAGACTTGCCTGGGTGAAGAGGTGGTAAGCAATGATGAGCTCGATTTGGGCGACTTGTTTGGTGTTGAAAGTGCAGCCCTGAAAAATGGTGACATGATCACAGATACTAAGTCGGCATTGGTTCTGGAAGAACTGATTGGCCAATTCCTGTTTAATCAAAGTAGTGAGTAATAACCATGATGGCGAAAGTTTTGGGTTTCTTCGCAAGTGTTTTTCTAATTGGACTTGCCAGCACAGTATCTGCCAGTGAGGTAGATATGACCAACCCTTATACTATGGTGCAACAAGTTGCAGACAATACCTTTAAACGCGTGACCAAAGATCAGAATAAGATTGAGCAGGACAAAGAACACCTGCGCGTGATTGTGGAAGAAGAGCTACTGCCTTATATCGACTACAAATATGCCGCTTATCGCGTACTGGGCAGCCACATCCAGAAAGTCCGTAACATTGAGGACAAAGAAGAGAAACGCCAGGCAATCGAGCACATCCGTACGTTTATCGACGTGTTTAAGTCTTATCTGGTTGCGACTTATGCAGGGGTGTTTACTCAGTACACAGATCAGAAGGTTGAGTTTGAACCGGCTCGCGATGCCGATGGTGATAAAATCGCCATAGTTAAAACTAAGATAATTGAAGCGGGTAAACCGGATATTAAAATTGATTTCAAAGTGCGTCGCGACAGTAATGGAGAGTGGCGTGCCTTTGACATGATGGCAGAAGGGATCAGTCTGCTTGACGCAAAGCAATCTGAACTGCATGGCATTTTGCGCCAGCAGGGCATTGTGCGTGTGATTGAGTTACTGGACAAGAAAAGCAAGCTGCCTGTGCAGTTTCGAGGTGACGACGGCAATGCCTAATTTGCAATTTAATAAACCCGCGGCTGACACAGTCGCGGTGGTCGGTGAACTCACACGAGATAGCCTGACAAATGAATCGCTTCTTAACCAGTTGTTAGAAAATGCGCAGTCAGTCCTGTATTTTGACCTTTCTGAGGTATCCAGGGTTGACACCGCGGGCTTAGCTTGGTTAATTCACTCTTTAGGCAAATTAAAACAGCAAGACGTGCGTCTTGAGTTAAAAAACGTGCCTGACCAGCTACAAAATCTGATGGCGCTGGGACAGGTCAGCAACCTATTTGAGTGAGTCCAATGGAAACAAACCAAGTCGAAGCTTTACTACAAGAAGCGCTGGAACTTGACGAAGTCAAAGTTAAATCAGAAGGCAGTCATTATGAAGTGATCGCGGTTGGCGGCTGCTTTGAAGATTTGCGCCGAGTTAAGCGCGAGCAAATGGTCTACGCCCCGCTGATGGAAGTGATTAAAGACGGCACTATTCATGCCGTCAGTATTAAGGCCTTTACGCCAACTGAGTGGCAACGCGAGCGCAAATTTATCTTACCTCAATAATCTGGAGCCACAATGGATCAGTTTGTTATCCAAGGTGGCACCACTTTAAACGGTGAAGTCACTATTTCCGGGGCCAAAAATGCAGCCCTGCCAATTCTCTTTGCGGCGATTCTGGCCGATGGAAAAAGCACATTCAGTAATGTACCCAGACTCAGGGATATAGGGACTACAGAAGCCTTGCTGCGCACCTTAGGGGCTGAGGTAAACTGGCGCGGTCAGTTGTTGGAAATTGATGGTGCCAAAGTCGATAAAGTACTGGCTCCTTACGAATTAGTTAAGCAGATGCGGGCATCCGTGCTGGCCCTGGGTCCACTCCTTGCTCGGTTTGGGAAGGCGCAAGTGTCATTACCGGGGGGGTGTGCTATTGGTGCACGGCCTGTGGATTTACACATCGCCGGACTGGAAAAAATGGGCGCGACTATTCGTGTTGAGAATGGCTATATCAATGCGCATATCGCACAAGGTGAGCGCTTGCATGGTGCTGAAGTCTTCATGGAAACCGTATCAGTTGGTGCGACTGAAAACCTCTTAATGGCAGCAACACTGGCTGAGGGTAAAACGGTACTGGAAAACGCCGCGCGCGAGCCTGAAATTGTCAATTTGGCTGAGTGTCTGGTTGCCATGGGGGCCAAGATTTCTGGTGCCGGTACGAGTCGGATCGAAGTCGAAGGGGTAGAAGCCCTGCAAGGGTGTGAACACAAGATCCTTCCTGACAGAATCGAGACTGGTACCTTTTTGGTGGCGGCGGCGATGAGTCAGGGTGAAGTACTGTGTAAAAACACCGACTACCACAGCTTGGAACCTGTGCTGGATAAATTGCGCGATGCCAATGCATTGGTTGAGGTATCACAAGACAGTATTTTTGTCAGTATGCGTGGCCGGGAATTGCAGGGGGTGAATATCAAAACCATGCCTCATCCGGGTTTTCCAACCGATATGCAGGCGCAGTTTACCGCGCTGAATGTGGTCGCAAATGGCAGTGCAACCATCACTGAAACCATCTTTGAAAATCGCTTTATGCATGTCCCTGAACTGCAACGTATGGGGGCCAATATTCGCCTTGAAGGTAATACTGCGTATTGTGGTGAGACGGCGTTTTTGTCTGGTGCACAGGTGATGGCGACCGATCTGCGGGCGTCGGCCAGTTTGATCTTAACCGGGATCGTGGCCGAAGGTGAAACAGTGGTTGACCGTATTTATCATGTTGACCGCGGTTATCAACGCATTGAAGATAAACTCAGTCAACTGGGTGCTAAGATAAAGCGACGCCATAATTAGGCTGAACAGGTATGCTAAAAAAAGCGAGCAATGCTCGCTTTTTTTGTTGCCTTAAAATTGGTTTAAGGACTAATAAATTGGGGTTTCCAGTTCAGCTACTTCCACCATGAAGGTGAGGTGACGATTGCCCCGATACACTTCAAATTCCAGTTGTGTGCCTGGTGCTGTGTTGCCTATTTTACGCAAAGTCTGCTGCGGGTTTTTAACGGGCTCACCTGCCACTTTTGTGACTATGTCATTTTCTTTCATACCGGCTTGCCAGGCTGGGCCCAGCGGGTCCAAGTCGCTGATCCGTAAACCCACAATAGTGGTGTAGACATTCGTTACTTCCTGACCTGTATTATCGACTGGTGTGCCTCTGAAGCCCAGGTAGCCACGGATAACCCGGCCATCTTTGATCAGTTTAGCCATCACATCTTTGGCCAGCGAGTAAGGCACGGCAAACGAAATGCCCTGAATATCGATATTGTATCGGGCTCTGAATTGTGCAGATGTGATCCCGACTAGATCGCCATTGGAGTTGACCAGTGCCCCACCTGAGTTGCCCATGTTTACCGCCGCATCCATTTGTAGCAGGCTGTTGTACTGGCTGTCAGTCAGGGTTTGCTTACCGGTGGCACTGATGATCCCCTGAGTGATGGTTTGTCCCAAGTTTAACGGGTTACCGATGGCCAAAACAACATCTCCGACTTGCGGGGTAAAAGCATCGTCAACCGGGATAACGGGTAAGTGCTCAGCCTTAATTTTTAACAGCGCGAGGTCTGTAATAGTGTCATACCCGACCAGTTGTACCTCGTTGAATAAACGCCCATCCGGCAGCAACACAATGATTTGATCAGCATTATTTACAACGTGATAGTTAGTCAGGATATAGCCTTCTCGGCTCATGATCACGCCAGAGCCAAGCTCCTGGACGGTATTTTGCCGTTTGAATCTTGGTTGATTACTGAAGCTTTCAGAAAAAATCGATACCACGGCCGGGGCTGCGCGATTCACACCGGATGCAAAGCTCATATGCTGCGCTGTGTAATGACCGTTAAGGTCAAGGCGCAGAGCATTCTGGCGCAACTCGGGCGTGAACCAGATGATAATCAATGCCAGGCCTAAACCGACCAAGACAGGTGGAAGAATGAGCTTGAGTAATTTGAACACGGTTATTTTTTATCTAGTTATCTGTGTAGAGGGTAATAATGGCATAATTAACAGCAATCTGCATTAATACAATCGTTGATTGGAGGCCTAAGACGATCATCAAATGTATAAAAATCACTCATCAGAACAAACGAATAGAAAATTGCCGGGGACCTACCATCACGCTTTTGTCGCCTAAAGGTGGATTGTTTACTGCGGCGGAAAAATAAAAACACAGCGACAAGTGCCGCTGTGTTTTTTGTTACATGTGGTGAAGGGGATGGGATCAGTACATTACTGAATAAGGTAAAATACTGAATCACGCCCGCGTTTAATGCCCAGTACAATATTGCCCTGAATGTCGTCAATCAGGCGCTTCATATCCCGCACTGAGGCAACACGTTGGCGGTTAACCTGCATAATGACATCGCCTTCTTGCAGACCCACTCGGGCGGCAGGTGAGCGCTCTTCGACAGAGACAACGACTATGCCCTGATTACCATTACGTTCACCGCTTTCCAGCACGGCGCCTTGCAGGCTTGGGTGGATACGGTCGGCTTCGGCGCGTTGTTCACTCTGACCTTTTAATTCAACCTTAAGCGTTCGGGTATCGCCATCACGATAGACGTCAATCTTGACTTTTTTACCTTCGCCGAGGGTGGCAATCTTGCCGCGCAGCTCTTCAAAGCTCTCAATCTTGTCGCCATTAAGGGCGATGATCACGTCATTGGCTTTAATGCCCGCTTCATCTGCGGCTGAGTCTTTAACGACCTCCTGAACAAAGGCACCTTGTTTGACATCAAAGCCTTGTGCTTTTGCCAGGCCTGCGTCCAGGGTTCGGCCTCGGATCCCCAGTGAGCCACGACGTACCTGACCATATTCAATAATTTGGTCGACCAGGTTTTTCATCATATTTGAAGGAATAGCAAAGCCGATGCCGACATTCCCGCCTGAGGCACCCAGGATTGCGGTATTAATACCAATGAGTTCTCCACGCAAATTAACCAGTGCGCCACCTGAGTTGCCCTGGTTAATGGCGGCATCGGTCTGAATAAAGTCTTCGTACCCTTCGATGTTCAGTCCACTGCGGCCCAGGGCACTGACGATGCCTGAGGTCACGGTGTGGCTGAGGCCAAATGGGTTACCAATAGCTACTGAGAAGTCACCGACTCTGAGCTTGTCAGAGTCTGCCAGCTTCACTTCGGTGAGATCTTCACCTTCAATTTGTAATAATGCAATATCTGATTCTTTGTCTGTACCAACCAGCTCTGCTTTAAACTCTCGGCCATCTTTGAGGGTGACCACGATATTGTCTGCTTCGTCGATAACATGGTTGTTGGTAACCACATACCCTTCATCTGCATCTATGATGACGCCGGAGCCCAGGCCACTGAAGGGACGCTTTTGAGAGCGCGGGGCAGGGTTACCAAAAAAGAAATCAAATGGATCAACGCGTCGGCGTACTTCTTTGGCACCAGAGACCTGGATGCTGACCACCCCAGGGGTGACCTTTTCCAGCATTGGAGCCAGCGTTGGCAGCTGTTGGCCATCAACGGCCACCGGCAGGCGCGCATGAGCGGTTTCTGGTAATAAAAATAAGCTTGAAGAAAGTAGCGCTGCGGTAAGTAATGATAATTTCAGTTTCATAGTCGTGGAATTCTCCTGGAAACAGCGTTAGTCCGTTGGGCGATGCGCCTTTGCGCATCTCCCATTATTCAATTGCTATTTCTACTGACTATGGGGTCAAAAAAAAGTTCATCAAGAGGCTTTTAATTGCTCACTTTGTGACCCTTCTCCTTTGAACAGGCCGCTTTCTCCTTCAACATAATCACTTGGCGGGGCATCGTGTGTTTGCTCATTGGCACGACGTTTCTCGCCTCGCATGTGTAATGAAGCGTGGAGTTGCTCGGTGGTCTCTTTCGAGAAGAAAGGTTCACTTGGCGCTGATTTTTCCTGGCTAAGGAGCTGTTTACCGTCTTCAAAGTGACGGTTCAGCAGGGTGTAGTTTTCTTCCAGTTTAGCCATCAGCTTTTTGCTGTCTGCAAGATGATCGCTGACATCCTGACGATACTGTTCCAGTGCATGCTGTGCTTCTTGCGCTTTTTGTTCCAGCTCGTCGTGCTTGAAGCGTTTTTTAGTCAATTGCGTACCGGCAATAAATGCGGCCACTGCAACGAGTACAAGGATCCCGAACCAGGCGATTGTCGTCATAAAATACTCCTGTTGATGATGCGACTAAGTGGCGCACCGAATGCAAAAAAATAATCGACTTAGATAGCTTAAATATACGCTGAGTTTCGATGCGTGTTAATATAGCGGGCAAATAAAACTGCTCTTCGACAATAAAAAAGATGATGACGCCCTGGGAAAAGTACCAACAAGACTTACAGCGTGATGATTTTCACCACGACAGCGCGCAGGAAAATGCCGTCCGGCACCTGCAAAGACTTTATGATGATCTGGTCAATCAGGTGCCGGTCAAAAAAAGCCTGCTGGGCAGCCTGTTTGGACTGAAAAAGACACAACAGCCCAAAGTCAAAGGGTTATATTTCTGGGGCGGCGTAGGGCGCGGGAAAACCTATCTGGTTGATACGTTTTATGAGGCTTTACCGACTGAGCGCAAGATGCGGGTCCATTTTCACCGCTTTATGCATCGTGTTCATGATGAACTTAAGAAACTCAAAGAAGTGAAAAACCCACTTGAAGTGGTGGCAGACATTTTTAAAGCTGAAACCGATATCATCTGTTTCGATGAGTTTTTTGTTCAGGACATTACCGATGCCATGTTGCTCGGTGGCTTAATGGAAGCGCTGTTTGAGCGTGGTATTGTGCTGGTTGCGACGTCCAATATCATTCCTGATGAGCTGTACCGCAATGGCTTGCAACGTGCACGCTTTTTACCGGCAATTGCGCTGGTGAATGAGAATACGGAAGTGGTCAATGTGGATTCGGGGATCGATTACCGTTTGCGAACCCTGGAGCAAGCCGAAATCTTTCACAGTCCGCTGGGTAAAGAAGCCGACGATAACCTGTTTGAGTATTTCGATAAATTGTCGCCTGAACCAGGCAAACTGGACGAGCCGATTGAGATTGAAGGGCGTCTGATCCAGACCCGTAAAGTGTCTGATTGCATTGTGATGTTCGATTTTAGTGCGCTGTGCGAAACGGCGCGCTCTCAGGTGGATTATATGGAGATCAGTCGCCTGTATAACACCGTTATCTTGTCTGATGTTAAACAGATGGGGCAGAACAACGATGATGCGGCAAGGCGTTTTATTGCGCTGGTGGATGAATTCTATGAGCGCAACGTGACGCTGATTATTTCTGCAGAGGCACCCATCACAGAATTATACACCGACGGAACACTGAACTTTGAGTTTAAGCGTTGCATCAGCCGTTTACAGGAAATGCAATCGCTGGAGTATCTCGCCCGCGAGCACCTTGCTTAAGGCCCTAATACCGTGAGGTTCACACTCATTTCAGAGAATGGCATGTTTTTTGTGGAAAAAACAGCCATCCCCTAGCATCGTGGCAAAACCCTTGCTATAATCCGCGGCCTGCCACGTTGCGTTACTATTGCCCTCGTCGGCTTAGCCACTGACTTGAGCGGCAAAAAAGTCTTAAACTCGAAGGGGTTAAAGCACCAAAAAGTAGAGCGGTAGTCATTCGGACTACCTGTGGTTTTAACTGAAAACTTTGGATTTTTATAATGAAAACGTTTGTTGCTAAACCAGAAACTGTAAAACGTGACTGGTACGTAGTTGACGCTGAAGGTAAAACTTTAGGTCGCATTGCTACTGAAATCGCTTCTCGCCTACGCGGTAAGCATAAAGCTGAGTACACTCCACATGTTGACACTGGTGATTACATCATCGTTATCAACGCTGAGAAAGTTACTGTAACTGGTAACAAAGCTCAGGACAAAATGTACTATGCACACTCTGGTTACCCAGGTGGCCTTAAATCTGTAAACTTCGAAAAACTTCAAGCTAAAAAGCCTGAAATGATCATCGAAAAAGCAGTTAAAGGCATGTTACCTCGCGGTCCTCTGGGTCGTGAAATGTTCCGTAAACTGAAAGTTTACGCTGGTAACGAGCATAACCACGCGGCTCAACAGCCTCAGGTTCTAGACATTTAAGGAGCACTACTCATGGCAAATCAATACTACGGTACAGGTCGTCGTAAAAGTTCAAGTGCTCGCGTATTCCTACGCCCAGGCACTGGCAACATCGTAATTAATCAGCGTTCTATCGAAGAGTACTTCGGTCGTGAAACTTCTCGCATGGTTGTTCGTCAGCCTCTAGAGCTAGTTGAAATGACAGAAAAGTTTGACCTATACATCACTGTTGCAGGTGGTGGTATGACTGGTCAAGCTGGTGCTATCCGTCACGGTATCACTCGTGCACTAATGGAGTTTGACGAGTCACTACGTCCTTCTCTACGTAAAGCTGGCTTTGTTACTCGCGATGCTCGTCAAGTTGAGCGTAAGAAAGTTGGTCTTAAGAAAGCACGTAAGAAGACTCAGTTCTCAAAACGTTAATTTATTACGTTTCAGAATTGCAAAAACCCAGCCTCGTGCTGGGTTTTTTGTTTTTTGCAGTCATAAATCTTCGCAATTTTTGCTGTCCATTTTCCTTCTCAATGCCACGTTTAATCCTTCGGCCAAATTTATGGTCAAAAAAGTTCAATAATTATAATAATTAGTCGAGTTCGGACGATATCTCAGCGCATTTTTTTGCTACAATTGCGGGGCAAGTAATGAGTCGCGAAAACACTGGTTAAATTTTGATAGCTCGCCTGCTGAGCTTGATCTTAGTCAGTGAAAGGTCGCGTATGACGTTTTACCATAGTAAATCGGCTTCATGCTCGAAGTAACCAATCCCCTAATATTCGTGGGTTTATTCGGGCATGGTGCTGGAATAACCTTGTTTTAATCAAGGGATTTATTTATGATCGCGTCTATTTTGTAGTTTCTTAAAATTAACCTGCTGTAACTGATGTTCTCAATATAGCAAGTGTTGAGATTCATAGTGGAGATAAGTGGATGAGCAATGCGCCTGTAGACAACAGCCGACGTCGCTTCTTAACTATCGCTACCTCTGTCGTAGGTGGCGTTGGTGCGGTTGGAGCTGCTGTTCCTTTTATTGCGTCTTGGAATCCGAGTGAGCGAGCTAAATCTGCAGGTGCGCCTGTAGAAGTAGATATCAGCAAGCTTGAGCCTGGACAATTGATTCGTGTTGAGTGGCGAGGCAAACCTGTATGGGTTGTGTATCGTACGCCTACGATGTTGGATGAAATGAAAAAACACGAAGGAAACCTTCGTGATCCTAACTCAGAAGAGCCACAACAGCTCGACTCTGCCAAAAACCCTCATCGTTCTAAGCGCCCTGAGATTTTTGTCGCAGTCGGTATTTGTACTCACTTAGGTTGTTCTCCGTCGTTCCTCAATGGTGGTTTTGGTGAGAAGGTTGAAGGAACGGAGCACGGCTTCTTCTGTCCTTGTCACGGTTCTAAGTTTGATATGGCCGGCCGGGTATTCCAGGCTGTACCAGCTCCTCTGAACCTGGAGATCCCACCTTATACCTTTATTGACGACACTACCATTTTGGTAGGTGAAGAAGAAGGGGTTGCATAATGACTGCGAAGGTTGATAAGCCAGGCGCAATCGGCGCTGTGATGAACTGGATTGACGATCGTATTCCAATGACTCGTGTCTGGAATATGCATATCGCGCAATACCCAGCACCTAAGAACTTTAACTTCTGGTATCTGTTTGGCTCACTGGCTATCCTGGTACTGGTAAACCAGATCCTGACGGGTATCTGGTTGACTATGAACTATGTTCCTTCAGGCGAAGGCGCGTTTGCGTCAATTGAATACATCATGCGTGATGTAGAGTACGGTTGGTTACTTCGTTACTTGCACTCGACAGGGGCGTCGGCATTCTTCGTCGTTGTCTATTTGCACATGTTCCGTGGCATGATCTACGGCTCTTATCAGAAGCCGCGTGAGTTGCTGTGGGTCTTCGGTATGCTTATCTTCCTGGCGTTGATGGCTGAAGCATTCATGGGTTACCTGTTACCTTGGGGCCAGATGTCATTCTGGGGTGCTCAGGTAATTATTTCACTGTTTGGTGCAATCCCAGTTATTGGTGAAGACCTGACGTTGTGGATCCGTGGTGACTACGTAATCTCAGGTGCTACTCTGAACCGTTTCTTTGCATTGCACGTAATTGCACTGCCTCTGGTACTGGTTATCCTGGTATTCCTGCACATTGTTGCGCTACACGAAGTGGGTTCAAATAACCCTGACGGTATCGACATCAAGCGTAAAAAAGGCACTGTTGCTGAAGAAGACAAGCCTAAATTCAAGTTCCACGAGTACTATACAAGTAAGAAAGACATCGTTGATGCGATCCCTTTCCACCCGTATTATACCGTTAAAGATATTCTGGGTGTGGCTGGTTTCTTAATTCTGTTCTGCTGGGTAGTATTCTTCATGCCAGAAATGAACGGTTTCTTCTTAGAAGCGCCTAACTTTGAAGCGGCTAACCCGCTGAAAACACCAGAGCATATTTTCCCAGTATGGTACTTCACGCCTTTCTACGCCATCCTGCGTGCAATCCCTGATAAGCTGCTGGGTGTTATTGCGATGGGTGTGTCTATCGTGATGCTGGCATTACTGCCTTGGCTAGACCGTGGTAAGGTTCGTTCAATCCGCTACCGTAGTGGTATCCACAAACTGAACATTGCTCAGTTCGTTGTTACCTTCTTCATCCTGGGTTGGGCTGGTGCAACACCGCAGACAGTGACTTCAACAATTCTGTCGCAAATTTGTACCGTAACTTACTTCATGTTCTTCGTACTGCTGTTTGTGTACTCGAAGAATGAAACTACTAAGCCATTGCCTACGAGGTTGACGAAATGATGAAAAAGCTACTAATTGGTTTATTCGCATTGCTGCCTACCTTTGCAATGGCAGCCGGTCCGTCGGTTCCTTTACTGGAGTCGAACCATGACCTGACTGATAATGCGTCTTTGCAACGCGGTGCTAAGTTGTTCATGAACTACTGCTTGGGTTGTCACCAGATGCAGTATCAGCGTTATGAGCGTACTTTCCGTGACATCGGTATCCCGGTTGATATTGGTAAAGAGACCCTAATTTTTGATGGTTCAAAAGTGGGTGGTCACATTCTGAATGCCATGGATACAGATGACGCAGCAAAATGGTTTGGTGCTGCGCCACCAGATCTCACTTTGGTTGCTCGTGTACGTGGTGCTGACTGGATCTATACTTATCTGAAGTCATTCTACGTTGACGAAAGCCGTCCGTTTGGTGTGAACAACTCAGTGTTCCCACTGGTTGGTATGCCACACGTACTGCAAGAGTTACAAGGTGTGCCTACTGCGGAATTTGAAGAAGTAGAAGAGAACGGCGTAGTCGTTCAGAAAGTGAAAAGCATCTCAACAGATGGTTCAGGTGAGCTAAGCTCAGATGAATATGATCAGGCCGTTCGTGACCTGACTAACTTCATGGCCTATGTTGGTGAGCCTTCACGCCTTCAATCAGAAGCAATGGGTATTAAAGTACTTGGCTTCCTGGTTATCTTCTTCATTCTGGCATTCCTGCTGAAGAAAGAATACTGGAGAGATGTCCATTAATCTGGACATTTACCAGCAATTGATGCAATAGGGGCTTAAGCCCCTATTGCTGTTTTTATCGATTTTATTACATAAAATTGGTATTAAAGTGATTTTATTACTTTGTCATTAATTTATGGAGGTAGGCATGGCCGTTGCTGCCAATAAGCGCCCTGTTATGACTCTTTTCTCCGGTGCAAACTGTATGTACAGCCATCAGGTTCGTATCGTATTGGCCGAGAAAGGGGTAAGTGTCGATATTCATCTGGCCGAAAAGGACAACTTGCCAGAGGCACTACATGAGATTAACCCTTATGGTACAGTTCCCACTCTGATCGACAGAGAATTAGGCCTGTATCAGGCAAATATCATAATGGAATACCTAGATGAGCGTTTCCCTCATCCTCCATTAATGCCTGTCTACCCTGTTATGCGTGGTCGCAGCCGTCTAATGATGCACCGTATCGAAACAGACTGGTATAGCCTTGCAGAAAAGATTGCGCAAGGTGGCGCAGATGCTGAACAGGCACGCAAAGAGCTGACAGAAGCGTTACTTGCAATCGCACCTATCTTCAGTGAAGCACCTTACTTCATGAGTGAAGAGTTCAGCCTGGTGGATTGTTACCTGGCACCTCTATTATGGCGTTTGCCACAGCTTGGCATCGACCTGTCGGGTGCTGGTGCAAAAGAGCTGAAAGAGTACATGCTGCGTTTATTCGAGCGCGATTCATTCCAGGCTTCTTTAACTGAAGCTGAGCGAGAGATCCGCAGCTAATGACTTCAAATCGCCCCTACCTATTACGTGCTTTCTACGACTGGATTGTCGATAACCAGTGTACACCCCATATTGTGGTTGATGCTGAGTTTCCGACGGTTGAGGTACCACGTCAGTTTGTTCAGCAGGGGCAGATAGTGCTGAATGTTAGCCCTTCAGCAGCTGCTAACTTTTTAATGGACAATGACGCACTGAGCTTCAATGCGCGTTTCTCTGGTCAGCCCATGCAGGTTTATGTACCAATTGGTGCTGTGCTGGCAATTTATGCGCGTGAGAATGGGGAAGGTACGATATTCTCTGAGCCGGAACATCCGCAGGATGATATGCTCTCAGAAGGCGATGATCAGACTCTTACAGAAGAGCGTGAGGAGTCAGTTGAAGCCACTTCAGCCGATAAAGAAACGCCTGAAAAGGCGAAGAAAACCTCGCATCTGAGAGTGATAAAGTAGCACGTCAAATCATAAAAAAACCTGCCATAGGGCAGGTTTTTTATTATTTATTTCCTATAAGATTTCAAAAGCCTTCACGACTTTCAGCACCCCGTGCACATTGCGTGCAATATCAACGGCCCGTTCGGCTTCTGTTTGATTGACCAGGCCCATCAGAAAGACTTCGCTGTTTTCGGTAACTACTTTAATATTGCTGCCATCTATGTGATCGTCGGCAATCAACTTGGTTTTTACCTTAGTGGTTAACCAGCTGTCATTTGTCTGAGTGGTGATACCAATGTTGCTGCCGATCCGCAGCTGATTGTAAATCTGCTTAATGCCCTGAACACCTTGCAGGGTGCTGTGAGCTTGCTGTTTCATTTCTGTGGTGCTCACCTGGCCCACCATCAGTACGTGGCCGTTGACACTCACCAGGCTAATATTAGCGTGGTTAGCCAGTGCCGGAATGCGCTTAAGTGCCAGGGTTCCTTTGATCTCGATATTGTTATCATCAATTTGTGAGCCCAGTGTTCGTCTGTCATTGGCTGACGTGACAGCGCCAGCGGTACCGGCCACAACCGCGGCTGCGCAGCCCTGGATCAGTAACACGGAGCAAAGTATCAGTGCAGGTCGTTTTAACATCTTTTATGCGTCCTGTGGGAAGAGAATATTGTCGATTAACTGGCTCAGGCAGTGTACGGTAAATAAATGGGTCTCGAGAATGCGGCTGGCACGTTTACTGGGTACGCGTATTTCTACGTCATTGGGTCCCAGCAGTCCCGTTAGCTCGCCACCATCATCGCCGATCAGCGCAATGACATTGAGATCATTGGTCAGCGCTGCCTCTACCGCACTGATCACACTCTTTTCATGTCCGTCGATGGCCACAACAAACAATAGATCATTTTCATTTGAGATAGCGCGAACCTGGCGGGCAAAATAATCTGATCCCTGGTTCTCGTCGTTGTTGCTGAGGTTGATCTGAGTCTGGCTCAGGGTCAGTGCAGGCAGACACGGGCGCTCAGTCTCAAAGTAATTCACCAACAGATTGCTGAAGTGTTCCGCCATCATGTGGCAGCTTGGTACGCCACAACAGATCAGTTTATTGCCGTTGATGAGGCACTGTGCAATTGCATAAGCCGTTGATTCAAGTACCTCAGGGAGCGCTTCACCTGCGGCAATTTGTGCTTGAATACTTTCGGTAAAGATCTCTTTAATTGATTCTTGCATACTAAGTTATATTTCTAATCCATCGGATATCTGGGTTTATATCGCCTTGAATTGCTACAAAGTCGATTCGGACAGGGACATTGTGCAAAGCAGATTGTTGCAGGTAATTATATATACTGCGACGCAATTTTTGTAACTTACTTTGACTCAGCGCCTGTATTGCGCCACCAAAGCCTCCGCCACGGCGGAATTTTACTTCGACGAACACCCAGGTATCGCCTTCTTTCATGATCAGGTCTATTTCACCATAGCGGCATAAATAATTACGCGTTATGGCTTTAAGACCCTGCTTTTTAAGATAAGTTTCAGCAACCTTTTCATAGTGTTGGCCTTTTTCTCGGCTATGACTGAACAGGTTGCCAAACATCGTTTACTGCTGTGCCTGATAATTGTCATACAGCTGTTTCATAAACAGCGGCGTAGGTGGGCGCTGGTCCAGGCTCACCAGTCTGATCTGCTTTTTGTGATATTGTGCCCAGCTCAGCTGACGATCAATCCGGTTCGCTTCTTTGATGGTGAGTGCGCCAGTCAGGCCGTCAAATTCTTTGCCTGGTATTTTACTCAGCTGCTTAATTTCAGGGAGCAGGTTTAGGGCATCATAGGCCATGGCAAACAGGCGTTGCTCAATGTCTGATTGTTCCGGCCATAAGACAGAGTGTTGTTCGCGCAAGTTTTGCAACTTTACCGCACCGGGCAGCATCCAGGGTACTTCAGTGAAAAATAGCCCTTCAAGATCCCCTTTGTCTGTTTTGTCTATCTGCTTGCTGTAACTCCGCGAGCTGGCATAGAGCGGAATACGATCGGCAAAGGTACTGACATTGACGTCCAGATAAGGCTTGAGTAAGCGGGTTTCAATGGCATCCCCTAAGATATAGATGGCATCTATATCACGACGCGAGCGGGTCTCGCTTTCCAGCTCTTTGCGAAACATACGTTTGATGGTGTTGATCCGCTGTTTTGAGCTGTCTACTTCAAGCAGTTGGCCAACCACTTCGGCCATGTTTTCACTGTCTGAGTAAAAGCCGACTTCCGGGCGGGTTTCGCTATAACGCTGCCACTGGGTTTCAAAGTGGCTGATCAGGCGTTTACCAGATGCAGTATCGGGCGCCAGTAGCATCGGCTTTTGATAGCCTTTGGCGAGAAAGTGCACCATGGCCTGCTCAACTTCATGCTCGGGGTCCAGCGCAAAGTAATAATGGTCTGGATTCCCGGCCTGTGAAGCGGTATCCAGGGTATTTAAAAACAGGGCAGGTGTGGTTGTTAAATATGTACTGGCGGTGAGCTTTTCTACATTGCTTTTGAGTAACGGACCAATGACAAATTCAGCCTGACTTTGTTGCAGCTCTTTATCAATTTGTGCAACATCCAGCGTTTCATCAATAAAGAAAATTTCTTCAACCCGGTTGTTGTCCATTGCGGCCAGGAAGCCATTTTTGAGGGCTCTGCCCAGGCGTTCACTGCTGCCAGAGGTTGGTAATAAAACCGCGATGCGGGTCACGTTATAGGGCGCGAGGTCCAGCGTGGTTTTTACCTCAGTGGGGATAATCTCACTGCCCGGATGACTGGTATATCGGCGTTGCCAGTTATTTAACGCCTGATGAAGTTGTACCGTCGACCCGAGGTAGATCTGATGATATTTGGCCAGTTTAACCCAGCCTTGTTGGATAACCGTGCCGCGATCGAAGCGCTCCAGCGCATAGGAGGACAACTGCTGCAATGCCTGCCAGATGTCCTGATTCAGACCGGCAATCGACACTTGGTGTTTGTTGGCCAGGTCGGCACTTTTAAAATAATGGACCAGTGCTTTTTTGGGCAACTGCTGGGCGGCATACACGCTGCCCATTAAATACTGATGCCAGGCCTGATGTTCTGGCAGTTTTAATTTGCTCTCTAACGTTTGCAGTAAGGCCAGCGCGCTGCTGAATTTCTGCTGTTGTTGTCGGGCCAACGCGGTATACAGCTTGTTTTGTACATGATCGACACTGGCTTTGCTTTCAAGTTCGCTACAAGCCTGTTCCAGAATGGACCAGTTTTGCTCGTCAATGGCGGCTTGCCTTGCCAGATAGAGCAACTGGATTTTACTAGCGCCTTGTTTGCTGCTGGCCTTATCGAACAGACCTTGCGCATCCAGTTGTTCAGCTGGTGCGGTAGAGGCTGTGGCCAATGTCTGTTTGTCTTGCGTTGATGCCGTTTTAGGGGTTGTGCCGCAGGCCGATAACCCTGACAATACCGCAATCACTAGACTTATATTTTTCAGTCTCACTCGCAAACCTATACTCATACCTTTTGTTTGTGGATATCTTACTGACTGACCCTGGAGAGCTCAATGACAAATGCCGAAATCTCAGACAAAATTGGCACCTTGTATATCGTTGCCACACCCATAGGCAATTTAGAAGACATCAGTGAACGTGCGCTGAAAGTGCTGGCAGACGTCGATTTAGTGGCTGCCGAGGACACGCGTCACACAGGTAAATTATTGAGTCATTTCAGCATAAAAGCAAAAACCTTTGCTTTGCACGACCACAACGAGAAACAAAAAGCGCAGCAGGTTCTGGATTGGCTGGAGCAGGGCATGGACATCGCGCTGGTATCTGACGCTGGCACACCGCTGATCAGCGACCCTGGCTATGCAGTGGTGAACTTATGTCGTGAAGCCGGCGCTCAGGTTACCCCTGTGCCTGGCGCCTGTGCTGCAATTGCGGCAGTGAGCTGCTCAGGTTTGCCAACGGATCGCTTCCAGTTTGTTGGTTTTACGCCTGCTAAAAGCCAGGCTCGCCAGAGTTTCTTTAAAGAGGCACATGAGTCCGGCATCACCAGCATTATGTATGAAAGCACCCACCGTATCATGGCCAGTCTGGCTGACTTGCAAACAGCACTGGGTGAGCAGCAGCAGGTAGTGTTCGCCAAAGAGCTGACTAAAACGTATGAAACCTTTTTCAGTGGGCCAGTGTGTGAGCTGATTGCTTTTCTTGAAAACGAACCTGAGCGTCAGCGGGGCGAGCTGGTACTGATGCTGCCGGGTAAAACCCAGGTGAGCAGCGAAATGTCGCCGGAAGCCAAACAACTGATCGGCTTGCTGGAAGGGGAAATGCCGTTGAAAAAAGCCTGCGGCATTGCCGCTGAGTACTTCGGATTGAAGAAAAACGCCCTGTATAAAGCCATTATCGCCGAGCGCGAAGGGGAATAATGGTAAGTAACGCAAATTAATGCTGCGTTTTATGGCAAAGGTGCGTATAATCGCCCGCCTGAGTCAGCCGGATAATCGCTGCCTGTGACGAAAATGATCAGGGGGAGGAAAGTCCGGGCTCCATTGGGCAGGGTGCCAGCTAACGGCTGGGGGGCGTGAGCCTACGACAAGTGCAGCAGAGAGAAGACCGCCTAAGTTCTTCGGAACCGGTAAGGGTGAAAGGGTGCGGTAAGAGCGCACCGGGCCACTGGTAACAGTTGGTTGCAAGGTAAACTCCACCCGGAGCAAGACCAAATAGGGTTCCATCTTTTTAATAAGAACGTGTGGCCCGCACGGGAACCGGGTAGGTTGCTCGAGCCTAGCAGCAATGCTAGGCCTAGACGAATGATTATCGATCTCCCTCGGGAGAGAACAGAACCCGGCTTACAGGCTGACTCACCCTTTTTTATATTAGCAAACGCTTGTGCTTGCAAGCGTTTGCTAACCTGCTTTTAAAACCTCTCGGTATTTATACGCCTTAGCAAGCCAACACATTACGTTAAAATGTGCTGGTACATGCCACTATTTTACTTCGGTTAACTTTAGCTTTTAGACATGTTTAAGAAGCATAGAGCTAATGAGAAACGTCTACACTTCCTTATTTTATACATATTTAAATCTCATTTTTGTGAGATAAATTCATATCTTAAGCTGTATTTACCGACTAGGTAGAGGGGTATGAATACTATAATGCGGAACAAACTGTACTTGGCATTACTGACTGTGGGGACTAGTTTTCCCAACTTTGTTCAGGCAACGCCGGCCCCATTGACAATAAATGTTGATGAAAATACTAAAGCGAACACGATCATTGGTACTGTTAGCTTCCTTGATGGCGAATCAGACAAAAAGGTACGTTTAGAAGTTGGTAAAACTGAGATAAAAAACTGGGTAACAAATGGTGAGGCGTTTGAACCCATTTCATTTACTTCAACCTTTACACAAGCACCAATCGTGTTTGGTCAGATCCAGTCAAACAGTGACTATCAGGTAGAGTACGAAGTAAGTACTTATTCTTATTCTGGCGTAACAAGCAAGAACAATAATCGCTTGTTAATGCGCCATCGTTTAGACAATGTGACTGCACTTGGCTTTGAAGCGGTGCTTGAATCAGAGTTAGATAAAAAAGGCACGAGTGTTATACAAAGCTTCCTTGATACTGGTGAAGGTGAAACGCTAGGTTGGATTGCATTTGCTGAGCCTATTTCAGCTTTTTGGAACGACAAGCCTATCGACGTGTCAAGCACAGGCACTTCGGTAACACACAATACCCACGGTCACGCGTTTAGCGTGCCGATGACAGACACTCCGAATATTTTAACTTCTTTATCGACGTACAACGGCACTTCGCAAAGTGGCGTGGCAATTGATGAACTGTCTGCAAATAAAGTAAAAGTTCATATTGATAATCTTGATGATGCTTCACACGCTGCGGAAAACGTAAACGTATTTGCATTACAAGGTACAGGTTTATTGTTTACTGAGACGATGGCTATTGTTGGTGAAACAGGTGTTATCACGGTTGATGATAACGACATCGAAAATCCATTCTCAATTACTTTCTCAAAATCGTATAACAATCCGGTTGTATTCGTTCAAGCGGTTGGTAAAGACAAACAGATTTTTGACGCTGCTGTGCGCTTAAATTTCGTTGCACCTATGATGCTAGAAGGTTACTTGCATTCAAATAACGAGAACATCGTTCCAAATCGTTTTGGCGAGTTTGAACTGCATTATCAAATTTTTGAAGCCGGTCGTTGGGATATCCCCCTTGAGCATTATACATATTCTATCGTGTCTGGTAACGACGCAGGGGTATTCTCAGTTGATCCGATTAAAGGTGAAATTAAAGTTGCTGACCAAACGCAATTAGATTTTGAACTAGGTAATAACCAGTATTCACTGACTGTTCGAGCTACAGATGGCGCGGGTAATTATTATGACACGCCAGTTACGATTAATGTTACTGACATTAACGATTCACTAAACAACAATGCGCAATCCATTGATGGTCTGGCAGCGGATGACTGGGCTGGTTGGTCAGTAGCTCCTGCTGGAGACGTAAACGGTGACGGTTTCGACGATATCATTGTAGGCTCTCCACAAGCAGATGTTTATAGAAATGACGGCACCTTTATGTACGAAGATAATGGTGCTGCTTACGTTCTGTTCAGTGATGCAACGGGCACATTCCCATCACTAACAGAAGTGATCGGTGGTACTCGCGGTTTTGGTATCATGGGGGCAGAGTCTGGCGACAACGCAGGTTTTGCTGTTGCTGGTGGTGTTGATATTAACGGTGACGGATTATCAGACGTAGTAGTTGGTGCTCCTTATGCGGGAACTAATGGCGATAACTCTGGTTCAGTATATGTTGTATTTGGTAAAGCTGGTACTAACTATGTGCCATTATCTGATATGAATGCTGGCGGGAGCGACTATGGCTTTGCTATTCACGGTGCATACACAGAAGATTATGCAGGTGGTACGTTAGTTGTTGGTGACGTTAACGGTGACGGTCTGGGTGATATTGTTATTGGTGAAACGGTTACTCGTTTCTTAGCGGGTACAGGCTCTTTTGCATTAAGAGATTTACTTGAAGATGGTACAGCTGATCCAAACCTAGCGTATGTTGTTTACGGTAAAAAAGACAACAATGTTGTTCAGTTAGCTAACGTTGCGACTGACTACAACGAGCAAGGTTTTGCGATTACGCGTCCAAGCAGAAAGTTATTTAGCGACTGGTATTATGGCGCACAAGTTTTACCAACGGGCGACTTTAATAGCGATGGCTTAACAGATTTTATTGTTAGCCACGGTTTATTTGTTGATACCTCTGGTACAAGTTATGTTGTTCATGGCCGTATCGGCGGAGAGGCTGTTAAATATAATAGTATTAAGTCCGCAGGCAACGGCATCAAGATCACGCCACAAGGCAGCGGCAATTATGGTTTCGATTTTGGTGATGCAACTCTTGATGCACTTCCTTCATTTACTACTTCTCATGTAGGTGACGTAAACGCAGATGGTGTTGACGATATCGCATTATTATTGACAGACACAGGGTGTTGCTCTGGTATTGAACACCCTCGTGCATACATCTTATTTGGCGGTGTTGACGTTGCTGATGAAATCAATCTTGCGGATATTGCCAATGGCAATGGCGGTTTTGTAATTCACAATGACGCGTCAAATATCGACCACAGTGACCTACAAGTTATTTTAGGTTCAATCGGTGGTGCAGGCGACTTAAATGGCGACGGCTTTGATGACATCATCATCGGTGACCCATTTGCAGAGGACAACAAGGGTCGTGTATACGCTGTTTATGGCCGCGCAGGTACAGAGCCTGTTTATCTTAGTGAGATCATTGAAACCCAACAAGGTTTTTACTCTGAAGGTAATGGTGGTGAGCAACTTGGGCAATTCATTGCAAGTGCAGGTGACATTAATGGCGACGGTATCAAAGACATTCAATTTGGTACGCCTTCTGCGAACAAAAACAATTTAAACAACACAGGTGCTGTGTATGTTCTAAATGGTGACGGCAAGTTAGTAACTCTTTGGGGGACTGAAGGTAACGACACAATCACAGGTACTGCTTCTGCAGATAATATTGCCACTGGTACAGGTGACGACGTCATTCGAACTAACGGTGGCACTGATGCCGTTTACGCAGGTCCAGGTGAAGATACTATTTACATTTCTGATAACACCTTCACTCGTATTGATGCAGGCGGTAACACAGATACATTAGTATTTGACGGTTCAGGTATTAATCTAGACCTTGCAACTCAAGCTTCTCGTGTTCGTAACGTTGAAGTATTTGATATCCGTGGTTCAGGTGCTAACTCAATTACGCTTAATAAGAGCGTGAGCAGTAACTCAAACTTACGTATTTTAGGTGACAACGACGACTATGTTGGTGCAGCAAATAACCAATGGGTTGACTCTGAAACAACACAAGTTATCGATAATGTAACTTATAAAGTATTTACGTCTGGCTCAGCGACTATGTTGGTGCAAGATGGTTTAACAGTTACGGTTAATAATGCCCCAACGATAGAAGATCAAACGTTTACTGTCAGTGAAATTGCTGCCAGTGGTACAGGAATTGGCATACTTGCAGCCGATGCAAATGATGTTGGTGACTTCGTTACGTTCCAAATCTTGAGCGGTAATGAAGATGGTGACCTCGTATTAGATGCACAAACAGGTGTATTAAGCATTAGCCCGACTATCTCCCGTTTAGATTTTGAAAAAACCGCAACTTACACATTACAAGTGATTGTGTATGACCAATACAATACGACTGACACCGCACAGATTACTGTTGACGTATTAGATATGGACTCAATGGAAATTACGTTGGAAGGTGATGTAAGTGGTGAAGGTAGCTATTGGGGTGATAACACTGTACTTGAATTATTAGGTATGAGCTCTCCTCAGTGGGCATCAACTGAAACGAAGCATACTTGGAATGTGCCAGAAGAAAATCTGCCGGATGATCCTGCGATTATTCGAATTGAATCACATGGTAAAATCCATTACGTGGGCGGCATGGACCTTTTCGGTGGATGGGTTGAAGCTGACATTCCTCTTGAGATGGATTTACGATTCCCGGATGAAATTGCAGCAGGTCAGCCGGTTAATTTAGCAACCAAGTTTACCGTTGGTGAAAACGCAAACTTCATTGCGTCGTCTCCTGGTGTGCAAATCTCTGCTGAGTTAATTTTTGAAGACTATTTAATTAAATATGAATCAGCGCTGTTTGAAAAACTAAATGGTCAAACCAAAATTGATTATGCTTCTTATGAGAAAGTCGTCGGTTCAGAATCGTTTGGTGTATACGGTGACAACTGTGCCAATGCGCTTAATCGTGCCGATTGCTATGAATTGGAAGACGGTGTAGAAGTTTACGATTTAACGCGTGAGTTGACTGATGAGAAAATAACTTCATTAATTGAAAACAACTTTTATGAGTTATCTGTTGTTACAGCGGAAGATCACGCTAGAGGTGTTAGTGACAATATCACTCATGGTACGAGTTTTGTTAATGGCGTTGATATTATTGATGTTGTATATGCTCACAAAGGTGCAGTTGATGGTATTGAAATTATCAGTACTGATGTCTCAGATCCAACAGCCACAACAATCTCTTTCATTCCTGCAAACATGACGAATGAACAGATCATCTATTTCATTAAGAATCTAACACGTGACTCTTTAGCTGAGGTGCCTTCAAACGCAAGAAAGGCGATTGAAAAAGCGATTGGTTTAGAAGTAGATAAGCTGCGTTTCTTAGCTGGTCACGATTTAACTGACTGGGTATCCGAAGAAATTTACTGGGGCTCTAACTGGACTAAGTGGCACGCACAAGCTGGCATGGAGTCGATGGAAGGCACGTCTGAACAATGTATTGATAACTATTTTGCACCTGCTGGTGAAGATTTATATCGCAGATACAAATTCAGTACACTTGATACTTTTGTAAGTGCAGCGCTTGATTTACACCAAGACTTTGAGTTGAACATTGAATCTACGGCTATTTTAGTTCTTGAAGATGGCACTGAGGTTTACTTTGACCCGGAAGAAGACATTACCTTTACGCCAGAGCTTACGCATGACGTTAATAACGACGGTATGATTGACGCGACATTAACCGTCAATGCTGCATCAAAATTTGTTAACAACACAAAAATGAATGCATTCTTTAGAATGCCATTTAAATTGCTTGAGTTTGAATACAATGTCCAAGAGGCCGTTTGTACCGCAGATAACATCTACACTATGGGTAACCAAGGTTTGATGTTTGAAAAAGGTTCTTACGGGCCATTGTTAGACAGTGAGAAAGAGATCCAGTTTGACACCACAGACTTTGGTGGACCAACGGAAATCACTATCGCGCAAAACTCATTCACAACGGCGTTATCATTTGACTTATGTAGTAACAGTGCAGCATGTGGTGAACCGGTATTGTCATATGGCAACAATGCCCCAGTGGCTTCTGAGGTAACATTAGCTGGCGATTTCATCGGTAAATCTACAGTATCTGCGTCATACACTTATACTGATCATGAAAGTGATATTGAAGAGAGCTCACGTTATCAGTGGTATCGTTCTGCGACCGGCAGTAATGATGATGCGCAAGTGATTGAGGGTGAATTCTATCAATCATACACCTTGTCATTGGAAGACATTGATAGCTATGTTGCTTTTTGTGTAACCCCGCATGATGGTACTGATTTTGGTAACCCTGAGTGTAGTGAGTGGAGCCCTGTTGAAAGCCCGTATCATCAAGACTTATCTATCATGAGCGGTTTTGGCCAATCTATTGTAATCAACGGTACTGATCAGAGCATGGTTCAAACTATGGACTCTGGTTTTAATCCAAATAGTTCATACACGATTGAAGCGTGGGTAAAAGTGAACTCGTTGAATCCAGAGGAAAACTCTAATTTATTCACTTTCTCAGAAGACGCAAACTCTTCAAAGGCTGCGGTGAGAATATTCTCTGATGGTCGTTTACGTGTGAAAGCAACAAACACCACGTTTAAGTCGACTAAAACAATCACTGTTGGTCAGTGGCAGCACTATGCTGTGAGTTATGATCAGCCGACTCAGCAGTTGTCAGTATACTTAGACGGTGAACTAATCATTTCTGAAATAGATGCTGCAAAAGATAGTAACGTTTACTTTGTGTGGGGTTCTGGCAACGATGGTATTAGCAAGAAGTTAGATGCGAATATTGACGAAGTTCGTATTTGGGATTACGCAAAATCACAAGAGTCTATCGCTGCAAATCGTTACTTAGGCGCTTCGTTAAGTAACTCAAACCTAGTTTCTTACTATCACTTTGACAGTATGGTTAACGGTGAATTAGAAGATCTAACAGGCGAGAGTACGATGACGTTAGTGAACGGCCCAGAGCTTGAAAAGCATAATACATATTTAACGTTTGACGGTAATGGTGATTATGTTGACTTTGGTGACCCTGTCGATGGTTCACTTGACTTCGGTGGTGACAACTTCACAGCACAAGCTTGGATCTATTTAGAACCAGGTTCTGGCAACCAAACTCGCATTATCCTCAATAAAAAAATTGGTGGTGCCAATGGTTATAAAGGCTGGACGTGGAGTGTTAACACAAGAAATCGTTTAACGTGGAATCATGATGCGTACAACAATGGCAAAAAAGGATATGAAGCGACGGGTCAAAAACTTACTACCGGACGCTGGTACCATGCTGCAGTTGTTGTTGATTGGGAAAATGCCGCTAAAGTGACAATGTATCTAGACGGCAAGAACGTTGGTAGCAGTGGTTTAGGTACAAAACGTAACTTGAACAACCACGTACCACTTCGTATTGGCGCTTACAGTTCGACAGATACAACAACAAACACCTTTAAAGGTCACATTGACGATGTTGCGATATGGACTCGTGCACTATCTGAAGATGAGATAAATGCTTGTAAAGAGGAAATGGCACTAGGCTGTCAACAAGATTTACTCTTGTATCACGACTTCGAACAAGATGTCCGAAAAAATAAAGCGATTGATAGATACAACGGTACTATTTTTGGCGCGGTTGAAGTAGATAACAGCCTTGATGTTAAGTTTACAACGACTGAATATGCTACTTTTGCTGGCAAGCTACCAGGTGGCAATGGGGTGACATTTGGGTTGGCAGATGCGCCAGCCTTTGGCGACGTCGCCATCAGTGAATACTCTGGTGAATTTATTTATACACCAAATGGCAGTGCAAATGGCGCAAGTGACTCATTTAGTTATTACATTTACACTAGTAGCAATGGTCAAAGCCAGAAGCAGATTGTCACTATTGAGTTTGAATAAGCTCATTAGCGTATAAAAAGTTTGAAGCCGCGATACCAAAAAGTGTCGCGGCTTTTTTGTTTCGATAATATTTATGAGATCGTTACGCTAAAAGCTGTGATTTATTTGGGCCGTTGGTAGGGCATATTTTTGTACTAAATGCGTGCGCAGAACAGGGGGTAATCGAATGGTGCATGGTGGTTTTGACTAAGATTAAGCGCAACATAATTTCTCGTCAATTTTACGCTGCTATGCTTTGCCCGGTATCACGGTCATTTTTTGTGATGGCTATTGAAAAACCGTTTTGCCGTCTATATCTTCACCCCATGAGTTATGAGACATTTGCCAAAATACTGCGGTGTTTAGTGCCGCTTTTGCTACTATGTACGCTACTGAATATGGGTAGTCGTGATGCCGTGGCCGCAGATTGGCAAACCCAGAACGTTTCATTGACAGTGTTGTCACTGGCTGTGAGTGTTGATACCGAACCTGACACCAATGACCTCTGGCATAAAGCCACCGACACTGCGCTGGTAAAGCACTTGTCTGCGCCAGGTAGTGAGGTGTCGCATTCACAACCGGCAAGCTATCCCGCGCAACTGCCGTCACAGAGCCGATTAACGCATCCCAGTTACTTTCTGCATCCGGACCAACAGCCAGATTATGATCTGCTCTATGTCTTTGCTGATCCCGACTTGTACCGGGTGAGCCAGCAATATATTCACCAACCTTTAACACGACCCTGGCATCAGTGTGCCTCGCGTATGCGCACAGGTCTTATTAATGACTGCCAGCCTGCTAATTTAACTTACCGTGCAAGACTGACTTATCAGCTGAGCACCTGATCTCACGATACGCAGCGACCAGAACTCTGGTTGGGCTGCGACATGTTTTATCAGGTAAATAGCTAAAGTGTGAGCTGCTCAGCGGTGCAGCTCACCGATAAGTGAGTCTAATTATGAATAGAAGAACGAACGCTGCGAGTGCGGCCTGGCCGGCGCGGCTCAAACGGTTGTTGGTGGTGGTTGTGATCCTTGTATTGGGTCTGTGTGCTATGCCCAATTTATATCAAAACAAAACCCAACTCAGTATCAGTGCGCTGCCACAAGCGCAGACCTTGCCCAGTCCCGACACGCTCGTGCAACTGCTACAAAGCCACGGCTTTAGCGTTGCACAGATAGCTTCGGGCGAGCCAACGTTGGTGACGTTAACGTCACAGACTGCCTCAGCCTCAGCACAAGCGGTGTTGGCCGAGGCGTTGCGGGATCAGGCGTCTGTAAAAGTGGTTGAACAAGCCACTGCGCCATATTGGTTGCAACGGCTGGGGTTATCACCCATTAAGCTGGGCCTGGATTTAAATGGTGGGGTGCTGTTCGTGTTGAAAGTCGATACCGACAAAGCACTGGAAAAGCGCATGGAAAATATCGCGCTGGAAGCAAAGTCTCAGCGCATCCGCGATAAATTAAAAGGCGTGCGTATTGAACGCAGTTTGGTTGCAGGTCTTGAGTTGGTGGCGCTCCCCCAGGGAGCAGCGGCATTGCAGCAGTTACAGACGGCATTGCTGGCCCAGTTTCAGCACCTGAGCGTCCAGACACATAAACACGGTAATTTATTGCGGGCAACACTCAGCTACGATGAGGCTGGCAAAGCAGCCTTTGAAAAACAAACCATGACCCAGGCGCTGACCACACTCAGATCGCGGATCGAAGAGTTGGGCATTACAGAAGCTGTGACCCAGCTTCAGGGGGCCAATTACATTCGTATTGAACTACCCGGGGTTCAGGATCCGGCGGCAGCAAAACGGATCATCGGTGCGACAGCACAACTGTCTTTCCATGCGTTGCAGGAGTTCGGTGGCAAGCGCGTCAAAGCTGAGCATGGCATGGTGGGGTTAGACCCGCTGGCTATTTTTACCGGGGCTGATATTGACTCGGCGCAGGCTGGCCGTGACGAGTATGGTAAACCTCTGGTGCAGTTATTTTTATCATCCCGGGGCGGCGATAAAATGTTGCGTTTTTCCCGTGCCAATGTGGGTCAGCCTATGGCGACTATGTACAGTGAGTATATCGCCGATAGCCGGGGTGAGATCCACCAAAGTAGTCAGGTGATTTCAGTCGCCACCATTCAACAGGTGTTGGGACAACGCTTCAGCATAACGAACCTGGGGTCGTGGCAAAAGGCACAGGATCTGGCGCTGTTATTGCGGGCAGGATCTTTAGATGCGCCCTTAACCATAGTAACCGAACGCACCATAGGGCCTAACCTGGGTGCGCAAAACATCGCAAGTGGTTTTGGTGCACTGGCACTGGGCCTGTCGCTGACATTGGGGTTCATGTTGTTGTGGTATCGCAAGCTGGGTGTCATTGCCTGCATGGCGCTGGTGGCGAATCTGGTATGTTTAGTGGGCCTGATGTCGTTACTACCGGGCGTTGTGCTGACCTTACCCGGCATTGCCGGCCTGGTCCTGACGATAGGTATGGCGGTCGATACCAATGTGATTATCTTTGAGCGGATCAAAGAAGAAAGGCGACAGGGAAGCAGCATGCGCGCGGCGCTAAAACGTGGTTATCAGCAAGCGCAAAGCAGCATCATAGATGCCAATTTGACGACCATGATCACCGCGCTGGTGTTGATGTCCATTGGCTATGGCCCGGTTAAGGGTTTTGCCATCACTCTGGCACTGGGGATCATCACCAGTATGTTTTGCGGTGTAGTGGTCTCCGGCCAATTGTCGCAGTGGTTCTATCGCACCAAATCGGAAAAAGGAGCCTGATATGCATAAACTCTGGCAAACACTTCGCACCTCAGGATTACTACTCAGTCTGATAGCGGTCATACTCAGCGCGGTGCTCATCAACCAGCATGGACTGGTGTTTGGACAGGACTTTACGGGTGGCTATGTTAGTGAGTTCCAGCTCGCTCAGGATATCTCCAGCAGTGAGTTACGCGACCAGCTGACGCCCTATGTTTCCGGGGAGTTTCGATTATCTGAGCAAGGGGCGCTTCATTGGCAATTATTTCAGCCACCGCACAATAACAGCCCGACACCGCTCGATTGGCACACTCAGTTGTCCGATGATCTGGGGATGGAGATCCTTGACAGCCGCTATGTGGGTGCGCAGATAGGCGCAGAGCTTATCGATCAGGGCGGGCTGGCATTGCTCGTAAGCCTGTTGGCAGTGGGCCTGTATTTGATAGTACGATTTGAATGGCGACTGGCTGTGTCGGCAAGTCTGGCCTTGCTACATGACGTGCTTATCACACTGGGCTTTTTCGCTGCGACCGGAATGGAATTTGACCTGACAGTACTGGCCGCCTTGCTGGCCATCATTGGCTACTCATTGAATGATTCTATTGTCATTGGTGACAAGGTCAGAGAGCTGGTTCGTGCCCGTCCTGATAGCACCGTGAGTAACACCATTAATGCGGCGTTGGGCAGCACATTGGGCAGAACCGCCATCACCTCGCTGACGACACTGACTACCATAGCCGCACTTTGGTGGCTCGGTGGGGCCAGTTTGCAGGGATTTGCGAGTGCTTTATTCATTGGGGTTGCAGTAGGGACCTGGTCTTCCGTTTTTGTCAGTGCAACCTTACCGCAGTGGCTGGGCCTGAGCCACAGTAACTATCAACGCACGCTTAGCGAGCAGGAAAAGCAACAGCTTGCCGAGCCTTAACCCGTGCATTGTGTTGCTCAAGGGGCTGATCGTAGCCCGCCCCTTGAGTAATGCTGTTAATCAGCCAGTAGTAACTCCACCACTTCTTTACGCGATGTAAGTTGTTTGATGAGGAGGATTTGCGCATCGTTGACGGCTGAAATGCGGATAATATCGTTTGCCACAGTGGTGATGATCTCAAAATCACCGCTGTGCAGATCGTAAGACCACAATTGGGCATCCTCGTTGATCCCATACAAGGTATTGCCAAACGCGGTAAACAGTCGCTCGCTGCCTTGCGTCAATAGCGGCTCAATCAGTTGGTCTTCAACCGGGCCGGATCGCCAGAAACGATCCATGTGATCGGTATAAATCAGGCTCCCGTCGGCGGTTTTGAGTGCCCAGGTTACGTCGCGGTCTTTGAGAATACGCACATCAGCGGTGTTCAGATCCAGCTCTGCAAAGGTGAGTATGCCATTGACCCGGATCAGAGATAAGGCTGTCTGGTTGCGACTGTCCCAATGAAACAACTGCACCACCGGGTAGTCCAGTGGCACAGTGTGTTGGCTGCCATCGAGGTTGAAACGCACCAGTGTTTTGTCGGTATTGGCTAACAGCTGTGTCCCATCGGCGGACCAGTGGGTTTCATATAAAGAGGTGTCCATAGGGAAATTGCTAAGCTGACAGGGGACTTGTCCGTCACTGAGCCAGATCTGCATTTGTCCGGAGCGCGCAGAATTAAAGGCGAGCAGATCGCCCCCTGGCTGAAATAGGGCGTTGCTTTCTTCCCGGTTCGAGCGTTCTAAAATTTGATGTGTTTGTGCCTGTGTTGCCTGGTGTAAAGGCATGGCATAAATATCGCTGTCGTATTGTCCCTTGATCACCAGCATACGGCTGCCACTGGGATGAAACACCGGTGAGCCCATAGGTTCATCCACTGGCAGGGTCACCGGGTTAACCTGCCCCTGATAGGTTAGGGTGTATAACTGGCGGCCGGTGCTGAAGGCGAGTTGATTTTCATAGGGCGAAAAGTTGGGGTAGATAGACTTAAAGGGGGCAATGGTATTGGGGTAGTGAATGCGGTGGCTGGATACCTGCTCGCCATTGGGCTTGAGCATATCAAGATAATGATGTGACCCTTCGCCGAGGCGCACAACCGCCAGCAGGCCGTCTTTACGCGAGTAATCATAGCTGATGATATCGCCATCGCTGACCTCATAAAGAGGGGTGCTGGTGTTATCTTTCAGAGAATAGCGAATTAACTTCCAGCGCTCATGGGTTTTTTGCAGCAGCGCAATGTGGTCGCTGTCCAGCCATTGCGGCTCTCTGATCTGCGAGTTTTTGCACTCCAGCACGCGAGTCGGCGTTTGTGGTGTTTGCAGTGCTTTATCGAAATCCAGCGTCATCAGGTGATAGCAGAGCTTTTGTGTTACGGGCTGAATACAGTTAGAGGTTTGTACGAAGGCCAGCGTTTTGCCATCGGGCGAAAACTGATGTTGTCCGTTGATATCCAGGTTGTCCGTGAGACGAAACTCCTGCTGGGTATCGATGCGTTTTGCCCAGATATTATTACGGCATACTTCCGTGGAATAACGGTGAAATACAATATATTCGCCGTCTGGAGAATATATTCCGGCCACTTCTCGGTTATCTGTGGCAGTCAGTGGCCGGAATTCGCTGATAGTAAGCTGTGCGCTTGAGCTTGGTTCGAATAAGACCGATGCTGCGAGGCCAACAATAAAAAACGCCGCTGCAAACAGGGCAAAACCAAATTGAGAGCGGGAGCGTACCTGAGCGGGCGCAGGTGTGGGGTTTGGTTCGGGTTGAGTGCTCTCTGTGTGCTGTTCAGGTGTCGTACTTTGCGGTTGTGCTTGCCAGCGTACTTCGCATTCCAGGCTGTAGCCCTTCTTGGCATGGGTCTTGATGATATGCTGTTCTTTGCCATCATCACCTAATGCTTTTCTTAACTGCGCAATGCAACGCTGAAGGGTGTTAGGCGAGACCACTGTATCTTGCCACACGTGATCCAGTAGCATGTCCTGACTGAGCACTTGCCCCTGATGTTTTGCCAGCACCGTGAGTACAGACAGTGCCTTGGGCGCTAAGGTTTTTATCTCTTCTTCGACGGTGATTTGATTACGTGATAAGTCTACAAAAAACTCACCTATCCAGTATTGCTGTGTCATAACATCCCTAATGCGCCTGGCGCTTTTACTACTCACCCACCGACGTTTGGTCAATGCGGATTTTCTTATGTTTATTCTTATTGTGTGTTTGGCTCACCCATTATCCTAACTCGGTGATTTGTTCAGGTTGTGAATAAGCGCACCACAGCAGAATATAACATCGGCGTTGAATTACCAGTGTTACCCTGTCTCATTTTTCATAAGCTAACACCATCTGGGATTAAGTAAGGTCCAATGTACAACTTGTTCTAAGCGGCTGAGTAAGTCAACTTTTGGTGTCCAGCCTAATTGCTTCATTTTTTCACCGCATAAGGCGTACCTCAGATCGTGTCCGGGCCGCGAAGAGTGAAAGTCGACGAGTTCGTAACGCAGCGGTTTGTTTTGCACCTGTGCAATGATTTGGGCCAGCTCCAGGTTATTTAGCTCCCTTGCGCCAACGATATTGAATTTAGGGCAAAGGGTTTGTTCATTGTCTGTCTTCTCAGACCAGTTGCTATCAACCAGAAAGAGCAGGGCATCGGCAACATCCTGCGCATGAATATAAAAGCGAGAGCCTGGGATGGTACAGGTTTTGTCACTGTGGATCGTGACGGTTTCTCCTTGTTGTATTTTTCTGATGCTTTGCGGAATAAATTTCTCCGGGTGTTGCCGCTGACCAAAAACATTCATGGTATGGGTGATCACGACAGGTACTTTATATGTGTTGTGGTAGGCTACTGCAAGTTCCTCACCTCCAGCTTTGGTTGCCGAGTAAGGATTGGTGCTGTTATAGCGGTCATTTTCTTTGTAGCGCACCTCGGCGGGGGCCGGACCAAACACTTCGTCTGTACTGAAGTAAAAAAACCGTTTGAGGTTATCCTGGCTACGGGCAAAGTCCAAAATGTTACAGGTGCCCACGACGTTATCCAGCACAAAGCTCATTGGATAGGCAATGCTTCTGTCTACATGAGATCCTGCAGCCAGATGAAAGACATAATCTACCCGGCCAATTTCCTGAATAATTTGTGGGTTTAATGCCGCTTTTAAATCGTGAAAAACGATTTTTACCCGGCGTGTCACAGCCGGAGGAAGCTCACTCAATGCATCCTGCAGTCGGTTGAGGTTACCGCTGTAGTCGAGCCTGTCCAGTGTAGTAATGTGCCAGTCTGTTCGCCGCAGGATCTCCAGCACCAGATGGTGGGCAATAAATCCGGCACCCCCAGTGATTAAAACACGCGTTTCAGCCATAAATATCGCTCGGTGGATAAGTGATATGTCTAACTATAGCTGCTCATTACGGGTGTACAGATCAAACTGTAATCGGAAGCGACTAAGTAAATAGACCATGCAAAAGATTGTTCAGTTTTTTGCATTGAACTTGGCGAATTATTGGCCATACTGTATGAGTACCCAATTACCTTGGAGGTACTCATGAACTCAAACCTAACACGTGTTGCAGTGGCCGTGCTGATGGCAACATCGATGCAAGTCGCCGCCAAAGGCGAAAAAATCGATGTGTGCCACCACAGTCGCTATGATGTACACGTGATCACGGTATCGATTAAAGCGGCGAATAAGCTGATACGTCGCGGGGATTTTTTACCCTACACACTCTATCAGGATAGTGATTATGATGGTTTTGGTAATGCGGATGTCAGTATTCAAAGCTGCGTAGATTACGTAGATGGGTATGTTGATAACGATACCGATCTGGATGATACAGACCCTAATGTGACTGACCAGCCTGTGGTGACGCCCCCTCCACCACCTGCACCCACAGCCATGCCGCCACCACCGCCAACCACATTTGGCATACCACCACCTCCGCCGCCCACAACCTTTGGCGGGGCACCGCCTCCACCAGTATAACTTAGCAAAGCATCATTCGTTGTAATGGTGCTTTCTTATTATTGCTTTTTATTAAATGGTTTTTCTCTAAACCAGGCGCTAATGATGTATTTAAATCCCGACTCAACCGGCTGGCCGCAGTGGTAGGTGTATTCGTTGGGCTTACCAAGCGGTGACAAGTTGTTCCAGCACAAGGCCATGCCGGTGCGGGGCGTGACCGTGATATCCAGCTGGGTAAAGTGCGTGTTTCCGCCGCTAAAATCATCGTTTAAATAGACAACGCATGTCCAGGTACGCTGGCCGACACTGTCGATGCATTTTTGGTAGCTGGGGGACGACTCGTGAAAGAAATCGCAGTGCACTTTGTACTCTTGCCCGGTGCCATAGCGCTGGATCTGTAAAGACTCCAGATACGCGCTATCAATACCCATCAGGGCACTGATTTTATTTTTTATTTTGATATTTTCCTGGTGACTGATCTGTTCCAGGCAGGCGGTGCAGGAGGTACGGTAACCCTGATTGCTGTCGCCCTGCTGGTCAACGACGGTCGAGGGCTGAAAGTGGCCCTCCAGGCGGGTAATCAACGACTGGCATTCCTGCTCAGAGAAAGCTCCCTCAAAACGGAAAATTTGTGCGCGTACATCTGCAATGCGGATGCTTTTTGGGTTTTGCGTGATGGCGATGTTGGCAAAAGCAAAATAGAGACTCGGTTTGGTGTGTGTGCTTTCACGCAGGCTGGCATCTTCTATTTGCTCGGTCTTTATTTTCGGCTTGAATCCATACATGGCTTTTTCGGCCATTTCCATGGCGTAGCCAGATTCAATCAGATCTCTGTATACCTGCGCCTTGCTTTCACCGGCCTCAAGCTTTTGGCTAACCCATTCAATTAAGTCAACAGAGGGGTTGATGTTAACCTGGGCATACCGCTGTCTGTTGTCTGCTCTTTGTTGATTTGTGGGCAAAACGCCGGGTAAAGTCAGCTGAGTGCGTTGTTTATCAAAGCGCTTAAACTGGGGGATCTGCAAAGGAGACAGCGCAGAGCTATCGGTTTGGGCTGTATCCAGGCGTAGTGGCAGCGTGCTGAGCGTCAGAGCATCGGGCGTAACGGCGACGGGATGGGCTGAGACTAACCAGCTGAGCAGGTGCGCTGTCTGAGTCTGACTCAAATAAGGGCTTCGGATCAGCCCTTCGTTTAAAAGTATTGATAACGCCTGCGCGGCAGCGCACTGACCTGAAGGCAGATGTTCAGTGGCAATAATACAGTGATCAACCTGATAGCGCGTTTGCTCGTCGCAGGGCAGGGGCTCACAGATATGATGCAACTGGTCATTAAAATAGGCGCTGGTAACGGGTTGGATGTGCAATGCTTTGCGCTGTTGCGCAGGGATTATGTGTGGGGCGCGAACGGCCTGAACATCGCCATTAGTGGTTAACTGAAAGCGGCCGTAGCTTAGGACCTCGACTTGCTGTGCATCCAGGGTCTCAAGGCTGACAGCGTGGTGGCTGAGATCCGAGTGGCAGATAGCAATCACCTGATTGTTTACCCTAAGTAACAGACCTTGGAGGTAAGTGGCATGTTGCGTGGTTGAGGCCTGGAACGTCTGCAGCAATTCAATTAAACGGTACAGGGCCTGATCTGCGTAGAGTAACTCCGCATCCTGTTGAGCATCCAGATACACACTATAAAATTCCCGCTCTTCGCGCAGCTCTAGAAGGTGATCCCAGTTGACGGGCCAGTCACACTGGAGCTGGGTAAAGAGACGCTTAAAGTCATTGCGCAGCCTGTCCTGCTGGATGACCACGACGACGGCTTGCCCTGCCACATCGAGCCAGAGCGGTTCGCACCAGTCGCGCAATAAGCCTTCCTGGCTAAAGTTTGCCGTAATAGCTTGGATATCGGCTTTGGCATGGACCACATCGGTCCTATACTGACGATGTAACGTGAGCGCGATGTCGGATACTGACTGATTCGATTGCAGCCCCTGCCAGATGGTGCTCGCTAAGGGGTCGAGTAAAAACCAGGTGTCGTGAAGTGGGCTGTTAATAAACACCTGTTCGTCAATCTTAAAACCCCGGGTGACAAGGCACGTGTTTGGCTGCGTCTCGGTTACATATGGCGGCGATGGTGAGCGGGTCGGAATACTGGCACACCGACTGAGTGCAACATAATCTCTTTGCCAGTGAGGCTTAAGCTGTACGTCTCCCAATGGCAGTTTCCCCGAGATGGCCAGCTGATTAACAATATAGCCGGCATGATCGCTGATACTGGCGCAATGTCCGCCGACCTCGGATGCATGAAAAGCGCCTGATGACTGCCAGCGATACACATAAAAAATATCCTCTTGCGGTAATGTTTGCGTGTGTTCATTACCTCCCAGCGCACGAAACAGCGCCAAATCAATTGCACTGACATCATGCTCTAAATAGCCGCCAATTTGCTGCCAAACAGTGCGTTCAATCGCCAGGTTACACTGATAGAGGTTTTCAGAATATTCAAGCTCATGGTCGCTGTTTTCCAGCCAGGCCTGACGGGTATGGAAAACGCCATCACGGATCTGCGCAGCACTGACGCTGAGCCGCCAGGGCAGATAAATGTCATCGTCCTCCCAGGGCATTAAGATGTCACCCGTGCAGTAACTTGCCGCCAAATTGAATTTTTTACCCAGGGGAACAACGCGGACCGGCAGATTGATAACGGTCACTTGCGGGTGTTCGAACAGTAAGCGATGCCCGCTGAAGTCATTGAGAACAATCAGCTCTTTCTCACCGGCATAATCCTGGCGCAGAAACGATTCAATGGCCTCTTCTAACAAATGTGGGCGACCAAAGGTACAGCAAAAGCAGGAAATTTTAGGTAATGACATAGTGCTCATCTAACGCGTCGCCTTAGTATCTGTGCCTAAAGGGCAAAGCTCGCCATTTCGGTATTCGAGTGCCAGCAAAGACAGAAATTGCGAGGTTGTTCGGGTCTTTCCCAGCGGGAAGTGTTCGACAGGAAAGCTGTCATGGGCTGGGTCAAACGTATGTTCAATCAATGCACGTAGGCGGATCTGTGCGCGGGTATTCAGCGCCACCCATTTAGTGTCGTCATTCCAGTGTACATGCTGCTCGAACACGGGTTTTTCTTTACCGTATTGATGTAATACAAGGTGCTGAGACGGGATAAAACAATCGTACCCTAAGGTCCAGAGTTTCAGCGAATGGGTAAATTCTTCCTGATTAAAGTACATGACAGGGTCTATCGGTAAATCGTGATTGAGCTGGCCCTGTGCGAAGTAAAAACCACAGGCACACAAGTGACTGGCAATGGGGCTTGTGTGCTGTGTCGTATCAGCGTCAAAAAAAGGCTCGAAACGGACACTGCCATCCATGATTGGCCCCACTTTTAATCGGGCAATGGGCGTATCTGCGAGGGACGTCTGCGCCCGAAAAGGGGCTGGATAGGTGGTGAGCACAGGTTTGTCACTCGGGCAGCGTGCTAACTCTTCTATCATGAGCCTGTCCCAGTCGGCGACGAATCGGGTGTGACTGTCTATGGAGAGTACATAATCTTCGTTGCGATATAAGTTTTGTGCTACATGGCGTGCCCAACATACGCCTTGCGCTTGCTCAACGGGCACCGCAACCAGTCTGATATCGGCATCAAGCTCAGAGGGGAACAACAAGTACTCATCCAGCCCCGGGATATATTGCCAGCACACACCAAAAACAAGCCGCTGCGGGTTGCTTGCATTATCGACAGCGCTCCTTATGGTGGCCAGTAATTCAGGATCCCGATAGGCCGCAATTTGCACGAAAATAGACGCATTCATAACAGAGTTACCCTATCTACTGTACATAAAGCGTAGATTAAAAAACCACTGGCATCACGGTGTGTGTTTGCGTTCAGTTGTTTACCCCCCACTCGATTTTTTTGCTAACAGCATCTGCATATCTCAACTCATACCAGTAGAAGCATCACTCTGAAGTTTAATAAGGTTTTGATAAATATTATTTTAATTATGTGAAGGACAAAATCAGCGAGAAGTCATCGTCAGGTCCGGTGTTTGGCTCAGCCATGGGTAATGTAAGGGGGATATTTATCCATTTACCAGGAGAACACAGAATGAAGCCTCAACGACTTACGTTAATTTTGCCCACCGTGAGCTTGTTGTTATGCAGTAACAGCGATGCACAACATGTCTTTTCTGATTTGCGCGGCCCTTACCTGGGTCAGGAGCCACCCGGATTAACCCCAAAAGTGTTTGCTCCGGGGATAGTGTCTACACCCGACTGGGGGGATGCGGTGCATTTCGCGCCTGATAAAGACGTGCTCTATGTGTCTCGCTGGCGGATGAACAATGGGCAGCGTGAAACGGCATCTGTGACTTTTAGCCGGGTGGCTGGTGGTTGGCAGAAGGTCATTAATACGCAAACGGGAAGAGCGCCTTATTATGCGCCGGATGGACAACGGGTGTTTTACGGCAAGCAATATAAAACGCGCACCCCGGACGGGTGGTCTGAGATGAAAAAGCTGGGTCCGGCCTTTGATGATATTCCGATGATGGGCCTGAAAATGTCGCTCAAGGGCACAATTGTGTTTGACGAGTTTACCCGGGATGGTAAGGGAGTACTGAGGTACTCTAAATGGGAAAATGGTGAGTGGCAGGAGCCAAGGGCCCTCAGCACAGTAATCAATACTGGTAAATGGAATGCGCACCCCTTTATCGCCCCAGATGAATCTTATGTGATGTGGGATGGTCATCGGGAAGCCGGGTTTGGCAGTGCTGATCTGTATATCAGTTTTCGCCAGCCTGATGGGTCATGGGGCGCGGCGATTAATCTGGGGGAGCAGGTCAACACGGCCGCCGAGGAAGGTGGACCACAGGTAACTCCTGATGGCAAGTACCTGTTTTTCAATAGAATGGTTAAGGCTGACGGAAAGCAGAGCCAAGCGCAGTCCGACTTATTCTGGGTCGATGCAAACATCATCGAAGCGCTCAGGCCCACTCAATAAGCCAATTCAATAGGGTAATAAGGGTTGCAATGGCCGGACGTGCGCAGTCAATACGCTTTGAACACCTGATGTAGTCATGTATTTCTAACCAAAGGAAAAAGATATTTGACATTGGGTGAAGTTTTAACCAATATGGGTCAAAGATTTTTTACCTTGAGTTAAGGATGGTATTCATGACAAGCAATGAAAAACTGAAAGTGCTGAAAGCATTACTCGACTCTCTGAGTTTTCGGGACCTGACGCTGACGTTAGATCTGCTGGTGACCGGAGCTGTGGTGTACTTCTATGCCACCAGCCTGATGGCGGCCAGTGCTGAGCAGCTGGCCAGTGGCACCTGGATATCTCAGTTGTTGATTAAGGTGGTAGGGATCTCTATCGTCCTGTCAATTATCAGTCAGTTGTTGCTGGAGCTGGTCAGCGACGGGGATGTCGAAAAACCGCTGGATGAGCGTGAAAAACAGGTGTCGCTGGTAGGCAATAAGTATGCGCTTTGGATCCTCCAGGCTGGGGTGTGTTTTGCAATTGGCCAGTATGCATTTGAGCAAAACGGCCTGGGTGCTGCGCAGCGTGCGGAGCTGCCGTTTCTGACTTTGCACATTATGGTAGGTGCATTTTTACTGGCGGAATTGGTCAACTATGGCACTCAACTTATCCAAAATCGGATGGGAACCCTCCATGGCTGAATGTGTAATCACTAACCAGATCAGAATGTTGCGATTTATGGCCGGTGAGATGACCCAGAAGGAACTCGCTGAGCGTGTTGGGGTAACCCGCCAAACCATCATGGCGATTGAAGCAGCCAAGTACTCACCATCACTGGAAGTGGCATTTAAAATTGCTGAGGTTTTCGATCAGCCACTGGAGTCTGTCTTTCAGTATAAACACCGCACCGAGCCGTGAAAAAGGTTTGTATCAGGAGGTACGTTGATCGGTAGAATGTATGATATTTCTGGCACTCTAATTGCATTAACAGAATGTAAATAGCGGGCCTGCTTAGTGTGCTGTAGAGAGATGACCCGCCTTAATCTCCCCCAAAGGAAGGATATCATCTATGAATGCAATCAACGCAAGCGCTGGCGCCAGCGCAGCCAGCCAGGTCTACGCAACACGTAATACTTATACCGCCGAGGAACCATCTGACAATCCGCACAAAGCTGGCGCAACAAGTGACACGGTCACACTCAGTGACAAAGCCCGGCAAGCGGAAAATAAGTGGCAAGAACTTGCAGCCAAGTATGATGTGCATAACATGTCGGCAGGTGAAATGCGCAGCTTGTCCAGAGAATTATTTGATGGTGGATTTATTGGTACGGGTGAAATGATGGTCATAGGCGCACCCACCTCGATGAATGAAGATCCGTTCAAGAAACACGATCTGCTGAATGATATGAAACATACCTATCAGCTGTCATCAGCTATGGGTGGGCATAGCAAAGAATCGAGCGAGTTGTATCTGAAGTCCATTGAGATAATTCAAAGGCTGGGTCAAACCAGAAATGGCTCAGTAGCCTAATCAGATGGGTGCATAACTGCACTATGCACCCGTGCTACTCTGTATTAGTTGATATACAAAGAGTCACTCCAGTAACCAAACGGGGAGGCAACCGAGTTGGCAGAGGCTTTCACCTGACCTGCAGACTGGCCGGTGAAGTCCCAACCGTATAACCAGCCTGTGACTGTTTCACCAGCCTGGCAACGGTGCAGGTCTGAGCCACATCGTGCTTCTCTGAGCGCCGCAGACTTTGACACACCATTCATGGTTGCGTTGTTTGGATTGCCGTAGCCGACTTGCCAGGCATATACATACAAGTAGCTACCACCGTGATTGGTGCCCGTAGAAAAATCTCCGGCAAGAATCCTCTGATCGCCACCAAGCTGTGAGCGAACCAGGCCAAATTCAAAGTAGGAGATGCCTGTGGCAGGAGCCATTGGTTGAACATCAAAGCGTGGATATTGCTGAGGTGCTGTTTTGTACTCAGGTGCGTGTTTAGCAATATCGGCAACCTGGTGCGCGACGCCGTAGTAATTCTCTGCATTTTTCATAATGCCATTTTCAATATCACCTGCCAGTGCTGATCCTGACATGACGGCAACTAACCCTAATACTGCATTTCGTAGATTGTTCATTAAATTATCCTTTTACAAAGTGTGTTTCACTGCGAGGCAGAACACCCCGCAGAGTTCTATTGTTTACTTTTTGTGAATCTTTTTAAACTTTTATTTTACATTTTTTGTGCGGGATTGTTTTGGATCAACAAAGCTGTGGTGTCTGAGCCCGAGCGCAGAGGCGGTAACGCGTTGCTTAATCGGTATACAGAAATGTTAAGTATCTGATAAGGTGACAAGTGGCCTGTCTGTCAGGTAGTCATAACAGGATAACAACACATAAAAAGGAGTGGATATGAGTGATAAAACAAAAGTAGGCTTGTTCGGTGGTATTGCCCTGTCGGCGATTGCTGTTGCCGTACTTTATGCCAGTAACAAGCCATCTATCAACGATATAACCCCAAAAATCAAAGTACACGAGAAAAATATTCGTGAACCGGATAAGTCGATGCAGGGCCTTATTCGGGTGAATCCGGCACATCAGTTAGATATGCAGGCTAAGTATGATGAAGCATTCAGACAGGTTCAGGCATATCGTGCGCGTGAGTCATCAGAGTATCAGTGGGAGAGCCTGGGTCCTGAGCGTGTGGGTGGGCGTACGCGTACTTTGGTATTTCACCCGCAAAACCCCGACATTTTGTTTACGGCAGGTATTTCCGGGGGAATATGGAAGTCTGTGAACGCCGGTGAAAGCTGGCAACCTGTTGCCAGTGAATTGCCCAGTATGGCGATTGGTACCTTGGTCTTTGACCCCGATGACAGTGAACGCTTGTTTGCAGGCAGTGGTGAAGGTGTTTATGTTGGGCGTGGTTTTACTAACAGCATCGGGTTTGCCGGTGATGGCATTATGACGTCTGAAGATGGCGGTGAAACCTGGTATCAGCTCGAAAGTACCAATAACAATGTCAATTTTCAATATGTGAACAAGCTACGCTTTGGTGCGCAAGGTCGTCTGTATGCAGTCACAAATACGGGGATCTGGGTGTCTGATGACAAAGGAGAGCACTGGCAGTTGGCGCTCGATCAAAGTGATGTACTGGGTGGATGTCTGGAGTTGGCTGTGAGTCCTTTAAGTGCTGAGCAGGATCGGGTCCTGGCCAGCTGTGGTAACTTTGGTGAGGGCGGCGCGGTTTATCTGAGTCAGGATTCCGGGCAAAGCTGGCAGCCCGTGATTGCCGAGCTTAATCAGGGCCGTACAACGCTGGCTTTTGCCCCATCAGATCCCTCTATTGTGTATGCGCTGGCAGCTTTTAATGCCCAGGGGGATATACCGCATGCGTTGCAAGGTCTCTACAAGTCAGTGGATGGTGGCGAAAACTGGGCACTGGTGACCGGACCACAACACCCGGACATATTTGGACGCTATGTGCTCTCAAATCCCAACGGTTTGTATTGTCCCGATCCGGAACAAAGCTTCATTTATGGTCAGGGGTGGTTTGATAACACACTCACCATAGATCCTACCGATGCCAGTGTGATCTGGGTGGGTGCTGTTGAATTGATGCGCTCAGAAGACGGCGGCCAAAATTGGCAACAGATGTCCTTCTATTACGGTGACGCTGATGCACCGCATGTCGATCACCATGGCTTATATTTCCATCCAGAGTATGACGGCGTGAATGAAACGCGCTTATATAATGTCAATGATGGTGGTATTGCATTGACCAGCAATCCTTTTGCGACAGGCATGAGTGCCTGTAGTGAAGAGCCCGCAGAGATTGTCTGGCGTTCGTTGAATTCAGGCTACAATGTGACCCAGTTTTATCATGGAGATGTTTCTCACGATGGCAGCCGGTTAGCCGGTGGCGCCCAGGATAACGGTAGCTGGCTATATTCACCAGATGCGGGTTGGCAAGATGTTGGACCTGGTGATGGCGGTTATGCCTTTTTTATTGATGAGGCGCGAATGCTGGTATCAAGTCAAAATGGCAGCTTGTTCCTGCGGGAAAATGGTGAAAATCGTTACCTGGAAAAGGCCGAGTACGAAAGTGGTCTTTTTATCGCGCCCTATGCCGTGGATCCAAATTACCCCGACCGTATCTGGTTGGGTGGGCAAAGTTTGTGGCGGCTGGATGAGTTGTCAGACGGGATGTTCGAGCGTGCTTCAGAGCGCTTTACTGAAGAGTATCGCCGGGGGATCACGGCGTTAGTGGTGAAACCAGGCGACAGTAATACCGTGGTTTATGCACAGACGGATGGCGCGCTGAAACGTCTTAACAATGCGCTGAGCTCCGACAGTACAACCACACCACAAGATATCAGTTTCTCCGATACCGCCTACGTACGCGAATTACACTACAGCATGCACAATAGTTCGGACATGTATGCGGTTGTGTCAACGTTTGGCGAAAAGCACATCTGGAAAAGTGAGGACGAAGGGTCCAGCTGGCGTGCACTCGATGGTGAAGGCGAGGGAGCGTTTCCAGATTTACCGGCGCATACCCTGGTAGAGCTAAGAGAAGATCCGGACACCTTATTTGTGGGCACTGATTATGGTGTATATCACACAGATGATGGAGGAGTGAGCTGGCAGCCCTTCATTCATGGTCTGCCCAATGTAGCGGTATACCGCATGGTGTTAAGACGGATTGAGCACGTTAACTACCTATATGCCTTTACCTATGGCCGTGGGGTGTATCGTATCGCATTGGATGTCGCTAACCAGGCACCGCAGTGGCGTCAACAGCCTGATGCACTCAGTGTTAAGCCTGGTGAAGCCATATCCATGGAACTGATTGAGCTGGTGGTTGACCGCAATGGTGACAACTACTTCTTCAGTGCGCCCGAGCTACCTGAGGGCTTTGAGCTGACGGACTGGGGTAAACTGACCGGACAGTTTGCGAGCGCGGGAGAATACCCGGTACATATAGAGGTGAGTGATGGCCAGCTGAGCCAGCAACTGACATTGCTTTTTGAAGTGGAAACATCGAATGATGATTCAGGCGGTGACTCAGATGGTGATTCAGGCGGTGATTCAGCAGATAACCCGGATACGCCGAGACCGGACGGAAGCAGCGGCATGTTAGCGTATCTGCTTGGATTGCTCAGTGTTGTATGCTGGCAGCGCAGAAGAAGCACGCGGCGTGCTGCGAATACGAAATCGCCATCGCTTCAGTAGACATTGCTAAACTCGGTATAGATTGGCTAAGCCACCTTATAGCTGGGTGGCTGGCCTATGATATTGCTGTAATATATCAATAACTATCTAATTTAATTGCTTTTTAACTTTTCAGCGAAACATCAGCAAAACTTCAAGTTATCTCCGGAGCAGTCGGTAAGCTGGGTCTGTGTGACAGAACATTAGGGCGGCTTAGCCAAAGGAATTTTATTATGAAGTTAACCAGATTACTGCTGATGCTGTTTTCAGCGTCACTGACGAGTACCATCAGCCAGGCCGAGCAGGTTTCTGATGTGCTAACTGGCCCTTATCTGGGTCAACAAAAGCCAGGTACTACGCCACAAGTTTTTGCGCCGGGTGCCGTATCAACACAACATCGTGATTACAACGCGTTCTTTTCACCCGACATGAAGGAGTTTTATTTTACCCGCAGGGATAACCACACTGGGAGGTGGACTTTAATATCTTACATCCAACGTAACAATCAATGGCACGAGCAGGTGGTGGGTCCACGGGTGGGGCGTCCGTTTTTAGCGCCTGACGGGAAAACCATGCATTTGGGAAAATACTATATGACCCGTACAGCCTGTGGCTGGGGGTCGTTGCAGGTATTGGGCCCAATGTTCGACAGGGATGACTGGGGGATTATGCGTCTGACATCATCCAGCAAAGGCACGTATATACTGGATGATTACAAGAGCGGTGATGTGATCCGCATCTCTGAAGTTGTCAACGGCAAGCGCCAGCCGGCGAAGGCTTTGGGTCCCGAGGTGAATACGGGTAAATACAATGCACACCCGTTTATAGCGCCGGATGACTCCTACATTATTTGGGATGGCCAGAGAGAATCCGGTTATGGAGAGAGTGATTTGTATGTCAGTTTCCGTCAAAAAGACGGTAGCTGGGGTGAGGCGATTAACCTGGGGGATAAAGTGAATACGTCCGGCCGGGAGGCATCAGCCAGCGTGACCCCGGACGGTAAGTATCTCTTTTTCAATCGTGATACGGGCGATGAAGAAGGGGATGTTTACTGGGTTGATGCTCAGGTCATTGAGGTGCTCAGGCCTCAATAAGATCCCGCCGAAGTAGAGTATGTGTGTTCTTTTTTTGTACCATTTTACTTGGGCCTGTGTTAAATCTGGATGGCCCTCTGAGGCACTAACATTAAGATTAAGGACAGAATATGAAACTGAAATTAAATAAAAAAGCAGTGAAAACCTTACAGAGCAAAGGGTTAAATACAGAGCAGACACAAGCTATCGCGGGTGCTGGTAATCAGGCCAGTGTTGATATTTGCTGGACACACCCGGCCTATGCCGCTTGTCGAATGCACTAAGCTGTAAACGCAATAAATTAAGTATGATGCCCGCGATTTTCGGGCATTTTACCGTGCGTTAAACCTAGGCTTCTGTCAAAAAGTGCAGTTCCGGAGGACACGTTAATGCGTCCTGATATAGTCGATATACAGCCTGGGTATACGGCTGGCGGTGATGGAAATCAAATGCGCTTTGCCGGGCAAATCGTTCTATCAGGATCAGCTGAGTGTGCGTTGTGTTTTCATACAATTCAAAGCGCTGGCACCCGGGCTCCTGTCGTGTTATCTCCATGATCTCTTCTATCGCAGACTTACAGTTTTGGTAGTAGGCGGCTTTTGGATTAATATAAGCAACCAAATTGATGGCATCGTCGTTCGGGGTGTGTTCAGTGTCATTTGACATGGTTTCGCTCCAGAATAAAGTGAGTGAGGGAGTGGATTGGTCCGCTGAGCAGATAAGCCGTGACTAAAGCAACGGGCCAGGCATGAACAAACGCCCTGAACCAGTGCTGCAAAAATCCGGGCGCTACACCCAGATTGACATAGGTGACCCAACCCGACACCAGTGTCGACAGGCAAAATGAAAATAAAGTCGTGAATATCAGTTTTCGCATCGCGTTCCTCCGTTTCATGCCCATCATAGCGGGCGCGAGCAGAAGCGGAATGTCAGAATAAGCAAGCTAAGATTAAGGAAAACCACATGCTCGATAATCTGCTGCTCTTTGTTGAAGTGGCTCGCCGGGGCAGCTTTGCGAAAGCTGCTGATGCGTTAAGTCTCAGCGCACCAACCATTTCTAAACGGATTGCCGCGCTGGAAGCTCGGCTTGGTTATAGTCTGTTGAATCGCTCAGCGCGCGGTGTGTTAGCCACATCTCATGGCCAGGCCGTCTATGAAAAAATGGCCCCGTCGCTGCTGGCCCTGCAAGCTGACTGCACCGCGTTGTTAAGCCCGCAAGTCAGCGCATTTCACTTATTGTGTCCGCAGAATTTGATCAATGGCCCTTTATATCCTGTGGTTGAGTCTTTTCAGCGCACCCATCCGGACCTTGTGCTGCACATTGAACCGGACAATACCAATGTGTTGCTGAGCCAGAAGCGTTTCGATGTGATTATTCGGGTAGGCACATTGCAGGATTCCAACTGCTATCACACGCGTATCGGCGAGATTGCACTAAAGTGTGTGGTGCCAGAGCAGGCTAAAGAAACGAACACTTTGTTCATGCCATTTAAAAAGGATCAAATTCCGGATTCTGCACTGTGGCGCGATCTATTGTCCCGCTTTGACCAGTTCTCTTACGTGGGAGACATCACATTAGCCAGGCAAATGGTTGCATCCGGCCTGGGGGCGGCCGTCTTGCCGATGACAGAAGTCGCTGAACTGGACAAACCGTTTTGCTATGTGGGTGAGTGGCAACATATGCGCCCGGTTTATGCATTGTGGGCCAACGCGCAGCAACCGCCCCCTCTTACGCAGGCGTTTATTACTTTGTTGCGTCAGGCGGGTCAGTGCTCAACTGTGCTTCGGGGTAATCTGGTTGATGTGGTGAGCAAATAAGTTTTTATCGCTTTGATAAAAGAGAAAACGCGCACTTAAAGTGCGCGTTTATCAGTGCCGTCGCGAAGGGGATAGTTTGGTACACCGTACCGCGAACCCTTCATCTTATAAAACGAGCGGCCTGGATATTCGGATCACTGGTTTTTCATTTTTTTGTCAAAATTACAGATAAAGTCCAAAGCGGGCATCACCCTCTTCGCGATAGGTGATTTGAGTATCTGTCTCACCTTGCACTGCCAGATAGCAGCTCCCGTAAGCTTCAGGAACTTGATAGTTTTTCACCGGCAGCTCGTTAAAGCGCTGATAGCCATTTTGACAGTACAAAGCGACAGTGCTCAGATTACCGTTTTCTGCACTGAATGTGATGGTGCTGCGATTAAGCGTATGGCGCCAGGTGCGTAATTCGGTCAGTTTGGCTGTAACCGTGATGACCGGGTTGTCGGTGAGTTGTGCCTGTAATTGGTCTTTAAACTCGGTGATGGTCTGTTTAGGCAGTTGCTTGCCTTTGATTTGCTCCATACAGATCAGCGTTTGAAACGCATCACCGTATTGCTTGTGATAGACCTCTAAGTTCATCAGGCTTTGTGTCGACATCAATGCCATGTCTGGTGTCAGTAACTTGCGCAGCTGTACCGCCTCCCTAAGATGATACTCATACTGATGCCAGTCCTGTACATTGTAATAATACGCACTCAGTAACCAGGCTGTATAGGCTTGTTCCGTAAGGTTCTTGGTGTGAGCCTCTAACAGGCTATCTAGCGCGGGCTTGGCTTTGGTCATTTGATTACTGACCACCAGGCGTTTTGCCTCGTCAAAGTACTTAGCAAACACAGTGGAGACATTGTTGTTGGTAAACTGCCTGAAAGCTTTATTAAAGTGCATCGGTATTTGTTTGGAAGAAGCAACGGCCTTGCCATAGAGACGGGCTGGTTCATAGGCCCGTTGAGAGAGAACTGACTGTGCTCTGTGAGCCATGCGTGGCGACGACCCTTCGACCAAAACATGTATGGATTGACCTTGCTCGTCTACGACATAATCGACCAAAGCCCAGTGTTCCCGTCGAGTGTTTTCTAGCGCACTTGAGTGGGGCCCTGAATCGTTGTGAGTAAGCAGTTTGGCTGGCACAAATCGCGCATCGGCAAATGTAGGTGAAGAGAGTAGGCCCGTGATCAGGCAAAGTAGTGCTTTTTTCATTGTGAGTATTCCAAATTCTTGCTCCGACAACCATATCAGAGCATAGCGCCAGATATGCTGGTTAGGCGCGAAGCGAAAATTATACACATGTCATCCGTGTGCGATAAGTAAAACTCATAACTAAGTTCCTAATATAGTTTCAACTGGATCTTGCAGTTTAATGTCTGTGGCTAAAGCAACCAGCTGTTTTTTCTATCATAGTAATTCGTTTTATCCACTTTACAGCTTCATTTCCTGCGACTAACTTTGAACTTTCAGTATGTTGCTATCATGGAGGCACAATATGGTGCAGTGGTTAATGGGATTGTCGGTAAAAAGCCGATTGGTGGTCGGGTTTGGTATTGCGCTGGCATTATTGGTCGTGATGACCATTATTGGCAGTAATCGCGTGGCATTTATCGATCAGACGCTCACAGAGATCACGGACGTCAATTCGGTGAAGCAACGTTATGCAATTAACTTCCGAGGCAGTGTGCACGATAGGGCAATTGCTATTCGGGATGTTGCGATTGCCAGAAGTGCATCTGAAATAGCTGAATATGAAAGGGAAATTGATCAGCTCGCCCGTTTCTATCAGGATTCAGACGCAAAAATGACGCAAATGATCAATTCAGGCGGGCACTTTAGTGCTCAGGAGCGTGAGATCCTGACCCGAATAAAGCGCATAGAAGCTCGGACATTACCGCTTATCCGCACCATACTGAGCAATAAAAAAGCCGGCCAGAGCGTCGATGCCCTGGTACTGGATGAAGCGCGCCCGGCCTTTATCAGCTGGCTTAACGTGATCAATGAGTTTATTGATTACCAGGAGCAGCAAAATCAAACGCTGACCCCTGCAGCGCGTGAAGCCGCGGGTGGATTTTCCCAACTTATGTTGTGGTTCACCTTTATTGCCGTGGCCATTAGTGTGCTGGTGGGCTGGGCGATAGAGCGTAGTTTCCAGCGCTCACTTGGCGGTGAGCCTCAGGATGCGGCGGCTGCGGTTACGCGGATCGCAGGGGGCGACCTGACTATGCAGATTGACACCGACTATCCAGATAGCATGTTGGATTCTGTCTGTCGAATGTCTGGTGAATTAACGCGGATCGTCACCAGCATTAAAGAGGTGTCTGAGCAGCTTTCAGTGCAGGCCAGCACCGTGACTGGCGCATCTGGAGAGATTTATGATGCCGCGCAGCACCAGGCAGAAGCCACCAGTAATACGGCGCAGATGCTCGACTCGTTGCGGGAAAATATGATGCGGGTGAGTGACATTGCTAAGCAAACGGAAGAAAATTCAACACAAACGGTGACTTTTGCTGATCAGGGGCGCCAGGCCATTCGTAATACAGCTGATGCAATGGATACCATTGCCCAGACGGTTGACGGCACAGTATCGCAGATCCAAAAGCTGGCAGAGCAGACCAAACAGATAGGTGGCATCGCCAATGTGATCAGTGGTATTTCTGAGCAGACCAACTTGCTGGCACTGAACGCTGCCATAGAAGCGGCACGAGCCGGTGAGTCGGGGCGCGGGTTTGCGGTGGTGGCAGATGAAGTCCGGCAGCTGGCGCGCAGAACCTTTGAAGCGACGGATCAAATAGAAACCATGATCCGGGAAGTGCAAAGCGAGACCGCTGCCACGGTTGCTGCGATGGAAAAGACGCAACCTCAGGTAGAGCATGGCCGTACACTGACGTTTGAAGCCACTGAGCTACTTGAACAGATAGATACTCAGGCACAAAATTCACTGTCTCAGGTGGGCGAAGTGGCCAGTGTTGCACAGCAACAAGCATCGGCCATTAATGACGTGGCATCGAATATGGAAGAGATCACCCTGGCAGCTCAGGATGCGATGAGCGCTTTGAATGACAATAAACAGGCCACCGGAAAACTGTCGGAAATGTCTGGTGTATTGAGTAAAAACATCGGCTTCTTTCGGATCTGAGTGTACTTAACTGACAGCGCAGGATATGATCCAGAACCTCATCAACCCGCAATATTGCGGGGTAAACAAGCCGTGGAGTAGTTATGCGTTTGAGCCGTAAAGCATGGAATAATGTGGTGATCTTCTCTATGTTGATCATGATCTTTTTCCTTAACGGCATACACCAGAAAATTAATCCGCCAGCGGAAGAGCGCGGGAGCATGCCGCTTTTTGAACAGCAAAGTTTCGTACTGGCACTGGGTTTTCCTGGCTATAAGATTGAGCGTATAGGTACATCCTGGCGACTGAGTGCCGATGCTCAGGCCGATTGGCAGGCGCAACCGAGTACCTTAGAGGCGTTGATCACCCAGTGGCAGGAAAGCGAGCTGACTGTCACTGATAACCCAGGCTTGCCAGCCAGCGCTGCACTGAGTGTTGCTCAGTTCTGGCTGGCCGGCAGTGAACTGCCGATCGGTTTTCAGCTGTATCATCAGCAACAAAGCTATTATCTTTTTGCCAGACAATCACAGCGTTGGTTTAGTATCAGTAAAGCACAGGCGCAACAGCTATTTGCCCCAATTGAGTTGAAGTAATGCCAGAATTACCAGAAGTCGAAGTCAGCCGTTTAGGCATTGAACCCCATATCCTGAGCCAGGGTGTCAGTAAAGTTATTGTGCACCAGCGTCAGTTGCGCTGGCCGGTCCCTGAGCAGGTAAGCCTGTTAGAAGGGCAAGTCATCAGTGCCGTGAAACGCCGGGCAAAATATTTACTGCTGGAAAGCCCGCTGGGCACGGCCATCTTACACCTCGGCATGTCGGGCAACCTGCGCGTTGTGGCGCAGGATACGCCGTTAAAAAAGCACGATCACATTGAGTTTCATTTTACCAATGGGCTGGCACTGCGCCTGAATGACCCGCGGCGTTTTGGCGCCTGCCTGTGGCAAGGGGCTGCTGAGGAACACAGCGTATTTGCAAAACTGGGACCGGAGCCGCTTACGGAAGCGTTTACCGCCGATCACTTGTATGCAGCCAGTCGTGGTAAAAAGGTGGCAATCAAACAATTCATTATGGACAACCATGTCGTCGTCGGGGTGGGTAATATCTACGCCAATGAATCTTTGTTTAAGGCCGGGATCCACCCTAAACGGGAAGCCGGTAAAGTGTCATTGCAGCGCTACCAGCGCTTAACTCCCATCATTAAGGAGACCCTGGCCAGTGCCATAAAACAAGGTGGCACCACCCTGAAGGATTTTGCGCAAAGTGACGGTAAACCGGGCTACTTTGCGCAAGAGTTACTGGTCTATGGACGCAAGGGCGAACCTTGTGTCAGCTGCGAAACAACCCTGAAGGAGATCCGTCTGGGTCAACGCAGCACGGTATATTGCCCACAGTGCCAGCGTTAATCGTTGTCGCTTAGTGCAGCTTCTGGCTCGGCCTGATAGCACAGGCTGGCCAGGATCTGTGTTACTTGTTCAATACGCAGTGCAAAGCTGGACTTCAGTGCCCGCTCATGGATGGTGTGATCGCCATCGCCGTAGGGCCCAAAACCATCCAGGGTTGGCGTCCCTGTTGCGGCTGCGGTGTTTGCGTCGGATACCCCACCGCGATGTTCCACTGGCAGCTCGTATCCCAGGATCTCATTGATCTCAGACAGTAAAGCGGATTGTTTATCCGTTGGTGCCATCACACCGCGTTGCAACCCGCCCTCTAACTTAACCGATACACCGGTCACTTCAATGGCCAGACAAATGTTCTCTATGCCTTCGAGTAAGCGTTGCTGTTCAGAAGCTTTGGTGAAGCGGGCTTCGACGACCATAGTGGCAGAAGGTGAAATGGTGTTGGCACCAATGCCACCCTGGATTTTGCCCACATTGACCGTGCTGCCTCGTTTCAGGTCGGTCAGGGCGGACATTTCCATTAGCATGTTTGCCAGTGCGAAGTTGGCATCAATGCCATCCCGATAGTGGTTACCTGCATGAGCTGCTTTGCCGGTAATGGTGATGGTAAAGGTCGCAATGCCTTTGCGGGCCACAACCAGTTCATGATTTTTACCTGCAGCTTCAAAGACCAGACAGGCATCATACTGCTTGGCGATTTTTGTCGTCAGTGCTTTGCTGTCATCGCTGCCAATTTCTTCATCGCTGACCAGCAACCAGTCAATGTTATGGAGCTTGCCATATGTGCGTTTAAGCTGGCGCAATGCGTTCAGTGCAACCCAGTTGCCGCCTTTCATATCACAGACACCGGGACCATAAACACATTCTTCGTCCTGGCTAAATTCGACAAACGTTTCTGGCGGATACACAGTGTCCAGATGGCCCAGTAACAGGATCTGTTTGCCTGCGCCTCTGGGGGCGCGCAATAACAGATGATCGCCAATATGCTCCCTTTGATATCGAGTCAGTGTGTAGCCCAGAGGGGCGGCCAGTTCAATCATCTGCTCGCCGTGTGCATCAACACCCGGTTTGTGTTTACTGTAAGAATTACAACGAATTAAAGACGCGAGCTCATTAAAGTCAAGACTATCCATAACAGGTCCCTGCGGTAATTTTGGGCCCATCGTGGCGATTTTCGATGACAGTTGGGTGACGGAATTATGAACAGTTTTTGGATCCCGGGAGGTACAGAGGAACGATCAAAAATCTGTCACACAGTGCCCTGTAGAATAGCCTTCCTGACCAAATTTTATGCACCTGTTCAAGGACCAAGGAGACACTTTATGACACGCTCTGTTGCGGCGCCGCACGTTGGCATCTGGATGTACGAAAATGGTGGAGGGCGCGAGATTGAGCAGCGCCTGGTTCACGCTCTGGCTGAGCGTGGGATCCAAACCAGTACCGGGCTCAATTTACGAGATGCCCGGGCAAAAGATGGCCAGATAACCTGTAATGGTGTTGTGATGGAACAGCTGGATACGTTTTTGAGTTACAACGCCGGCCAGCAAACCCAGTTTCAGGTGTATCTCTATCAGGCGCTGAGCCAGGCCATTCCCACGTTAAACAACTATGATGCGTTTGCGCTTGCCGAAGACAAATTTCGCACCTCGCACCTACTCAACAGCCAGGGGATCTGCACCGCAGACTATCGTCTGTGTCACAAAAACGACATGGATGGGTTGAAGCACGCACTCAGAGACTTTGGTGGCAAGCTGATCTATAAGCCCACAGATGGCTGGGGTGGCGTCGGCATTGTCAAAATCGACAGTGAGCAGGCGCTGGACATGTTGTTGCCATTTCTGAGTCGTACCGACTTACGTTACTTTTATGTTGAGCGGTTTATTGACTACGACAATACCGACTTCCGTATCGATGTGGTGGATGGCAAGTTTGTCGGCTGTTATGGCCGAAAAGCGCCCAAGGATGACTGGAAAACCAATATCACCAGTGGTGGCTCTGTGTTTGTCCGTGAGCCAGACGACGAAGTGGTCGATCTGGCTATCCGCGCCGCGAACACATTAGGTCTGGAGATAGCGGGCGTTGATCTGATCTACGATCGGGAGCGGGAGGAATATGTGGTGCTGGAAGTGAATACCATACCGGCTTTCGCAACACCTGAGCAAGAAGCACTGGGGATCAATTTTAACCAGGCCAAGATCGACGCCATGGTGGATTTGATTGAGCGCACTGCGACTCAAAAGCATGCCCTGCATACGCACAAAGTGGCCTGATGGCCAAATTACTGACCCATTTTACTAACCCATTAATTTTGCCAAGGTGGCCCGAGCAATGACTGCAAAACCCAAACTCCCAAAGATTGGACTTCTCTATCTGGATTACGTGTTACGTTTTTTTGATAAATCCAACTTCAAAGGTTGGCCAGATAAAATCGAAACTGTGGTATATCACTGGGGCAATGACAAAGCGCGCTTTATTGCCGAAGTGAAACAAAAGCAAATTGATGTGCTGATTGGCAATATACCCGCAACGGCCTATGAAACGTTCCGCGAAATTGCCCGTGCCTTGCCGCATGTGCGCTTTTTGCCCTCGCTGGACAGTCAGTTTTCCAATAAGTCAAAAGAGAACGTGACGCACTTTTGCCGTAAGTACAAGTTACCGGCACCGCATACCGAAATTTTTTACGTACCTGAAAAAGCAAAGCGTTATCTCAGTCAGGCCACGTATCCTAAGATCATCAAGCGCTCGTATGGTCCGTCCAATTACGGCGGCTACTTTGTGCATAAAGTGGATAACTACGATGAAGCGATGGCATTGCTGACGGAGAAAAAATACTACCCGGCTTATGTACAAGATTTTGTACCGATGGAAGCAGATATTCGTGTCATGCTGGTGGGTCATAAACCCGTATGTGCTTTCTGGCGTCGTCCTCCTGAAGGAGAGTGGTTAACCAACACCAGCCAGGGTGGCAGCATGGATTATCAGGCAGTCCCTAAGTCGGTACTTAAGCTGGCGACCGCAGCGTCAAAAGCTGCCAATGCGGAGTACTGGGCCTGCGATATTGCGCTGGGCAAAGATGGCAAGCTACGCATTTTGGAGTGTGCCACGGCATTTGCTGCATTCCCTTACATTCGAGATTGGATAGGCCAGTATCTGATGTGGCTGCTCTCGGATGGTCACTTCCGCAAGCCAACGATCCCGCTGTATAACTGGGAAGAGCTTGGCAAAATCGATTCACGTCTGCTGCGTACGATGCGTCATATCGGGTTTTCCAGTTATACACCAAGCCAGGACTGTGGCGAGGTATTTCATGGTATGGATGAGCAGCATTTTCCTATCCTGGATACCCAGTATCAGCGTCTTGAAGAGTGGCCAAGTGAGATCTGGAATTTGCAGGACAACTTTGTGTTACACGCTAAGTCGGCCGCAGCCAAAGCCTGTCAGCCCATTCCTGGCAGTGATGAGCAGGCTGGCCTGGAGCTGAATAGTTACCCTGCGCCGGTGTTCGATGATGCTCAGATCCGGGAGATCCTGGCACAGGTGAAAGGCATTGGCGACAAGATGATCGATGAGATCATGTCGACCTTTGGTGCACATGGTGTCGTTGAAGCACTGAACACTGAGCCGCAACAACTTTGTGTGGTGAAAAACCTTAAGGACAAAAAACTAGAAAAGATCGTCGCACACTGGCAACAAGTCATGCCGTCTGGAATGACCACACATTAGTGTCTCTTGCTGTACCGGATCAGGTTGGCCTGATCCGGGTTATAGCTTTTCGTTTTCCGCAACTGAGCAACCGCTATGAAAATCCAATACGCGTCCTATCAGGACACCATAGAGTTCCTGCAAAGCGCCATGAGCGCGCACCCCCATTTGATCCGTTTACAGAGCATAGGTGAAACCTGGGAAGGTCGACCGATCATGCTGGTGACTATTTCGCTGGATGTCACCTACGCCGATGATAAACCTGCGTTACTGTATACTGGGTCGATCCATGCGCGGGAGTGGATTGGCAATGAGCTGGCGGTAAAGTTTGTTCAGTATGTGATTGATAACTATCGTTTCAACCCGAAGCTGCAAAATGCTTTGACCCGTAATACTTTGTATATGGTGCCGTGCCTGAATCCAGATGGTTTTGAGTACTCCCGTAACCATTTCTCATTCTGGCGCAAGAATCGGCGTAACAATGGCGATGGGACGTTTGGGGTGGACTTAAACCGCAATTTTGATGCGAAGTTTATGCGTAATCAGAACACAGGATCGAATACCTATGGCGGGCCTCACGCGTTTTCTGAGCCAGAAACGTGTGCCATTCGTGATTTTGTAGAAAGCCACGAGAACATTCGTATCGCACTGGATTATCACTCCCAGGGCAATGTGTTTTTTCCGGCGCATAAGTTCAATCATGAAGTAGAAATCGAAGGGACCGATCTGAATGTGCTGTGCGCCAATATGAATCACGAGATCAAAAAGGTGACTGGCCGCCAGTATGGGATCCACCGGGGCAAACCGCCGGCTCAGCTGATCCACGGCAGTGGCCGCGAGTACTATTATCGCAAGGGGATCATTGCCACCGTAGTGGAAGTGGGCACGCGTAATATTCCGGATTATATGAAAAATATGTCTGAGAGTGTGGCCGAGAATATTCCGGCCGTACAATATGCGCTGAGTGAGGCGATCAATTACTCGCCGCTGGCCCCCAAGCGAGTGGAAGGCTTTACCATCAAATCCGTGTCCCATGACAGTGTTGAGCTGGAATGGCAATATGAGGATCGTGATGACATCTATTTTGAAGTCTATCGCAGTCAGCATAACAAAAACCCATGTGGCGAAGAGACCTTAGTCGCCATTACTAAAACGCTGAGCTTTACGGACAGTCAGCTGCTCAGCGGACACAGTTATTTTTACAACATTCGTGCCGTGGATAAGGTGACCAAGATAAAATCGCCATTCAGCCCTGAGCTGCGGCTGAAAACCCGTCTGGCACGAACCGAAAGCGCCCGTACTTTATTCCCTGCCCGTGAGTCGGTGGGCTACTTATCGCAAAATAATCAGGTCAAAAATAAAGAACACTTTGGTTATAACTCTATGTTTATCGGGGTTGATAAGAAGCGTGGTGTTAGCATGGGCGTGGTGCAGTTTGATCTCAGCAGTATCAACGCAGGATCGCAGATCTTAAGCGCTCAGTTCTTTATCTATCCCATGAATCGGGTGGCGGCCAAAATTGAAAAATATGGTGAATGGTCGGTGGCGATCCTTGATGCTGATCAGATTGAAGACATCTATGACTACGCTGCCATTGCAGAGGCTAAGCCTTTGCATACGCTGGGGCAAACCATTGAGTCTGACAAACTGACTCAGGGGATCTGGCTGAAATGGCAGTTTAATGGCGTTGAGCGTAGCTTGCTGGCCAAACTCTTAAAACAGCAGCGTCTGTTACTGCGGTTGCAGGGGCCTAAAAAATTGCCGCTGGGTAAAGACTCTCAGGTGATGCAGTTTGATATCGGCTATGGGCCATTTGGTAGCGGCTTACATTATCGGCCCAATCTGGAGCTGGTTTATCAGTTGCCCGAACAGCAACTGGTCCTGAGTCCATTGGCCTGTAATACCATTTATAAAGACAAGGTGGTGGCCGACAAATTGGCATCTGGGTTCGATACCGAAGGCGATATTGTGTACGGACAGATGTCGTTTGACTTAAATGTGGACTTGCCTGTGGAGCGTACCGTGTTTACTAATGCCTGTCTGACGGTGCGCTCGTGCAATTCCATCGCATCCGCGCGGGACGTGCGCTTTACCATAGAATTGGTGGAATTGCGGGACGTGGATTATCAACACGTTAAACAACGGCAGAAAATAGAGTATATCGGCTATGAGGTCAGCAACGAACAACTCAGAGAGCGTGCAGAACATCACTTTATTTTCGATAGCTACAGCTTGCAGGAGCTGGAGCGTTTGCATCAGGCACAGACGCCTTTTTACTTTATTATTCGCGCCACGGCGGAGTCGCAGGCAACGGATGCACTGGTAAACTGGACTAACTGTCAGGATCAGCAACCCGCGCAGCTGAAAATAGACTATATCGCACGACGCAAACATCCGGTGGCTGCACCACATAATCTACAAACTCAGGTCGAAAACGGCGTGGTGAAACTGACCTGGGACAATGAAGAGGATGAGGATCTGGTGGGCTTTTTCGTGGTACGAAACCGCTTCCATCCGCCACGTTCTCCGTTTGATGGCGTAAAGCTGTATGGCGGTCGAGACAACTATACCCTGGATAATTTTGGTACGCCGGATATTGCTAAGTACTATGCGGTGTTTAGCTATGATGATGTGCCCAATTACTCGCAGCCAGTGACGATTTACTATCCAGGCAAAGCTGAGGACTGAGTTTTTTGCCCATAAACTAACAGGGCCAGCCTGAGTGAACTAAGCTTACTGCATTCTGAGCCTATCGGTTAAGGTGGCTGGTATGCAGTTTGAATCTGGCATTCTGGTCCTGGTTTTTTTGATCCTGGCCCTGTTTATAGGGGCGCTGACCCGGCATGTCCTGAAAAATACCCAGATCCCCTATACCGTAGCGCTGTTGGTGATTGGGATCTGTATTGGTCTGGCACAGCGCGGCGATGTCTTTAGTGGTGACACTCAGATGGTCGGCGATACCTTAGCCCTGGTTGCCGACATTGAACCGCACCTGTTTTTATTTTTATTCCTGCCTACGCTTATCTTTGAGAGCGCTTTTGCGATGGAAGTGCACTTATTCCGCCGCATGTTTACCCAGATTGCTATTTTGGCCGTGCCTGGCCTGATGCTGGCCATCTGGCTGACGGCCGAATTATTACATATGAGCGTGCCTGAGCACTGGCAATGGAGCTGGGCCATGTGCCTGATGTTCGGTGCCCTGATCAGTGCTACCGACCCGGTTGCTGTGGTGGCCTTACTGAAGGAAGTGAGTTCGCGTAAACGCCTCGAAACCCTGATTGAGGGCGAGTCTTTGCTCAATGATGGTACCGCCATCGTGTTTTTCAGTTTGTTCTATGTCTGGGTGCTGGCCAGCAGCGGCGGAGAGGGAGCCATGATGGCTTCACCGTTGCAAGCTGTCGGGCAGTTTGCCGGTGTGGTACTGGTCGGTTTGGCGATAGGTCTGGTACTGGGTGGGTTATGCATTATATGGATCGATCGGGTATTTAACGATCCTATGATAGAGATCACGCTAACCATCGCGGCGGCATATTCAGCCTTTTTTATCTCCGAGTCGTTTCATGTCTCCGGTGTAGTGGCTGTGGTGACGCTTGCGCTGGTACTGGCTAGTGTGGGACGAACCCGAATCAGCCCGGAAGTAGCTGGGTTTTTACATCATTTCTGGGAAATGATGGCGCACATTGCCAATACCTGTATTTTTCTGCTGGTGGGGATCCTGGTGGCCATTCGGGTGCCGCTGGATGATCTACAGGCGTGGCAGACCCTGGGCATTTTATATGTTGGGATCATGCTGATCCGCGCGACATCCATCACTGTGTTTACACCGCTGTTGAGCCGCATAGGGGTCGGTATTACTTTTGAAAAAGCCAGTGTCTTATGTTGGGGCGGGTTGCGAGGGGCTGTGTCACTGGCGCTGGCTTTGACGGTGGCTGCGAGCGAGGCGATCCCAAAAGAGATCAGTGATCGCATGTTGTTTTTATGTGCCGGGATTGTGGTTCTGACGATTTTAATCAATGGGGGCACTATGGGCATGTTGCTGAAGTTCCTGCGCCTCGACAGCCTGCCTCCAGCCAAACAGGCTACGGTTGACAAAGCCAATCAGCAAGTGGCCAATACCCTGCAAACCATGCTGCCGACTATGATGGACAGCCCATTTTTACGTGGGGCTGACTGGCAGCAGGTGAAAACCCAGGTCAAGCTCGGGGCTATGGCACAAACAGATGCAGATGCGCCGATCGATCAGTCGGACTTAGACACGGCTTTTTTGCGTCGTTTACTGGAAACCGAACGTAAACACTACTGGACTCAGTTTGAGCAAGGTACATTGGGTAAACGGGCAACCAATTTGCTGGTTGAAGCGGTTGAACTGGCACTGGATGGTGAGCCCTGCATCGGTCAGCGTGATAGCTTGTTGGCAACCTGGCAAGTACCCGGCTGGCTAGAGCGAATGCGGGGTATCGCCTGGTTAGAGCGGACGTTATTACGGTTGTATTTTGAGCGTTTGGTAGTGGGGTATGATGTGGCCAGGGGCTTTATTCAGGCGCAGGAAGCGCTGGAAAGTCATATTGATACTTTGTCGCCGAATGCACAGATAGCGACACATGTGCGCCAGCAGGTGCAGGATAATATGGCTCAGACCATCGCGCGGATCAATGAGCTTCAGGAAACGTTTCCGGATATAGTGCAGGCGCTTCAGTCACAGGCTGCAATCCGGTTACTGCTGAACCGTGAGCGGGCTGTGATTAAAGAGCAGCTCAAGCTGGCGGTGCTCGACAAACCCGAAGCCAGCCGGTTGCTGGAAGATGTCGAAAAACGTATGGCGGCGCTGCAACAGGTATCGATTTTTCGCCAGACGGAGGCGGCACAATTGGATCAGCAGATCCCCTGGTTACATGGCGTCACACAGAGCACCCGCGAACAGATCAGCAGCTGCCAGGAGCGCGGTATTTATGATGTGGGTCAGGTGTTGATAAGGCAAGGTAAAGCGCTGAATAAACTGGGTGTGATTTACCGGGGCAGTGTACGTGAAGTGGTTGCCGGTAAGCAGGGTAATAGCCAGGTTGTTGTCAGAGGGCCGGGCGAGACACTTGGCATAACGGCTTTACTGACGGGGTCATCTGCTCTGGATTATCTGGCTGAAACGCCCTGTGAAGTGGTGTGGATCCCGGTTGATAAGCTGAAAGCACTGATGCAGGAAGACCCCACATTGATGTATATCCTCTGTCAGCAGCTGGCTCAGAGGTAACTTTACATTTGACTAAAATGTGTGCAAAAGTGGAAAGGTGCTAAACAGCACATCTTTAAAGACAACAATAAGGAAATACACTATGAAATTACAATTAAACAAAAAATCGATCAAGCAGTTGGGTGGCCAGACGCGTTTACTGGATGGTGCACAAACACCGCAGGTTGCCGGTGGCGTGCGTTATACTGAGCGTGACTCGTGTAACACGATTGCTGTTATATGCGATACCTATCATTTCAGAAGCTGTCTGTGCTAAGGCTGGACTGACTATCTTGTGGCTCATCATTGAGCCACTTTCAGACTGATAACCGACGTTTATAATTCAAACGGCGCGACGCCAACTGCTTCCATTTTATAACCGGTTTGTGCCAGATCGCCTTTCCAGGTGGCGACCTTCATAGTACCCGTCACGGTAATCGCATCATACAGGCTGTCGATGGGCACCCCATTCTTGATTTTGACATGCACGATCTGGTTGGGCGGCGGTGGTGGCACGTGAATACAGGCTCCGAAGTAAGGCACCAGTAAGAACTCAGTGATCACTTCACTGTCTCCTTCAAGCGGGACTACAAACCCGGGTAAGCTCACCTGTTTACCATCTAAGCTTTTAACAACCGGGGCATCGAGATCCGGCTGTACCCAGTTTTGCTGATCGCCATCATGACTGGCCGCGGCGTCCTGATTGCTGATTTGGACATGGCCTTTTGGGATCAGATCATCCCAGAAAATTTCTTTAGGCGGTGCTGCCTGCGCCTGCACGCAAAACAGCATCAGCGTTGTGCAAAGCCAGAAAATAGTGCGTAATGGTGTCATTCAAAACCTCTTATAGCTTGATGCTCATGCCATCGCTGAGCGAATAGAAATAGGCTCGGGTTGCAGGCAATATGCCCATCAGTGTGCCGGCCGCCATAATAACCCCGATCAACATGAGTTCATAGTGACTGAGCAGTGAAATGCTCAGGCTAATTCCGAACTGACTTTGCAGCGTGCCTTGTGCCAGTGCAATCAGGGCGTAAAACAAGGCAATGCCTAATGTGCAGCCTGCTGCGGTAATTAAGATAGCTTCGCTGCTCATTAGAGTGAAAATGTGTCGTGGTCGCGCGCCCACAGAGCGCAAAATGGCCAATTCTCGGCGGCGCTGGTTCAGCGTCGCCAACAAGGTGGTCAGCATGCCCAGAAGGCTGATCAAGACCACCACGGCAGAAAACAGCAGCAGGATCTTTTCTACCAGGCCCAGCATGCGCCACAGCTCACGTAATGTAACGCCGGGCATGATGGCCAGCAGCGGCTCTGCTTTGTAATTATTGATATTACGGCGGATCTGCAAAGTGTATAGCGGGGAGTCCAGCCCCATTAAAAATGCCGTGATCTGTTTGGGTTCACCAATCAGATCGCCATGCAGATCTGCGGGGGCTGGTACCGCAACTGCGACGGTGTCGGGTTTATCGTGTCCATGACCGTGGTCATGGCTGTCATGGTGCTCATGTCCATCTGCATGGCCGTGGTCATGGCTGTCATGGTGCTCATGTTTATCTGCATGACCCTGGTCATGGCTGTCATGGTGCTCATGTTTATCTGCATGGCCGTGGTCATGGCTGTCATGGTGCCCATGTTCATCTTGATGGTCATGCTTGTGTCCAGCAGGCTGTTTTGGCTTACCTAGCATGCGGGGAGTTGATTTAGGCTGGCTATGCATGGCCTCGATGGCCGCCAGTGGCACATGCACGGTTTTATCGACCGGCGTGCCGGTCGGTGCCAGGATCCCAACTATAGTCATCGGATTATCATCGTGATGATGGAAGCTGGTATTGCCCATACCGTGTGAAATCACAATTTGCTGACCAAGCTGGTAATGCATTTTTTGGGCGACGTCACTGCCCAGCACCACTTCCTGTGCATTAACAAAAGCGCGGCCTGCGGTGAAAGCCAGTGTTTGTTTCTTACCATAGCGAAAGTGTTCAAAGTAAGCGCTGTTGGTGCCCAGTACCGCATGACCTTTGTGGCTGTCGCCCAGGCTGATGGGAATAGTCCAGCTCACACCTCGCTGAGCTTTTATGTCCTGATAGCTGTCCCAGCTTACACTATTATTGGCATGACCAATGCGAAAGACACTGGAGAGCAGCAGCTGGATGTCGCCACTTCGGGCACCGACGATAAGATCGGTACCTGATACGGTATTGCTAAAGCTGCTTTTCGCTTCCTGACGCACCCTTTCAATGGTCAGCAGCAGCATCACACTGATGGCAATGGTGAACAGGGTCAGCAGCACGCTGGCCTTGCGGTTGAGCATACTTTTGCTCGCCAGACTGATTAATCTCATTGGCTTGCTCCGTTTAATTCAACCAGACTCAGGTGTTTGTCAAACAAAGGGGCCAGGCTGCTGTCATGACTGACGAACAAAATGGTTGCGCCATATTGGCTGGCCTCTTTAAATAGTAACTCGATAAAGGTATTGCGATTGTCGGCATCCAGTGCGGAGGTGGGCTCGTCAGCAATGATCAACTCAGGCTGACCAATAAAGGCCCGGGCTGCGGCAACACGTTGTTGCTGGCCAATACTCAGCTGAGCCACAGAGCGCGACATGATGCTGGCATCCAGACCAAGTTCCTGTAACAACAGTTCGGCCTGCTGAGCCAGGGTTTTGCCCGACGTCTTAATACGGTCGGTACGGCTGCGAGAAAAATGGCAGCCGAGCATGACATTTTCAACCGGACTGAGGTAAGGCAGTAAATTGAAGTTCTGAAAGATTGTGCCGATGTGATCGGCTCTGAATTTGTCTCTGGCGGCATCGCTGAGCTGTGCCAGATCACTGTTAAGCAAGCGGATGCTGCCGGCTTCTGGCTTGTTAATTCCGCTCAGCAGTCCCAGCAGCGTTGATTTACCACTGCCGCTTGGGCCATGTAAAAAGACCCGCTCACCGGCGGCGACTTCAAGTTTGGGTATGTTGAGGGTGGCGTCGGCGGCACCGGGCCAGCGAAAAATCAGGTCGTTAATCTCTAACATAGTCTCACATCAATGGCGGATCACGCCCGCATCATAAAATACTTGCGCCGCAAGCTAAACCCACCTGCGGCATATCGCTGTTCAGTGCGGTAAAGCAATTGTGATTTGTTGGCTGCTCGACTATCATACACCGCTCTAACCCCCTCTGTATTTTGCGTCCTTTAGCAAGACGCAGCCGTTCTCTATGGAGATACAATGAGTAGCTACAAAGTTCTAGACGTCAATGACGATCTACCCATTCGCACCAAAGGTGCTGTGCACAGTGGTAAAGTACGTTCAGTTTATTGGTTAACCGACCAGGACAGTGCCCGTTTGATCGAAGAAAAAGGCTATGATGTGCCTGCCGGAACAGAGCTGGCGATCATGGTGATCTCGGATCGCATCTCGGCCTTTGACTGCATCTGGCAGGGCGAAAATGGCCTCAATGGTGTACCGGGCAAAGGTATCGCACTGAACAGTGTCGCCGCCCATTGGTTTAAACTATTCGATGAAGCGGGTCTGGCAGGTAATCACATTGTGGATATACCTCACCCATACGTGTGGATCGTGCGTAAAGCCAGCACCGTGCGCGTCGAAGCCATCGCCCGCCAATATATCACCGGCAGCATGTGGCGCGATTACAGCAAAGGTGTGCGCGAGTTCTGTGGGATCAGTTTGCCAGAAGGCCTGACTGCGCATCAAAAGCTTGACGATGTGCTGATCACGCCGTCAACAAAAGGGATCATTCGTGGCCTGCCAGATGTGCCGGAAGTCGATGATGTGAATATCACACGTCGCAATATCACGGATAACCTGGATGCGTTTAACTTTAAGTCAGACGCCGATGTGGCCCGCTATGAGCAGCTGCTGAGCGAGGGCTTTGCGTTGATCTCTAAAGAGCTGGCCAAGCTGGATCAAATCTTTGTGGACACCAAATTCGAATTTGGTTACGTAGAAGATAAAGATGGCAGCGAACGTTTGATCTACATTGATGAGGTAGGCACGCCGGATTCATCACGGATCTGGGATGGCCCGGCATACCGTGACGGTAAAATTGTGGAAAACTCTAAAGAAGGCTTCCGCCAGTTATTGATCAATAATGTACCGGACAGCGATGTTTTGCTGAACAAAGACCGCATGAGCGAGCGCGAACAGCTGGCTGCCAGTTATAAGTTGCCTGAGCTGGTGATGATGTCGGTGTCAGATACGTATGTGGGCATCGCCAGTAAAATTGTTGGCCAACAGCTTAGTATTCCTCAGAACCCACGTGATGAGGTGATTGCCGTACTGGATAAAGAGTATGGTCTGATCGACGCCTGAGCCGTCTGAAAAACATAAAAAAAGCGGCGATAAGCCGCTTTTTTTATGGCTGTTTAACCGCTGGATGCAGGCGTGAATGTGTATTCGTCCTTGCTTTTCTTTTCAGCGTCACTTTTACTTAAGGTAAGCAAGTGGCTCAGGCAAATTTCCATGAACGTCAGCGGGCATAACCCGGTAAGGATCGCACAAGGGCACCTGATCTTGATCAGGCGAGCGCTGGGGTGTGCACGAAAGATAGTTGGCGTGCGTATTTTTGCCTGGTCTGTGTGCGCCTGGATACTTGCCGGCTTAGGTGGTCCTGTTTATGGGGCTGATAATGCACTCGACAATAGTGCAGGTAAGGGGGGCGGTAACGGCTCCGGTAACGGATACACCCTTCAATTGCGTGATCAGCACAGTGCACCCTTATCCGGTGTGGTGGTTGAAGTGGTTGCCCCCTTACGTGCGGGCCAGGTGCAGCAAGTTGCCGTAATGGATCAGGTCAATAAGCAATTCCATCCCAGACTACTGACCATAATGCAGGGTCAGGCGGTGAGCTTTCCCAACAGTGATGATATTCGTCATCATGTCTATTCTTTTTCTGAGACCAAGCGTTTTGAGCTTAAATTATATGCGGGTACACCTATTCAACCGATACGATTTGAACAACCGGGTGTCGTTGTTCTAGGATGTAATATTCATGATTCAATGGTGGGCTATATCTATGTTTCTCAATCAAAAGACGTGCTTACCAGCGATCAATCGGGCACAGTGCAGTTACCTGCTTATGCGCAGCAAGTGGCTATCTGGCATGCACAACAAACACAGGATATCGACACTCGCAGGATAGTGACGGTGACAGAATTACAACAATCCGGGTCTGCTATTGTAGAAACACAGGCACCGGCACCCAGAAACACATTCTCGGAGATGTTTAAGGATCATCATGGGCACTAGTTTTAAAAATCGTATTATCGCCTTGTGCGTCGGGTTGGTACTGCTGACAGCGGTTGCCAGCTTAGCCAGCTTCTGGTGGTCTACCAGCCAATTCAATGAGCGCAAGGTGCAGCAGGATATTCAGACGGCGCAAAATGTCTATCAGCAATATCTCAGTGCTAAAGAGCGTTTGCTGGTGACCGCCGCTACGGTACTGACGCAAGATTTTGGCTTTAAACAGGCGGTTGCAACGCGCGATGCACCGACCATTGAAAGCGTGCTGTTTAATCACAGTCAGCGTATCGATGCTGATCTGATGTTGCTGCTGGACGTGCGCGGTCAACTGATCTCTGCCAATCAGGCCGAAATTGAGCTGGCTGAAGATCTGCGCCCGTTGCTCAGAGAGTTGTTAAATCATACCGAACAGTCTGCTTTTGTCAGCCTGGATAAACAATTGTATCAGGCCATTATTTTGCCCGTGAAGGCACCACGTACCATTGCTTTTGCGATTGTTGGCTTTGCCGTTGATACGGAAGTGGCGGGTCAGCTGCGTGAACTGACTGGAATGGAAATGAGCTTTATTGGCCATGGTGAGCAGATCAAAGCCAGCTCGTTGCGTTTGCCCGAATCCCAGGATCTGTTCGCCTATCTACATGAGCAAAAAATCACCCGCTGGCTGAGCGAGTTTCCGGTTTATATTAATGCGGAGGTTGCTTTGCCCGCGTTGAACTCTTCTCCGGTTAGTTTGGTATTAAGCGCTGATATGACCAAAGACTATCAGGAATTCGATCAGCTGGTGTTGACCATTATTTTATCGTCCTGTGTGACCATGCTGTTTGGCTTTGTGGCCAGTGGCTTTTTAGCGCGGAACCTGGCCACCCCGTTACAGCAGTTAACGGTGATGGCACGTCGATTTGCTTTGGGTGACTACGAAGCCACCGTACACGAATCGAGACCGACTAAAGAGATCTGCCAGCTGGTTGATGCCTTCCATGAAATGGGCGATGACATTCAGGCGCGGGAAAAGCAAATTCGTTATCAGGCCAGCCACGATGGTCTGACACGCTTTTACAATCGGGCGGCCGCCATGGAGAAGCTTACCCGCTTGTTGCAAGATGGCCGTGTCTATTACCTGCTGGTCGTGGATATTAAAGGTCTCAGGCACATTAACGATAAGCTGGGTCCACGTGTGGGCGATAGCTGTATTCAGGCCGTTGCACAGCGGATTGAACAAATCGGTGCCAGTTTTGAAGGGCTGAATGCCCGGCTCGGTGGGGATGAGTTTTTAACTGTGCTGGCGGCCAAAGAAGACAGTTCAATGGAAGGCTGTGTCGCGGGATTTCTGAGTGCGCTGAACCAGCCCTACCAGGTACAGAAACTGGAGATCAATCTGCGCTTTAGTGTGGGGGTAGTCCATTACCCGGAGCAGGCAGACGATCCGGAAGATCTGGTACGCCGTGCTTTGATTGCAGCAGACAATGCGGCGCAGCAGGGCAGTAATTCAGTGTATTTTTATCAAACCGGCGAAGACGAAGCCTACCTGGAGCGCTTATTGATCATTGATGAGCTCAAAGCGGCGCTGCAAAGTGACGACGGCCAGCTGTTTATGACTTATCAGCCTAAGCTCAACATGCACAGTCAGCAGGTCGATAAGGTGGAATCACTGATCCGCTGGCAGCGGCGCAATGGCGAGTGGGTCTCGCCTGAGTTTTTTATTGATCTGGCAGAGCAGTCTGGGCTGATCGTCGAGCTGACTCAGTGGGTGCTTAAAACGGTGGTAGCGCAGGTTGCCAACTGGGTTGAGCAAGGGATCACCATGAAAGCGGCCATCAATGTGTCGGCACAGGATATTGCGGATCCCGACTTTGTACCCCATCTGGAAGCCATGCTGGATCGCTATCAGATATCGCCTTCATTGATCACCATAGAGCTGACAGAGCGAGATATGATCGAGAATGAAGAGAAAGGGATTGCCGCACTTAAAGTGCTCAAAGAGATTGGTGTACATATTTCACTGGACGATTACGGTGTCGGGCAGACCTCACTGGGCCGCTTAAAAATGCTACCGATTGATGAGCTCAAGCTGGATAAGGTGTTTATTCTGAAGCTGGCCGAAACACATCAGGATCAGTGTATTGTGCGCTCCACTATCAGTCTGGGTCATCAACTTGGTTTCTCTGTGGTTGCTGAAGGGGTCGAAGATAAAGCGTCTTTGGAGCTGCTCAAAGAAATGGGGTGTGATTATGCTCAGGGGTATTATCTGAGTAAACCACTGAAGGCGGAGCTGTTGACACAATGGCTTGGCCAGTATCATGAAGCAGGCTAGTCTCTGTTTAGTCGTTTTATCAGGCTGCGCACTATGGATAAGTGCCACCTGTATGGCAGGCTCCGGTAAGTTACTGGCCACACCCGGTGTTTCTCAGGTAGAAGGCAGTGCGGGTGGCGGCATTGTGCCCTGGGCACAGCTGTCGGGGTATGCGAGTGACGAACAATGGAGTCTTGGCGGCTTTTGTAGCCGCGCCAGCGTCGATGATTATCGACTGGATGTGTGCGGTATTCAGGCCAACCTGTTTGACCGTGTCGAGCTGAGTTATGCCGAACAAGCTTTTGCTGTGCCTGCACTCAATACAGAAATAGAACAGTCTGTAAGCGGCGTTAAAGTACGCCTGTATGGGGATATCGTCTACAGTGCCTGGCCACAGTTGAGTCTGGGGATGCAACATAAATCACTCAAAGATGATGCCGTTGCCGCTTTGCTGGGCGCCGAGGAAGACAGTGGCACCGATATCTATCTGGCTGCCAGCAAGCTGCACCTGGGGGCACTGGGCGGCTTGAACGCATTTTGGAATATCACGGCGCGCCATACCGAGGCCAATCAACTAGGTTTGCTGGGCTATGGTGGTCAGCAGGGCAGTGAACGCATTTACCTCGAAGCCAGTGCGGCCATTTTTCTCAACAGGGAGCTGGCGCTGGGCTACGAGTATCGCGAAAAGCCCGACAACCTCGGGTTGGGTGAGCAGGCATGGCGGGATGTATTTGTTGCCTGGTTTATCAATAAGCAGGTTAATGTCACCGCGGCCTGGCTGGATCTGGGCAGCATTGCCGGTCAGCCAGATCAGACCGGTTGGTATGTTTCTGTCACCGGCTATTTTTAAGGAGTTAGGGTGTATCAGCGCATCACATACTATGCTCGCAACGCACTGTGTAGTTTGATAATACTACTGACCGGTCTTTCCATGGGAGGATGTCAGTCCAGTACCACACCAAGCTTATATCAGCAGATTGGTGGTCAAGCAGGGTTGGAGCGCCTGGTCGATTTGTTCATTCAGCAGATAGGGCGTGATAAAGCCATTCTGCCTTATTTTGCCAAAGCTAATGTGAGCCATTTCCGCCAGGGTTTTATCACTCACTTATGCGATACCCTTGATGGGCCCTGTGAGTATCAGGGCGATTCTATGGTCCAGATCCATACCGGAATGAAGATCACCGAAGCTGATTTTAACCGTGTGGTTGAGCTGTTGATCAATGCCATGACCGAAGCCGGAATAGCCCATACTACGCAAAACCAAATCCTCTCAAAGTTGGCACCATTACGCAGTGAAATGATAAAAATATAGATATAAAATCCGATGATTTTTACCTTTTTTTAATTTCAATCCATAAAAATACATTTTTTGGTTTTTTTATTTAATATAAAAATAATCATATTGATGTTGCAATATGGGTACACGTTCTCTAGAATTGCGCCCCCAATTTGTAGTAATAAAGGAAACATGGAATGAAATATTCATTGGCAGCTTTGTTGGCGACTCTGTCTTTTGGTGCGACCGCAGGCGCAACAATTTATGAGCACGGTTACTTTAAAGGTAAGTCAAGTTACATTGGCGATGGGGAAATGATTGATGAGCTGAATAAGCGTCGTATCTTCGCGAATGACAGTGTCTCATCCTTAAAAGTAGATCACGGTACTTGTGTTGTTCTGTATAAGAATGCAGGTTACAGCTCAACTGCGAAATACTTTTCTGGCGGAGAGTATGCAGACTTGGTTGACTACCGTTTTAATGATGAAACCACGTCAATTCAGGTATTTAAGAGCCACCGTTGTGAAAGTGCTATCATGACTCACTTCTACAACCATGGTGATTACAATACACGTGGCGGACATTTCTCATTACCACCAAATTCTTTCATTCGTGATTTGGACAAGGGACACGATGCTACATACTGGCACAAAGAGTGGCATGCAAATGATGTGGTTTCTTCTATAAAAGTTGGCATTAACTCATGTGTTACACTGTACAGAGATCATCACTTCAGAGGTGCGAGTAAAAAGGTTGGTAAAAACGCGCCGACATTGCGCGCATACAACTTTAACGATGAAGCTTCCTCTATTCGAGTAACATCGGGCTCTTGTAAGTAACGACAAGAGTTTAAAGTAATGAGTATGGGCGTATTGCCCGTACTCATTCTTGCCCTACCTATATTCATTATTTTTTCTGGCGTTGTTGTATTCTCTGTGACTTAGTGATCCGCTACTGCCCTTTTATCAATATACTCACATCATAAACAGAGTGAACATGCCGGCACCGTGGCTCTATAGCATGATACTCTATACTTTTTCGCCAACAGCACTGTTTTTACTGTGAAGTTACTTTTCTCAGTGACCCCACATAGTCCGCTCTGTCTAAGTCATGCTTTCGTCACTAAATAAAACGCGCAAGTATCAGAGCCAAATTGCTTAATCACTATGACCGGGAGTGGCAATAAAAATGCCTTGCTTCCAATTATCTGGGTACATACCATTGACACAGTTGAGTTAAAATGAAGTTTGGAAGTGGGTACTTCTTGTGGATCTTTTCCAGGTAAAGAGTCCAGGCGTGTGCCTTTAGTGTCGCTATTTCTGCGTCATCTACGATTCCCTTGTAGAACTGAGCGAAGTCCCGGATAAACTGTACATCCCGACGGCGGTTATTTTTTGCGTAGCCTTTACCTGCGTAGTGAATAAAATCAGCTTCAAGGTAGTCATCATGACCGAACATATCCATACGATTAAATGACCTGTCGAGTGTTTCATGAGCAATGTTATGTCTATGCAAAGTGTAGTTAAAATAGCTTTGGTCATAGTGAGTGATCTTGTTACAGATTTTTTGTAAGTCATTCAATTCAGTTTTTTTGAAAAGTTCGCACTGTTTTGAAGTAAGAATGATTCCGGCATTGTAGTAGACAGGGCGATTGTCTTGCTGTGGCCAGTTAACCTTGCCGAGTTCCTGTTGGATCATCTCAATATCAGGCGCTCGCTCTTGTTTTACCCCTTCGTTAAACCAGTACGCTTTACTCGTATCAGGGTAAAGTTCAAACACATCCCTTGCATGAGGCGTGATCAACACGTCGGCATCAACGTATAGCACTCTGTCATATTCCTCAAGGAGCGCGCCAATTCTTAACTTCTCAGTCCAGGCCGGGCTGGCGTTATATCGTGGGTTATCTATTTTGATGGGGTAGCGCAATGAGTCTGAAATGATGAGATCAGCACCTACCTTTTTAGCATATATTTCGAAGGTTTTAAGTGCAGCACGATACATAGGGTTATTACCTATGGCCAATGTAAATATTGCTTTTTTCAAGTGTTTTCCCCTGATATTGATGTGAATGCTGCTGTATTGTACCTGTGCTTTGCACAAGGTTGTCATTAGATATGAAAATGCTCATTTTGGCAATGTTGTAACTGAACATCCCAGTTTAGCGTTCATTAGAATGACATAGGGCTAAAATAGTTCAGATAACGAAGTGCAAATAAGTTATCACACTCCGCCAGTTCATAGTCGTATTTATATCCGTATCGCAGTTGGATTTGCGACACATGTTCAGTGGGTAGCCAAAGTAGGATGCTGTAACTAAGTTTGCAAAGTCTATAAACTTAGCGCCAGTATCCTAATGAGGGGACTAGCCTAATGGGAGAGGCGTGACTAGATGCTAAAGCAGGTCGTTACGCAGCGGATATCAGAGAATATCCTTCAATGTCGCTGAGCGAAATTGTCTTTGCAAAAATAATCTGATCCGGTGTTTTGCGTTCCGAGTAAAGGTGCTTCTGCCGGAATGTTGTCCTTTGTTCAGGATGGCAATCTCACTTTCGAAGCTAATATCTTCTGAGACGGGATACGGTTTGATACCGACTACGCGTAGTCCGATTTCACCGTGAAATTGCAGGTCGACATCCACAGGTCGATAAAAAGGCTTGCGGTTGAGTAATTTCTTAGCGCCAGCCAGGCTGATAAGATAGCCTTGAGTGCCGTTTGGTACTTTCTTGTAGTTACCTAGGGTAAATTGTTCATTGAGCGCTCGCGTATCAATAAAAGGGTTGGCGCGATTATCGGATAATTTGATCATATCCCAGCCTTTCAGGTCTGGAATGAGAGCCAACAATGGTGCCAGGCTGTCTTCAATATGCAGATCATCTTCAAGTACGAGCGCATAAGGCAGGTTTTCGTTGACTACTTTTTCATAGATACGATAGTGGCTAATGTAGCAGCCAATTTCACCTGGTGTCAGGTGTCTGTGATAGCGTTGCAAATTAGCTTCTTGGTCATACCAGGTTGCTACTTCTGATTCAGGCAGCTGCTTGCCGTTGGTGGCAGAAAAACGGCTAGCATCCAGCCCTACTTCTTGTAAGCGAGTATAGGTTGTTTGCCATCTGTCTTCACAGCCATCCATATTGATAATAAAAATAGGAGGTTGCATCATTGTGTTTACTACGAAATTACTCAGGACGATGTCATTAAAGTGTCACCTGCTTATTTGAACAGATCCAGGTATCGTTCGGCAAGGTATTCTGGCTCTATTGCGCAAATAATCTCAGCTTCATTAAGGCTTGTTGAGTGACTGGTAATAACTTGACAATGGGTCGTTAGAGGGGCGACCAGTGAAAAAGGAGAAGTGCCCAGACCAACTAATGCCAGCGTCGGTATATTGCATGCGGATGCAATATGCATTGGTCCTGAATCTATAGTAATCATTGCATCCATGGCTGAGATTGTATCGACTAGCTCGCCTAATGAGGTTGTACCGGCGAGATTAGTTGCTTCAATATTTTTTCTAGCAAGCTGTTGCCTCAACTCTTCAGCGTCATGGTGTTCGCTGCTATCGCCCAGTAAATACAAATGTGTCTGAGTCTGAGCAACAATTTTCGTCAACGCGTTTGCTGCAAGATGCACCGGGTAGTGACGCGTGGCCTTGTTCTTGCCGCCAATATAAACTGCGGTTGCATGAGGCTCCGGGTGTGTCAGTTGAGCTTTGTTTGCTCTAAGTCGCGGTAAAGAGAAACTCTGCAGTGGTTTCCCATGTGCGTCATTTACCAGACGACAATAGCGAAAGATATAATGATGACATTCATTGAGTTTAAGCGGATGAGAAAGTAAAGGTTTGCGGCCATTCTGAGCATAGCCAACCACATAACGGATCCCTGCCAGTTTTGCCAATACTGCTTCTATGAATGAACCACGTAACAGTACCGCCATGGAGAATTGAGAGGCTTTCAGTGTTTTGGCGAAGCGATATAAACCGATACGCTCATTTGGATGATAGCGAGCATCTTCTATCAACTCAAAGTCATATCCTTCAGCCCTTTCCAACACGTCGCGCATGTAGGGGCGAATAAGTAAGCACACCTTTTTTCCTGGATACAAGTTATTGAGCAGCTCGATCGCAGGTAATGAGTTGATAGCGTCGCCAATAAAGCGAGGAAGTATCACTAAAATGGGACCATTGATGTTATTAGGCTCGATGGCTTTCTTGGACATGGGTTTTCTTGTTATGGGCACTGATCCAAACTAGTATACCCAAAGCGAATGAACAAAATCATCCTTGTCCTACAAATTTATACAAAAGTTAAAAAATGAAAAACACTAAAAGTTGTCACTGGTTACTGAAAAACCTCAGTCGCGTCACTGTGCTTGATTGCGGCATGCTCAAACCAGGAACAAAAGGAAATTATGTGCCATCGGGGATCATTGCGGGGGCAAAACGTTTTGATATCAGCCACGCCTTTAGTGATGTCACTGGCGCATGTCCCAATACAATGTGCAGCGCAGCGCAATTTCAGCGTGGCGTCAGGGCATTGGGAATTAACCAGCAGGATACTGTGGTTGTTTACGACAATTTTGCTTTATTCAGTGCTGCCCGGGCCTGGTGGATGTTTAAGGCTATGGGGTTTGAGCAGGTTTATGTGCTGGACGGGGGCTTAGTCAAGTGGCTTGAACTGGGCTTACCTGTTGCTACTGACTATGGGCATAGCAGTGAACCCGGAGATTTCGTCGCCGATCCTCAAAGAGGTTACTTCATTGATAAGCATGACGTGTTAGAAGCGATAGATAGCCCTGAAGTATTATTACTGGATGCACGCAGCCCGGCGCGGTTTAGCGGCCAGGAACGAGAACCCCGCGTGGGGATACGCAGTGGCCATATTCCGGGCAGTGCGAATGTCCATTATGCGAGCGTGCTGGATGACAGTGGGTTAATTAAACCGAAAGCGCAGTTACGGGCTTTATTAACGGAAGCCGGGGTTATTAACCAGGCCTTACAATTTAGCTGTGGCTCCGGGGTCACGGCCTGCATTTTGGCCATGATTGCGGATGAGTGTGGGTTTTACCCTTTATCTGTTTATGACGGGTCCTGGAGTGAATGGGGGCAAGACGCAAGTCTGCCTGTTGCCACTTGCCCCACATAACACTTTACTAATCTAGTAGACCAGCTCCTGAAGTTCACTGGGCTGGTTGAGAGCTGGAAAGTACAAGGTCTGCATGTTTTTAGCGCTGAGTGCACTGTGCAACGGCAAGGTAGCAATGCCCTTGAGGGCAATGTTGGCGACGTCCGGGGTTTTGACCAGTCGCACCACCTGGCGTTCGCCAAACTGCGCAATGGACGGAATGAACGGGCGTAATTCAGATGTGAGCTTATCAAGCAGCCAGTCATTGATGTCACCGCCCAAAATGATGGTTTGGGTATTCAGCAGGGACTCAATGCTGTGGATTGCTATTCGCATCGGCTCCGCAGCCTGTTCGAGCCAGCGCTCTATCACCGGGTGTTCCTGTAGTTGGTGATGCAGCTCTTCGGTACTGCAACCTGGGCGTCCGAGGCTGTTTTTTAGGGCACTTAACGAGGCAAAGTCGTTCAGCCGACCCAGTTCAGCGGTGTCATCATCTGTTTCAGGGGTCACAAACAGCTCACCCAGTGCGCCGGTCAGGCCATTCTGACCGAGCAGGATCCGTCGATCGTATACCACCGCCGACTCCACCTGGTTACCCAGATGTACATAGACAAAGCTGTCCAGCAGCCGGGCTTCGCCAAACAACATCTGAAAACTGGCGCAGGCAGATGCCGTTGTTTCCAGTGCCACGGGTACGCCCAGCGTATCGGCCAGTTGCTGCTGAAGTTCCCGATTGTGGGCAAAAATTTCGACGCCTTTAAGATGGCTCAGTTGTACCGATAGGCCGCAGCCAAGCACCTGAGAAACGCTCAGGTTGGCGACGGTCAATAAGGTGTCAATCAGATATTTGGCCTTATCGAGCAGGGTATCGCCTGTATCAAGGTGGGTGTGTAGTCGGTTGAGTAGTTCACCGTTGAGATAAAACAGGCCAACTTCCAGCTCGCGATCAACGATGCGTATTGCCAGCGTATATGCCGCCTTTTTATTCAGAATCAGCATTTTTGAAGGCTTACCCGCACCTTCTGATTTTTTTATACCGGTTTCTTCAACAAGTTGAACGCTCAGCAGTTCTTCCACCATGTTGGTTATGGTTTGTTTGGTCAACTGGGTATTGCGGGCAATCTCAACACGGGAGATTGGCCCCTGAGTGACAATCTGAGAGAGTACAAGACGCAAATTTATCGATTTATTCTGTTTTGCGTTGGAGCCTTTCAATGTGTTCGCCTTACTATTTGAATCTAATTTGGGGGTTTTATCATGATATCACCCCAGTCAATGTGCCGTATGTACCTGCTTACACAACACATTCTCCCTGAACTAAGCCGATTATCTTACTCGATCATGAGGCTAAACCGAATAAAAAATAATTAGTCAAACTAATTGACATAAACGGTTTGTTGGCTGAATATGACTATAAATACAACAAAACAGATCCTAAATGCCAGTATAAAAATGGCAGTTAGGGCGTTCGCAAGCGCGAATTTTAATAATCAACAGCAGGATCTACCTATGTCTACAGGAACTCAGATGAATGGCCACCGCCGTCGGACGTGGTTTAGCGGGATGTTTGCCGCTGCTGCGCTCTGTGCAACGTCGATGAGCTGGGCAGCACAAAGTATAGACTGGAGCAAAGCGGCAAAATCCAGTGATATCCACCTGACAGAGCAGCAGAGTGAGCAAATTAAATCAAAAGATTTGACTGCCGCGCTTGTTTGGCATGGAGCCAGTCCGTGGGTGGCTGCAGTATCGCGCGGCGCACGTGCCGAATTTGAAAAACTAGGCATTAGAGTGGTGGCTGCGACTGACGCCCAGTTTGATCCTGCGAAGCAAGTGGCCGATCTGGAGAACATTGCCGCGCTGAAACCCGATATTATTCTTTCGCTCAGTGTTGATGGAGTTAGTACCAAGCAAAGTTATACCAAAGCCATTGAGCGTGGCGCTAAACTGGTATTACTGAGCAACCCCATCCCGGGTTTTGAGCAAGGCAAAGACTTCGTCGGTATCGTGACGGATGACATGTTTGGTATGGGCAAAGCGGCGGCTGATCTGACGGCCAATGCGTTGGGAGATAAAGGCAAAATCGGCATGATTTACCACGATGCCAGCTATTTTATCACCAATAATCGTGATAATGCCTACCGCAAGGGACTAACAGCTTACCCCGGGTTGAATGTGGTTATCGAAAGGGGATTCATTAAAGAGCATGAGACCAGTAATGTCGCCGCGGCGATGGTACTGCAACACCCTGAACTGGAGGCCATTTATGTGTCCTGGGATGCCGCCGCGGAAGGGGTGGTAGAAGCACTGCGTTCTTTAGGTCGACGCGACATTAAAGTGATCACCCATGATCTGGGAGTGAATAACCTGCTGGATATGGCGATGGATGGCAATGTGTATGGCACCATTGCAGACAGGCCATTCGACATCGGGCAGACCATGGCCCGACTTGGCGCTGCCTCTACATTGGGTTTACCGGCGCCACACTTTACCTTAGTGCCGTTTGACACCGTTAAGCGAGACAACATTGCTGAGATCTGGCAGCGCGCATTTCAGTCGCCACTGCCAAGACTCCTGAATTTAGCGTTAAAACAATAAGGAATACCATGAGCGTTAATCAACTACCTATGCAGCAACTCAAGTTGCTGGCTGTGAAACGAGAGTTTTTTATCTACTATATATTCCTTGCGGTGATGCTGATTTTTGCAGTCGCACTGCATGATACAGGCTTTTTTAGCCTGACCAACTTTATGAACATCGTGCGTCAAACTGCGCCTATTACGGTGATGGCCGTGGGGCTGACCTTTGCGCTGGCAGTAGGTCATATTGACTTATCAATAGGCTCTGTGGTGGCGCTATCTGCCCTGGTTGGTGCCTTGTTGTTACAACATGTGGGCATTCCTCTGGCCGTGCTGGGGGCACTCAGTGTCGGTTTGATCGTCGGCCTGATCAACGGTTTGCTGATTGAGCGTTTGCAGGTGTCATCTTTGTTGATCACCCTGGGCACTATGGGCGTGATCACCGGTTTGTCGCGCCAGCTCACGAACCTGGAGTCTGTGCCAATCATAGATCAAACTTTTACCGCCTTTTTTGGTGCGGGTGAACTGTTTGGTATTCCTTCCTTATTTATCTGGACTCTGGTAATTGCGGCACTGGGTTATGTAGCCCTGACTAAGCTCGCCTTTGGTAAGCACTTACTAGCAGTGGGAGGAAGCCCTAAAGCGGCTCTGGCCATGGGGATTAAAGTGACTCAGGTGCGTATTTATGCCCTGGTTATTTCCTCTATGGCGGCAGCGCTGGCCGGACTCTTGTATGCGGGACGTCTGCATGGCGCGCGTTATACCCTGGGTGAGGCAGATCTGCTGACCGTTATTGCAGCAGTTGCGATTGGTGGCACCAGCTTGTTTGGTGGCCGCGCGTGTATTATCGGCGCCATTCTGGGGTCCTGGTTAATGGGCATGATCAACAACGGTCTGATCTTGTCTGGTTTTTCCACAAACGAACAAATGATAGCGCGCGGTGCCATCTTGATTGTGGCTGTGGCAATTGGTGTCAAGGAGTTGAAAAATGGTTAGAAGTGCATTGGATCAAATCGCCCTCGAAGTGAGGGACGTACATAAGCGTTTTGGTGGTGTACATGCGCTTAAAGGCGTGAGCTTTACCATCAACAAAGGCGAAGTTGTGGGATTGCTCGGCGACAATGGTGCTGGTAAATCAACTCTGGTGCGCTGTATCTCTGGGATCCATCCACCCGATGAAGGGGCCATTCTGGTCAATGGTCAGCCGGTACATATTGACTCTCCTTTGGCATCACGTGAAGCGGGAATAGAGACGGTGTTTCAGGATCTGGCCATGGTGCCGGAGTTCGATATCACAGAAAACCTGTTTCTTAACCGAGAGATCCGCCATAAGAATCCAATCTTACGCCGACTTGGTTGGCTGGATAAAAAAGCCATGGAGAAGCGTGCGAAGAAAGCCCTGAACCGACTGAACAGTCGTATCCCCAGTTATCAGGAACAGATCCATCGTCTGTCTGGTGGTCAGCGTCAGGCTGTTGCCATTGCTCGTGCGGTGAACTGGGGAGCTGATATTGTGATCATGGATGAGCCGACGGCAGCGCTGGGAGTTGAGCAGAGTGCGCAGGTCAATGAACTGATCAATGTGATCAGCTCTCAGGGGGTTGCTGTGCTGCTGATCAGTCACAACATGCAGCATGTGGTTGAAACCTGTGATCGTGCGGTGGTGTTGTATCAGGGGCAATCGGTGGCAGATGTGTCGGTCAGCGATGTGACCAAAGAAGATCTGGTCGGACTGATCACGGGCGCTAAGTCCGCAGCCTAACATACTATCTGTCCGGGTTCATGCCTGGCCAACGAGCTAAAGGTGGGTGTGTATTGCTCCGCCTCCTGCTCTGGCCTGGCATATAAACGGATCAGTTTCACCCGCGAGGTGCCAGACAGGCGCTTCCTTATCTGAACGAATAATAAATCGGCGCCGTGGCGCTGAGGGCTTTGTTTTGCCAAAAAATCGAGGGCAGTATGGATATTGAAAAGAAAGTAGCACAGCTTATCGACACACTTTCTATCGAAGAAAAAGTCGGACAGCTGTTTGTTCTGGCATTTGCCGGAGAAGACCGTGACTACGCAAAGACGCTGGTCAAGGAGCGGCATATCGGCGGCTTTTACATTACGGATGATAATGCTGCTAACCCGACTAGCGCGGCGCAGTTAGCTCATGAGTTACAGCATGAAGCAGCGTTGAGAGCCTGTGATGCCCCTTTATTGTTGGCTGTTGATCAGGAAGGTTCCTGGGGGATCCTGACTCAGTATACCGATCTGGGCCCGGGTAACCTGGGCCTGGGTAAGGCGGACAACACGGCACTGACTGCAGATATGTATCAGGTGTTTGCCGAGCAGATGCAGCAAGTTGGCTACAATACTCTGCTATCACCCTGCGCTGATGTGAATGCTAATCCGGATAACCCGATCATTGGACTGCGCGCCTTTGGCGAGCAGACCCATCACGTTGCTCGCCATGTTGCTGCTGCGGTTCGTGGTGTGCAGCGCAGCGGCAGTCTGAGTTGTGCCAAACATTTTCCGGGTCACGGAGACACCCACAATGACTCGCACCAGACACTACCTGTAGTAGACAAGTCTTTGCAGCAATTGATGCGTGAAGATCTGCTGCCTTTTAAGGCGGCGATTGAGTCTGGTGTTCCGCTGATCATGACCAGTCATATCAGCTACCCGCAAATAGATGCCGACTATCCGGCGACCTTATCGTCCACAATTTTGCAGGGGGTCTTGCGCCAGCAGTTGGGGTTTAACGGCATTATTATCACCGACAGTATGAATATGTGGTCCATGCGCAAAAACTATGCGCCAGAAGAAGCAGCTATCCTGGCATTGCAAGCAGGCGCCAACCTGGTAATGCTCAGTGAAGAGCACTACGAAAACAGCACCACCCCTTACAAAGCGATTCAGGCACAAACCATTGATGGCGTTATCGCTGCGGTTAAGCAGGGTAGCTTAAGTGAATCGGTTATTGATGCTCGCTTGCAACAGGTTCTGGCATTTAAGTACCAGCATTTTGCAACCTCATCACAAACATCGGCCAGTGTACTGGAAAGTGCGAATGAACTGGCGCGAGAGGCGGCAAATTCGGCCATTCGAGTATTACGCAATGACGACCAGCTATGGCCACTCGAAGGGCGCGCCTTTACGTTGGCGTTTGCTGCTGATCCCAAAGGGTACGACAACATTGTCAACAGCCGGGGGATAGGTCCTAACGACCCGAATTCGGCCCGGGATGTGATTCTGGAGACACTGGCAGAGCGTGGGCGGGAATATCGACTCTGGCAGCATGATCAGTTTATGGCGGCGCTACAGGCCCCTACTGAACCTCTGGCTGAACCCTTAGTGCTGATCACTGAAGATTACCCCTTGCCAGGAGAAAGCTTTGACGTGGCAGCCCAACAGCAACGTGTCCAACAGGCGCTACAAAAATGGCCTGACAGGGTCATTGTGGTTGCCATGCGTTCTGATTACGAAATATCGCAATATGCTGATCTATCAACTTATGTTTGTGCTTACTCGAGCAGGGCCGTGAGTGCCCGAGCCATCGCAGAGCAACTTTAAAAAGATCAGTAAAACGGAATAATAAGTGCTTGACAATTAGTCAAAATGATTTAATAAATACTTAGTATATCAATTTTACTAATAAAAAATGACAGTTTGATAATAACACAAGCCAGTCGACTCACTGGGAATGAACGGCTTGGGATAAGGCAAAGGGGAGAAGAGCATGAAAAATCAGGGCTCAAAGGTAAAAACCAAGTATCTGAATAACTATCTGAAATCCAGTTACGTGGCAGTATGTGTGGCAACAGCGTTGTCGGGTATGTCGTTTGGTGCTGCGGCAGAGGAACAGGATGGTGCGAATCAGGCAATCGAAACCATTGAAGTCAGAGGGATCAGACGGAGCCTGACTGAGGCGCTAAATACCAAGCGCTTTGCAAACTCTGTTGTTGACTCGATTTCGGCTGAAGACATAGGTAAATTCCCCGACAAGAATATCGGTGATGCGATGCAGCGTATTCCAGGGGTGACCGTAGTCAGAACCTTTGGTGAGGTAAGTGGTGTGACTGTGCGTGGTACTGCGCCTGAGCACAGCATGGTGTTGCTGAACGGTCAGAACGTTGCCAGTGTTGGTTGGTTTGATTTGGGTGGTGTGAACCGTAGCTTTAACTTTGAAATGCTTGCCTCAGAGCAAATCTCCGGTATGGATGTCTACAAGTCGGTTGAATCGGATATTAACGAAGGCGCGATGGGTGGTACGGTTAACCTCAAGACTCGCAAGCCCCTTGATATGGATTCAGGTACTGTGTTTGCATCTGTAGAAAATGCCTATCATGGTAATGCCAAAGAGTGGTCGCCAGCCTACTCTGGTTTGGCAAGTTGGAAAAACGAGCAGGAGAACTTTGGTATTCTTGTTGCCTATTCAAATGAAGAGTCGAAAGTATATCGTGAGACGTTATCCACATTCGGACCACCTGGTGCAACGGAGCTGGAAGACAGTAATGGCGTGCTCAGAAAAACGTCTTGTTGTGCGGCATCTATTCTGTTCGATGAGGACAGAGAGCGCAGCAGCAGCCAGATCAGTGTTCAGTATGCGCCGAGCGATGCGCTGACACTAGGCTTGGATTACAATTTGTTTGAACTGGAAAACGACCACATTAACTCGGCTTTGTTCACCATCATGGGCTACGGTACCTTGCAGGGAGATTCGGTCAGAGTGAATGAGCAAGGGATTGTTACTGCTGCAACGGTCACAGCCTCAGGCCCGGGTCGCGCACCACTTTTCAACAACACGGTATTGCGTACTCCGGATATGCAAACGGATGTCATTAACTTTACTGCAAATTATCAAGCTGAAGCCTGGTCCGCCGACTTTGTTATTGGTCAGTCAACTGCTGAAGGCCGTATTGGCCAGACAAGTACGTGGTGGGGCGATATCAGTGAGCGTGCCAATTCCGGTTTTTCTTACGATGTTAGCGGCCCGCTGGAGCTTATTCCGGTTAACCCAGACTATATGAGTAGTCATGATAATTTTGAACTGTTCCATGAATATACCTATATCAATTATCAACGCGATAATGAAATAGATTACATTCAGGCCGATTTTACCTTTGAGCTGGATTCACCTGTGATGACCTCAATCCAGGCTGGCATTAAGTTCCAGGAACAAGTGTTTTCATACCAGGAAAATAACCAGGATCTGAATGTTGACGCCATCCGTGAAGGAGGTGAGCGACTGACACTTGGCGACTTTAACGGTGGTTTTGTGTCGGGCCTGCATAGTGCCGAAGGGCGTGCGGGTAGCTTGTCAGGTTTTCCAATCGGTACTCGCGGGTTGTGGGATTATGCGCGTAGCAATGCACCGGGCACTGTCACAGTGAAAGATGCCTTCTCTATTGAAGAGGACATTGCCGCTGCGTACGTCAAAGCCAACTTCTCAGGAGAAGGCTTCCGAGGTAACTTAGGCTTGCGTATAGTCGAAACCGATATTCTCTCCAAAGGTGAAATTAATGGGGTGAAGGGAGAAGTCGATAAAAGTTATACGAATTATCTTCCCAGCCTGAACCTGGCGATCGATCTGAGCGAAGATATGATCTTCCGATTTGCGGCGGGATCAACGGTATCACGACCAGACTATGACGACATGAAAGTCGCGGACATTATTTCAGAGAGCTTTAAAACAGCAAACGTCGGTAGCCCGGACCTGGACCCGTATAAGTCAGACCAATATGACATGGGTGTTGAATGGTACTTTAATCCGTCTTCCGTGCTAGGTGCGACCTTGTTTGTGAAGAACATCAGTGACTATATTGAGCAAACGACCGCTGCTGAATTCTACCCTGGATGTGGTGAAGGGTGTCTGGTGACGCGCTCGCGTAATGTAGGTACAGCCGATGTACGTGGTATTGAATTACAGTATCAGCATGCGTTTGAAAGCGGCTTTGGTATACAGGCAAACTACACCTACACCGATAGCAGCCGCACTGACTCAACGGGTAAGGAAATGCCCATCGAAGAAGTATCACAAAACTCCTACAACTTGTCGGGTTACTACGAAAATGACCTGTTTAGTGTGCGCCTGGCTTACAACTACCGTGATGACTGGGTACGCCAGTATAACGGCAGCAGCCTGGATAGCCTGAACGATGCATACGACCAGGTTGATGCTTCTGTGGTGTGGCATGTCACGGACAACGTTGATGTGTCATTTGAAGCGATTAACCTGCTCAATGAGGCGCTGGTGCTAAGACAGCCAACAGCAGGCAATATCGTCCACGCTGTTGATGAGTTTGGTACGCGTTACTTTGTGGGTGCCAGCGTTCGTTTCTAATACTGACCTTCCGCATGGCTCCCATACTGTGCGGCCTCAGAATAAGGGAAGTGCCCGCTTCCTTTAGGCCAGTTCGGTTTTAACTGGTCAATCTGCACATCACCTGGCAAGGAAGGTTGCCCAGGTGTGCGGATAAGGGGACATACACTCAATACCCAGGCCCTGTTTGCCGGGAAGGTGCGATGTGCCCACACTTCTACTCGGTTAAGGCGAGTTTGCCCGGCTTGCCTTATTTCACCTGTTATTGTCTGATCCTACGCATGAAACTTTATTGCAATAAATTTTGTAAAAACAATTGACTTATTATTTTGTGAACGCTAGCTTGTATATTAGTTGAGCAAATAGAAATGCCTGTTTTGCAGATTCAGCAAGATAGGTTAGCTCACTGCTTCAGCGATATAAACCCGGTGTGGATAATTAATGCGGGTTTATTGGTAGGCGGCTTAGGGTTGGGTCGCGGATGTTCATTAAAATTGTTGCTCTGATCGGGTTGATATTGCTGGATTTGTTTCGATTAAAAAAATAATGAGGAAACACCTAATGAAATTGAAAATGACAGGATGTGCAGTAGCCGTAATCTTAAGTTGTTCTGCGTCAGCGGGAACAGGCGTACAGGACTTTTTGGATAGCTTAAGAAACTTCGAATCGGGAATTAACCCTGCTCTGGCAGATTTTTACCTTGAGAACCTGAATAACCCGGTTTACAAGTATGCCAAAGTGTCAGCGCCAGGTCGTATGGTACGTGACTGCTCAACAGGCAGCATGATCCCGGAAGATACCACCATTAATCAATTCTTCACTAAGCTGGGCATTGACGGCATCTATAACTCACAAACTCCGTATAGTGCTGAGATGTTCAAAACCATGCAGTATAACTCTATGAATGCCTGGGGTTTCGTGGGTTATCAGCTGGGTGAAGCGGTACTGATCGATGCCGGTTACTATAGCCCGAAAGTGGTGACAGTGGATGGTAAAGAATACGACAGTTTCTATGTGTTTGTGGAAGACAGCACCTGGATTGGCTGTAAAACAGAAGCCCTGGTTGAGATCGTCGGCTCGGGCGGTAACCAAATCCAGGCAACAGATGTAAACCGCTGGGAAGGGACCTTTGTTGGTAAGAATGGCGTCAATTCGTTTGCTGACCTGTTGATCCCGGATAATCAGGAATTGGTTATGCGTGATGCCATGCGTTTCAATTATGGCGTGATGACGCAGTTGCTGACCGATGCCAACATGACCTGGGAGCAGGCACTGGCGAAGAGCTGGCCTGGCACAGACGACAATGGTAACGCCATCACAGTACAAGCAACCATGTCTGGCCTGCTGGCTGCGGCACACTTACGTGGTGCCTGGGGTACAGCACGCCTGTTGACCAAGGATGAGATCACTTGTGATGAACTGGGTACCTGTATCACCAAATATGTACACAAGTTTGGTGGCTACAATACCATCTTCGACACGCCAGCGGATGACGTTATCGAAGGTTCTAAATACGATGAAAAGCTCTCCGCTGGTTGGGGTAACGACTTAGTACTGCCTGGCGGTGGTGCAGATACCATTGAACTGCATGAGCAAAGCGGCTCAGTGACCACAGTACGTGACTTCACTGTTGGCGAAGATCGCATCATCTTGCGTGACTGGCAGGCTGCTGCACCACTGAGTAACCTGTCTGTGTCAGATGTACCAGCAGGTGTTGAATTAGCGTTCGCTGGTCAGCGTGTGGTGCTCGAAGGCGTGTCGGCTGCGGCTGTGAACGTCAATACCGAAGCGGTGATCGCCCAGTCGGATATCTATGAAATTGCGTGGTCAGGTAAGCAAACCGTAACAGGCTTTAACCCTCAGCTGGATAAGATCCGTGGTACCGCTGGGATTGGCTTTAAGCACCTGAAAGCATACGAAACAGACACTGCTTTGGTCGTCGGTGTACAGGCTAAAGATGGTGGTATTTACAGCTCGGTTGAGCTGGTCGGTCTGACAGTAGCTGATCTGACGCCTGAGATGTTTGATAACGTCACCGGTGGTTATGACCGCCTGGGCTTCATCGTGCCGCTGAACAGCCAGAACTGGGGCTGGAATATGGCGCTGACAGTGAACAGCTTTGACCCGGCAAAAACCGTGATCAGCATGCCACTGTTCAACTATACCTTCTCTATGTTGGTGCTGACGCAGGAAGGTGCTGATACGGTGATCACGCTGGATGAGACCGCATCAAAAGGTGATCAGAAGCGTCTGGTACTGAAAAACACCGATGTGAACAGCCTCAGCGCTGCAAACTTCGATTATGTATCGGGTAACTTTGTCGATGCAGTGATTGACGTACCGGTATTCTACGATATCACGGCGACGGTTGTAGGCACGGGTGGTAGCATTTCACCAGCGCCGGATGCAAGCGGTGTGATCAGCGCTAAAGGCAACACCGACTTTACCCTGACCTTTGTACCAGACAGCGGCTATCGTGTTGCTACATTGAAAGTCGATGGCGTGAGCGTGACAGCGCAGTCAAGCTACACTTTCCCGGCACTGTCTGCTGCACACAGCGTACAGGTGACCTTTGAACCTGGCAATTCTTGCCCTGCCCCCTGGAATGAAACTCAGGTATACACCGGCGGTGATCAGGTGACATTTGGCGGTAAAACCTATGAAGCGAAGTGGTGGACTCAGGGTAACAACCCGGCCTCACTGGGCCCATGGAAAGAAATTGCACCTTGTCAGTAACGACACGCTAGCATGGTTTGATTAAGCACACGCCATGGTACGCGCAAGCGGCCATGGCTTTTTTGTTTTGTGTGGCAAGGTACCCGCTTACAGCGAATCTGGCTGAGGTGGGGGTGCCATTTCGTGGAGATCCTCGGTGATCAGCCATTGCGGCAGATAAGGGTGATCCGGGATCAGATAGCCTTTATTACGATAGGCTAGGCGAGCTGGCCCGAGTAGTGCTAGGGCAAAGTCCGGGAACAGGTCGTCATCTTGGTCTGCTTTTTTTGCGCTTGCTGCAAACTTATCTAGAGCGTCATTCATTTTTTGCAGATAGGTTTGTTCGTCCTCATGGCAGAAAACACTGAGCAAGCAGTCGATCTTAGGCAATGAGTGGTTGTGTGCATAGAATGCATCTTTGTCCGCTCCTCCTGAAACATCAACTTGCATATAGGCCTGGATGGTTTGCACCAGATCCCGGGACTGCGGTTTTAAAATGGCTTTAACAATGTGAAACTCAGCCAGTTGTAAGGGCTGTATAAACCGGGCATTGGCATCGTAGTCCATTGCCTGCTTGTCAAATTTATCCAGCCAGGCTAGTGCCTCACCTTCGTTGTAAGCCAGTGCAAGCATAATGGTATCGTACCAGTCAGACGGGTGAATACCATGACTGAGCCTTTCTCCCGGGCGATTGATTGTTACGTCCTCAATACGCAGTTCATGGCTCTGTTGCGGGAATAAATGACGCTTAAAGTGCACTAGTCGGTAATTGTAAGCTTGACGTAAAAACCAGCGTGCTTCGTTGTGGTGACGCTGGGCATGCAGGGCAAAGTTAAATCCACTCTCCCAGTCTTTAGCTTGAGAATACTCCCAGCTATCGCCAGTCATGGACTCCAGGTGTGTCTTATGCGCGATAAAAGCATTTTTGGCGAAATATGCACTTCTAACGTAGGAACGATAACGTTCAATATAAAAGTCCAGCTCTTTGGCACTGCCATAATGGTGTACTTGTGTCATTGAGTCTCCAGGCTGCAAGAGCAGGTGATGATGAAATAAAAGGGGAGAAACAAAAACGCCATGGCGAGCTCACCATGGCGTGTAAAGTATGTAGCTAGATAAGGGTCTTATTTATGATACCCAATACACGCTTCGACTTCGTTTTTCGAGCCTAAGATCACGGCTACGCGCTGGTGGATATGCTCCGGGTCGATATCCAGAATGCGTTGCTCACCGGTATGGGCCAGACCGCCGGCTTGCTCTACCAGCATGGCCATCGGATTGGCTTCGTACATCAGGCGCAGTTTGTACGGTTTTTCCGGGTTTTTAGTGTCTGCCGGGTAAGTAAACAGGCCGCCGCGACATAGCACGCGGTGTACATCACCTACCATGGCAGCAATCCAGCGCATGTTGAAGTTTTTACCGCGCGGGCCTGTGTCGCCTGCCAGCAGGTCGTTGATGTAGTTTTGCATGGCCGGTTGCCAGTGACGCTGGTTTGACGCGTTGATGGCAAACTCCTGAGTGTCGGCCGGTACTTTGGCAAACTCTTCGGTCAGCAGGAAGCTGCCGTGGGTTTTATCTAGCGTGAAGATACGCGTGCCTTTACCTGTGGTCAGGGCCAGCGTGGTGCACGGGCCATACAGGACGTAGCCTGCGGCTATTTGCTTGTGGCCCGGCTGCATAAAGATAGCCGGATCAGCCGGATCGGCATCTTCCGGGGCTTCCATGATAGAGAAGATGGTGCCTACCAGAGAATTGATATCAGTATTAGATGAACCATCCAGCGGGTCGAATGCGACAATAAATTTGGCATCCGGGCTGCCCGCTACCGTGCCTTCTTCTTCTTCTGAGGCAATGGCTTTTACATAGCCAGACTCCAGCAGAATGTCTTTGAGTAGCTGGTTAGACAGTACGTCGAGTTTCTTCTGAGTTTCGCCCTGAATGTTTTCATCCAGTGTTGAGCCCAGCACGCCTGACAGCGCGCCCTGACCTACGCGGAAAGAGATTTCTTTACAGGCAGCCAGAATGGTTCGGATCAGAGAAACCAGTTCACGGGAACAGCCGTCTTCAATTAACACCGGTGGAAGTCTACGCATAAATTTTAGTCCTGATAACGGTTATGTTGCAGCCCTGATAGAGTGAGAGAGCAGGCCACAAACAGCGCTGAATTTTGTCCTAAATAACTGTATTTTGTATACGATTTAATATACAAATGAGGTACCAGTCATCTAACCTAACACAACAAAGATAAGAAAATGCGAAAAACACGCTTTGCACCTCACATGCTCTCGGCTTTGCTGCTGGCTATGATACCCCAAGCGCACGCTGCAATTAAGTCTATTGATGAATTTACTGACAAACTCAACCATTTCCCCGGGTTTTATGCGTTCTATAGCGACCCTGCCAGTGGCAAAATTTACCTGGATGTGGATAAACTCTCGCAGCCGTTCTTACTTCAGCATAGCCTGCCGTATGGCGTCGGATCCAACGACATAGGGTTAGACCGCGGCCAGCTGGGTAGTACTTACCTGGTGCAATTCGAGCGCTTTGGTGACAAGGTGATGTTGCGCGCACTGAATACCTATTTTCGTGCCAGTGCCGATAATTCGGCGGAGCAGCAAAGCGTCAAAGAGGCGTTTGCCTCCAGCATTTTAAATGGCTTTAAAGTGGTCGCCGAAGATGATGACAGTGTCTTGATCGATTACACCCCTTATCTGTTGTCGGATGTCCACGGTGTGTCCCGGACGCTGGCGGCGCGCAAGCAGGGCAGTTACAGCCTGGATGCCAGCCGCAGCGCCACTTATATGCCACGTTCCAAAGCCTTTATGAAAAACACCGAGCTGGAAGCGGTCCTGACCTTTAAGGGCAGCAAGCCTGGTGAGTATGTGAAGCAGGCGACGGCCAACCCTTATGCGGTGACGATCCATCAGCACCACTCGCTGATTGAGCTGCCGGATGAAAATTATCAGCCCCGCGCATTCCATCCGCAGTCAGGTTACTGGAGTATTGAGCACAAGGACTACTCGGCACCGCTGAGCGAGTCTATGTATGTGCGTTATATTCCGCGCCATCGCTTAAATAAAAAGGACCCGACTGCAAAAGTCTCTGAGCCGGTCGAGCCGATTGTGTATTACCTTGACCCGGGTGTGCCCGAGCCGGTGAAGACTGCATTACTGGATGGTGCACGCTGGTGGGATCAGGCTTTTGAAGCGGCGGGTTACAAAAATGCCTTTCAGGTCAAAGTGCTGCCGGAAAATGCTGATCCCATGGACATTCGTTACAACGTGATCCAGTGGGTTCACCGCGCGACCCGTGGCTGGTCATATGGGGCATCGGTGATAGATCCGCGTACCGGCGAGATCATTAAAGGCCATGTCACCCTGGGCTCATTGCGCGTGCGTCAGGACATCTTGATTGCCGAAGCGTTAGCTGCGCCATTTGTAAAAGGTGATGAAGTGACCGCGCATCTGCACGCCATGGCGCTGGACCGTATTCGCCAGCTCAGTGCCCACGAAATTGGCCACACGCTGGGGATTGCTCATAACTTTTCGGCGTCTGTGAAAGACCGTGCCTCCGTGATGGATTATCCGCATCCGCTGGTGGGCATGAACGATCAGGGTGAGCTGGATATCAGCAAAGGCTACGCATCAGGCATGGGGGAGTGGGATACCCAGGTGATCAAGTATGGCTACAGCGACTTTACCGCGGTGGATGAATCCCAGGGGCTGGCTGCTATTTTGGCAGAGAACAAGAGCAAAGGGCTGGAGTTTATCTCGGATGCCGATGCCCGTCCTAAAGGCGGTGCACATCCGACTGCCCACCTGTGGGATAACGGCGGTGACCCGGCAGCTGAATTAACGCGAGTGCTGGATATTCGTCGTAAAGCGCTGGCCCGTTTTGGCCTGAATAACATCAAAACCGGTGAGGCCTTATCTCAGCTGGAAGAAAAGCTGGTGCCGTTGTACTTGTTCCACCGTTATCAGGTGGAATCGGCAGTGAAACTGATCGGTGGCGTAGACTACGACTATGAAGTGCGTGGCGCGCAGACTGCCAAAGGCGCACAAGTGGTAGGTAAGGCACAGCAGCAGGCAGCACTCTCGGCTCTGCTGGATACCTTATCTCCTGAGCAACTGATGATCCCGGAATCAGTGCTGGCGTTGATCCCGCCTAAAGCCTATGGCGAGTATAAAACCCGTGAAAGCATCAAAGGGCGTACCGGTCTGACACTGGATGCGATGGCGTTGCCAGAAGTGGCGGCTCAGCATACCCTGAGTTTATTGCTGAACCCGCAGCGGCTAAATCGATTGGCGCAACAGGGGGCTCGTAATCATGCCAACCTGAATAGCGATGATCTGCTGAACACGGTTTATCAGCATGTTTTTCAGCCGAAAGCGGAGTCGGGCATGGCAACAAAACTGGCGCAGCGTGTGCAGTTTTTAACAGCCTATCGTCTGGCAGAGCTGGGTAGCAGCGATAAGCTGGCACCGGAAGTCCAGGCCCAGTTGCGTTACTACCTGAGTCAGCTGGTAGAGCAATACAGTGACGACTCTTTGTTTGGTGGCAGCAGCAAGGCCGATGCATTCGACACCTATCTGGCAGACTTAGTGGCGCAGTATCTGGAAAGTGGTCAATGGCCGCAAGGCTTTAAAGCCTTGCCGATGCCGCCAGGCTCGCCTATCTAAATCTTGCAAAAGAGAAAACCGGACTGACATCAGTCCGGTTTTTTTATGCCCGCTGTACTTAGGCCTTTTTGACTAAGGTATTGGTAGTGATGTGCGGGAAGGTGACGGTTTGCCCCTGAATAGGGATCTCCATGGTAATATTTTGCGAGTACTGAAGCTGAGTGAAATTATCACTGCCATCGAGTGACTCGAGCCAGTAGCTGATGGCATAACGGCTGACGTTGGCATGCTGTTGCTCAAAGCCAATATTAGTTACGGGGATGCCCGAGTGGGCGGTATCCACTTCCAGTAAAATGAATTTCTTCGGTGGAGATACTTCCAGTGCATTATTCAGTGGCTGATTGGGGTTCAGGGTAAAGTCTGGGTTCAGGTTACCAACACTTTTGGTGCTGTACTGATCGGTGCTGACATCATGGGGCAGACCCATAGGGAGCACGTCACTTTTGCTCAGCATCGGAATGGTGGGCACACCTGTACCTGACTGGAAATGCCCGCTGGCCAGAATTGAGTTACCATGTGGTACCGACATTTGCTTGATAAAGTCATAGTTTTGCGTCGGTGGCACACTGTTAGGCACAGTTTCAGTTCCGATCCCCGGCTTTTCTCCGTTGCCATAAGGCCCCAGCAATTGTTTTCGATCGGTCAGGAACAGCAGTGAGCCATTTTCGGCATGCACCAGCTGATCTTTTGCCGGGCCATCGGCAAAGTAAACGCGCTGCTCGTAAAACAGGGTGTTGGCAACTTGCGTGCCTAAGCCACCGCGGTTGGGCGCTGTGCCGTGAATGGCTGAAAAAGTTAATTCTTCATAGTAAGCAAAGTTTTTCAGGATATAGCTGGCTTCCTGAGGCAGAGGCATCAGGCAGTAAGAAAACGGTTTGTCCGTTCCCCCCATACCAGAGTTACCCAGAGGTTGATTGGTCCAGGTGCCGACCAGGTGTTGTAGCGGGCCCAGCTCTGTTGTCGGCGCTGGCGGGTTTTCCTGTGCCGGGTCGATCAGCAAAGGTCTTGAAAGATCAGGGGGCGTTACGTCAGTCATGATGGTTTCCTCATTAATTGCTACTGGCATCCCATGGGTTATTCCAAAGTGCCGTAGGCTTGATCCCTACAGTGACTGCTCGAAGGCGGCGGGATCCCTGGCTGCCTTCGTCTGTACTTAATGGTTCATCTTAAATTGATCGTCATTGTCCGTTGCCTCTGCATGCGCTTTATGTGGCGCGACAATCTGTCGATAAGTAAGCGGCTACATGGGCCCGCAGCTGCTGGTCATGGCTACTCAGATAGAAGCACCAAAGCTGGTCCTGATAGCGCGTAGCGCACAGCGGGGTGCCTGGATCCCGATGGGCATTGTTGAGCATCTGTTGCTCACTCCAGCCTGCTTCGGCCATGGTGCCATAGCCGTTGCTGGTGGTATCGGCTTTGGCTGGATCGTAGGAGACAGCCTGCTGACTGGTGAGTACACCTGGAATAGAAAAGCAGGCGCTCAGTAGCTGCTGGCTGTTGGGGGCATTGTGAAACAAGTGGATCACGCCATCGAGCGTCGCTGCGGCCAGGCTGCCTTCACTTTGATAACTGTGTTCCTGTGGCTCTGGCTCATCGGGCGTCAGTTTGCTGGGGGCCTGGGAGAAATGACCAATGCCAAACCCATTGGTCGACCACTGATGACTCACTGCATTGTCTTGTGGTCCGGCATAGGTGCTGTTACTCACATCGGTGACATTAAATTCTGCACTGTTATAGCTCAGACAGGCCTGCGCCTGACTATTGCCTTCGCGATATATCAGCAGGGTATTGCTGCCCAATGAGGCTAAAGTGAATGGGCCTGTGGGTTTGCACACCAGTGGTTGCGGCTTAGGTTGCCACGTTTGCTGGGTATAACGCTGTGCTAGCATGCAACTCTGCTGATCGCGATACACCAGTAACAGATCGTGGCTATCTGGCAACACCTGTAATGCCAGGGCTGATATGCTTTCATTGCTGGGAGCAGGTAAGGTTTGCCAGCCCTGATTGGTCGTTAGGGTGTGCAGGGTAATACGTAAGTCCAAATCACGGTATCCCAGCACCAGTATATTGTCCTGCGCACTGAGCTGAAGTTGATCTTTGCAATTTGCCTGAAGTCGCAATGCTGATGACCAATTATGGCCGTCAAAACTGGTGCAGTACAACTGACCGGGCTGATCATGCCGTGTATAGAAGAGGTAAAGTAGCTCACCCAGGCTGGCGGCTTGCAAATCGCAGATCTGTTCCAGGTGCGGCACGGACTGAGCTCGTTGCCAGTGCAGCGATTCATCCCACAAAAAGCGGAAATAGTTAGCATGGCGGTCGTTCTTGCCCAGCGTACCGAGCGAAAAGTTCTCTTCAATGGTCCGCAACAAAGAGTAATGGTTGTACCCTTCGTGTTGCTTTGAGGGTGTCAGGGTATCGCCCAGTAACACCGTATAAATCTGATTCGGCCCGTCGTAGTAATATTTGTACTTTTGGCTGGTGTCATAATCCGACTCAAAATCGGCCTCGTCGTAGGTGACGACCACCAGGGTGTTATCGGGGAGCTTGCTATCCGGACCGGGGAAATTAATCGAGGCAAAAAACGACTTCAGCCAGTCTGCTTGCTGATCCACCAGCACGGGCGCGCGTTCGCCTTTGAGGTCATTGTCTTTGGTGCCAAGCAAATAATGCCCATCGTGCCACATGTTGGGTGTAAACCAGGCAAACTCGGGCAGGTTATCGTTGAGTAAATCCTGGTAGAACTGTGCCTCATTGCCAATTTTCTGCCAGCGCGCTTCGCTGTCGAGAATGCGGGAAAATGATGAAAAGGGGTCGTGCTTGAGTACATACGGATAGCTGTTTACGGGCGTGAAGTTGTTCGCTTTCCAGGGCGTCCACCCTGCCACATAGCTTTCCATGTAGGCACGCCAGTCAAGGTTTTGCGCTGAATCTTCTATCAGGTCCACCAGGGTGCGTTGCGGCAACCTGGGTGGCACCTCATCGTCGGTCACATTGCACAGCTCACCCGCGAGTGAGGCGATATAATTGGTTTGCGACGGGTGCATCACGCCAAAACTGTTGGTCAGCTCAATGCCCTGGGCGGCGAGGTTGCGCATGTAAGGGTTATTCATCACATAACCGCGATACTGGTTTTCAAACATGATCACGATAATGTGATCGAAGCGTCTTGTGGTCATATCAGCATGCTCCAGGGCGTTTATCTATGGGGATGTAGCGCCAGGTGGGGGCTGCGTGGTGACCGCTGCCATCAGGCAGTGGCACGCGCATCATATTCTGGGCTTTCTCTTTGAGTCCAAACATGGTGCCTACCGCAGCAACCAAGATGTCAGGCTGGCCATTGAAGGCAAGGTGAAGTTGATCCAGTAGCAGGCTTAGGGTCAGGTTAAATTCTGTATCCAGCCGGGCAATGGCCCCGAAGGCATGATAGTTTTCTGGCTGAGGGTTTTTCAAAACCGGATAAACTTGCCGATAATCAATGGGAATCGCGGGGCCTGTTGGTCCCGAATCGGGCGTATCTCCTTGCACATAGCGATAACCCAGCAGTAATTCATTAAAGCGATAATAATGAGACAGCTCTCTGGGTTGCATGAAGAGCTGATGGTCGCCGCTGTCTATGCCAGTGGTTTCACCGAGCGGGAAAGGCTGGGTTGGGTTCCAGTGTTTTTCTGGTACGCCTTCACCCTGGGCAACGATGGCATTGAGTGCAAAATTGGCTGAATCCAGATCAGTGATCGGTGTGATCTCTCCGCCGCCACCATAGTAATACTTATGCGCGATTTGCTTGTCATGACAATCTGCGGGGAACAGCGCGGGACCATAGCGGTTATGCAGAGTTTCTAAGCCTTTTTCAATGCCGACATAAAACTCGCCTATGGTGATATCATCGGCTTTTGCCAGATCGGCAGGCATTTCAATTTTGAGGAAGTTTCGCAGTGCTGCTGGACTGAATGGTTGCAGATCTGCTTCAAACCAGGTTTCCCCGTCAGGCAGTTTAGTTGGAAAGGTGGGCAGAAACTCTGGGTTGTTAATTGCCGGACTGCCTCCGGTGGCGATCAACAGATTTGCGGCATTGGTCAGGTGAAACATCTCCTCCATCACGACTGAGCGGATCACGGTATAGGCACACTGATTGGTGCCTTCCCTTATGGAGTATAAGGCGCTGAGGTAGACCGGTAGTGTAGAGAACTCCAGTTCAATGGCCAGTTGCAGGTCATGATGCAGCTGTTCGAGCGTTTCTATTGGGCGTTTTTGTAGTTTGTGATACATGGCTGGTCCCTCCTCAATACTGGTCGAGTGCGTTTAACACGTTGTCAGCAGCCCAGAAGGTCAATGCTGCCATGGTCAAAGTTGGATTACTGGTCGCAATGGTGGGCATATTGCCGCAGCCAACCAGGTAGAGGTTGGGGTGATCCCAGCTGCGCTGGTCGCGATTAACCACAGAGTCTTTCGGGTCCTTACCCATCAGGTGTGTCCCGACCAGGTGTCCGGCACCGTTGTAGACATAGCCTTTGCCCTGATATTGCACATAGCCCGGATCGCTGGTTTTGTATTGGGTGAAGGGTTCAACACCGAGCCGCTGGAAAATGGCATCCGACACTTCTTTGGCCTGTGCCATACCGGCGCGGGTGTAGTCTGTCACTTTGTAATGGATAACGGGCCGATAGTTGCCCAGCTGATCCCGGTATTGATCGTCTATGGTGACGCGGTTATCAGGATCCGGTAACTGCTCGACCAAAAAACCAAAGCGGAACATGCGCGGGTATTCCTCTGCGATTTTGTGCCGCAGCGCCGGGCCAAACAACCCGTGTTTGTCGATCAGATCAGGTACTGTGGCAATGGGGGCGCCTTCCGGCCAGCTCCAGCCCCAGTTGCCTATCTCAATGCGAAATGCAGCTTGATCGGCACGAAATGCGCCACCGCGCAGCGACGGGATCCCGGAGGTCGAACCAGGTCCCCGGAATGCGCCAATTTTGCACGGCATCAGACCCCAGGTCAGCATAGTTGGATGGTCCATCAGATTGCGACCAACCTGATCACTGGAGTTCGCAACATTGGAAGCCAACAGGAGTTTGGCATTTTCGACGGCATGGGCAGCGAGGACCACGATTTTGCCTGTCACGGCTTTATCTTCGAAAGCTGCAGAATCTGAAGAGTGGTAGCGCTTGTAGTGCACTTTGGAGATGTTCTGGGTGTTGTCATCTACGGCCAGGTGATAGGCCACGGCCTGTGTTTCTATGGTCACATTGCCGGTCTGTTTGGCCTGTTCCAGTGTTTTTAAGGCAGAATATTTAGCCTGAATAGGGCAAATGGGCACACAGTTTGAGTTACCTGCGCAGCGCTGGCCAAGGTCAGGGTTACCGACAGCTCCCACCGGGCGATAATCCCCGCGTGGCATGCCGTTGCGCCCTTGTGGTGTGGCAACCACATCAATGGGGTAGGTTTGATTATCAATGTTAACTTGCATACCCTGAAGCCCTTTGGCGAGGTACTGATCAAGAAAACTTTGTGGTATTTGCTCCATCGGGTAATTGTAATTTTCTTCAAATGGCAGCTGCACACTGGGATTGTCAATTTGATGATAGTTTTGCACGTCGGCATTTGCCGAGACCCCAATATGCTGCTCTGCTATTTCGTACCAGGGTTGTAATTCCTGATAGCTGATTGGCCAATCCCGGCCCCGACCGAACCGGCTTTGTAGTTCAAAGTCTTCGGGCAGCATACGCAAACAGGTGCCCAGCCAGTGTAAAGTCGTGCCGCCTTCGCTGCGGGTGTAGGTGCTGGCAAAGGGATCCGGGCCATACTGGACAAAATACCCATGGTCGCTAACGGGTTTATCGAGCGGTGGTTTCTGAATATCTGTCACTAAGGGTTGAGGGGCATTGGGGTTATTAGGATAGGGCGCATTTGGGATTTTGGCCATGGCTGTGAAAAAGCGCTCCATGTAGGATTCATAGCCCTGCTCTTTACCCTGATCGAAGAAACGCCCGTCAGTGCCTGTACCGGCTTCTAAGATCAAGACTTGTTTGCCTTGTTCACCCAGTTGTTTAGCCATAATGGCACCTGCAATACCGGCACCGACGATGACGACGTCGTAGTCGTTATGATGATGTGTCATGTTTGGCTCCTTAATCCAGGTTATGTGTTTTTGCTGTGTGCCCGGGGAAGGCCCAGGTACCATATCCAGGCTGCTTGGCACCCATAGGGTGACTGCCCAACGCATTCCAGACCAGGCCCTGAATATAGGCATTGCTTGAAATCACATAGTCTTCAACGGGCGGTTTATCGGCGCTGAAGTCATCGACTCCATAGAGGGCATTCCAGTCAGCTGGCAGCTGATACCAGATGGAGAGGTACCACATCTTGATGATGTTTCTGGCAACGGGCCCGAGTTTGGCACTATTCCAGATCTGGTCGTAAAAGCGCGCCTGATTGGTATCATTGTCGAGTGCACCAATCTGCTCTGCCTGAGCGTAAAGTGCTTCAATTACGTCCTGACGGACCCATTTACTGAGTGTCTGACAGTAAACCGGACCGACGCCCGTGCCTTGTAACTCGACTTCTTGGTAGCCAGTCAGTGCGGCACTGAGGCGATAAAAGTCGCTCAGTCTGTACATAAGTTTGCCCCTGATAGTGTAATGAGAAAAATCTGCGAGCGGCACGCATCAAAGGAGGGAGACAAACGTAACTGACAGCGATATGCCTGCCGAGACAAGCACGGCTAAACACATAGCAGATACTATCTGGATTGTGATAATAAGAGAGTAGATTGCACATCTTTTGCCCCTTCCTTGTCAGTAGACAGATACTGCGGCGTCCTATGCTGACAGTCGATGGCCCCGAACGGCCCTAGGTGCATCCATGGCGGACCATACCGCGCAAATGGGCACACCTTCACGGATGGCGACCTGTTGCGCTTGACGGGGCGCATATTGACAGGCCGTTACCGATCTTGTGTTACATCTGTTCAGGTATAGTGTCTGGTTGAGTTTTGTGCAAATTACACCTTATTACACGGGAGCTGAATGATTCAGCTAAAGCATTGTTGGCGGATTAATTCAGTCAGAATTTGCTGACTGGGTTTGATTTTTTCCATTGCGAGATATTCATCTGGCTGATGTGCCTGAGCAATTGAGCCCGGTCCCATGACAATGGTCTCGCATCCAAGCTGCTGTAAAAAGGGCGCTTCTGTACAGTAATTCACGGCAACGGCCTGTTGACCTGAAATTTTTTCAGCCAGCTTCACCAGTGCGCAATCCCGGGTGCCATGAAATGCGGGAATGGGGTCATGCAGATCTATGACAGACACGCTATCTGGATAGCGCTCATTGATAGGGGCTACAGCCTGCATTAATAAGGCCTGCAGCTCGGTAATGCTGAGTCCGGGCAGTGGACGCAGGTCGATATGTAACTCGCAACAGCCGCAAATGCGGTTGGCATTGTCACCTCCATGAATATGACCTAAATTCAAGGTAGGGTAGGGAATGACGAAATCAGATAGTGAATATTTATTCTTTAAATCTTCTTTTAGTTGTAACAGATTGGTAATCACTTGCTGCATGACTTCAATGGCATTGAGACCTCGTTCGGGATCTGAGCTATGGCCAGATCGACCGGTGATCCGAATGGCCGAAGACATGTGCCCTTTGTGCGTATAAACCGGCACCATATCGGTTGGTTCACCGATAATACAGCGTGCCGGTTTGAGGTTTGCGTGGCGCGCGATTTCTTGTGCACCTGCCATGGTGATCTCTTCATCTGCGGTGGCCAGGATCATCACCGGAGCACTTTGCTGTACTTCTTGCAGCTCCTCCAGTGCTTTCAACACAAAGGCAAAAAAGCCCTTCATGTCAATGCTGCCTAAGCCATACAAGCGATTGTCTTTTTCACTGAGCTGGAAAGGGTCAAAATTCCAGCAGCTGTCGTCAAAGGGCACCGTATCTGTGTGTCCGGCCAGCATCAGCCCCCCTGCTTGTTCTGCCATACCGGGCGGGCACTTGCGGGCGAGCAGATTGAATTTACCGGGTGCGCTGTGTAGCTCGGTGATTTCGGTACTAAAGCCCAGTTGTTCACACCAATGTGCAAGCAGCTCAATGACTGCGCGGTTACTTTGATTAAGACTGGGATCGAGCGCACTGACTGAGGGGCGGGCGATGAGCTCGCTGTACATAGTTTTAAAGTCGGGAAGTGGCATGTATTTATCCTAAAATATTTATTCAAACCTGTTGCATAAAAATCTATATGTATGTAAGGTGAATATCAATTCATTTTTTTAGCATAAATATAGAGGGTGCAACAATGCGACGATAACATCATCAATAGCAGATTTATATGGTCTTTGTGTTTACTAATTTATAAGAGTTATCGATGTTTAACGTAGCAATTGTTGGCGCCAGCGGATATAGCGGCGCAGAGTTGGCCAGTTTGGTGGCCCGTCATCCGGGTTTGCACCTCAGTGGCTGTTATGTGTCCGCACAGAGTTTAGATAAAGGGAAGTATCTGAGTGAGTTATATCCTGAACATACAGGTTTACTTGATGTCTCCCTGCTCCCTTTGACGGATGAGACGTTTGCAGACATAGCCGACAGTGATGTCGACTATGTCTGCCTTTGTACCGATCACAAGGTAAGCGTTGAGCTTGCCCAGACTTTTCTTGCCATGGGTAAAAAGGTCTTCGACCTGTCCGGTGCTTACCGGCTCAAAAGCAGTGCTGATTACGAACAATATTATGGATTTAGCCACCCTTATTCGCAGTGGCTCGATAAAGCACAGTATGGTCTGGTTGAATGGTACGGTGACGTTTTGAGCGAGGCCCAGCTGGTGGCTGTGCCCGGCTGCTATCCAACCGCCGCATTAAATGCGCTGAAACCTCTTAAACAGGCCGATTTACTAAGCGATGACACCATTATTATTAATGCGGTCTCAGGCGTCACGGGTGCCGGGCGTAAAGCGAGCCTCACAACGCATTTTTGTGAAGTTTCTCTGGCGCCCTATGGTTTGTTTAATCACAGACATACACCTGAAATTGAGCGCTATCTTGCGCATCCCGTTTTGTTTACGCCACACCTGGGAAATTTCCCCCGTGGGATCCTCGAAACTATTTATGTTTCGCTCAAGCCAGGTGTATCTGCACATCAGGTAGCACAGGCCTATCAGGTGCTGGCAGACGAGCCATTGATCCGGCTTAAAGGTGATGCGCTGCCTTCTATCAAAGGGGTGGCAAACCGGGCCTTTGTCGATATTGGCTGGCAACAACAGGGGCAACAACTGATTGTCACAGTGGCCATAGATAATTTATTGAAAGGTGCGGCAGGACAGGCGCTGCAATGTATGAATCTGGCCAGTCAGTATCCGCATGAACAAGGGTTGATGGGGTAATTCATGACAGATAAAAAAACCTGGGTGATCAAACTTGGTGGTGCTGTGCTGAATTCAGAGCACGCCGCGCATGATTTATTTATCGCGCTGAAATCACTGGCTCAGCAAGGTGATAAAGACAACTTTGTAGTAGTGCATGGCGGTGGTGCATTAGTAGACCGCTGGCTCAGTGATGCCGGGTTTGCGACCGCTAAACATCAGGGGCTGCGGATCAGTCCCAAAGAGCAGATGCCTTACATAGTCGGTGCATTAGCTGGGTGCGCAAACAAACAGTTAATGGCACAGGCAATTACAGCGGGTCTGGTGCCGGCAGGGATCAGTTTATACGAAGCAGGCCTGCTGACTACGCAGAAACTCAAGGCGTTGGGGCAGGTTGGCACCTGTGAAGCAGCGCACGAAAGCCTGATCCCCGAGCTGCTGGCTGCTGGAAGAATCCCCTTAGTTAGCTCGATTGGCATTGGTGCAGACGGCGCGCTGTTTAATGTCAATGCGGATGAAGCAGCAGCTGCGCTGGCACATCAACTCGGTGGTGAGCTGATTTTTATGACGGATGTTGAAGCTGTGCTGGATGGCACAGGTCAGCCATTAGCGCAACTCAACAGTGACCAGATAGAACAACTGATAGCACAGAAGGTGATTGTGGGCGGGATGGAGGTCAAAGTTAAGACCAGTCTTCACGCTGCCCGACATTTACGACGTGGGGTGTATATCTCAAGCTGGCAGAAGCCAGATAACCTGCTTGCCCTGATTGAGGGCCAGCACGTCGGAACCCATATTCTACCGTAGGAAGCCTTATGTCGAGTCATTTTATTACTGGTCTAGAGTTGGATAAAAGCCAGATCCTAAAACTGCTTGCGCTTGCAAGTGACATTAAACAACAGCCGCAGGAATTTGCCCACGCACTGGCGGGTAAATCTGTGGTCACTTTATTTGAAAAGCCCAGCCTCAGAACCCGTTTGTCATTTGATATTGGGATCAACAAACTCGGAGGACACGCCGTTTATCTGGATCAGCAAAACGGTGCTATGGGCAGCCGTGAGTCTGTGCAGGACTTTGCATTGAACATCGCCACCTGGGCAGATGCACTGGTCGCTCGTGTTTCGTCTCATCACACTTTAGAGGTGCTGGCTGAATACTCTGATATCCCGGTGGTGAATAGTCTCTGTGATTTGTATCACCCTTGTCAGGCGCTGGCCGATTTTTTGACGTTGCAGGAGGTGTTTGGCGATGTTAGCCAGATCAAGCTGGCCTACCTGGGCGAAGGCAACAATGTTTGCCAGTCATTATTATTGCTGGCCGCGACTCTGGGGGCCGATTTTGTTGCGGTTTGTCCCAAAGGACACTCTCCTGATGCCCAGATTGTTAAGCAGGCAGAGCAAATTGCGGCGGTAAACGGGGCATCGGTGCTGATCAGCGATCGTATCGAAGCGGCGGCAGGTGCCAATGTGTTGTACACAGATACCTGGGTGTCTATGGGGAGTGATACCTCACTGGAACAGGCGAAAGCGACCTTTATGCCGTATCAGCTCAATCAAACATTACTCGAACAGACCGGGGCCAGCACGGTACTGCATTGCCAGCCTGCTCACCGTGGTTATGAGATCACGTCTGAGGTGATGGACGGGCCTAAAGCACGGATCCTGCAACAGGCTGAGAACCGCATGCATGCGCAAAATGCCCTGTTACTCGCGCTCATGAACAAACAGATCGTCTGAGCCAATCGATTTAAGTATTAAGGTAAATATTATGGAAAACATTAAAAAAGTAGTGCTGGCTTATTCCGGTGGTCTGGATACCTCAGCGATTGTGCCCTGGTTAAAAGAAAACTATGGCTGTGAAGTGGTCGCGTTTGTAGCCGATGTGGGCCAGGGTGATGAGGAGCTTCAGGGCGTGGAAGAGAAAGCCCTGGCGTCGGGGGCCAGTGAATGTCATATCGTTGATCTCAAAGCTGAACTGGTCAGTGAGTATATTTATCCTACTTTACAAAGTGGTGCGGTGTACGAGGGTACCTATTTACTGGGTACTTCAATGGCTCGACCTATTATTGCTAAGGCACAGGTAGAAATTGCGCGCAAAGTGGGCGCGGATGCACTGTCTCATGGCTGTACGGGTAAAGGCAATGATCAGGTGCGGTTTGAGTCCTGTTTTGCCGCACTAGCACCCGATCTGGCAGTGATTGCGCCATGGCGTGAGTGGTCTCTGTCCAGTCGTGAGTCTTTGCTGGATTATCTGGCTGAACGCAATATTCCGTGTGCAGCTTCTGCAACTAAAATTTATAGCCGTGATGCCAATGCCTGGCATATTTCCCATGAGGGAGGCGAACTGGAAGATCCCTGGAATCAACCGAGTGATCAGGTCTGGACCTGGACGGCTTCGCCTGAGCAGGCACCCAATGAAGCCGAGCTGGTGAGTGTGCAAATTGAGTCTGGGCAGGTGGTGGCGGTTAATGGTCAAGTCCTGACTCCCTATCACTGTTTGCTCACGCTCAATGAAATTGCTGCAAAGCATGGCGTGGGGCGAATTGATATTGTCGAAAACCGCCTGGTGGGTATGAAGTCACGGGGTTGTTATGAAACGCCGGGAGGCACAGTAATGGTGGCCGCATTACAGGCTATTGATGAGCTGGTGCTGGATAAAGCGAGTCGCAAATGGAAAGAAACAGTCGCCAATGAATTTGCCCACTTGGTATATGACGGGCGCTGGTTTACGCCGTTGAAAGATTCTCTGTTGGCTGCGGCGCAATCTCTGGCCCAGGTTGCGACGGGTGAAGTGGTACTGAAGCTATACAAAGGACAGGTCAGTGCCGTGCAAAAACGTTCTGTGAACAGCCTATATAGTGAGGACTTTGCAACCTTTGGCGAAGACGATGTGTACAATCAGTCTCATGCCGAAGGTTTTATTCGCCTGTTCTCTTTGTCCAGCCGTATTGCGGCATTGAACAAACAAAAGTCAGTCAAGTAAAGGTAACCAGAGGAGTAAAGTAACATGGCATTGTGGGGTGGGCGCTTTTCGTCTGGGCCGGATGAGGCCTTCAAACAATTTAATGATTCCTTGCCGTTCGATTATCAGCTGGCTGAGCAGGATATTGTTGGTTCGATTGCCTGGGCTGGGGCACTTAAGCAGGTTCAGGTCCTGACTGGCGATGAGCATGCCCAACTGGTCGCGGCGTTGCAGGCGCTACTCGAGGAAGCCAGTGCTGATCCGCGTGCCATTGCTACGGCCGGCTATGAAGACATTCATTCTTATGTCGAGGCGCGCCTGATTGAAAAAGTCGGCGATCTGGGTAAAAAGTTACACACAGGTCGTAGTCGTAATGATCAGGTGGCCACCGACTTTCGCTTATGGTGCCGTGATAGTGGTTACAAAATCCTGGACGCACTGACGACGTTAAAAACGGCTTTCGTTGCATTGGCAGAGCGTGAGCTGGGCACTATTTTACCAGGTTATACCCACTTGCAGCGGGCACAACCTGTGCTGTTCAGTCACTGGTGCATGGCCTATGTGGAAATGCTGGAGCGCGATACGTCGCGCCTGCAAGATGCCATAACACGGTTGAATGAATGTCCACTTGGCAGTGGGGCGCTGGCAGGCACAGCCTATGCTATCGACAGAGAACGGCTGGCTGCTGAGCTGGAGTTCAACTGTGCCACCCGCAATAGCTTAGATGCCGTGTCAGATCGGGACTTTGTCCTGGAGTTGCTGAGTTGTGCCTCGATCTCTATGCTGCACCTGTCACGTCTGGCCGAGGATATGATTTTTTATAACTCCGGCGAGGCGGGCTTTATTGACCTCGGTGACAATGTGACATCCGGCTCCTCTTTAATGCCACAGAAGAAAAATCCCGATGCACTGGAGCTTATTCGGGGCAAAACGGGGCGTGTATTTGGGGCCTTCAGCGCCATGATGATGACGTTGAAAGCCTTGCCACTGGCTTATAACAAGGATATGCAGGAAGACAAAGAAGGGGTGTTCGACGCCATGCCAACCTGGCTGGCGGCACTGCATATGGCGCAGTCTTGCATTGAAAGTGTGAAGGTAAACGCCGATAAAACCAAACAGGCGGCACAAGGTGGTCATGCCAATGCCACAGAGCTGGCCGATTATCTGGTTGCAAAGGGGATCCCTTTCCGTGAAGGCCATCATATTGTGGGTCAATTGGTACAGCTGGCGCTGAGTGAACAAAAAAACCTTGAAGATCTTAGTCTTGCACAGTTTCAGTCGGTGTGTCCGCACATTGAGCAGGATGTTTATCCGGTATTACAACTTGATGCCTGTATTGCAGCACGCAGTGCGAAAGGTGGTACGTCGGTGACTCAGGTTTCTGCGGCCATCGGTGTGGCGAAAAAAAAACAGCGAATCACGGTGCGTGATGCCTCTTTAAACGATGTAGAGGCCATCGCAGGGTTGATCCAGTACTGGGCCAAAGTGGGCGAAAACCTACCGCGTGCCAAAAGTGACATGATCCACAGTATCAATGAGTTTGCTGTGACTGAGGTCGATGGCAAGGTCACCGGTTGTGCATCGCTTTATATTTACGATACGGGGTTGGCTGAGATCCGCTCCCTGGGCGTCGACCCGTCGATACCAGTAAAAGGACAGGGGCAGCTGCTTGTAGCGCACCTGCTTGCCAAAGCCAAGCGTCTGGCGTTAAAGCGTGTCATTGTGCTGACCCGGGTGCCAGGTTTTTTTGATAAGCAAGGGTTCAGTGGGTGTAACAAAGACAGCCTGCCCGAAAAAGTCATGAAAGACTGTGAACTGTGTTTGCGTAAAAACAACTGCGATGAAGTGGCTATGGAATACATGTTACAGGTTGCAGAACCTGCACGTATACCCTGTCAGTTTGTGGCGTGAGTGACAGAACATTGATTTAGCGAAAGTGTCTTGCGGGCACTTTTTTCATTTCTGCGCCCATCTGCACCAGGGATCGTTTGTTAGCCATGGCACTCAAAGTCAGTAAAGTCCTCCCACAAAGCTGGTCAAAGTGTGGCAGTGTTTGATAGAGTAGCGCCACACAATAAGAGTTTGAAATACTTGACGAAGTCTTATACCAATTTCACTTAATTAAGCAAATTTGTATTAAATGGCTTGGTCTATGTTCGCACAAACCACAAAACAGCGATACTTATGATATTTGATTATTTTGGCTTAAGTACCGGTGCCATGGTGCTCTGGGGCTTTTATATGGCTTTTTTGCTCAGTGCCGGGCTGGCAGTACTGGGTATAAACATTAACAAGCAAGTTCTGTCTGCTTCTCTGATCCTATCGTTGTCGTACAGCCTGAGCGATCTTTTTATGTCTATCGACATGGTCGCCAGCGATTTTATCTACTGGGCGAGTTATGATGTCCTGACCGTGGTGGCTTTGTTCATTGCCCGGTATAGGTGGTTCAGGCATGCACCGCTGCAACCCGCTTTTTTTTATTGCGTGCTAGCGCTAAGCATAAATGCCTCGATGTTTTTCATGATGTACGTGGACTCCTACATACTTGGTACGATGGATCCCTGGCTGTTGTGGTACATTTATTCGTGGACAGTGATCAGTGCAGACTTTGTGATGGTGGGGGCTCTGATAACGAATCGTGATTTTTTAGCATTGTATCGTTTGTTTTATCCGCAACCGTATACGGCACAAAAAGCGTGATGACAAGCGTTGGTACCGCCCGAATAGGATCGGGCGGAAAAAGCTTAGAATCGATACTCCCAACTGACGGATGCTGACGTTTCGTTGTTTGAATCGGTCGTACCTTTATCACGCCAATACGCCAAATCCAACTTTAGCAAGCCGCTAAACAGACCTTGTTGATAACCAACCTGAATTAAATCCCGATCGAGATTGAGCGTCTCAAATTCTAGTCGTTTTAGCTTGGCGTAACCGCCTATGCCGCCCATACCGTAATAGTTTGCGCCTAAGCTGACAGAGGTTGCCTGTGGTCCCATGTGTGCACCCAGCCAGCGGCCCCGTTCGCGGTAATCAGCGCCTTTGCCAGTGGTGGCAAAGTCACACTGAAAACTGGCTTGCTGAGCCTGGCAATCCGTTTCTGTATCACTGTATTCAAGATAGGATTTAATGCGATATTCTGATGTGCTCCAGAAAGCTTCTGCGCCTAAGGTGAAAGCCCCATTGTCTGGTAGCGCCCCTTGGTCATTGTCGCCACTTACTTCACCGTAGAAAGCCACAGGCACACCTGCAATACGTGAGGCGTATTTGACATCCATGCTGCTCAGGCGTTGCTGGTTCTGAGTTTTATCCTCCGGGTCTGTTCGGTATACGAAATCGCTGGCTGTGGTGGCATAAGATACTTCCAATCCCGGTAAAGGAAAGGCCGACACTCTGACGCCCCAGAAGTCTTTTTCGCTGGCGTCAGCTAACTGCGGACGCTGCTTTGCTGCGATTGCGGTAATTTGCCAGGGGCCAATAAATGATAAGAAGCTTGGGCCGCTGTAATTGGTATTGGCCCGGCTGATACGCAACGCTTTCATCGGGGCCGCGTTATTAGAGAGTAACAAGGCGTTTTCATTACCCGGACCCCACCAGTAATCGAGTCGCTCTGCGCTAAACGCCCAGTCTCCCAGCAACACTGCCAGATGGCTGCCATGATGATTGACCTTTTTGCCGTCTTGTGGGTCTTCGGCATAGTTAACTTGTACGCGTGCACTGACATTGCTGCCGGTGATCTGACCATAACTGCTAACCCCGCCGCGAGAGCGGGATTGCTGACCAAACCCCGCCGGCATCGTTTGTTCATCACCATAATGCGTGACTATGCCTGAGTGCTTGTCATTCTTGGCCTGATCCAAGGCATGGTTTACATGTTGCAGCGCAAACTGAGCATCTTCGGGCAGCTGAGCCGGATCTGCTTTGGCCAGATCATCCACCAGGCCATTCCACATCAAAGGGTACTGGTTAACTGGGCGTTGAATCACGCCTGCGCTGACAAGCAAGTCAATCGAATGCTTAAGATGGCTTTGCCCGGCATCAATCCAGGGAGCAGAATAGGCAGATGCTGAGGCCAGTGCCAGACTGCTTAACATAAAACAGGAGCGCATCATCCGTGTAATTTTTCCTCTAGAGCTTTAGCCACTAATGGGCTGACAAATTCGCTGACATCACCATGATGTAAAGCGACTTCTTTGACCAGTGTAGAAGAGATAAAAGAGTTTTTCTCAGAAGGCGTCAGAAACACACTTTCCAATTCAGGAAATAAGCGACGATTCATGTTTGCCAGCTGAAATTCATAATCGAAATCAGAAACCGCTCTGATCCCACGGATCAGCACATTGGCTTGTTGCTGACGGGCCAGGTCGACGAGTAGTCCGCTAAAGCCAATGACTTTAACATTGTCATGTTCCGCCAATACATCTTTTGCCAACGCAACACGTTCATCCAAAGTAAAGCAGGGTTTTTTGTTTGGGTTATGTGCGATGGCTAAAATGACAGTGTCGAACATTTTGGCCGCGCGTTTGATTAAATCGGCGTGTCCATTGGTGAGCGGATCAAAGGTGCCCGGATATAAAGCGGTTACTTGCATGTCTGGATCATAAAAGTTCAAATTCGCTCTATATTATCAAGCTTACGGCACAATATCACTGGTCTGATTTCAAAATGAAAATTTAATGTTATTCCCATTTAGTGCTATTTTCACTGGGCGTTATAACCGAAAGGTTACTTGCTTCATTAATTACGTGTTATCAGAGAACCGAATATGAATACCAAGGAAAAAATTATTCGTACCAGTATCGCCTTGTTTAATTTACATGGCGAGCGAACAATCACCACCAACCACATCGCTTCTAATATGGGGATCAGTCCTGGCAATCTGTATTACCATTTTAAAAATAAAGAAGACATTATTCGCAATATTTTTGCTTTGTATAGTGAGCACTTAAGTACCCACTTCAAGCCATTAGAAGCCCATGATGAACCCGTTGAACAGTTGACCCAGTATCTCGATTCGCTGTTTGAGCTGATGTGGCGTTATCATTTCTTCTACGATAACCTCAACGATATTTTGGTGCGCGACGATGTCCTTAAAAAAGACTATATTGCGTTTCAGGCGCGATTGTTTGAGCAGGTGAAAGCAGTCGTTATTGGTCTGCGACAGGCCGAAGTCATCGCGATCAGCAATGAGGATGCCAATGAGCTGGCACACATGCTGAAAATGGTGGTGAGCTTTTGGACACCTTACGTGAAAGCCCGCAGAATGACCGGGGTATTGGAGCAACAGGATATCTACAATGGCATTGTGAAGGTCTTGATGCTGTTTAAACCCTATGCCACCTCACTGAGCCGGGACAAAATCCAACATCTACAGCAACACTATCAGGCAATGGCGGATGCGTCTTTACCCAGCATAGCTTGATCCCACAGACCAGAAAAGCTGGTTATCCTCTGTATATTTCCTAGTCTTTAATAAGTCTGCTATAATCGCGCGCCCGTTGTCGGCGCGCCAATTGCGCATTCATGTCCAAACCAAGAGTGACTTCTATGTTTAAATTTATCGTCAAATTGCACCCTGAAATCGTGATCAAAAGTAAATCGGTTCGCAAACGCTTTACTATGGTACTCGAACGAAACATCAAACTGGTGCTGAGCCGCTTTGACGAAAAAGTGACGGTAAAAAATAACTGGGACAACATCACAGTGGTAACGCACAGCGAAGATCCTAAGATCCGCCAAGCGTTTATCAGTGGTTTGGGCCGCATTCCAGGCATTGTGCAGTTTCTTGAAGTGCAGGAAACCACTTTTGAAACACTGGACGACATTTATCAAACCGCACTGCCTTTGGTGGGCCCGCAAATCGAAAATAAGACGTTCTGTGTTCGGGTGAAACGTCAGGGGGATCATGACTTTACTTCCAGTGACGTAGAAAGGTATGTCGGCGGTGGTTTGAACCAGAACGTGCCGGGCGCACGGGTGCAATTACGCAAACCTGAGGTCACGGTTAAAATTGAAGTAAAAGGCGATCGTGCTTATATTGTCACAACCAAACATTTGGGTATGGGTGGTTTCCCATTGCCAACACAAGAAGACGTGTTGTCTCTGATGTCGGGTGGCTTTGACTCGGGTGTGGCCAGCTACCAGATGATCCGTAAAGGCGCGAGAACCCACTTCTTGTTCTTCAACCTGGGTGGTGCGGCACATGAGATTGGTGTAAAGCAGGTGAGTCACTACTTGTGGAAGCAATACAGCTCAACGCATAAGGTACGTTTTATCACGGTAGACTTTGAACCTGTGGTGGCAGAGATTTTGGAGAACATCGAAAGCAGCCAGATGGGCGTCGTGCTCAAACGTATGATGATGCGTGCTGGTTCCGCCGTTGCTGAGCGCTTTGGTATTCAGGCATTAGTGACTGGTGAGTGTATTGGTCAGGTGTCGAGTCAAACGCTGGCAAACCTGAATGTGATTGATCGTGTCACCGAAACCCTGATCTTACGCCCTCTGATCCAATATGATAAAGAAGAGATCATTCGCATTGCGCGCCAGATTGGCACCTGTGAAATGGCGGAGTCCATGCCTGAGTACTGTGGTGTGATCTCGAAAAAGCCGACGGTTAAAGCGAAGCTGGAAAAAATCGAAGCTGAAGAAGGCAAGTTTGACTTTGATGTGCTGGATACCGTGGTGGAAAACGCCATCGTGAAAGACATTCGCGAGATTGAGGCTGAGGCAAAAGAAGAAGTTAAAGAAGCTGAAAATGTCAGCGATCTGCCTGCGGGTGCCGTGGTGGTTGATATTCGCTCTCCGGAAGAGGAAGATGCCGATCCACTTGAGCTGGAGGGAATTGAAGTGATCCACTTGCCATTTTTCCGCCTCGCGACGAAGTTTGGCGATTTACCACAGGACAAAGATTACTACCTCTATTGTAATAAAGGCGTGATGAGCCAGTTGCAGGCCCTGATCCTGCACGAAAATGGCTTTGCCAACGTCAGAGTCTATCGCCCATAAGGGTTTACCCCCTACAGGTGTGGCTGAGCAACGGCTCAGCCACACCACATGTTACCCCAGCGTTACCTTTTTCAATGCCACACCGGAACGGCTCAGAGCTGATTCAACCAACCGGATAGTCAGCGGATCGCGGCTACTCCCTTGTTGCATCCAGACTAATGACTGAGCAGTGCGCGCTGTGACCTGTGTCTTATCGTGCAGCGCACTGAGGTAATGACGCGCGAATATCGCCTGGCTGGTCATATCATTAGAGATATTCAGGATCCCCGGATGGACACATTTTTCCTCGCACTGCGCAGTATCAGTGGTTGCGACAAATCGCGTTGCGTTGTTCGCCACTAGCCTGACTTTGGCAAACACCGCGCGGTTGAGCACGGAGATTTTGGTGACATCATCCAGTTGCCCGGCATACTGAGCCAGCCCATCAGCAGCCAACAGGGTTTGTGCAATGGCATGTTCGGGGATGACAGGCTGACCATGCTGATCGGTCAGCTGGCCCAGGTATACGATATGATCGGCACGCTTAGCACTGTGCAAAACGCGTAAAGCCGGTAAACCCTGAGGGAGCGTCAATGTCTCCCAGTGTGTATTGCCCAGGGTATTAACAAAATGTTCCGGTTTAAATGCCTTGCCCAGCGCCTTGCTTGCCGAGACCACCAGTGACGAGGTTGTCTGGAGGTCGTGTTCACTGCGATAAGCAATGGTGATTTGCTGCGCCTTCACCCCTTGTGCCAGCAGATGCTTCAGGCTTGCATGCAGGAGTTTGCTGTCAACACTGTAAGGAAATGGTTTATCCGACACGACACCCAGAACAATCAGAACCTGATGGCCTGTCCGGATCGGCAAATCCAGCGTGTCAGCCAGTGCCATGTACTGATCCTGCATGTGGGCTTGTTCTTGTAAGCCAGCATTTTTCAGCGTGGCTGTGGCGACGACGCCCTGATGCACATCAATGGTGTTTTGCCAGGCAAACGTGGGGGTGCTGGTTGCCAGCGCGCCCAGTCCCAGTCCGGTCCCTTTTAAAAAGGAACGCCTGGACACAGTGGTGTGTTGCTGATTTTTCATAGATTAAGAAACCTTTTGATAGAGAGCCAGGTATTCAGGAAGCGCCTGGTGTGAGTTCAGCGCGTGCATATCGACCAGTTTGAACCCATATTGCGCAATTTCCCGGTGCCATGTTGTTGCGGAGCGCAGTCGTGTGCGTTGCGCGGCAGCTTGCTGCCAGGGTTGCCCTTCAAACAGATTGGTCCAGTCATTCAGCACTGCCGCAAAGTGCTGTTGCACAGGTTTTTGTACGTCATAGAGGCGCATGGCAAGGTGACCACCAGAGGTCATTTTTCGACTCAGCCCTGACATCATCCCGGTAAACATCCCTTGGCTGTAACAGTGTGGGCCGTCATAAATGGCAGCCAGTTGCAAATGGGTGTCTTCGTTCAGCGCCTGTGCGTGTTGATCTACTTCAGTGGTTGTGGTGATACTGATCACATCGGATCGCGCGATGGGACTGTAACTTGCCGGCATAGGCCGGGTAACAGTCAATTTGCGACCACTCACTTGTGGCAACTGAGCAATGGGATCAAAGCTGCTGTTGGGTAAGCCAAAACTGATGTAACCGTCTACCGGGACTGCAGTGATGAGATCTTGTAATGACTCAATACACTGGATTTGACGATCCTGATAGCGATGCATGTTGATCAGATTCAGGTTCATTGAGTCCTGCGTCACTAGTTCGTTAAGGCGCGTGTAGATAGCGTGTTCACTCTCTAGTTGCGCGATACATTGGATCGCCTGTGTATGGATCTCAGCATCCTGATAAAGGTGTAGTTGCTGAGCCAGAATGGGCAGCAATTCAGTCAGTCGATTTTTGTCCAGGTAGAGTGCATGATAGCTATTCTCCTGATTTAACAAGGCCCTGACTAACGGAGAGGCTGCAACCTGACAACCAGTCAGTCCTGCAAGTGCGAAACTGCTTTTTAAAAACGTACGCCGCGACAATGTCATCCTTATACCCTTGTGCTGAAGAGGCGTAAACGCCTCTTGAAACGATTAAAAGAATAAATACCTGATTGGCTTAAATACCCAAGAAAGCACGGTTTTCGGCCGGCAGATCTTTCATTGGGATCTGTGCTGCAATAACGCAGGGTTGATCCGGACGAGCATGTGCGTGATGCAGTGCGCCCAGCAGATCATCATAACTGGTGACCCTGAGGCCAATTCCGCCATTGTAGACATGGGGCATGTTTTCGTACTTCCAGCCATTGAGCATCACGTAGTCCAGTGGGGCTTTGTTCGGCTCAGTAAAGAAAGTGCCATCGATCAGGAACTGCTCAATGGCATACGAACCGTTGTCGATGATCACTATGATGCCAGGTATCTGATTCTGGACGAATGACGAGAAGGCTTGCGACACCATTTGGAAACCGCCATCACCTGTCACTATCAGTGGCCGTTTGCCAGTTGCAAAGTAAGCGCCGATTGCGGCGGGTGTGCCCTGACCGATTGACAACCAGATGGGGTTTGAAAGGAAGCATTGGGTATCCAGTACCGGAATATCTGCTCCTGGGAAACTGGCCAGGCAAGTGTCCAGGCTGATGTAATAAGGATCAGGTTGTTCCGTCAGGAAGTCACCAATCGCAGCAAAGATGCCGTCGTGACCGAGCGTGCCGTTATACGGGTCATCACCCAGTTTGGATTGCCATTGTGCACGGCGATCCTGGTACGTTTGTCCTGCTACGGTAGGGATTTGGCGATCTGTGTGAGTCAACTCAGGTAATTGATTCAGTGACTCTAAAGAGGCGCCCAGTGACAGTTTAGGCAGCACCTCGGTCCCTATCATGGCTTTATTGAATGCGACACGAAGCAGTTTGTCGCCCAGAGAGGTGACCATGTAGCGATGGTCAATACCGAATAAACACCCGAGGGCAATGACGCAATCTGACGATTCAACGCCCTGAGTCACAGTGGACGGTGCCAGATCGCTATCATAAACGCCGCAGAACAGCGGGTGAGATTCACTAACCAGTGATTTGGACAATAAGGTGGTATAAAACGGCAAGTTTTGTGCTTCAACAAATCGCATGGCCTCATCGATTAAGTCAAAACGCACCAGCTCAGCTCCTAACAAGACCACCGGATTGCTTGCTTGAGCAAGTTTGTCGGCGACGGCCTGCGTGAAGGGTCTTGCTCCTCGTTTAAAGCGCTTCGGACTGTAAGCCAGGTTAGGAGAAAAATGACCAATCGGTTGCTTCCATAGATCTTGTGGGATCTCGATGTAAACCGGACCTGAGCGTTCAATGGCCATGATCAACAAACGATCGATGCGGTCTGCTGCGCCTTCCAGAGTGCGGATCTCCGCTGCACCCAGAGTTAGCTTACGAAACACTTTCAGGTCTGTTTTGCCAAATCCGGTTGAGTGGGAGAAGAGGACGTCATATTCTGCTTCCAGGCGTAAATCTTTGTCTGTTGGGCCACCATTGATCACTGCCAATGGCACGCGTTCAGTGAGGGCACTGGCAATGCCGTTTGCCATACTGAGCGTACCAACGCCATACGCGACCGATACCGCACCGATTGCCCCTTGTCTGCCGTAGCCATCAGCAGCATAGCCGGCTTCCAGCTCGTTGACTGTATTCACAAACTGCATATCCGGGTCGGCTACCAGGCTATCAATAAAATCTGAGCATGAAGTGCCGGGCACCCCAAATACGTGATAACAACCAAGTTGCTTTAGTCTGAGCGTAATAAACTCAGCAACAGTGTAAGACATGTTCTTTCCTTAAATAGTTATGCTTTTTGACTTATGTACTGGACGGCTTCCAGCGCCGATACCAGGGCACCCTGGATCCATGAGTGGTAAAGGGAGCAATGTTCCCCGGCGAAACATAAGCGCTGTTCAGGCGCACTCATCAGTGCGTAATAATCCTGATGATCTCTGGGGTTAAAAAAGGCGTAAGCGCCTGCTGAATGGGTGTGGTTCGTCCAGCTCCAGCGCAGCACACTCAAAATATCGTCGCGTTCGATATAGGGATGCACTTTCTTCAGCTCAGTGTAAATAAACTCTTTAAGCTCGAAGTTATTCAGTGTGTCGACCCGGCGTGCATGCTGGCCCCAGGTGTAAGATGCCAACAAGTAACTGGGAGAGCGCGATACCTGAGGATCTTTGCTTTGCGCGTTGTCTGCCGGGAACCAGGTATGGCCCAGGCCCACATCATAGATGGTGCTGCCGCCATAAATCCCTTCGTTGAGTTCCCAGAAACGGTTTTTCGTTCGGATAAGCACTTTGGTTGCTGAATCATAATTGACCTGTGCAAATGCCCGGGACTTGAGCGGGTTGATGGACTGGTTAAAGTCTACCTTGCCGAGCACACCAAAGGGCAGTGTACAAATGGCAAAGTCTGAACGCAGTGTGTGTTTAGAGCGATCTCTGAGCTGGTACGTGACAGCAACGCCACTGGCCTGGTTGTCAATAGCGATTACCCGCGCACCCGCTTTAAACTGCACGCCATGCTGGATCTTTTCGAATAGCTTGCGAGGTAACAAGTCGGTGCCCCCAACGACTTCGTCGAAGCCATCAAACCAGACGCGCTCCAGCTCTTCTCTGAGGTGCTCGGAAAAGGACGTTTGCATCAGTGTGGATACACCATAAATGGCACTGACATATTCCAGTGCATCGAGACTTAAGCCGGCTGCAACGAACGCGTCTTTTAATGACATGTCATCCAGTGCTTTGAGCCTTTCGCTGTCTAGTGTTCTGTTATAAAGCGCCTTTTTTTCATCACTGCTGAGTGAATTGAGGACCTCGGTGACCGCGATTTCCCACATGTTGTCGGCAGACATTTTTTGCTCCGCCGGACTGAGGGTAAAATGCTGTTTTAACTGTTCGAACCCGGCTTCACTGCGGGGGACTTTCTGACCTCGGATCATGGCAAAGGTCTTGTCATTTTCCTGAACGAAATGGCGCATTTTCAGTCCCATTTCGCGAATGTAATGACGAGTCAGGTGATGCTCTGTGGGGATCCGCATTGCGCCCAGCTCCGCGTATAATTTGTCAGACTCTCGCAGTGTTCTGACCCGTCCGCCAATGTGACTAGGGTCGGCCTCCAAAAGGGTGACTTTTGCCCCCAGTCTCAACAGCTCATAGGCTGCGCTGAGGCCTGCGACACCTGCACCAATGATAGTCACAGTAGGTCGTGTGGTAAGACTGTTGTCTTGCAATGCTCGCACCTTGTTGAGTACAACCAGCGGATCAGGAACAATGTTTGAAATACCTTTTTGCATACTTTTCAATCCTTGTCTGCATGTTTAAAGTTGCAAAGCCTGAGTGATGACTTCAGCCAGTTCAAATGGTTTGGTGAGCATGGGCAAATGGCCGGAATCCAGGCTATAGGTCTGCGTAATACCAATGGATTCAGCAATTTTCTTTTGTGAGGACAGAGAAATAATCTTGTCCTGAATGGCGAAAACATAGGCTTTATTAATTGGCGCCAAAGTGGCTTTGCTCAGCATCACTTTGCCATCTCCGGTAATGGCTGGCTCATCGACTGAGTTATCCAGTACAAACTGTTGCTGGGATTTGCTGTGTGTTTCAGTGAATGAAGATAAATAGGCTGAAGTATCGGAAATCTTCATCCAGCCATCTTCATATGTGATCCCGGAAAAATAATGATCTTCATCCTGTTTGCTTAGCAGCGCAAAAGGCTTAGCGCCTTCTATCGGTGCAACGGCACTAACATAGACAATGTCACTGATGTTGACATCATTACATAGCGTGATGGCTTTGTGTACAACGGCACCGCCCTGGCTATGTGCAACCAGTGCCAGTGGTTGGGGATACGATCGTAAATGTGTACACAAACTTTGAGCTGCATGATCTAAGGTGATGGATTTAGGATCTATGGTGGTTTTGCGCCCGGGTAAGTCAACGACGTAGTTGCTGATCCCTTTCTTTGTCAGTTGAGATTGCACCGTTGACCAGGCGGTTCCTTTCGAATGCGCGCCATGAATAAATATGACAGATTTTTTATGGGCGTCTGTCTCTTGAGTAAGAGATTGCACAGGTGCTTGTTGAGAAGTGCTATTACAGCCACTCAAAATAACAGCACAGCTCAACGGCAACCAAACCTTTGAGTTCATATTAAATCCTTCTTGATTAAAGTAAAGGCTGTTGAAATCGCGGGCATGGTAGCAAAAAAAATTCCCAATATTAAGCTCGGTTTATACTGTGTTTTCTTGGTGTTTACATTCTGTAAACCTATGAATTGCGTATTATGTTTTGAATGCTGATTGAGTAGGTAAGTTAAAAATGCGGTTTTCCTGGGTAATTATTCAGGTTGGATTGGGCGTTATAAAATAGACTTTTGTCTAATCGATAAGAAAAAATATTTCATGCTTACCGCGTCGCTTGCAGGACCTGATACTAAATTAGTCTCCATTATCGAACCATTTACATGCTTTTTATTCACGAGCATCATTTGACAATGAATAATTCATGCATGCTCTGTAGCGTGACAAATGTGTCATTTTATCGCTTGACGACGACTCTCTGTCTGGGAGTGCATAAAGTGACATTGCATCATGACAGCTGATTGTTGTAAAAACTGCAGAAAATCTAAATAAAAATCATTACCAAAAATTTTGAATTTTGTGAGCCAGAGGCATTTTTTGGTCGCTCAGGTTACTTTTTACAGAATAAAGTAGTGAAAATAGTGCGCTGAGAAAGGTCTTGGTACTACTTATGAATGGGATGTAGTGATTGTACTTGCTTGAGCAGGCGAGCATTGTGGGGGGCGGTGATCCCCAATTGTTTTGCCAGTTCGGTGACATAGCCGCACATAGCATCGATTTCCGTACGTCTGTGGTTGCTGACATCCTGAGCCATTGAAGAAAAGTTGCCCGCCGTCAGTGTCATTACTTGATAGGCACGCGCAAGCTCTTCGTTAAGTTTCAGTGGTACTCCGATATGATTGGCAATCGTGCAGGCCTCATTTAACACAGACAATACCTGACTGGCGTAGCAAGGTGCACGCAGGCGACCGTTTTTGAGCCCGGTAAGGGCGCTGAGCGGATTGATAGCAAGATTGACACACAGCTTTTGCCATCGCAACAACTGAATATCATTGGCCAGTTCTGCGTCTTGTAATGTAGGTTCAAGAAGGTGTTTAAACACCCTTTGTGCGCGCTGCTGTGCGACTGGGTTACAGGGACCAAACAGGCTTTTACCGGGGCCGGTATATTCAACTGTTGTGCTGTCAGGCTTCCACCCACCCATACTGGTAGAAAGAAAAAACAATCCTTGCTGCTCGTTAAGTGCATCGGTGATGGGCGCCAGCGCCTGGATCCCGTTGTGGCTCAAAATGACATTGGCATCCTGAGTAAGATGAGGCTTCAGCGATATAAAGGCGTCAGTAAGCTGATAGGATTTAACCGGGATAATACACAGTGAAACAGGCTGTTGTTGTTGCGTCAGGGCTTGCCAGGTCACGCACTTTACGGCCAGTTGCTTGCGCTGTAGATGCGTTTGGAAAAATACCGCCTCAGTAGGTGTTCGGGTGATCAGGGTAACCTGATGGGTGTTTGCCAGTTTTTCGGCAAGTAACAAGCCTATCGCCCCTTTGCCGACTATAAACAACTCAGACATATGATTTGCCTGTTTTGCGGCAGTAGATCCAATAGGCGGCAAAGTAGCTGATGGCGCCCGCAAGATCGGCCATAAAGTCTCCCCAGGAAGCTTGACGATAGGGGAGTGAGTCCTGCATCCACTCAATGCCAGCACCGTAAAGCGTTAGCAGTACCAGATGAAACCAGATCTTAAAGCGAAATGCATGGTGAGAGAAAAACGCCAGTATGAAAAATACCCCAAAGTGGGCGACTTTGTCGGCGTGTTCAAATCTAACAATTTGATTGGTCTGGATCTCTTTGGCAAACAAAAAAGTGCAAACGGCTAAAGAGAGTAATAACAGGCATTGATAAAGTCGACGCGCCACAAATACTTCCAAATCATTAGGGGTGAAAAATCCAGTATATCATTGAAATCTGAAAATGGGATGAAGCTACGCAATTCCGTTCCGAATTATAAAACGCGTGTTCAGAGGGTGGTCGCGCCGTGGCCTTTGGGTTGCTATAATCCGGAAAAACATTATCCAGGAGCTAGATATGCCTTCTTTTGACATTGTGTCTGAAATTGATATGACTGAGGCGAGAAACACTGTTGATAACGCCGATCGTGAATTGAGCACGCGTTTTGATTTTCGTGGTGTAGAAGCCTCATTTGAGCTGAACGATGAAGTGATCACGCTGAAAAGTGAGTCAGAACAACAAGTGATGCAATTATTCGATATGTTGGTAGGGAAAGCGGCAAAGCGTGGCTTGGACGTGGCTAGTTTTGAGCTTAAAAATGTCGAAAAGTCGGGTAAGTACGTGTCACGTAAAGTGATGCTGAAGCAAGGTATCGACAAAGATATGGCAAAGAAAGTGGTTAAGGCCATCAAAGACTCGAAGATCAAAGTGCAAGCTTCAATTCAGGGCGAAACAGTGCGCGTGACTGGTAAAAAGCGTGATGATTTGCAAGAAACCATGCAATTGATCCGTGGCGCAGAGCTTGGTCAGCCTTTCCAGTTTAAAAACTTTCGGGATTAATCACGTAAGTTGAACCTTTCTTGTGTTTGGCATGCTAAAGATTAATAAATATTTTTAGCATGCTAGACGTCCGTTGCTTTTTATTCCCAGATCTCCGACAATAGCGCCAATTTTTCAGGGTGTCAGATCAGGAGCCTGGAGCCTCTTAAAGATCTGAATAATCGGGAAGCTGGTGCATGCCACAGGAACAGGCATTAGTCCGGCGCTGCCCCCGCAACGGTGAGCTTATCGCAACTAAGAGGTTGTGGTAAGTAAGTCCGGAAACCGGCCCTGAAGCACACTCAATAGTTGTAATTCACGCGGTGGGCGTGGATCAGGGGAACCCATGTTTAAAAAATCTACTTTAACCACAGCCATGCTGGCTGTGCTGCCTTTCTCAGTGTTGTCTGCGCAAGACATTGAACATATCACGATTACAGCGAACAAATTTGAACAAGCCAGTGTGGATACATTGACCTCTGTAGCGGTTGTTGAGCGTGCTGAAATTGAGCGTGCTAATGTGCGTGATATACCTACTTTGCTTAACAATTTAGCTGGTATTGATGTGGTGCGCAGTGGTGGTTATGGCCAGAAGGCCAGCGTCTTTGTACGTGGTGCCGCGACTAAATATACCTTAGTGTTGGTGGACGGTGTGCGGATCAGTGATGCCAATTCGGGCGATGTGTCTTTTACGAATATTCCGGTAAACAGCATTGAGCGCATTGAAGTACTCAAGGGCGCACGCGCGGCCATTTATGGCTCTGACGCGGTTGCCGGGGTGATTAACATCATTACCCGTGAACAGAAAGGTCATCAACTGGCACTGACTTCGGGCAGTCGCAACTATGGCGGTGCTCAGTTGGCTGGCCAATTTGAGGCAGATAAGCTGACAGTGAATTACCATTTTGGCTATGAGAGCACAGATGGTTATGACGTAACCGCCAAAGACCCGGCAGCGCCGCGCTCTAAAGAGCATGACAGTGATGCGTATGACAACACCAATATGGGCATTAAACTGGGCTACGACCTGGCACAGTACGGCCAACTTGCGCTCTATGCACAACACAGTGAGGGAGAAGCGGATTACGACTCATCATTTGGCAATGACGCGTACAAGTTTGATAATTACACCACTAAGCTGGCGTGGCAGAAGCAATCGGATGTCTTGGTCCAGGAAGCCTCTATCAGTCTGGCCCAGGAAGAAAATACCCAGTTCCTGTCGGTTGTACCAGATGGCACCCCCCCCCCACCCAATGACGTTTACAGCACCAAGCGGGATGAAATTGAGTATCGCGCTCGCTACAAACTGACACCAGCTGTTCAGCTAATGGGCGGTGTGAGTCGCCTCAATGAGGACCTGTCTTCATCCAGCGCACAATTCTCGATTGCTGAGCGTGATAATACCGCTGTGTTTGCTGCTGCTTTTTACGATGACAAGCGCTGGTTGCTGAATGCTGTCGTGCGCAGTGATGACTATGAACATCACGGACGTGCGAACACGTATACGGCTGATGTTGGCTTCAGAGCATCCGACATCGTTACCTTTAGGGTCAATCATGGCACCGCATTTCGTGCCCCCAGTCTGACCAATGCGTTTGTCAAAGACAGCCCCTGGTATCTGCCTAATATCGATATTAAGCCGGAAGAAGGTACCTACAATGAGTTAGGGGTGACGGTGGATACAGCCTCGGTGCGCTATGATGTGGCCATCTTCGATAACCGCATTGATAACCTGATCAGCAATGAGTTTGATGCACAAACAAACAAGTATATTCCTGCTAATGTGGGCCGTGCGCACATGAAAGGGATTGAGTTAAGTGCACAGTTTTCGGCGCTGGGCCTGGAGCATGCAGCCAATTTGACTTTGCTGGATGCCAGAGACAAAGAAAAGCGTGAAGACTTACCTCGTCGCCCGGGCAAAGCATTTAACTATGTCCTGTCTAAGCAGTGGGATAAACTGGATGTGAGACTGGCGATGCAATACCGTGATAAACGTCCGTCGATCAGCTACTTTGATACCGATCTGCCGTCTTACACTGTCTTTAATCTCAGTGCCAATTACCAGTTGCTTGAACCCGTTGCATTGACAATGAGACTGGAAAACCTGACTGATAAGGAATACTTCACCTCTGTTGCCAGCAAAACGGCCGACGGTACCTTGTTACCTTATGAACCGCCGGGCAGACAGATCTATGTGGGTACCCGGATCACCTTCTAATATATAGGGGGCATAAAAAAGGAGGCTTAGCCTCCTTTTTTGATCTGAAGCGCTGAACTCATGAGTTGAGATGCTCAGCAAACTTCTCCGCGAATGCGGCTAGTTTGGGCGCTATCATCACACTACAGTAACCCTGGTTGGGGTTATTGGTGTAGTAGTCCTGATGATACTGTTCAGCCGGGTAAAAATGCGTATGGGCCGTCACTTCGGTCACTATCGGTGCATTCAGGGTGGGGGTTAACTGTTCGATATGGTGCTGAGTTAACGCCCGTTGCTCTTCTGAGTGATAAAACACCACGCTGCGATACTGAGTGCCAATGTCATTGCCCTGACGATTCAGCTGGGTTGGATCATGGAGCGCAAAGAACATGGCTAATAAAGCTGAAAAATCGATCTGCTGAGGATCAAAGCTGATTTGTACCACTTCGGCATGACCGCTTTGACCGGTGCAGATCTGCTCGTAGCTGGGATCGTCCGTGTGGCCGCCAGCATAACCTGAGGCCACGTGCGTGACGCCTTTGACTCTGCGAAAGGCGGCATCAATACACCAAAAACAACCTCCACCAAAGGTGGCAATACACTGATTCATCATTAAATCTCCCGTTCCTGTTGTGTTTGAGGGTGGGCATCATGTTGTTCAAGCAACTTGTCGCTGGTGGCCTGTGGTGACTGAGTACGGCGTGCGAGCATGCTGTATGCACAAGGGATCACAAACAGGGTTAAAATGGTTGCAACACTGACCCCGGCAAACACCACCACCCCGATCACCATACGGCTTTCAGAGCCCGGACCCGACGCCAGCACCAGTGGGATGGCGCTCATTACCGTTGTCAGTGAGGTCATAATAATGGGCCTGAGTCGCTGTACAGCAGCATCTATAATGGCCTGTTCGAATGCAACCCCTTTGTCTCTGAGCTGGTTGGCGAACTCTACGATCAGGATACCATTTTTAGCACTGAGGCCAATCAGCATGACAATCCCTATCTGGCTGTAAATATTCAGCGAGCTGTCGGTGGCGTACAGACCAAACATAGCACCCACCAGGCCCAGCGGGACCGTCAGCATGATCACCAGAGGATGAATAAAGCTTTCAAACTGTGCGGCCAGCACAAGGAATGTTACGGTCAGGGCCAAAATAAAGACGTAGGTCATGGCCGATGCCCCTTCATAAAACAGCTGGGATTCGCCTTTATAGTCAATGGCACCGTCAATGTCATTTTCTTCCGTAGCGACCTGATTCAGGAAGTCCAGCGCCTGCTCCAGCGTGTAGCCAGGTGCCAGGTTGGCCGTGATGGTGATTGCACGCATTCGATTGTAGCGATTCAGGCGAGAGGCCGTCGCTTCTTCACGAATGGTGATCAGGCTATCCAGCGGCACCAGCTGATCGCTCCGTGAAGTAACATAAATGTCAGCAATGTCATGGGGCGCACTGAAATCGGCCTTAGTTCCTTTGAGGATCACATCATACTCCTCACCCCGGTCTATGAAGGTGGTGACGCGACGCTGGCCCAGCATGGTTTCGAGTGTGCGACCAATATCACTGACTGAGACACCCAGATCGGCAGCCTTCAGCTTGTCGATACTGATCAAAAATTGTGGAAAGGTTTCTTTGTAGTCATGGTCGAGTCTGACCAGGCCCTGATTTGTGCGTGCACGTTTTAGAATACGATCCCGCCAGTCGACCAGCTCGTCGTAGTCATTGCCTTGCAACACGAACTCGATGGGACGAGACTGGCCCCCGCCACCTATGCCGCGACGCATGATGGCAAAGGCTCGCACGTCAGTGACGTCACGCATTTTTCCGCTTATTTCACCCATGACTTCCCAGGTTGAACGTTTACGTTCGTCCCAGTCCGGCATGCCCACAATTGCCACGCCGCCACGGCCTCCCCAGCCGGGCACCCTGACCAGCACGCGGCTCAGTTCTTCCTGTTCAACATAAGGCAGTAAGCGCTGCTCAATTTCAGCCATATTGGCAGCGTTATTTTCATAACTGGCCCCTTCAGGACCATTCATCATGATGAAGAAGGTACCCCGGTCTTCTTTGGGCGTTAGTTCTGAGGGGATCTGCTGGAACAGCGCATAGCTGGCAAAACCGGCCAGTGCAAGGGTAAGCAGCAGGCTATAGCGACGGGTAATGTTGTCGCTGATCACATTACGATAGCCAGATTCGAGGCGGCCAAACTGCCTGTCCATCCATTGCGAGAATTTGCTTTCTTTATTGCTGGCCTTCAATACCTTAGAGCACAAGGCTGGTGACAGGGTGAGTGCCGTGATACTCGAGAAAATCACCGCCGCACTGACGGCTAAGGCAAATTCGGTAAACAAGGCACCAATGCGTCCTTCCATAAATACCAGCGGGACGAACACGGCTACTAACACGAGTGTGGTAGCGATAATAGCAAATCCGACCTCGCGGGCACCCCGGTAGGCAGCAAGTAATCTTGGCTCACCTAGCTCGATACGGCGGTGGATGTTTTCCAGCATCACGATGGCATCATCAACCACCAGGCCGATGGCGAGCACTAATGCCAGCAGGGTGAGCAGGTTGATGGAATATCCCATGGCGAACAAGAAAGTAAAGGTCGCGATCAATGCAATTGGCACGGTGATGGCTGGGATCAGTGTGGCACGAATGTTACCGAGAAACAGAAATATCACTAGTACCACGAGGCCCATGGCTATGCCCAGGGTGCGATACACTTCAATGATGGACTCGCGAATAAACACCGATGAGTCATAGCTGTCCTGAATGGTAGTTCCTTCAGGCAGGTTACGCTTGATTTTTTCCAGCTCTTTACGGGCATTGTCGACCACGTCCAGGGTATTGGCTTTGGCTTGTTTGACGATGCCCAGACCTATCATATTCTTGCCGTTACCACGGAAAGTGCTTTCCACATCGGCCGCTTCCAGACGCACATCGGCAACTTCACCCAGCCTGACCAGGTAACCCTGCGCGCCGCGCTTGATCACCAGGTTATCAAAATCTTCCTGAGTTTTGTAGCTACGTGCAATACGCACCGCGAAGTCGCGATCCAGAGACTCAATTTCACCGGCGGGGAGCTCGACATTTTCATTACGCAGCACCTGCTCAATATCGCTGGCGGTAATGTCTCGGGCTGCCATAGCACGTCGGTCCAGCCAGATCTTCATGGCATATTTACGTTCACCGCCGATCCGTACGTTTGATACACCATCGACCACCGCCAGTCTGTCAACAATAAAGCGCTGGGCGTAATCTGACAGTTGCAGCGTATCCATGGTTTCACTATTGAGTACGAACCAGGCAATAGGGCTTTCATCGCTGTTCGATTTGGACACCTCCGGCGGACGAACTTGCTCAGGTAGTCGGTCCAGCGCACGTGATACACGCTCTCGCACGTCATTGGCTGCGGCGTCGATATTACGATCTATGTTGAATTCAATGGTGATATTCGAGCGACCATTGCGGCTGGAAGACGTGATGCTTTTAATGCCTTCAATGCCCGAAATGCGATTTTCCAGTACCTGAGTGATCTTGGTTTCAACCACTTCGGCAGACGCGCCAGTGTAATCGGTGCTGACGCTGACGATGGGGGTTTCGATATCTGGATATTCGCGCAGCGGCAACATGGTAAAGGCCACTAAACCAAAGGTGAGCAGTAGCAAATTGATTACGATGGCAAAAACGGGCCGCTTTACGGCTGTATCTGTGATCCGCACGATTTACCCCTTAACCACAACGGCACTGCCGTTACGAATTTTGGTGGTGCCTTCGGTGATCACCTGCTGGCCTGCAGACAGGCCATCGACAGCAACCCAGCCCTGGAAGCGAGACAGTACACTAACTTGTTGTTGTTTGGCTTTGCCTTCACTGATGGTATAGATGAAGTGCTTATCTTGTCTTGGGATCAGGCTCTTCTCCGGTACCATCAACGCATTTAGCTCACCCAAAAACAGCGATACGTGTAGCAACATGCCGGGTCTGAGCTGGTCTTGCGGGTTGTCAAAGCTGGCTGTGACGCGAATACTGCGGGTGTTGTCATCAATACGCGGGTCTATATGGGTAATGATGCCTTCAAACGTTTTATCAGGGTACGCATCACTGGCGGCCGATGCACGCATCTCAAGCTGGAGCTGTGCCAGATACTTTTCCGGGACCTGAAAATCGACTTTAATAACGCTAATATCATCCAGTGTCGCCAACACACTGTTGTTGTCAACAAAGCTGCCTACAGACACTAAACGTTGACCCAATATACCGTTGAATGGGGCATAAATGGCCATTTCGGCGAGTTTAGTACGTGCTGTTTGCAACTGAATTTCCAGCGCATCGACGACGGCATGCTGACTGTCTAGTTGGGAGCGGGCTGCGGACTGGGTTTTGGCTAGTTCTGTCAGGCGTGTTAACTGACGGTGTTCTTCTTTGAGGTTGACTTCTAGCTCTTGCACTGCCAATTGCTCTTTAAGATCTTGCAGTTGGGCAAGTTTATCGCCACGCTTCACTCTGTCTCCATCATCAAAGTACAATGCACTAATGTAATCACTTTGGGCGCTGGTCACATTCAGAGCGTGATTGGCGCGTGCTGAGCCAATGGCATTAATCGTAATATCCCGGCTCTGCTTTTCTATCGTAACAGCGGCTACTTGGGTTGGTGTGCCAGAAAATGATTTACTATTCCCATTGCTGGCAGGCAAATAGAGATAGCCGCAAAGGGCAATAAGCACTAAAATTATAAAAGGAAAGAGGGCTTTACCCGATTGACTGGCGCGCATAATTGATTCTCGTTGACTGCGGGGCTTTAGTGTACAAAAATTCCAAATAGAGCAAATCGTCGAACGTCCTGTATATTTGTGCGTTAACCGAAAAGCGGGTGGTCGGGTTCGCTATATGTGGAATTTTGTACCCAAAAATTAAGGCATTATGAAAAAGTCTAAGCCATGCCCAAGATGTTTGAAAATACGTAAAATGGTGTTCTGGGGGATCATTATGTACGGTTTTTATTTGTGGTTTTATAGTTATGGTTGAGCCGGTCCGATTACGTGCATTGGCTAATCGCCACAGCATTGAGTTTATGCTGGTTGGTGCAATAGCGCTGATTGTTATCATGGTGTTTGTCACCTTACGGGCGACGCCGATTTCTGTGCTTGAAATTGCACTGGCGAGTGCCGCGATTGTTGCGATTATGCTGGGCTTTCTGAAAAGCCAGCAACCTTATTATAGTATTGAAATGAGCCCCGGGCAGCTGGTGTATCACCACAAATTTGGTGAACTCTTGCTTGAGCATAGTAATTTTCATTCCAGCGGGGTACCAAGTGTCACTCAAGGAGTTGAAACACTTGAGTTAAATGTCGTAGGTATTAAACTAAAGGATATTGATGTATTTTTATCCCACCTGACGCCCAGGTTGGCGGGAAAATTACTGATAGAACAGCGGAATATTTTTTTACAAGCTGTTAAAATACATTGCAGTAATGGCAATTGCCCATCAGAATGGTTGATAGAAGAGGCGAGTTACACCTCTGAAAACGGTCAACATTATTCTGGATTAATGGCGATGTTTGCAAACCGGATGCAAAACTTTAAGACGCTGACAGGCTACGATTTAATGTTGCCTGCCAATGTACTGGACAGGGATATTTGGCAATTTGCCACTGTCATGAATCGTTGGAAGTTAACACCCGAAGAGGTGGTCAAAAACTTGCATAGTGAGTTGGCTACCTCAGCAATGAAGTAACAGGATAGATAGATGAGCTTTGATAAAGCTTTTATTAAAAGTGGTCGCAATACCCTTATCCACAAAGAGAAAAAGCTCGATTTAGTGATCGTGAACGGAGAGAATCATCCGAAAATTAAGGTGACTCCTACTGGCTTGGTGCCGTTTAAAGAAGAACTGCCAAGAAACCGTCGCGAGGCAAAAGAGCGTTACTTAGAGGTAGTTCACGTGGCCAGCGTGGATGTGTTCGGTGAAGTTAAGAGGCTGTTGTTTATTCAGGCGCTTGATGGGCGTGAGTATAAGGTAGATTACAGCAAGATAGGCACAAAGTTGTTTGTTCGTATCCACCAGGATAGTTACCTCTAAGCTTTTCAATGTTCACCACTTTGCACGTACAGTAGAGGCGAGCCTCGTCTGTTGCGCACACTCCCCTGGCATAGACCAACTATTTTGTTTGCAGTGAACACATCACTGTGCAACGAATAAGTAACTTTTTAGGAGTTACCATGCTGAAGAAATCAGTACTGGCTTTAGGGCTTACAAGTGTCTTAAGTGCATGCGGCGGGGGCTCTGATGGTAATGAAAATCCGACAATCAGTGTTAGCGTTAACGCCGGCTCGGACATTACCGTCAACGAAAAGACAGAATTTACACTTAAACCTTTGGGTTCACCTTCAGGTGGGGTGTTCAGCTGGCAGATTGTTTCCGGCCCGGCTGTGGATGGCTTTCCGCAAGAAGGGGCTGAGCTGGCGGTCACTGCGCCGGATGTAAAAGGAGACAGCGAGATCGAGCTTAAGGTGAGCTATATGGCACCTGATGGCACCTCTGCCAGTGACACCCTGATCGTGAAGGTGCTGTCTGTTAACTTATTACCTAGCGCTAAAATTACCCAAATAGCACCTGAAGACGGGGCCGCAAAATATGCAGATACCATTACCTTATCTGCGGCAGACTCCAGTGATAATGACGAAAACGGCAGCATAGTGGCATATCAATGGAAAATGCTTGAAGGACCTGCCACGGTTAAAGCTGAACGCACCGATCAGGTCACGCTGAGTTTTGTTCACCCCTTATTGGCTGAGGCTGATACCGTAAAGTGGCAGCTTACCGTGACGGATGATGAAGGTGCCAGCGCAACCTCAAGCACGCAGCTTTCTTTGGCGGCCAATGATGAATTGGTACTGGCGAACGCTGGTAGCGATCAACAAGTTCAAGAATTGGATACTGTGACGCTGGACGCCACCAAAAGCGTGACTGTTGACGGTCAGTTTTCTTGTCTTTGGGAGCAGGTCAGCAATGGCAGTACAGTCAGTCTGGCTGATGAGCGCGCTTGTGAAACCACCTTTATGGCACCGCTGAAAAGTGGCAATCAGGCCACCTCAATTGATTTTAAAGTGGCGGTCACCGATAGTGCACAGCGCACCGGTTCAGATACGGTGAACATTGAAATTCTACCCAAACCTCTGGGCAAGTTGAATGATACCGGGACCTCTAAGTGTTATAACAACAGTGCAGAGATCAGCTGCGGGAATAGTGACTTTCCAGGCCAAGATGCTGAACTGGGACGTGACGCTGTGGTGCAGTTTTTACCCAAAAGTGGTGAGGGTAATCAGGCCTTTGATTTTACCAAATTCAGTGCGGAATTTGAGCCGCTGACAGCCGATGCCACAGACTTCAGTTGTGTACTGGACAATGTTACAGGCCTGATCTGGGAGGTCAAAGAGGTAACCGCAGGGATTTTGCCCAATACCAGTGAACGCAATGCGCAAAACCACTATACCTGGTATCTTTCTGAGGGGGCCAATGTTACGCCGGGTGCAGCAAACTCAACGTGTCCACAGGACACACACTGTGGTGTACAAGCTTTGATTAGTGCTGTTAATGACGCCAGTTTCTGTGGTGGTAACAACTGGCGTTTACCGACCTATATGGAGTTGGCGAACTTGCTAGATCACAATAGCAGTGGTGAATATTTACTCGACCCCGATTATTTCCCTCACGTTCCGGCTGAAGCTTTGTTGGGCCATCAGTATTATTGGACGACGCAAACCAGTGTGGACGGTACTGATGGTAAAGATGATAACCTGGTCAGGGCGCTCGTTATTGATATGAAAACGGGAAATGATGTAACACGTAATAAGTCTCAGACCGCCTATGTCAGGCTGGTCCGTCGTTACGGGGAGGATGACTAATGAAAAAGTTGATTCTATGTGCCGTCGCGCTGGGTGGTTTGAGCGTCAGTCAGGTAGTCAGTGCATCGCAAATTTGTGCTTCTGAAGGGCCTGTGCCAGACACAACGCCCTCGGAGCAGTTTGTGGTTAATGCCGATGGCACAGTGTGTGACAAACAAACCAATTTGATGTGGCAACGTTGTACATTTGGACAGGTATACAATAGTGAGAGTAGCAGCTGCGATAACGTTGCACAGGAGTTAAGCTGGCAGCAGGCACTGCAAACCGCCAGTGCGCAGGAATTTGCGGGTTACAGTGACTGGCATTTACCCAATGTGAAGGAACTGGCCAGTATCGTTGAGCATCGCTGCGTTAAACCGTCCATTAATGAAACCATTTTTCTCGAGACACTGGAAAAGAATTACTGGTCAAGTACCACCGTTGAAGGGACACCAGCGAATGCCTGGTTGTTTTCTTTTGGTGATGGCAAGGTCAGTAATGTGTTTAATAAAAGCTCTCAGGCCTATGTCAGATTGGCCAGATATGCTTTCTGTGAATAGCTGAAACGGTTAATCGTCCTGTGTTCATGCCGTTAGGCGCAAAAATTGGCCAGTCCTGCCGCAAACTGGTGGGTTGGCCGCATTAAATTTGCTACGCTCACGTTATCTTAAGGTGGAGGTGGCACGTGTTCTCCCTACGTATTAAACAATTCCTTTTACTACCTGTATTGTGGCTCATGTCCACACCGCTTCATGCTGCAGGAAAGTGTGATGTTGAGCTGGGCCATGGCCTGATCATCACAGATTCAGAGATCCGGATTGTGGATAAAAACCAGACCCGGGTGCAGATTAATAATGATAATCAGCTGCTGATTAGGGGTAAGTGGATCCGTTTGAGTGATCAGGATACGCAACTACTAAATGAGTATGCACTTGGGATCCGTGACACAGTGCCTGAGCTGGTCAATCTGGCCACGGATGGTGTGAATTTGGGTCTGAGTGCCATAGAGCAGGTGGTTGAGGGGATGTCAGACAACGATCCAGAGGTGTTAAAAACCCAATTGCAATATGTTGAGCGTGCCTTAATGGATAAGTTTAAACGGGGCGAGGATTTCTATTTTATTGCCCCTCAGTCGCTGTCTAAAATTGATGATTTTTTTACCAAAGAGATCAGCGAACGTATCCACTCTGCTGTCCACGGCTCTTTGGGGGCCATTTTAGTGTCGGTGGGGGATGCATTCAAAGCCCGGGAAGGCAATATCGAAGATCGTTTCAGTGATATGGGTCAGCGTATGGAGATCATCTCCAGTGAGATAGATAAATCTCTGAAAAAAAAGGCCTATCAGCTGGAAGAGAAAGCCGATGAATACTGTGAGTGCCTGAATGCGCTGGATAAAACAGAAACCCGTCTGCAAAGCATCGTGCCCAGTCTCGCGGCTTACGATTTAGTTAAGATCCGTTAAATCCATACCAGCGTTTGGCATTGGCATAACTAAGCTGGTGCCACAGCTGTTCATCGTGCTGGCACAAGGCCTGGTAGCTTTGCCAAATCGCTTCATAACTATGTTTGATCAGGCATACCGGGTGATTTGACGCAAACATCACCCGCTCGCAGCCAAACAGGGCCAGCAAGTTGTCTAACTGGGTTTGCAATGGCAAAGGTTGGTTCAGCAATTCATGCCCGGAAAATTTGATGGCGCAGTGCGGGAGTTTTGCCAGTGTTTTGGCATTGTCCAGCCAATTATCGCCCTGACCAACCAAGCCACTGTGGTTCAGGACAATCCGCAGCTGTGGCAGCTGGTGCGCGATGTCATACAGATGTTGCGCTACGTCCTGATGGGTAAGCTCAAATTGAGCTTCAAAATGTAACCCACACTCACTGAGATAAGCCAGGTTCTCGGCAACCTGGGGATTGAGCAGGCGTAGTGCATCCTGACCTTCAGTAATGTCCCGAATGGCAACCAGTTTAGGGTGTTTCAGGGCATCCAATTGGGTGCGAAACTGTGTGGCCGGGGCATCTATCTGAGCATAACTCACCGCTTTATAGCGCGGGGCTGGTAAGATCTCAGCCAGCCAGTCAAGCTCTCGACTGGGCTGGTCGTTATCAAACCCCGCCTCGATGTGGACACATCCCTCTAGGCTAAAACCGCTCAGGTTTAACAGCGCATCGGGAAGGTGGTCCTGACGGATCAGTTCTAGATTGGGCCAGGGGGGCGGCGTGTGTTTCAGCCAGTGATATTGACCCTGTTGGAGTGAAAAGAAATGGAGATGTGGGTCAATAATCTTATTCATCGTGCTGTATATCCGCCGTCTATGGTTTGCAAACTGCCAGTAATAAAGCTGGCCTCGGAACTGAGTAAAAACGCCACCAGTGCAGCGACTTCATCCGCCTGACCGAGTCGGCCCAGAGGTTGAAGCGCGGCCTCTTCGGCAACTATCACTTGCTTATCTGCACCACTTTTGTCGCAGTAACGGTCGATGGCCTGGTGAAACAATGGCGTTTCTATGGTCCCCGGGCACACGGCATTTGCACGAATATTGTAGCTGGCATAATCCAGTGCGGTGGTTTTCGCCATAGAGGCTAACGCAGCCTTGGTCAGGTTATATGCAAAAGAGTTGGGTTTGCCAACCAGCGCCTGATCAGAAGAGATTAAAACGATACTGCCATCGCCTTGCGTCTTCATGGTTGGCAGTACTGCCTGAATGGCGCTGTATGCGCCTTTGACATTCAGGGCAAAAAGTTGATCCAGGGTGTCTTCATCCGTGTCCTCTATGGTAGCACTGAGGTGTTTGCCTGCGTTCGAAACCAGCGCATCAACGCGTCCGGTGGTGGCAATAACCTCTGCAATGGTATGGCGTACTGCATTGACGTCACTGACGTCACAGTGACGATATTCACCATGCGGTGCATTTTGAATGTCCAGATTAAAAACCTGATAACCTTGATTGAGCAAGCGTTCGACAATAGCTTTACCAATGCCGACGCTGCCACCGGTTACAATGGCAACTTTTTGCATATGTATTCCTTAATGGTTGTGACCGCAACCGCCTTCGGCATGCGCATGACCATGTGAGACTTCCTCGGCTGTTGCTTCGCGCACAGACAGAATCTCAATGTCGAATGTCAGTGTTTTGCCGGCAAACGGGTGGTTCAGATCGCAATCTGCATTGAAGCGGCCCACTTTGATGATTTGTACCTGGTGACGACCCTGATTTGATTCAACGATCGCTGTCATACCTGGCTTCCAGACTTTGTTGTTGCCCAGACCTTGCAGGTGTTTGATTGGGATACGCTGAGTCAGGCCTTCTTGATATTCGCCATAGGCGTCTTTTGGCTCCAGCGTCAGGGTCAGTTTATCGCCCGCGGCTTTGCCTTCTAACCCAGCTTCTAGCCCCGGCAACATGCCTTCGGCGCCGTGCAGGTAGACCAGTGCGTCTTGTCCGGTGCTGGTTTCCAGTTGCTCATCTGCTTCGCTCAGCGTGTAGTGGAACTCAACCACCGTATTTTTTGCGATCTGCATAGTAATCTCTTTATTTTCGTAGTGTTGTAGTGACAGGCATTCTACGGATCGCGTTTCGGCTTGACCAGTGTTTTTAACTCATCCAGATAATCTTTAGAAGCGTCAGCCTCCGCACCTGTTGATGGTGTCGAGGCTGTTTCGACCGGTAAGTGCAGGATCAATGTATCGCCGGGAGATAGTAAACTTTGCGTGGTTAGTTTATTCCAGTCGAGCAGATCTTTCATCGGTACCTGGTACTGACGGCTGACAGCCCACAAAGAGTCGCCATCCTGGATCACGTGATGCTTTTCATAGGTTGCCACTTTTGCGGGTCGTTGCTGCTGCAAGTAGGGGCTGATCTCATAATCTACCGTAAGGTCGTCTTTCGCATGGGCTCTGTGAATAAGGAGTATTTCGCCAACCTGGATCAGGTCCCGGGTTTTGTTATTGAGTTGTTTAAGCTGTGCCACACTGGTGTTGTGGCGTCTGGCGATACCATACAAGGTATCATTGAGCTTAACCTGATAGTGGGTACTGAACTGGCGACGATAGAAGTCAGTGGCAAACAATTGTTGTTGATCCATGGGCAACAGGACCTTAAATGGGCCCTTGGCCGGGCTTTGATGGCGCAGGTATCCGGGATTGAGCTGATGTAACCGTTGCTTATCAATATTGAGCAGACCGGCAAGAATGCCAAAATTAAATGGCTGTCCGACATCCAGTACCGTTGTTTGTGCCTGGTTCGCCAAACTAGGGCGTTGCAGCCCAGTCTGGGGGTGTTGCAACAGGTAGCTCAGTGCCAACAGCTTGGGGACATAGTCGGCAGTTTCTCTGGGTAACTTCAGGTGCCAGAAGTGGCTACTGCGATTGTGCTTCTGATTATAGCGAATGGCAGCTTTGACGCGCCCCTCGCCACTATTATAGGCCGCCAGTGCATGTAACCAGTTGCCATTAAACCTTTGTCGCAGATACTGCAAATAGTCGAGTGCAGCGTCCGTCGCAGCCAATACGTCCTGACGGCCATCATACCAATCATTGCTTTGTAACCCGAAGTGATAAGCGGTGGCATCGACCAACTGCCAGACACCGACAGCCCCTTGAGAGGAGCGTGCAGTCGGTCGAAAGTCACTTTCTACAAAGGGCAATAAAGCGAGCTCCATAGGTAACTTACGCTGTTCGACTTTCTTCACTATGTGGTAGAGATAAGGTGCAGCTCGCTCATTAACACTTAACAGATAATTAGGTTGTGACAGGTACCATTCTACGCGTTTTTGCAATCGCGCATTCGGTGAGATATCAAAGCTCAGATTTGCCGCGATGTATTGCCACAACTCCTGATACGTTTGTGGCTGTTCAGTGACCGCCGGTAGCGGCGGTGAAGTTTCAGGTGGTGTTGTGACAGCAGGTGGTGTTGCCTGGGCTGGTTGATTCAATACCTCAGTGATCTCAGTTGGGGTTGCGCGCTGAGGTGCAGTGCTGAGACATGCCGTCAGCACCATTGAGCATAATACGATGACACCGCAGCGTAACGGACTAAATACGCGCCACCAAGACATAGAAAAACCGGTCTGAAATTCTCATAAGCTTCACTATACTGGCTGTCGATTATTTATTCAAAGCCTTCTTGTGACTGAGTACTTTGATCGCTTGAGTAAAATGTTGCGTCAGTTGCGCTTCGTTGTAGGGTTGGTTCTGGTACAGGGTGACGACGCGTTTTGGCATCTGCGTATTGCTCCGGGTCAGCTGTTGCTGTGCCAGATCCATAAATGTGATCGGCAATTCCAGCTCTTCGGCTTGATAGGGCTTACCAAATGCGGGCATGACCCAATTTAGTGCTGGTGTGTTTTTGAGTGCTTGTAAACTGCGTTGCCAGGTGGTGTTGCGCACGTAGGGAAGCAGGTTTGCACTGTGCCCGGCAAAAAGTGCGCCGTGCTGTGCAATAAAGACACTCAGATCATGGCCGCTTTGGCCCTGAAATTGGGTTAGCTGGAGTGTCAGGCCACCGAGCTTCAGCTCACGGGGTTGCACCGCTGGGTTTGTCACAGCGATACTGTGGAGTGTTTGCCAGCGGGTCAGTCGTTGCTTGGCCAGTGTCACGCGCTTTTGCCACGGAGCCTGTTGCTCAGCAGGGAGTTTACTGAGCCGCTGTTCACTGAGTTCAATGCTTTTTGCAAAGTTGGCAAGCTGTGTATCGAGTGCTGTTCGCATTGTGTGATCATTCAATTGCGGGGCGTCTGGCAGGTGGACACTGGCATCAGGAAAGGCCTGTTTTAGCAAAGCCAGCCCGGTAAGCTGGTGCGGTTCGCTTGACGTTGCAATGAGGTGACATAGCGGAGTGGTAAGGCGCGTTTTGAGCTGATTGATCAGTTGTTCCAGTGCAACAAAATCGCCGTGGCTGTCAATTAAGGCACTACAGGTCTTGCCTTTGATTAAAGCCATATTGGGTAAAATATAGCGTGCTTTTGCCTGAGGAGCGATTAGCGTGACCTGTGGGGAAACAGTGTGCCAACTGGCGGCGATGACGGGAGGCGTCAGTGTTAACAGGAGAATGAAAACAGAGAGCAGGCGAAACACCTAGTTGCTCTCTACTTGGTTACTGATACGTTGCGTGAGTTGCAGCAGCGTTTGCTGGGCTTGTTGGGTATCACTTTGCAGTGCTAGCAACTCATGGCAAAGGTGCAAGGCAGCAAGCAACAGAGCGTTGTGATCGCTGCGCACGGTGTCGCGTTGACGCATTTCGTCAACCCTGCCATTTAGCAGGTCAACGGCGTCAATCAGCGCTTGTTGTTGTCCTGGTGTACAGGAAAACTGGTGGCTTTTTCCCAGCAGGGTAACGGTGACCTGTTCGGGCGACTCTGACATTAGCCTGCCTGACTAGCACTCTGTAATTTTTCTAGCAGCCCACTTAGCGTTGAGCTGGTTTCTTTTTGTTTTTCTTCGCTTTCTAGTACTTCTAGCTGAAGCGTCTCATTTTCGTCAATTAGCTTGCTATTTTGTTCTTTCAGTGAGTTTACCTGTTCGGTCAATGTATTGTTTTGTGCAATAAGTTGATCAATCAGTTGCTCGAGTTGAGGGAGAATTTCTTTCATATTAAATGCGCTCATTATCACTGTGTTTATGTCATGCAAATGTAAAGCAAAGTGGGCTGCAAAGCTAGTGATTAGGGTAGGTTATGCTGATTTTTGTCTCGTTTTGAGCGATAATAACAGTTACTAACTATTTTGTTCATTTATGGTTCAGCTATAGAGGCAACAACGGGCCTCTCTGAGCGCATACACGATGAACAATGCCCACCTAAATTAGGAACGGATAATGCTCAGTTATCGACATTCATTTCATGCAGGTAACCCTGCTGATGTCATTAAACATCTGGTACTGGCACAAGTACTGGAATACATGACGCGCAAAGACAAGCCTTTTGACTATATAGATACGCATTCAGGTGCCGGGTTGTTTGAGCTGGCGGCCAAAGATGCGCAAAAGACACAAGAGTATTTACAGGGCATTGCCAAGTTGTGGTCGTATGCTGGCCAGGTCGATGCCATTCGCGGTTATGTGGATGTTGTTAAGTCGCTGAACAAAGACACACTGGCGTATTATCCTGGCTCTCCAAAAGTCGCTGAGCAGTTTTTGCGCAAACAGGACAAAGGTTGGTTTTTCGAGCTGCACCCGCAGGATCTTAAGCTGCTGGAAAAAAACACCGGGCATAAGCGTTCTTTGCGTGTTAAAGGCGAAGATGGCTTTAAGGGCTTAATGGGGTTAGTGCCACCGCAATCTCGCCGTGCCTGTGTCCTGATGGACCCGCCTTATGAAATAAAGTCGGATTATGAAGTGGCTGCTCGTTCAATCATCAAAGCGCACAAACGTTTTTCGTCAGGCACTTATATGATTTGGTATCCTGTGGTGGAGCGTGCCCGGATCGATCAGATGGAGCAAACCCTGATTGGATCTGGGGTGCGAAATATTCAGCTGTTTGAATTGGCTACGGAAGCAGATACTGAGGAACGGGGTATGACGGCGTCGGGCATGATTGTCATCAACCCACCCTGGACCCTCAAAGCGACGATGGATGAAGTGCTGCCTGAGCTCGTTCAGCATTTGTCTTCAGAAACGGGGTTTTTCCGCAGCGAACAGCTGGTGGCTGAATAATCCTTACTCGTTGCCCGGTGCCTGCGCGGTGGAAACATGTTGCAGGTAATCGGTTTCGATTTGGGTGATTTGCCCGCTGTCGCGCAATGTCTGGATCGCTTGGTTGAGCACAGGTAAGAGGTGTGCATGTTCAGCGCGCAGGCGAATGTGCAAGGTGCCATGTGAGTGCAATTGGTTAAAGTGCAGCGCCACATTGTCCTGAGCAGACCAATATTGGGCAGGCAGATCACCCAGGATGGCGATATCGATCCGTCCTTTGTTTAGCGCTTGTATCAGAGCGCGCTCAGATTCAAAGTCAACCCGGACAAACTCATCGTCGTCATGGTAATAATAACCTCGTACTGTCCCCACCATTCGACCCGACAAATTGTTTAACGAGGGGGCGGGGGCGCGTGTCACCACATATTCACGAATGGGGAGCATGGCGTCAGAAAAGACAAACCGCGGATCAGTGAGCTGTGAGGCTTTCAACCAGGCAGGGCTGATCAGGTCAAAGTCTATTTTGCCTGATTCCAGATAGCGGTTAGTGCGCTTTGCGGGTAAGACAATATTTTCGCCTTCAATTGCCGACTGTGTGAGGATCCGTGCCACTAAATCAGGCAGTATGCCAGGGTGCTGTGGGTTGTTGGTGAAGTAGGGGTAGAAGGTGCCAGAGCCACTGATACTGTATTTTAAGGTTACAGCTTCGCGCGCGGTGGGGGTGTGAGTGCCCTGGTCAACAGGCGCAGCGATGACGCCCTGGCTAGATAAAAGCCACGAAGTAAGTAAAAGCAGGATGCAAAAAGGCGAAATAAGTGTAAAACTCATAAGACCTATGATAGTAAAAGAGAGGCTGTCCCGGCAACTGCCTGATGCACAGTTTCATGATACCCCAAGTAGTGAGGAAATAGTTTGCTCAGGGGCGTGAGTTTTCATATGCTGGGACAATGGAAGCCTTTAAAGTACAAGAGTTAAGGATGTTAATGAGCGGTCATATTGCCAAGTCAAAAAAAGACGCGGTGCAATATATTGCACGCCAGGCCATTTTCAATCGTGAACAGAGCGTGGCTGCCTATGAATTGTTGTATCGGGACTCACATAATAATGCCTTTCCAATCGGGGTCAGTGATGGCCAGGCGACAGGACGGTTGTTTTTTAACTCTCTGCTTTTTATTGGTGTAGAACGGCTTGCCGCAGGCGTGCCTGCATTTATCAACTTATCAGATGAAACCTTACTCCAGGAGCTGCCTAAGTTACTTCGGCCACAGGGGCTCGTGATTGAAATCGTTGAACGTTCAACCAATCTGGACGAACTGGTGATGACAGTCACTAAATTGAAAAAGCTAGGATATCGCTTTGCGTTAGATGATTACGACGGTGACGAGCGCTGGGAAGTCTTATTGCCTCTGATGGATTACATCAAAATCGAAGTGCTTGAGCCGGTGATTAAAACCACCATGATGCTGAAAAAGCTTAAGCGACGTTTTCCCACCACCAAAGTGATTGTTGAGCGTATTGAAACCCTGGAGCACTACAGCTTTATCAAAAGTGCCGGGGCTGATTACTTTCAGGGCTTCTTCTTTGCTGTGCCTGAAATGCTCAATCATGGTAATGTCGAGCCCTCTAAAATGGTGGTGCTTGATTTATTGCGTTGTACGGCCAAAAAGTCCCTGTGCTTCAAAGAAATCCAACAGAGAATTGCCAAAGATCTCAGCCTGACAGCGCGGGTGCTAAAGCTGGCCAATGCCAAAGCCGGAGAAGATAAAATCGAGATCCGCTCAATTGCGCAGGCAGTTGTCTATTTGGGTGAGGATGCGATCCGTCAGTTCGTAAAGGTACTGGCTTTAAGTGAGTTAGGGGCAGATAAGCCCAGTGAACTGACTAAGCTAGGGCTGGCACGGGCGAAGTTTCTTGAACAATTCTTGCTGCCAGGCGGTGATGAAATGGCACAACAAGGCTATCTGATTGGCTTGATGTCAGTGCTCGATGCGGTGCTGGATGTTGAGTTGTCGGTTATTGTCGATGAGTTTTCACTGGATCCAGACCTCAGCAGTGCGTTATTGAGCTACAAAGGCTTGATAGGGGGAGCATTACGCCTAGCGATTGAAGTTGAGCGCAATAATATTCAGGAAGCTGAGCTGATCCTTAATGCGATCCGCCCGGCGTCCAGTCTTGAACTCCTCTTCTCGCTGGCGCTGGACAGCCGGGTCTATGCCGATGAAATTTACGCTGTTGTAAAAGAAGACGTCGCCTGAGCCCGCAGAGCGGGCTTAGATCGGGTTAGCCCACGGAGGGGAACATTAGCGTCATATTGAGGGTTTTCCAATAGGTTTGCTCTTGTTGAAGATCAGCCACAAACAGGGAGTGTTGGGCGAGCCAGTCAGGCTCGAATGTAAGTAGTAAGCTGTCGTCCATCGCCTCGAGTGTGAATTTGGCAACCTGATCGATTTGTCGTTTTTGGTGCACCAGGATAGCCAGTCGCAGCAAGGTAAGCAGCCGGGCGAAATGGGTCAGATCGGCCTCGACCATGGCGGACAGTTCAGTGCGTTTAATTTTCTTACGATGAAAACGGATCAGGGTCCCCAGCAGCTGCTGTTGCTCCTGAGTAAAACCGGGTAGTTGTGCGTTGAGCACGATGTAAGCGCTGTGTTTGTGGATCCCCGAAGAGTTAATCGCTAACCCCACTTCGTGTAATCTGGCGGCCCAGCGCAGCACTTGCAGGTCGAATTCACTGAGTGCCCAGTTCTGGCGCACCATGTCGACCATCTGATTAAGTGTCTCGCAGATATGTTCAGCATGTTGCTTATCAACGGCATAATGGTCACCGACTGCACTGATGGTGCGGGTGCGAATATCAAACTCATCATTTTGCGCCATCTCCTGTAACAGACCTTCACGCAATGAGTTATCGCAATAGGTTAGCTCGTCAATATTGAGCTGTCTGAATGCCCCGATCAGAATCGACAAACCGCCGGCAATGCTGGCATAACGCTCCTCGGGTAACGCTTTGAGGTTGAGTGTATGAGGTGAGTCGGCCTCAATCAGACGTTGTTTTATCTGCTCCAGCACAGCCAGGGTCAGGGTATCCTGCGCAAATAGCTCCTGGGCAATGGCACACAAGGTTTTGATGGTGCCGGAGGTGCCAATACAGGTTTGCCAACCGGCTTTACGGTAGCTGGCAGAGATGGCCTCAATGTTTTGTTCAGCTTTAATTTCGGCTTTGGCAAAGCGTTTTGCTGTCATTTTCAGGTCTTGAAAATACCCGTTACTGAGCGTGACGCAGCCGATATTACGACTGGTGAGTAATTTGTGATCCAGGTGTTTGCCAATGATAAGCTCAGTGCTGCCACCACCAATGTCAATGACCAGGCGGTTATCTTCACTATGAATGTGGTTCGCTACACCCTGATAGATAAGACGGGCCTCTTCCTGACCAGAAATGACGTTGATTTTAAAAGGAAATACTTTTTTTGCTCGGGCCAGAAAATCGCGAATATTGCGACAATTGCGCAGCGTATAGGTCGCGACAACCTGTACGCTGTGCTTATCAAAACCCTGTAAAGTGGCAGCAAATTGTTGCAGTACATGCAGCGCCCGCTCAATGGCTTCTTCGCTTAAGTTGAACTGTTCGTCCAGACCGGCGGCCAGAAACACACGCTGCTTTTCTTTGTGCAACAATTGCAGACGACCATCGACCTCCCGCGCGACGACTAAATGAAAACTGTTCGAGCCTAAATCAACGGCCGCGATGGAAGGGTATGTGGTCATAAAGCTGCCCTTATGTATTGGATTGATTACTTTCCCACTTTTTCAGATGGTCATAGATAGCTATCTGGGAGCGGATCTTCTTCTTATTACCGCGACGAACATAGAGATTCTTCTGTTCGCTGTCAATGATCCGAGCTTTGGCCCTGTCTTTGAATTGCAGCTCGAGAATATCGATGATCAGTTGCTTGAGTGATTCATCATAGATAGGCGCACCGACTTCAACCCGGTGATCCAGATTGCGGGTCATCCAGTCGGCAGAAGAAATGTAGACCTGCGGATCACCTGCATTTTCGAAGACCATCACCCTGGGATGCTCTAAAAAGCGGTCGACAATACTGATCACTTTGATGTTCTCACTAAAGCGGGGTAACCCGGGTACCAGGGCACACATGCCGCGAATGATCATGCGGACTTTTACGCCGGCCATTGACGCATTGTACAAGGCGTCGATGAGCTCTTTGTCTACCAGGTTATTCACCTTGACGGTGATCTTGGCTGTTTTACCTGCCTGAGCGTTTTTGCTTTCCTGATTAATCAAAGTCAGAATTTTCTCTCGCGCATTGAGCGGAGAAATCATCAGGTGCTTAAAATTAAAGGGTCGGTAGCTGCTCTCGATAAACTTGAACACGTCGTCACACTCATCACAGATCTCCGGGTGTTTTGTGAATAAGCTGAAGTCGGTGTAAATTCGTGCTGTTTTTTCATGGAAGTTACCGGTTCCGATGTGGGCGTATTTAACTATCTGGCCCTTTTCTTTGCGGTGTACCACGCACAGTTTACTGTGTACTTTCAGTGCCGGGATCCCCACCATGACCTTGATGCCATAGTCGCTGAGCATTTTCGCCCATTCAATGTTGTTTTGTTCATCAAAGCGGGCTTTGAGCTCAACCATCACGGTGACTTTCTTTCCGTTTTTGGCTGCATTGATCAGCGAAGACATCAACCTTGAGCGAGACGCGACACGGTAAATATTGACCTTAATCTGAGTCACTTTGGGATCAAAGGCGGCCTGGCGCACATATTCAAGCATGTGATTGAAAGTGTGGTAGGGGTAATAAAGCAAAATATCTTGTTTTGAGATAGCCCGGAAGATGCTTTGGTGTGCGTTGAAGGCTTCACTTTGTAGCGGTGGCAGTGGTTTATTTTCCAGATAGCCACGGCCGACGTTAGGAAAGCCGATGAAATCGCGGAAGTTCCGGTACGGGCCGCCCGGGATCAGGGCGTCCTGACTGGTTACGCCAAGGCGCTTTTTCATCACTTTCAGTATTTCTTCTGGCATCGCTTCGTCATAGGTCAGGCGCACAGGCTCGGCATATAAGCGCTGTTTGAGACCCTTCGACATTTTATCCAGCAGACCTTCTTCAATTTCGTCGTCGAGGTTGTACTCGGCATCCCGGGTCAGTTTTATCTCATAGCCTTCAATGCTGTCAAAACTGAGAAAGTTCCTGAATACTTCGTGGAGGTAGAAGCGTACGACTTCATCAAGCATGACAATGGTTTTGTGACGACGGGTTTTCTCCGGCGGTAACAGAATAAAGCGTTCCAGACGATCAGTGGGCAGCTCAAGCAGAGCATGATGTTGCTTATCACCGCGCATTTCGACAAACAAATAGGTCAGGGCGTCATTGATGTGATCTGAGTAATCTTTGTTCTCGCTAAGCAAAATAGGGCACATATGCTGTAGCACTTGATCCTGAAAATACTTAGCCAGCCATTGCTGGTGAAAATCCGACAGCTCAGCAGGCTTTTTGATATGAATGTTGTGCTCATTCAGGTCAATCAGGATCTGATCGTAAATGTGTGAGAACTTCTTGCCCAGTTCCAGTACTTTCTTGTTCATCTGGTTAAGCAGCGCTTCGTCTTCGTCAAAGTCCGCCTCGGGCAGGTTACTTAATAAGATACGACGTTTTACATCGGCAACACGGACACGGAAGAATTCATCTAAGTTATTGGAAAATATCCCCAAGAATCTGATCCGTTCAATAATTGGATTGCTTTTGTCTTTGGCTTCTTGAAGCACACGTTCGTTAAAAGAGAGCCAGCTCAGCTCCTTGGCAAAGTAGCTGATGGTAATGGGATCGTTAGATAATGCCTGCATCTTTCTGTCCATGGTAATTTAAAGCTGCGCGTAGAATATGTCGGTAGTGTGACACTTATATGACATGCGCTGTCATGTCACCAAATTATCAACAAAGTGTAGACCACTCTGCCTGGTTTGCTTTGTTTGATATCAAAGTGTCTGTACATTGAAAGAACATAGGTGGAATGACCGGTAAGGCACCGTAACGACCTTACCGGATAACGCTATTAAGGTTGTTCAACATCCACGATCAGATCGCTGGTGATCGCCTCAAGCGCTTCGACAACGTTGTCTTTTAGCATCCCTGCAGGCAGGCTGACGGTGGCAAATGCGCTAAATATCGGTACTCCCCAATTTGGTGCGCTTTGTTGTTTAGAATTAAGGTGGGTAATATTCGCCCCCTTATGACGGATCACCGCTGCCAGCTCCTGTACAATGCCAGGTCTGTCATTACCTGTGATCACCAGGTTGAGTGTTTCCGGCTCTGTGCTGTCGGTTTGCTCGCCATTGGCAATCCGCACTTCCAGCTCCGGGATATCAAGTACGGCGTTTTGTAGCTCTTGCAAGTGCTCCTCTGCTACTTCAACCTGTACTATCCCTGCAAACTGTCCGGCGAAGTGGCTTAGGTTACTGGTTAGCCAGTTACCGTGATGGTTAAGAATGGTTGAGGAAACCCTTTCAACGAGACCTGGTTGGTCCTTGCCTATAAGTGTTAGTACTAACTGCTTCATATCACATGTCTCTTATTATTGGTGGCTCGGTATCTAAGCCCTGAATGAAAGCGAATAATCGCTCTATAAGCCTAGTAAATGAAACTTATTTGTCTACTTCCGATAATGGATACAATGTAAAAAATTGCAAAAATCACCGGTGTCACTGTAATCCAGACCTTACTTGGGGTGTTAAGTTCCTTTGACAGCACGCAATATCATTATTTCCCGGCTGTCGGTATGCGGTGTCTTTCTTTGTGTGTGGGAGATTTTTTTTGAGGCAATATCGGTACTTTGGTGTAAAGTTGGGAACGGTTTGTCCGTGGTTTGAAGCGGTCAGGCTGAGAAAATACGCCAAGGACAGTACAGAATTACGGCCAGTCTGTAAAAGCGGGCAGACTTGGGTTGAGGTGTAACACAACTGTCATCTTGATGAAATATAATGCGCCGCAGTTTGATTATGAAAGGGTATTTTGATGACTTCCAATCCGCAAAAACCATCCTTTAAAACGGATAGAAGCCGTCTCTTAAAGGACCGCTTTGCCCAGTTTGGCATTACCTCAGGTGGGGTAATGGTATTGGTCGCTTTGCTATTGATATTCTTCTATTTGCTTTATGTTGTTCAGCCTATTTTCGAATCCGCTAAGGTCGAAAAACGGGTTGATATTGCATTGTCTGCCGAGAAGCGCTACTTCGCGCTGGGTGTAGAAGAGCAAACAGAGATTGCGTATCTGCTGGACAACACCGGTCAGGTTGATTTTTATCAGGTAAAGGGCGACAACACGGGCTCGCTGCTGAGCACTTTGCAAACACAGCTTGATGGCCAGATCACCAGCTTTGCGAAAAGTGCACCATTTCTAGGTCAGTATGCATACGGCCTTGACAACGGTGAGGTGCAAATCCTTAAGCCCAATTTTGTGGTTACTTTCCCGGGTAATCAGCGTGTGATGAAGCCACGTCTGGGTTATCCGCTGGATGGCCAACAATTGTTGGTTGATGAGCAGCGTCAGGCGCTGAAAAAGTTTGCTTTCAGTCATTACGAAGACAAAACTGCCGTGGTTGCACTGACAGCCGACAAGCGCGTGATCTTCGCGTCGTTTGCGGCTGAAGAAAATATGTTCTCGGGTGAAATGGAATGGCAGGTAACGCGTACTGAATTACCTATTGAAGGTCGCATTGACGATCTGCTTATTTCGCCAGACACAACGCGTACTTTTGTACGTTCTGCAAATCAGATTTATATCTTTGACACTCGCTTTGCGGACGATATCAAGCAATTCCAGTTATTGGCAGCCAACGAAGAAAATGCCAACCTGGTCAGCATGGCGTTGCTGGCAGGTGCCAACTCGCTGATGCTGGCAAACGACAATGGCGAAGTGTCGCAATGGTTTGAAGTGAACACGGACGATGGCCGTGAGTTTGCCAAAATTCGTGCTTTTGACAGCGATAAGAGTAAGCACATGAGAGTGCACAGTGAGTTTTATCGCCGTACTTTCTTTACCACCACAGAACAAGGTGAGCTGGGCGTTTACTACACCACCAGTGAAGCCGAGCTGTGGCGTGGTAAGGTGGCTGAGCAGGCCATTGATGCCTTCGCGATTTCACCGCGAGCCAATGCAGCGTTATTGCTGACGGGCAACCAGGTGAGCGTATTTGAGATCCACAATGAGCACCCGGAAGTGACCTGGTCGGCATTGTGGCAGGAAGTTTGGTACGAAGGTTACCCGGAGCCGGCGTATACCTGGCAGTCTACATCTGCCAGTGATGATTTTGAATCCAAATTCTCATTAGTACCAATTTCGTTCGGTACGATTAAGGCAGCGTTCTACGCCATGCTGTTTGCGGTTCCGATTGCCCTGTCTGCGGCGATTTATACTGCTTACTTTATGTCGAGTGAGTTGCGCCGTGTGGTAAAGCCAACGGTTGAAATCATGGAAGCACTGCCTACCGTTATTCTGGGTTTCCTGGCAGGTCTGTGGTTAGCACCGCTGATTGAAAGCCACTTACCAGCGATTGTTGCTCTACTGCTATTACTGCCATTGGCCATTCTGGGTACGGCGCTGGGTTGGACTAAGCTGCCGAAAACCATCCGTCACCTGATCCCGGACGGTTGGCACTCAATCTTGCTGATCCCGGTCGTTTTGCTGGTTGGCTGGTTATCATTTGCCATGAGCGACGTGATTGAAGGATGGATGTTCGGCGGTAACGTACGTCAGTATCTGACCAACGAACTGGGCCTGACCTTTGATCAGCGTAACTCTCTGGTTGTAGGTATTGCGATGGGCTTTGCGGTTATCCCGACGATTTTCTCAATTGCTGAAGATGCGGTATTTAGCGTGCCTAAACACCTGTCTAATGGTTCACTCGCACTGGGTGCAACTCAATGGCAAACCCTGGTTCGTGTAGTCCTGCTGACAGCCAGCCCAGGCATCTTCTCGGCGGTGATGATGGGACTTGGTCGTGCCGTGGGTGAAACCATGATTGTACTGATGGCGACGGGTAATACACCGATTATGGATTGGAGTATCTTCCAGGGGATGCGTACTTTGGCGGCGAACATTGCGGTAGAAATGCCTGAATCGGAAGTTGGCAGTTCACACTATCGGATCCTGTTCCTGGCAGCCTTTGTATTGTTTATTTTTACTTTCGTATTTAACACGATGGCTGAGTTTGTACGTCAGCAGCTGCGTGAAAAATATAGCTCAATGTAACTGGAGTGAGATGACATGGTAAGACAGTGGTTTAAGTCAGGATCTCCGTGGATCTGGATGACAGGTGGTGCGGTCAGCATCAGTTTGATCTCGGTACTGGGTCTGCTTGCGATGATTGCGTGGAAAGGGCTGAGCTTTTTCTGGCCTTCCGAAGTGGTGGAAATGCACTTGCAAGGCTCGGTTCAGAAACAAACCGTCATTGGTGAAATCTACGACAGAGAGTTAGTGCCTAAATCTCGACTGGAAGCGACGGGCCTGGATTTTTCTAATCACCCAGGCGAGTACATCGAGCGCTTATTGGTAAAAACGGGTAACCGTGAGTACGTTGAGCTGGATTTCCGTTGGATCCTGTCCACCGATATCCAAAGTCAGTCAAAACCGGCGCAGCTAGCGGTCTTTGAACGTACTAAAAATGGTAACTTCTACGGCTACGTTGAGCGTGTTATTCGCGACGGTCAGGTTGTCACTGACAACCCGGTAGAAGCGCTGGAAGAGATGGTTGAACGTGCTGTAGATCTGAACGATGAAGCACTTGACCTGCAAAACGGTGAGATTGGCCACATTAACTATGAGCTGGAGCGTTTGCGTCTTAAAGAGCGTGCTTATCAGCTGGATAATGAACTGACGCCTGAAATCATCGCAGATCTGGAAGCGCAGCGTGCTGCCTTGCGTGATGAATACAAAGTGCTGGAAAAGACGCTGTTTGAACTGCGTAACGGTGCGAAGCGTGACCAGGTCGTGGTGCGAGACATGCGTGGTGAAGAAGTAACGCTGCCTTTGTATCAGGTATTAGACTTCTGGTTCCCGAATGACATGGGTTTCTTTGCTAAACTGGGTCACTATATGTCGCAAATTGGTAAGTTCATCAGCGATGACCCACGTGAAGCGAATACTGAAGGCGGGGTATTCCCGGCCATCTTTGGTACTGTGTTTATGGTTATGCTGATGGCGGTAATTGTGACCCCATTTGGTGTTGTTGCTGCGATTTACCTACACGAATATGCTGCGAAAAATGCTGTGACTAAAATGATCCGCATTGCGGTGATCAACCTGGCAGGTGTTCCGTCTATCGTATACGGTGTATTCGGTTTAGGTTTCTTCGTTTATATGCTGGGTGGCTCACTTGATGCTCTGTTTTACCCAGAAGCTGCACCGAGTCCGGTATTTGGTACGCCAGGCGTGATTTGGTCAGCACTGACACTGGCAATCCTGACGCTGCCTGTGGTGATTGTATCGACCGAAGAAGGCTTGTCCCGTATTCCAAGCACAGTGCGTCATGGTTCGCTGGCACTGGGCGCGACCAAAGCCGAGACCTTATGGCGTATTATTATTCCTATGGCCAGCCCGGCAATTATGACCGGTCTGATCCTCGCGGTTGCCCGAGCAGCCGGTGAGGTTGCACCGCTGATGCTGGTGGGTGTGGTGAAAATGGCACCGACCTTGCCGCTGGATGGTAACTTCCCGTATATTCACCTTGACCGGAAGTTTATGCACCTGGGTTTCCATATTTATGATGTGGGCTTCCAGAGCCCGAACGTAGAAGCGGCACGTCCTTTGGTGTATGCGACCGCCTTCTTACTGGTAACCGTGATCATTGCACTGAACATCACTGCAATTGGGATCCGTAACCACCTACGTGAAAAATTCAGAGCTTTAGAGCACTAATAGTAAAGTATTTAAATAGGTAAACATTTATGATTACAGTAGCGCCACAGGTAAATAATGCAGATACCAGCAAAAAGTTGGATCTGGAAAACTTGAGCCCGGAACTAACCGCGTTAGAGATCAAAAACCTTGACCTTTACTATGGTGACAAACAGGCTCTGAGCAATATCAACATGTTGATCCCACGCGGTCAGGTAACAGCGTTTATCGGCCCGTCGGGTTGTGGTAAATCGACGCTATTGCGTTGTATTAACCGCATGAATGACCTGGTCGACACGTGTCGTATTGAGGGAGAAATTAATCTCAACGGCACCAACATTTATGACAAAAGTGTTGATGTAGCGGCTCTGCGCCGTAATGTTGGTATGGTATTCCAGCGTCCAAACCCATTCCCTAAGTCTATTTACGAGAATGTTGTTTACGGTCTACGCTTACAGGGTGTAAAAGACAAACGTAAGCTAGATGAAGTGGTGGAGCGCTCACTGCGTGGTGCTGCTTTATGGGATGAAGTAAAAGATCGTTTGCACGACAGTGCATTTGGTTTGTCGGGTGGTCAGCAGCAGCGTCTAGTTATTGCACGCTCAATTGCGATTGAGCCAGAGGTATTATTGCTGGATGAGCCAACCTCGGCACTAGACCCTATCTCAACTTTGGTTATTGAAGAGCTGATCAACGACCTGAAAGAAAAGTACACCGTGGTGATCGTTACTCACAACATGCAGCAGGCAGCGCGGGTATCCGATCAAACAGCCTTTATGTACATGGGTGAACTGATCGAATATTCAGATACTAATACTCTGTTTACAACACCGACCAAGAAGAAAACCGAAGACTATATTACCGGTCGTTATGGTTAATTCATCGGGCTCAGCAAAGCGCTGAGTCAGCGCCTCCACAAGGAGGCGCCTATGCCGTGTTGAAACAAATTAGGAACTGACTATGGAACATAATATTAATAAGCATATCTCTGGCCGCTTTAACGAAGAGCTGGAGAACGTTCGTAACCATGTACTGAGTATGGGCGGACTGGTTGAACAACAGCTAAACTTGGCCCTCGATGCAGTGAGCCATTGTGATGAAAATAAGGCCCGTAAAGTCAGCGAAAACGACTATCAGGTGAATGCCATGGAAGTGAGCATTGACGAAGAATGTACTCGCATTATTGCTAAGCGTCAGCCGGCGGCCAGTGACTTACGATTGGTTGTTGCCATTGCAAAAACCATTGCAGATCTGGAGCGTATTGGTGATGAAGCAGAACGCATTGCGAAAGTAGCACTGGACTCTTTCACGAAAGATCAGCAGGACTTGTTGGTGAATGTGGAAAACATGGGTCGTCTGGTTTCTCAGATGCTACATGATGTGCTGGATGCATTTGCCAGAATGGATGCGCAGCGGGCATTTGAGGTACATAAAGAAGACGCTAAAGTTGACCGTGAATATGAAGCACTTACGCGTCAGATCATGACCTATATGATGGAAGACCCGCGTTCAATTCCAAAAATTATGGACCTGATCTGGTCAGTTCGCTCACTCGAGCGCATCGGTGATCGTTGTCAGAATATTGCAGAATATGTAATTTATTTCGTTAATGGCAAAGATATTCGCCATACTTCTCAGGAAGACATCGAAAAGTCACTGTAGTACTAAAAATAAGCAAGTACCAATAGTAGACACTGTGTTGTTTTTTATTTATAACTGTTTGTGAGTAAAAAGTAATCAATAGAAGGAATGAACTATGAAACTAGCTCTGAACAAAAAAAGTATGAAACAACTTGCGATGAAAAGTAAGTCACTCAATGACAAAATGACGCCCCAGATTGCAGGGGGAGTCGGGCCCATGCATACGGAGTTAACTTGCTATCAGGATTGTTTTGTAAAGGAAGTATGATCTGGTGCGGGCATGAACATGAGCGAGCTATATGCTCGCTTTGTTCGAGTTAATTCCGCCCAGGCTTGCTCATACGTTACAAAATTATCCAATCTCGTTAGGGGATTTATCTGACTATTTTTTCTATGTTTATTGTAGAGTTAAGCAAACAGAAGGTTGCTGTCTTTGCGTGACAACCTTACAGTTTGTTAAACGTGATTGTGCCGTTAATCAGAACTTCACACGAAAAAGCGTTCACAATTTGGCTTAATACTGTAAAATTGCGCCCTGCACATGCATATTAATATGATTTAAGGGTCAGTTATGCCTAGTAATGCATTTTTAGGAGTGTTCGCAAAGTCTCCTATTAAGCCGATTGAAGAGCACATAAAGATCGTCCATCAAGCCAGTGAAACCTTGATCCCGTTCTTTAATCATGCCTTCAAAGGGGAATGGACCGAGGCCGATGCGCTTCGTGTGCAGATCCGTAACCTGGAAAGAGAAGCAGATACATTAAAACGTGAAGTGCGCCTGCACTTGCCACGTGGTCTGTTTATGCCAGTAGAACGTACAGATTTACTGGAACTCATTACCCACCAAGACAAGATCGCCAATAAAGCCAAAGACATCGCTGGACGTGTAATTGGTCGTGAACTGGAGATCCCTGAATCAATTCAAGCCGACTTTTTGGCGTATCTGACACGCTGTGTTGATGCGACAAAACAAGCCTCAGAAGCCATCAACGAATTCGATGAACTACTGGAAACCGGTTTCCGTGGTCGCGAAGTTGCACTGGTCGAAAAAATGCTCGTTGAACTGGATGCCATCGAGGAAGATACCGATGAGATGCAGATCCGTATTCGTATGGGATTACGCAGCATTGAAAGTGAACTCAATCCAATTGATGTGATGTTCTTATATAAGATCATCGAGTGGGTTGGTGAGCTGGCAGACATTGCTGAGCGCGTAGGTTCACGACTGGAGCTGATGCTGGCGCGTTAAGCGTGCACCATCTGCCTTCACACAATTAGTTAAGAATTAAAGGTTTTACAATGGATATCATTGCATCCTATGGCACGCTATTGATTATTATAGCGGCCGCAGTTGGTTTCTTTATGGCCTATGGTATTGGTGCGAACGACGTAGCCAATGCAATGGGTACATCGGTTGGTTCTAAAGCACTGACCATCAAGCAGGCGATCATCATCGCGATGATTTTTGAATTTGCCGGTGCCTACCTGGCCGGTGGTGAGGTAACGTCAACGATCCGTAAGGGGATCATCGATTCAACCCCATTTATGGACGTACCTGAACTGATGGTACTGGGCATGATTTCGGCCCTGTTTGCCGCTGGTACCTGGTTATTATTGGCTTCAATGCTAGGCTGGCCGGTCTCGACCACGCACTCTATCATTGGTGCCATCATAGGTTTTGCGCTAGTCGCTGTGGGCAGCGAAGCCATTCAGTGGGGTAAAGTCGCAGGTATCGTGGGCAGCTGGATTGTCACCCCGGCCATTTCTGGCTTTATTGCGTACCTTATCTTTATGAGTGCGCAGAAGCTGATTTTCGATACAGATAAACCGCTTGAGAACGCGAAGCGCTTTGTGCCTGTGTATATGGGTCTGGCTGGTTTCGTGATGTCACTGGTGACAATTAAAAAAGGCCTGAAGCACATCGGTGTTGATCTGGGTGCTGTAGAAGGGTATGCGCTGGCTATCGGTATTGCAGTGATTGTTGGCTTGATTGGTAAAATGGCCATCAACCGTCTGAAAATCGACCCGAATGCGGATAAACAAATGCACTTCAACAACGTTGAAAAAGTGTTTGCTATCCTGATGGTATTAACGGCATGTTGTATGGCGTTTGCGCATGGTTCGAATGATGTTGCCAACGCGATTGGTCCTTTGGCTGCGGTGGTAAACATCGTGGAGCACAATGGTGAAATTGCCAAGAAGGCTGCATTGGCGTGGTGGATCTTGCCTCTGGGTGGTCTCGGCATCGTAGTCGGTCTGGCTGTATTGGGTAAAAAAGTAATTAAAACCATTGGTGAAGGCATCACGCACCTGACGCCAAGCCGAGGTTTCGCTGCCGAACTTGCTGCTGCGTCGACCGTAGTGATTGCATCGGGCACGGGCCTGCCAATCTCAACCACGCAAACGCTGGTTGGTGCGGTACTGGGTGTTGGTATGGCACGCGGTATTGCCGCGCTAAACATGGGTGTGATCAGAAACATTGTGGTTTCGTGGGTTATCACATTGCCAGTTGGCGCTGCCCTTGCTATTGTTATATTCTACATTCTGAGAAGCGCGTTCGGCGTTTAACAGAAAGGACAGACTTTTAGCTTGAAAAGATCTCAATGCCTTTGGTGTTGGGGTCTTTTTATTTGTGGGTATAAAAAGTGAATAACTTACCAAGCATTAAACAGTTACAGTATCTAATTGCCGTACATCAGCACCAGCATTTTGGTCGTGCTGCGGAAGCTTGTTTTATTGGCCAGTCAACCCTGAGCAGTGCCATTCAGAATCTGGAAGAAACCCTGGGATGCCAACTGATAGAGCGTGAAAACCGCAGCCTGATGTTTACGGATGTGGGCGAAGAGGTCGTTGAGCGTGCTAAGCGCATCATTGGTGACACCATCAGTGTGGTGGAATTGACCAAGAGCTTTAAACACCCGCTATCGGGCAAACTGGTTTTAGGGATTATTCCTACCATTGCTAGTTTTATTGCCGCGCCCTTATATCGCTTTTGTAAAGATGCTTTCCCTGAATTGCAACTGGTTTTGGTAGAGGATACCAGTGACCGCTTACTCGACAAGTTGGAGCAGGGGCATATCGATATGGGCATGCTGGCACTGCCCTACCGGACAGAGAAATTTCATACTCAAGTGATAGCCCGGGACCATTTCTCTTTGGTACGTCACCTGGACTACCAGGTACCTGAGCAGCTGGATGATTTTAATGTGTTGCCTGAGCAAAGTGTCTTTTTGCTGGAGCGGGAACACTGCATGACCGATCATGCGCTCAGTGCGTGTCACCTTAATCGTAGTGCGTGTATCAACCCTTTCGAAGCTGCCAATCTGCATACCTTGTTGAGTATGGTGGAATATCAAAATGGCGTGACCTTTTTGCCACAGATGGCACTCAACGCCGGGATCCTGGATGGTAAGCCAATGGTCGCGACGGCGCCGCAACCAGATGCCTATCGAGAGATTGGCTTGTTATGGCGCAAGACCACCGGACGGATCCGTGATTTTCGATTGTTCAGTGACAAAGCGGGCGAGTTTGTAGCGCAGCATTGCAGTGAGACGAACAACCGATAATATTACCAATTTCACTTAATACCTTGTTCGATTTGAAGGAGCAAATAAGACGGTAACGGCGTTAAAAACTTCTCATTTAGAACCTTATACCTTAGACATAGGTTCACAAATTTTAGCCTCGCCTATATGGACGTAGGTGCCTCAGCGATAGCAGGACGCGGGAGCGGTGTTACCGACCCTATTTTTTCACCTCAAAATAGAACTCTTAATTAAGCAAATTGGTATAAAATCATGAAGGGCAGTTGCCCTTCATGTGTGATAGTCAGTGCTGAAATGGGCCGTGAAGTGCGGTTACGACTCCAAAGAACCCAACTGGCGGCTTGATTTGAGGTCGGGCAAGAATAATAAGTAAACCCACACCACCAGGTTAAAGTAAGGCACTAAGCCCAGTAAGGTAAAAAACAGTTTAGGGTAGCCTTTGTGGCTTGCGCTTCGGTAACATTGTACGGCGATAACAACGTATATGAGCAACAATATAATAGACAGCTGTACCATTGCGATTCCTCCATTTCCATAGCCAGACGTGTCCAAATCCGTTGAATGTCTTGTAAATACCTGTGTTTCAGCTATTTAAAGTGACACGTCAAAATGTACGCTTAATTATAGATGAGAATTACCCAAGAGGCAGCTATATTTTAGTCGAATTTTGTACAAAAAGACTAGCAGGCTGTTTTCTCAGATAAAATAGTTTGCAGTACTGCAGTAAGCTGTTCAACCGGTAATGGGCGCGAAATATAGTAGCCCTGACCATAATCAATGCCAATCTCTTTGAGTGCGTCAAAAATCTCTTTGCTCTCCACATACTCAGCCACTGAGCGCTTATCCAGCGAGTGACTGATGTCATTCACGGCTTTCACCAGCGCTAAATCTATCGGGTCATTGAGCATGTCACGTACAAACGAGCCGTCAATCTTAACATGTTGAGCTGGCAGCTGTTTTAAGTAGCTGAAGGTACTGAATCCGGTGCCAAAGTCATCGATAGAGAAGTGACAGCCGAGCTCATTGAGTTTGGCAATCATCGCCTGTGTGGCACTGAGGTTATTAATACTGGCCGACTCGGTGATCTCAAAAATAATCGCACTGGCCGCGACCTGGAACTCCGCCAGACAAGACTGAATATGCGGTAACAAGCGTTCATCGAGGAAAGACTGTGCGGATAAATTGACGGAGACCTGATGTAATTCGGGGTGACTTGCGATGGCGCGAATGCACTCGCGGATCACACACTGATCCATCAGATAGGTATCGTTTAGCAACTCCAGCGCCGGGATAAACTGGTTTGGGTAAACCAGGTTGTCATCTATACGTAATCTTAATAAGGCCTCGAAGTAGGCCACCTGATTGCGTTTAAAATCCCAAATTGGCTGGTAGTGCAGTTCAATGTGATTATTTTGCAGAGCCTGACGCACATTGTGCCCCCACTCCAGGCCAGTTTGCAGGGTGCTGTTTTGCGCATCTTCTTTGCTGTAGCAGTGAACCAGATTACGGCCTAAGTTTTTAGCAATGTATAGCGCAATATCGGCCTGCTTTAGGCACTCACTGGGATCACTGTTCTGATGTGTTATCTGTGCTAAACCAATAGAACAACTGATAGTATAACTGGCTTCCTCAGAATGAAACTGATGATGCTCAATGGCGCTACAGACACTTTCAGCCAGCATATGTGCATCCAACAGGGGAGTATGTTTCAGTAAAATCGCAAACTCATCACCTCCAATTCGGAAGATCAGGTGTTCATCTGCAATGTGTTCACCAAACAGTTGGGCGACCTCTTTGAGCACAATATCACCTTGCTGGTGACCTTTGCTGTCATTGATGATCTTAAAGTGGTCCAGATCAATATAGATTAGCGCATGTTCAAGGTGTGCGTCTTGTTTTGCCTGTTCACAGAATAGGTTTAATTGCTGATCGAAGTAGTAGCGGTTATGCAGTCCCGTCAGGGTGTCGTGTAAAGCAAGATGGCGTAACTGAAGCTCAGCCTGCTTGCGTTCGTGAATGTTGTCTATGGTCGCCGTTATAGTGGCAGTACTGGTGACGTTTTTTATGAGCTGAAAACGACATTCTACCCAGAGTGAGCATTGGTTACTTTGCATCACTTGTAGCTCAAGCAATGCCGATTGTTGCTCACCCTGCTGGACCTTAGTCAAGACTGTCGCCAGTTTTTCCCGATGCTCTGCCAGCACGTAGTCAAACATACTGGTATGCATGCTGGCCTTGAGTTTGTGGCCTACCAGCTGTTCCCAGGCTGGATTTAAAAAGCGGATCACGCCCGCGGTATCCAGCTCCATCACAACCGTATTGAGGTGCAGCAAAATGCGCTGGTGTGCTGAGAACAAGTCTTTGTAGCGTCGCTCGCTACGACTCAGTTGCTCGACTTTTTCGGCAAATTCCGCATAACTCACCATAAAGTCTTCACGACGGGCCGCATGGTCGCACACTTTGCTGAGTAAAGACAGATCATAAGGCGCTCGGACAAAATCGGTGACGCCCAGCAAGAGCAGTTGCTCGGCATAGTCGGCATCACGGTTGTCTATGATGGTCACAATGGCCTGACTGGGTTTGTGCTGTAAAATATTGGCGACCAGTTCTTTACCCGAGTCACTGTGTGTTGCAGTGGCATCCAGCAAAACAATTGCAAACTCATTTTGCAAGAATTGCGACAGTGCCCCATTGGTGGTGGTGACATGAGTGGTCGTAAAGTTCAGGGATAAATGCTGACAGATCTCATCCGCACGGGTTTGATCCGGCTCGAGCAACAGCAGGTTTAAGCGACTGCTTTTTTCCAGGTGTGTAGATAACACATTTGCCAGTACCTGAGGCAGTACATCCTGACGCTCCAGAGGCAGCACTGCATCTATGCTATAACTGCGTGCTGTGGTTTCAGCAATACGTTCACAATAAGTGGGGGGCGTCAGTACAATTGGGGTATTTTTCGGGGTTTTTAATAGTCCGGAGCGCACCATACGAGAAAATCGCCAGCCATCAATTTTTCCGACATTTAGCCCGGTAATGATTAGATCTACGGCTTGTTGCTTTAATACACCCAGTGCCGCTTGCGTATCACTGTGCTCAACGATGCGAAAGACATTCAGCGAGGACAAGGTTTTGACGATCAGCTGGCGCTCTTGTTGATCCGCATTAACCAGCAATAATGTGAGTTGCTTTGCCATGGTGTTACTACCTTAAACCCATGAAATAAGTAAACAAGTTTTTGCCCTTACAGTCAGTGATATGTCTCGCTTTGTGCACTTAGGATGTGCCCGGAACTTTAGGGGGCACGATACGGCGCGTTTTAGCTGCGAATTTTCGTACAATAGCGACTAGATTAAAGCTATTTTTCTATACTGACAAGCGTTACATAGTTTTACCTCAGCACTTGATTTAGCGTAGGTGGATCACTAGACTTGGCGCCTATTTGCATTAATTTGAGGTCTTCTATGCGCGTTGCTGACTTTAGTTTTGAACTCCCTGATGAGCTGATTGCTCGCCACCCTAAAAAAGAACGCTCCAGTAGTCGTTTGTTGACACTGGATGGCAACACTGGTGATTTACAGCACAAAGTGTTCAAGGACATTGTCGATTTGATCAATCCGGAAGATCTCATTATTTTCAATAATACCAAAGTGATCCCGGCGCGGATGTTCGGGCAAAAAGCCACGGGTGGTAAGCTGGAAGTGCTGGTTGAGCGAGTACTGGATGAGCACAGTGTGTTGGCACATGTACGAGCGAGTAAATCGCCAAAAGAAGGCGCAGAGATACTACTTGAAGGTAAAGCCAAAGCGACTATGGTTGCCCGCCACGGGGAGCTATTTGAGCTCAAGTTCCACGGTGACGCTTCGGTGTTATCGATTCTGGACGAAATCGGTCATATGCCGTTGCCACCTTATATTGATCGTCCTGACGAAGAAGAAGATAAAGAGCGCTACCAGACTGTGTATGGGGAGAAGCCGGGCGCCGTTGCAGCGCCTACCGCCGGCCTGCATTTTGACGACGCGCTGATGACCCAATTAAAAGACAAGGGCGTCGAGATGGCGTTTGTGACGCTTCACGTTGGTGCGGGAACCTTCCAGCCTGTGCGTGTGGATGATGTGAATGACCACCAAATGCACTCTGAATATATTGAGGTACCTCAGGAAGTGGTCGAGGCAATTGCCGCTGCGCGTCAGCGTGGTGGTCGGGTTATCGCAGTTGGCACAACCTCTGTGCGTTCACTGGAGTCTGCTGCCAAAGCGCACCCGGATGAGCTGAAGCCGTTTTATGGTGACACCGATATCTTCATTTATCCGGGCTATCAGTTCCAACTGGTTGACGCCATGGTGACCAACTTCCATCTGCCTGAGTCAACATTGATCATGCTGGTGAGTGCCTTTTCGGGACAGTCGCATATTATGCATGCCTATGAAACTGCGATTGCCGAGCAGTATCGCTTCTTCAGCTATGGTGATGCCATGTTCCTGACCAGGCAGGACAAAGCGTAATTGTAAAAACCCAGCATTAAGGCTGGGTTTCTCTATTTTAACCCCTGAATTCTGTGGCTTGGCGCTTTAAAGTGCTAATTTAGCCCCAATATTATTGCCACTATGGTAGAATCGGACGGTTTTCAGTATAGCCAGGTGTCGCATCTGGTTAAGAGTAAGTTGGACTGTTTTTCCGACCAGAGGTAAGTATGAAATTTGAATTAGATTGTACACAGGGTAAAGCGCGTCGTGGCCGCCTGATTTTCGATCGCGGAGTGGTTGAAACACCGGCATTTATGCCTGTGGGTACGTACGGTACCGTAAAAGGTATGACGCCAGACGAACTAAAAGACACTGGTGCACACATCTGCCTGGGTAACACCTTCCATTTGATGTTACGTCCGGGCACCGAGATCATCAAACAACATGGTGATCTGCATGATTTTATGAATTGGGATAAGCCAATCTTAACTGATTCGGGCGGTTTCCAGGTATTCAGCTTAGGGGCTATGCGTAAGATCAGTGAAGAAGGCGTGTTATTCCAGTCTCCGGTCAACGGTGAGCGGATCATGCTGTCTCCGGAAAAAGCGATGGAAGTTCAGCGTGATCTGGGCTCTGACATTGTGATGATTTTTGATGAATGTACGCCATACCCTGCCACTGAAAAAGAAGCGCGCGACTCAATGGAGTTGTCATTACGCTGGGCTAAACGCTCGAAAGAAGCACATGGCGACAACCCATCTGCTCTGTTCGGTATTATTCAGGGCGGCATGTACCCGGAGCTACGCGCTGAATCTCAGGCTGGGCTTGAGGACATTGGCTTTGATGGCTATGCGCTGGGCGGTCTGTCTGTGGGTGAGCCAAAAGAAGATATGATCAATATTCTGGATCATTGTGCTTACAAGATGCCAGAACAAAAACCGCGTTACCTGATGGGCGTGGGCAAGCCAGAAGATTTGGTTGAAGCGGTGCGCCGTGGTATCGACATGTTTGACTGTGTGATGCCAACCCGTAACGCTCGAAATGGTCACCTCTTTATCACTGGCGGTGTGATTAAAATCCGTAACGCGGTGCATAAAACAGACACTGGTCCGTTGGATCCTGAGTGTGATTGCCACACTTGTAAAAATTACTCACGTGCTTATTTGCATCATTTGGATAAGTGCAACGAGATCTTAGGTGCGCGTCTTAATACTATCCATAACCTGCGTTATTATCAGCGCCTGATGGAAGGGATGCGTGAGGCTATTGCGGCCGGTACATTTGATCAGTTTGTGGCTGATTTCTATGCCCGACGTGACAGACCGGTTCCGCCGTTGGCCGACACCGAATAACAGTTTGCAATAAAAATTAAATGAGGAAGAGCTATGAGCTTATTTATGTCTAGCGCGCATGCCAGTACGGCAGCCGCAGCACCAGCCGGTGGCGAGTGGAGCATGTTGATCATGCTGGGTATTTTTGGTCTGGTATTCTATTTCCTGATCTACCGCCCACAAGCGAAGCGTGTCAAAGAGCATAAAGATCTGATGAGTGCGCTGACCAAAGGTGATGAAGTACTAACTCAGGGTGGCCTGGTTGGTAAAATCTCTAAGGTTGCAGAAGACAAAGATTTTATCGTTATTGCCCTGAATGATCAGGCAGAAGTAACGGTACAAAAATCAGCGATTTCAGCTGTGCTACCAAAAGGCACAATGAAGTCGCTATAAACTAGCAATAAGGATGATCCAGTGTTAAACAAGTACCCAATGTGGAAATATTTACTTGTGCTCGCTGTATTGGCCGTAGGTATTTTATACGCTACACCTAACCTGTATGGTCGTGATCCGGCCATACAGGTTTCTGGTACTAAAGGTACCAATGCCGATCTCAGTGTGCTCGACCAGGTAAATAAAACACTTAAAGACAATAGCCTCACCGTAAAATCGACTGCCCTTGAAAATGGCCAGGTTTTGATCCGCTTCACGAATGTTGAAGATCAGCTAAAGGCGCAGGATCTGCTGCGTAATACTCTGAGTGACGATTATATCTCCGCCATAAACATGTCACCTGCACAGCCTGACTGGTTAAAGAATTTAGGTGCTAACCCAATGAAACTGGGTCTGGACCTGAGCGGTGGTGTTCATTTTACGATGGAAGTGGACATGGCAACGGCCATGGACAAAGCATTTGAGCAGATGGAGCAGGATTATAAGAGCGATCTAAGAGAAGAAAAACTACGTTATCGCTCGATTCGTCGTGTTGCCAACAGTGACCGTATTCAGGTGGTCATGCGTTCTGATGAAGACCGAGATGCCGCTGAGCGTTTTCTTAAAAAGCGTTACCCGGGTAATCTGTTTATCAATGACAGCAGCAACGGCCTGGCGTTTTTCTCAACGCTGAGCGAGTTGAAAATCAAAGAACTGCGTGACTACGCCATCAAACAAAACGAAACCATCATTCGTAACCGGATCAACCAGCTGGGTGTAGCAGAGCCGAACGTACAGCGCCAGGGTGCGGAACGTATTATCGTTCAGCTTCCAGGTGTACAGGATACCGCGCGTGCGAAAGAGATTTTAGGCGCGACGGCGACGCTGGAATTCCGTGAAGTTGACCAAAATGCTGATGCCCGAGCGGCAGCCCAGGGTCGCGTGCCTCCGGGTTCTGAAGTGATCATGCACCAGGCCGGTTATCCCGTTGTTGTGAAAAAACGTGTGGTACTGGAAGGGTCGCACATCACAGGCGCACAGTCTGGTCTTGATGAGTATCAACGCCCTAAAGTAAGCATCAACCTGGACAGCAAAGGTGGTGCGAAAATGAGTGCCTTTACCAAACGTGCGATTGGCAAACCGATGGCAACTGTTTTCATCGAATACAAGCCGTCAGGTAAAGTCGACAAGAATGGTAAAGCGCTGCCGCCAATCAAAGTGGAAGAAGTCATCAATGTGGCAACTATCCAGGCGCGTTTGAACAGTTCTTTCCAAATCACCGGTATTAACACGCCGGCAGAAGCCCATAACCTGAGCCTGTTGCTGCGAGCAGGGGCACTGGTTGCGCCGATCCAAATTGTTGAAGAGCGTACGGTGGGTCCGAGCCTCGGTCAGGAAAACATCCAGGCAGGTATGACTGCGGTTGTTCTGGGCTTTGCATTCGTACTGGCATTTATGCTGATGTACTACAAAGGCTTTGGTCTGGTTGCGAACCTGGCGTTGGCTGCCAACCTGGTCATGATTGTGGGCGTTATGTCGATGATCCCAGGGGCCACACTGACGTTACCTGGTATTGCTGGTATCGTACTAACCGTCGGTATGGCAGTTGATGCTAATGTACTGATTTTCGAGCGTATCCGTGAAGAGTTGGGTGAAGGACGTAGTCCTCAGCAAGCCGTTCATCATGGTTATGACAGTGCCTTTAGCACCATTTTCGACGCCAACATCACCACGCTGATCGCTGCGGTGATCCTGTTCTCAGTGGGGACAGGTCCGATCGCAGGTTTCGCAGTGACACTGGCTATAGGTATCTTAACGTCGATGTTTACGGCTATCGTCGGTACTCGTGCGGTGATCAATGCGGTCATCGGTGGCAAGCGAATTAACTCGCTTTCAATCTAGGAGACGGACATGCAGTTATTAAGAATTAAAGATACCATCCGTTTTATGTCGGCACGTAAAGTGTCAATGGCATTTTCTGCGCTACTGATCCTGGCCTCTATTTTAAGCCTGACGTTCAAAGGCATGAACATGGGTCTGGATTTCACTGGTGGTACGGCAGTAGAGGTGGGTTTTTCGCAGCCTGCGGATTTGCCAAAAGTACGTAGTACGCTGGCAGAGAATGGCTTCCCGGATGCATCGGTCACGCTGTTTGGTTCAAGTCAGGACGTGCTGGTACGTCTGGCTCCGCGTGATGATGTGAAAGCTGAAATCCTGGGTAACCAACTGGTTGATGCGCTGAAGCAGGTCGACAGCAACGTTGAAATGCGTCGTATCGAGTTCGTTGGCCCGAGTGTGGGTGAGGACCTCAAAGAGCAGGGCGGTCTGGCAATGCTGACTGCATTGCTGTGTATCCTTATCTATGTTGCGTTTCGATTCGAGTGGCGTTTTGCTGTCGGTGCGGTTGCCGCTTTGTTCCACGATGTGATCCTGACCATGGGTTTATTCTCATTGCTTGGACTGGAGTTCGACCTGACGATTCTGGCCGCGATCCTCGCCGTGATAGGTTACTCACTAAATGATACCATCGTTGTATCTGACCGGATCCGCGAAAACTTCCGTAAAGTTCGTATTGATGACACGTTGGAGATTATTGATATCTCGCTGACACAGACACTGAACCGGACGTTAGTGACATCAATCACAACTATTCTGGTATTGGTTGCCCTGTTTGTCTGGGGTGGCCAGACCATCCATGGGTTTGCAACGGCCTTGTTATTCGGTGTATTCATCGGTACTTACTCATCAGTCTATGTCGCCAGTTCAGTGGCGGTTGCGATGGGCGTGAGTAAGGAAGATCTGATCCCGGTTGAAGTGGAAAAAGAAGGCGCCGATCTGGATGCCATGCCATAATCAACCAACTAGCTAACGGAAGCCGCGATTGTATCGCGGCTTTTTTGTGAGAACGGGGGAAATACTATGCGTAAGGAATGTGCAGCGGCATTCGTTTGCTTATCGCTATTCGGGTGTTCTGAGCCATCAGGGCCGGCGGCTAATGCCCGGGCTGCGACATCTGCTGTGCAGGGCAGTGGCATTGAACCGTATGCGTTGTTAGCCAGCGAGTTACTGACAGACATTCGTATCCAGCGTGATGCAGGGGTGATCCAGGCTCGTGCGGATGACCTGATACAGCAAAGTGATGTGGTCCTGGATGCCTTTAAACGGGCTTACCCACAGTGCCGGTCTTATCTGGATGCGGTATTGACACTCAGAGCGTCTTTGGCTGAGATGTCTCTTGCAGCACTGGAACAAGACTATCATGGCGATGGCAAGTTACCTGAGTTACCTGAGTTACCCGATCCGGTGTGCTATCATAGCAAAGATTTAGTGGTGCATCCTGCGACGGTTTTGGTGATGGCAAAAGGGGGGCTTGCAGGCGACGACGCGTATTTGGAAGCGGAACTGGAAATGGTCGAGGTGATGGCCCATATTGAACAGGTAAAACAAGCATTTAAACGCGTTGAGGTGAGCATAGAGCAACAGGGAGTTGCAAATGATTCAACATCAAATTAGGTACAATCGTCTTTTTGACATATAACTGTCATGTAAAATTGATAATTTGCTCGATTATCAATCAAACCTCATCTTGGTCATCGAGCAGTGGACTCAACGCAGATCCTTTTGGATGAAATCATCGCTAACAAAGCCGTTTATACGGCATTCCAGCCAATCTATGACTTGGCAAAGGAGCAGGTGCTGGGCTTCGAGGCTTTAAGCCGCGGTAAGCGTGGTTCTGTGTTGGAGCAACCAGATAGTTTGTTCGCGGCAGCCAGTCGCTACGATCGTCTGTCGGAGCTGGAATTGTTGTGCCGTCAGAGGGCCATTACTCAGTTTGTGGCGCAACAATTGCCCGGCAAGCTGTTTCTTAATGTTAGCCCAAAAGCACTGCTGGACCCTCGTCATCCGAGGGGGGAAACCTTACACCTGGTTGAACAGGCTGGATTGGCAGCCAGCCGTATAGTGATTGAAGTGACTGAGCAAGATAAGGTCGATGATGGTTTTTTGTTGTTAAAGACCATAGCCCACTACCGTCAGCTGGGTTTCACTATCGCCATTGATGACTTAGGTGCAGGCTATTCCGGGCTAAAGCAGTGGTCAGAACTCTGTCCTGACTTTGTTAAAGTGGATCGTTATTTCATCGACTATTGCGATCAGAGTATCGTTAAACGAGAGTTTCTCAAGTCTATTATTGAACTGGCTAAGGCAACCAATACTGCGGTGATTGCGGAGGGCATTGAGCGGATGGAAGAGCTCGCTTTACTGGAGCAGTTAGGGATTGTGAATGCGCAGGGATATCTGTTGGCTAAACCAAGTGAGCAGCCGGCTCTGGAGATGATCAATCTGGCACAGCATCGTCACAGCAGCAGTAAGGATAATCCATTTGAGCAGTCTATTGCGATTGGCTGGCTGGCGAAGGACGTTGCTGCAATCCACACCTGTACTCAATGTCTTGATGCCCATCGACATTTTGAGCGTGATAAACGACTGATGAGTTTGACTGTAGTGAATGATGCAAGACAGCCTGTTGGCTTGCTGCATCGGGATCAGTTGACGGAAGTGTTTGCTGCCCCCTATGGTCATGCCTTATTCGATAAAAAGCCAGTGACTGAGCTAATGGACAAACAACCGCTGATTGTTGATGAGCAAGAGCAACTCGACAGTGTCAGCCAGCTGATCACTGAGCATGAATTCGACATCCGACGTCATATTATTATTACCCGGGAAGGACGCTATCTGGGTTTGGCACCTTTAAGGGATATCCTGAAGCACATTACCGACGAAAAGATCCGCCATGCGCAACATGCCAACCCGCTAACCATGCTGCCGGGCAATGTGGCTATCAATGAGGCCATTGAACAACGCCTACGTGCTATGCATGGCTTTTCGCTCGCCTACATCGACCTCAATCATTTTAAGCAATTTAATGACCTTTATGGTTACGCCAGTGGCGACAGTGTGATTAAGTTGCTGGCAGAGGTGACAGTCGCTGTGTGTAAACATAGCCACTGCTTTGTCGGCCATATTGGCGGCGATGACTTTATGGTGGTGTTTGACAACGACGATGCTGAAAACCTGTGCCATGAGATAATTCAGCGCTTTGAAGCCCAGTCTAAAGCTTTCTTTACGCCAGAGCATGTTGCGGCTGGCGGTTACTGGGCCAGTAATCGTGAAGGTCAGAAGCAATTTGTGCCGTTACTGACGTTATCTATCGGGCTGGTATCACCGGATGTGGAATCCTGTAGTAACAGCCATCAGGTCGCTGCATTGGCAACCGACGCGAAAAAAGAGGCCAAGCGCTATCGCAACAGTTATTTGTTTGTCTGTAATCGTCGCAAGCCCAGTGCTCCGGTCGTGCGGTTAGAAGCGGTCAGTAGCTTGGCTACTTAATTCAGCGATTTATGACAACACAATCTCGGTTGAGTATTGTTGCAGTTAGGTGTAGTTTGGAGGTCAGGGTGATATGTCCTTGGATTGCACAATACAGGACTGACAATTCAATATGAGCTAGGTGGTGTATGGTAAAACGGGTTATCTATCTGATGCTGTTACTGCTTGGTGCGGCGGTCGAGGCAAAGTCCACCATTTATGTTGCAAAAGAAATGCGGCCCCTCTATGACCGGGATTTGTTTCTTTATGAATTGCTCGACTTATCGCTAAAAGCGGCTGAATACCCCTTTGATATTCAACATGTTAAGGTCCACCCACATCAACAAAGAACGTTACTGGCATTGAGCAAAGGTGAGGTTGACCTGCACTGGAGCATGTCGAGTCCGGCGCGAGAAAAGCTGGCCATCGCGGTTAAGTTTCCACTCTTTGATGGCCTGATTGGCAAGCGTGCGCTGCTGGTACATCGTGAGCAACTGACCCGGTTTGAGGCTGTTCAAAGCAAAGCCGGGCTAGCTAAGCTGGTTGCTGTGCAGGGACATGACTGGCCGGATACCAAGATACTGGCTGCTAACGGATTAAAGGTCAGGCCGATAGTGAATTACCAGGCGATGTTTGATTTGGTGATCAATCAAAAAGCAGACTATTTTCCCCGTTCAGTGGTTGAGGTGGATTCTGAGCTCGCAGCTCAATCTGCCGCTGAACTGGTCAAATTGCCCGGTGTTTATTTGTCATACCCAGCACACTTCTACTTTTTTGTGAACAAGCAAAAACCAGAACTGGCAGAAAAGCTGGATCAGGGTTTGAGGCGCCTGAAAGACAATGGTCAGTATGAGCAGTTACTGGCGCGCTATTTTGATCTCTCCTTCTTAGCGACAGCACAGCCGATATATCTGGATAACCCATTCTTTCACACTGATTGACCTATTTGGCGCTACCTTGCGGGCTCAGACGCTGTTGTTGGCAGGTGATCATGGTGAGCACTAAGAGGATGCCACACACCGATGAATAAAACAGATAGCCCGTTACCTCAAATGCATAGAAGAAAAGGGTGATGTCATATCCTCTGCCATTACGCAGATAGTTCTCGAATAAGGCTAAAAAGCTAAATATGGCGGTGAGCAAACATAGCCATGGCAGCAGGGTATCCGCAAAAGTATAATAGATACTTCTGTTTGGAAAGAGGCGTTTAGTTATCTCCATCCGGTAGATTAGCAGCACTAGTAAAATAAGCTCTTTGATAAAATGCAGACCAAAAATCAGACTGTTTTGGAACAGACGGTTTTGCGTCTCTGAGGTCAGGCTGATCAGGCCAGTTGAGAATAGCAAGTTTTCATAAATAATGGGAAACAGGGCCAGTCCTGTTAACCCGCACAGGTTCACATCTTTCAGTCGGACACCAATGATAAACAGGCCGCTAAGTAAGAGAGAGTATGCCGAAAAGACGTAGAAAGTTGCGTCGCGAAGAATGATCAATATCAGACTGAGTGCGACTATGGCCATCAGCAAGGGGCTATTGATATAGCGAAAGTGGACCGCGAAGGCCATGCATCAAATCCCTGGATGTTATTCAGACAAACCTGTCGATGGACTATACAGGTTTGTCTTTCGAATGTTAACTCCGTTTTTTAATGGTCGGAACTTTCAGCTCATAGGCTTCTTTATAAGAGATCACCGTTAGCGCAACCAGCATGGCACATATGGTGGAAAAGATCAGATAGCCTGTAATTTCAAAGGCGTAAAAGAAGAAGGTAATATCGTATCCTTTACCATTACGGAAGTAGTTCTCTATCAGTGCGAAGAAGCTGATGGCTGCGCCTATGAGGTAGAGCCAGGGCATGATGCTGTCAGCAAAGGTGGCACGGATCTGATGCTTAGGAAACAACCATTTGGTGATTTCAACGCGATAGGTGAGGAGCACCAAAATCAGAAGCTCTCTGGCCATGGAAAGGCCGAATATAATGCTGTTTTGTAGCAGGCGATTTTCTTCGTCCGAGTAAAGGCTTATCAGGCCTGTGGAAAACAGCAGATTTTCGATCAGTATGGATGACAAATTCATCATAGCGAGGACGCAAATATTAATGTCTTTGATCCGCAGTCCGATCAGGAAAACCAGGGAGATGATTGCAATACAAGAGAGGATGAACACATAGGTTGCATCCTGCATAATAAAAATGACTACTACCATCACGACGTATGGTAGTAGCAGGTCTTTAATCGATAAATCCTTTGTCATGTCGAAGTACGTTTTGTCTCTAATTTTTGGGAAGTTTGTTGGCCTTTGGGTCTAACAGGGTGTAACACACTGGAACCGGCAGCGACTTTTTGGCAATCAGTGAATGAAAGAGATTTCATATTGATGTTCCTTATGTCATTGTTGTTTGCCTAACCAAAACGACTGCAATAACTGGCTAGTCAGCTTCTAGAGTATAGGCACTGCATCCGCCTTTGCTCATTCATCTGTAAATTACGTGCACGTCACGCAAACGTAATTTAGATGAACTGGGTGTGCTTTAAGACCTATCATATATGATTTATTTCATACAGCACAACATAAGGTCTATTAAGCTCTGGTTAATAAATTTACCACCTAGTCCAGAAAAGTGAAATGAAATTTTTCATATAACTTTAATTAATTGTTAATTATATTGTTCGTTTCACTTTTTCTTCTTGAAAATCTGAATATTAACTACGTTGCTAAACTTTAAATTTTGCCATTTCTTTTTCCAGTTGATGCGTTAATGCCGTGATGCTGTCAGTTGCCTGATGCGCATGGTGTGAGACCTGGGCTGTCTGACTGGCAGTATCTGATATGGTTACCACACGGTGTGCGGTGTCTTCTCCGGCTGCAAGCTGTTCTTTTGCGGCTTGGGCAATCTGGTCACTCATTTGCGATATTGCACTGAGCGATTCAGCCACCCGTTTCAGTGCTTCACTGGCTTCGTTAGACATTGTCACGGTTTTTTCACTGGTGGCAATACTCAGGGTAACTGATGCTTTGGCTTCCTGAGTTGCAGATTGAAGATTACCAATCATGGTATGGATTTCTTCTGTGCTGCTTTGGGTGCGTTGTGCCAGCTGTCTGACTTCGTCGGCAACGACTGCGAACCCGCGACCTTGCTCTCCGGCACGTGCCGCCTCAATCGCAGCGTTCAATGCCAGCAGATTGGTTTGCTCCGCAATACTTTGGATCACACTCAGTACATTGGCGATGTTTTTTACTTCTTCATCAAGCACCTGAATATTATTACCTGCACTGTCGATTTGCTGCTCTAATAGGACAATGGCTTCAGACGCTTTAGTCGTGAGCTTATCGGCACTTTGCCCCTGGCCTTCTGCTTGTTGCACAGAGTCAGCTGCTTGCTCTGCGTGCTCAACCACGGTTTGCGCAGAGGCGGTGAGTTCGGTGATTGCTGATGCCACCATTTGGGTTTCTTCGCTCAGGCTGCGAGTGAGTGACTCCAGCTCATTAGAACGAGCTTCACCATTGTGGCTTTGTTCATTAAGCGAATCGCTGACAGATTTTAGCCCGCCAACCACACCTTTTAGTCCTTCTTGCATGTATTCCATGCCAGCCAGAATACTGTCTGGTTTGGCGTTGTCGTTGTGGATCTGTGAAGTGAGGTTACCGCGCGAAACTTCCTGAACGATGTCGAGGACGTCATCCAGCTCTGCGCCTAGTTTGTTCGACAGAGACAAGCCAAAGCGAGTTAAAGCAAAGGTCAGTGCGACGGCGATAAGTAATGACAAAGACGCGAGCCAGCTTGCAGTATCCCAATAGCGCTCATCGACTTCCTGATAACTGATACCAGTTCCCACATACCAGCCGAACAGAGGGGTTTTTTGCACGACTGAAGTCATGGCTGCGACGGTGCCATTGCGCTGTGATGTCCAGTTGTAGGTAATGATACGATTTGTTTGCGAGCCGACCAAACGTTCCACCATGCGCCCGATACTATTACCGTTGGCATCTTTAAAGTCGTTGAAGCTGGTGTCGTGTAAATGCGGGTCATGTGGCGCAGCGATGAAGTTGAGTTCACTGTCCACCACGTACACGTACTCAGAGTCGTGATATTTGTTTTCTCGTAAAATCTGCGATGCGAGTGTTTTGGCCTGTTCCTCTGTCAGGGCGCCGCTGCGCACAAACCCTTCAAACTGCTGCACTATATTGGCTGTGCTTTTCATCAGTTGATTGATACGCGCAATATTGTCTGTTTCGCTTGCATGTCTGAGGGATTGCAGCCCCACAATTGCCACCAGAATGAGGGCAACAAAAATAGAAGCTGCAAATAGGATGATTTTTGTTCTTAAAGTAAGTGATGAAAACACGTGATGCCCCTGTAGCAGAATCTGATTTAATGATTTAACACGAATTCCGTATTGTGGAAAGCTGAAAAAGGTCATTATAACAGTAATCTTAGATGATTTTTCCTCACTATAGGGGGTGACAGCGTTTTACCTTGCATTAATTATGTTAACTTCCGTATCGCTGAGTAAGCGGTACTCACCGGCCGCCAGTTTCGTATCCAGCTCAATACCAGCAACATTTTCTCGGTGCAGTTCTACGACCTTATTACCGACCGCTGCTAGCATACGCTTCACCTGATGGTACTTTCCTTCGCAGATAGATAAGCGTAGCGCATACTTATCCAGCTGCTCTGCTATGGCGGGCTGAGTGAGGCTTTTTTCATTGTGCAACGCGACACCCTGACGTAGTTGCTCGAGTGCTTCTTCGGTGAGTGCTTCTTGTGTTTCAACCAGGTAAGTTTTGTACTTTTGTTTCTTAGGTGAGGTGATTTGATGAGACCAGTCGCCATCATTGGTAATTAAAACAAGTCCTGTGGTATCCAGGTCCAGCCGCCCCGCAACATGAAAATCTTTTAAGTTGTGCTCGTCCAAAAGCTCAAAAACGGTGGGGTGCAGGTCGTCCTGATTGGCGCACACATAACCAGTCGGTTTGTTCAGCATATAGTAACGCTTACCGAGATAAACCAGTGGCGTCTGGTCCCATTCGACTAGATCATCCTGCCCAACAGAATAATCTGCTTTGCTGATGGTGACTCCATTGACAACGGCCAGGCCTTTTTTGATCCCTATTTTGACTTTACTGCGAGGCAGCTCCTGGATGTGGCTGACAAACTTATCTAAACGACAGGGGAATTTCATAGTGATTGCTCTGTAAAGTGAAAATGACCCGCACGTCAATGCGGGTGAGCTGAGAGCAGCTCTGATTAAGGGCTATTATACGTCAGTTCTTGCGGTAGATCTCTGGCTCTAAGTCATAGGGGTGAACACTGAGGTGGAGTTGCTCGCCATCGACTACTGCGTTCAGCGCATGTAGTAGCGTCTCACTCAGCAGTTGCTTTTGTGCTATCGTTCTGCCGGAAATAATGTGGGCTTGCACGTGAATAAAGCCTCTGTGGTCGCTACCCAGATGATAGTCGTGATAAGCAATTGCCCGGGTTTTAATGGACGAAGGATCAAACAGCTGAGTACGTTCAGCACCTTGATGGACGGCCTGGACAAGTTCAGAAACGGAAATATTCAGATGGGCAGAGTGTTCAATGATCAGATGAGGCATGGTATCACAGGGTAATTGTCGCTAATATGGCAATATGATATGAATCTTTTCTTGCAATGCCAAGTGATAAGTGGGCGGTGAGAGCGCCCGGAACTGGCATGTTTTGATACAGAAGACAGGATATTATGCTGGCGATATTTAAATCTAAACCGCTACTGGAAGACGCTCAGGCTCAGCAGTTAATTCATTTGTTTGGCTGGGCGGTTGAGCATTTTGACGTCGATTTTTTTCTCCGTCACACACGGATTGTTGAGCCTACCGTGCAGGACTTCCCGGATCAGGTTAATAGTGTTGAGCAAATGGCACAAACTGTGTTTGGCCGGGTGCGCGATTATGCCGGGTTGCAGCACTGGCCTGTTGCTTTATTACCACCGCAGCAAATGCCGTTGCAGCAGACCTTCCCAAATTTTACACTTAGTGGTGGATTGCGCGGAGAGCAGGTGTCGGTGTCGGAAAAACCAGCTATGCCGATTGCTCTTTCCTATAACCCTAATCAAATCAACCAGCCTCAGGATATGGTTGCAAGTTTAGCTGGTTCTCTGGCGATGATTTTGATTCATCAGGTGGGTAAATTACCACCAGGCGGTCAGGAACATTTACCCGTTGCCGCAGATGTGCTGGCTGTGTACATGGGGTTTGGTGTGATGTTGAGTAACAGTGCTTACCATTTCAGAGGTGGGTGTGGCTCTTGTTATAATGCCTATGCCAATCGGCAGGCTGCCCTCAGTGAGGCAGAAACGATCTTTGTGCATGCCTTGGTGTGTCATTTCAAGCCACAATATAACGGTGCGAAACACCTTAAACCCCACCTCAAAGGATTGTATAAAAAAGCCTGTAAACAGCTTCAGGGCATTTTAAAAACGTCTCCGGATCCCGTTTTACTGGCACTGGAGGATCGCAGTCGTGTCGCCTTATCTGGATGAGTTTGTTTTGATTGCGCTGGCACATTTTTTTGCGGTTGCCAGCCCCGGGCCTGACTTTGCCGTTGTACTGAAACAAAGCATTAGCTTTGGTCGCCGTAATGCTCTGATGACCAGCGCAGGAGTAGGGTTAGGGATATTGGTGCATGTCACTTATTGTCTGCTTGGTGTCGCGTTGTTGTTAGCGCAATCGCCGGAGTTATTTAATGTCTTTAAATACCTAGCTGGCGCTTACCTGGCGTACATGGGTATTCAGGCTTTACGTGCAAGTGCCAATCCGGCCTCACAGCAAACAGCTACCCCATCTGCGACCGAGGAAAGTGCCATGCAGGCACTGCGGCGCGGCTTTTTGGTGAACGCATTGAACCCAAAAGCGACATTGTTTTTCCTTTCCTTGTTTACCTTGGTGATTGATCCTGGCACCCCTCAGTCCGTACAAATCTTGTACGGATTATATATGGCTGTGGCAACTTGGTTGTGGTTTTCTTCCCTTTCCATGGTGCTGAGCAAAGCCACTGTCCGCAGCTTTTTTCAACGTGCCGGGCATTGGTTTGATCGCGGAATAGGGGTAATTCTACTGCTGCTGGCGCTTAGGGTAATACTTTAATAATACCAGGAGTCATGATGGCAGACAGAGACATACTTAACTTTGCTTTTGGATCAAATTTAACCCCTGCGCGCCTGCAGGCGCGTTTACCAGCAGCCCAATTGCTTGGCACCGCCCGCCTGCCAGGCTACACCTTGGGTTTTCGTCATCTTGGTCAGGATGGCTCGGCTAAATGCTCCATTGAACCGGATGATAGCGCTGTGGCATGTGTGCATGGCGTTTTGTATGCCTTAACCGAGCAAGAGATAGCACAGTTAGACCGCATAGAAGGTGAAGGCTATCAGCGACAAGGTGTTGAGGTGATCCGCGCTTGCGGTTCGCGGCTCACTGCGCACTGTTATATCACACAACAATTTTACGACGACCTGCTGCCGTTTTCCTGGTATCTGGAGCATGTGCTGCGGGGCGTGCAACATCATCAATTCCCTGCGTCGTATCAGCAGCTGCTCGCTAAGCAGCCATGTACTCTGGACCTGGATTTCCACAGAGCGCGACGGGAATTGTCCATTCATCAATAAGGAATAGCAATACACATGAAGTACCAAATTGGTAAAGGCTTGATCGCCACCGTAATGTTGTCGGTGAGTAGTTTTTCTGCGTTGGCTGAGCAATATGCGCCAGGCGTGAATATCGCGGATGTTGAGCAGGCTGTTACTGAGGCCATGGAGAGGTTCCATATACCTGGCATTGCACTCGCTGTGGTTGAGCGCGGTGAAGTTGTATTGAGCAAAGGATATGGGTTACGCCATATTGCTCACGAGGATAAGGTGGATGAGGATACCTTGTTTGGGATCGCTTCAAATAGTAAGGCATTTACCGCTGCGGCTCTGGCAGTATTGGTGGATGAAGGCAAGCTGAGCTGGAGTGATGAGGTCATCAAACACATCCCGGAGTTTCGTTTGTCAGACCCTTATGTAACGCGAGCAATGACGATTGCTGATCTGCTCAGCCATCGTAGTGGACTGGGGAAAGGAGCTGGTGATCTAATGATCTGGCCAGATACCGACAAAACCATGGCTGATCTATTGGAAGGGATAGCACACTTACCAATAGAGAGCAGCTTGCGCAGCACTTATGCCTACAACAATCTCATGTTTGTGGTTGCAGGTGAAGTCGTCAATCGCGTAAGTGGAATGGGGTGGCGAGATTTTGTTGAGCAGCGATTGTTTAAACCAATGGGGATGGATACTTCACGTGCCGGATTTTCACGGATCCCACAGGAGAACCAGAACTGGGCGACCGGGAGTATATTTTGGCAGGGTCAACTCACTCCTTTCTTCGTGGACTACCTGGAGGATTTTCGCGGAGCGGGTGCCATTGCTTCCAGTGCCAACGATATGAGTTTGTGGCTAAAAACTCTGTTAGCTGCAGGCAAAATGCCAAATGGCAACGCGCTGTTTAGCGAAGTTCAACAGGTTTATATGTGGCATCCATACATCATGCGTTGGCCAAATGAAGCGGGCAAAGCATATCAGCGGCAGTTTCGGGGGTATGGTTTAGGTTGGGCGATAGAAGATTATTTCGGTCACAAAAAAGTGTGGCACGGGGGTGGGATCCCTGGCATGGTCTCTCAAGTTGCCATGATACCAGGCAAGCAGCTGGGTGTAGTGGTGCTGTCTAACCAACAGGCTTTTCCAGCTTTGACGGCCATTATTAATGAGGTGTTCGAGGATGCGTTGGGATTGCCTGATAAGGAGTGGGTCAAAGAAGCCGCTGAGAAGTATCAGCTGAAGCGTGAAGAAGCATACCGCTCTGCAGGGGCTGTGAAGTTAGACAAGCGACAACCACAACTGGCAAATCAAGTATACACAGGCACGTTGGTCAGTCCATGGTACGGCAATGTGATTGTGGAAGAGCTCAATGGTGAGCTGTATATTGATTTTACCCATACAGCAATGCTCAAAGGGAAACTGCACCACCATACGGGTAACACCTTTGTCGTGAGATGGCAGCACCCTATGTTAGAAGCAGACGCTTACATTGATTTTACTCTGTCTCCGTCACAACAGGTTGAAGCTGCGAGTATGTCCTGGGTGAACCCGGATGTTACCGATTTCAGTTTTGATTTTCATAACTTGCAGCTTAAAGCTAAGGCGCTTTCAACAGAGTAAGCCGGCAGGTTACACCAAAGTATCAGGGCCCGCGCTACACGGCTCTGATACACTCATATTATGACTCTACGAAGGACTGATTTTGCTATGCGTACTGCATTGATCACTCACCCGCTTTGTCGTAAACATAAAATGATTGCGGATCATCCTGAATGTCCGGAGCGACTGGACGCCATTTCAGATCGAATTCTGGCGTCTGGATTAGATGTGGCCATTGAATATAAAACGGCACCCAAGGCGACACTGGAAGACATTGCGCGCGTGCATGACCAGGCGCATATTAGTCGGGTGTGTGAGGCATTGCCCGAGTCAGGCCTGGCTGAGCTGGACGGTGACACCTGGTTATGTCCCGATTCTATGAAAGCAATTGAGCGTGCGGTCGGGGCTGGTTTATTGGCCGTTGATGAAGTACTTGCAGGCAAGCTTGATGCGGCTTTTTGTGCCGTGCGCCCGCCAGGACATCATGCTAATCAAAATAGTTCTTCCGGATTTTGCGTATTCAATAACCTGGCCATTGCGGTTGCTTATGCCCAGCAGCAGGGCGTGGAGCGAATAGCGGTGCTCGACATTGACGTACACCATGGTAACGGGACGCAGGACATAGTGCGCGATGACCCCCGGGTACTGTTTTGTTCATTATTCCAATACCCTTTTTATCCTAATACAGCGATTGAAAACACGGATTCTATCTTGAATTCCCCGCTACCCGCTGGCAGCGATGGGCGAGATTTTCGTGCGCTGGTGGAACAGCAATGGCTACCCAGGCTGGTGGAATTTTCGCCTCAGCTAATCTTCATCAGTGCCGGGTTTGACGCGCACCTTGAGGATGATATGGGAGGACTGGGCTTTGTGGAGCAAGATTATGTGTGGTTTACAGAGCAGGTGATTGCCTTCGCCAGGGCACACTCATGCCTGGGTATCATTTCCTATCTCGAAGGGGGCTATGATTTGTCATCGCTGGGGCGCAGCGTTGAGTGTCATGTTCGTGCGCTGGCAGAAGCCTGAACCACCTCAATTAGCTGATACTTTCTAACAATTCGAAGGCCTCTTTGACGCTGCACTGATTGAGTTTAGACACGCAGCATTGACCTTCCTGTACTAAGGTTTGTTGCACTAATCGGGTGAGTGCATCGGCCGATAGAGAAGGGGCCTGTTGGCCTGAGCGAGTCAAATACTGGCCATCAGGATAGATACAGATCCCCTCGTCAGGGCCCGCATAATGGCACATTTCCGCCAATTCAGTCTCATTACTGACATAAGCTAGACTTTGGTCTAACCATAATAGGAACGGGTACGACTTTATTGTCATTATTTGTTCTTGGTCAAGGTTGTTTAAATTGTCTTCATTATACTCGATTAGATTGGCTGAAAGCGAGGCTGTGCTTATGATGGGCGATACACGTCAACTGCAAATTAAAGATGTTTACTCTAATAACCTGCTGTGTTGTGACTACACAACGCGTTTGTATGATGCGTTGAGTTTGATGCGTGAGCGGCGGGTCAGTTCGATATTTATTGAGCAGGACGGCAAAATCGTCGGGATTTGGACAGAGTCAGACTGTGTCAGTCTGGATTTTGAGCACACTGGTCTGGCACAGACTGCCATTGGTAATATTATGAACTCACCGGTACATGATATTTTGATCAGTCAGACGCTGAGTGAAGCCACTATCAAGTTTCACCAGCTGGGGATCCGTCACCTTTTGGTAAAAGACGCCCATAATCAACCGCTGGGTGTAGTGTCTCTGTCTGATATTGTGCGCAATCAGGGGCTGGACCACTATCTGCACTTTCGCCCCATAGAAGATCATTTCGAGTCACAGATCAGCACCCTAGATGCCCAAGCCTGTATTTCCGAAGCGATTCACGCGATGCGCCGGGACAAGACCACCGCAGTGCTGGTATATAACCAGGTATTGGCTGAGTATGGCATTATCACCCAACGGGATGTGGCCTATGTGATCCTGAATCAGGACTGGCGTATGCCCTGCTGGGAATTGGCCAGCTATCCGATGGAATCCATGACCCCCAAAGACAGCCTGTTCGATGCTTACCGTCTGATGACGGCACGTTCAATTCGTCATCTGGTGATCCGTGAACCTGGCTCTGGTGCTGTAATGGGCTTACTGGCTTTGAAGAATGTGCTGACAGAAATAGAAACCGCTTATTGTAGTGAGCTGGAGAAAGTGCTGGCTCAGCGGGACTTGGCATTACAAAAGTCGGAAAAAAACCTCTATTTGGCTAACCGCATTATCGACGCCTCACTCGATGGCATTATGATCACCCGGGCCAATGGCGAAATCATCCAAATCAACCCTGCGTTCAGCGCGTTGACGGGGTATCAGGACTATGAGGTACTGGGCAAAAACCCCAGCCTGCTGAGTTCGGGTGTCCATGGTCAGGATTATTATGAAAGGATGTGGTCGGAATTGTCGCATAAGGGGGTTTGGCAGGGAGAGATCTGTAATAAGCGTAAAAGTGGCGAAGTGTATGTCGAGTGGCTGACCATCATTGAAATCAATGAACCCTACAGTGATGATGTGCTCTATGCCGCCATTTTCAGTGACATCACCGAACGTAAAAATGCGGAAGAGAAAATTGCCCGACTGGCGTATTTTGATGAACTCACAGGGTTGCCTAATCGCCGGCTATTTTACGACAGGTTGTCTATGGCGCTAGCCTCGGCGCAGCGAGATAAACACAAACTCAGCGTGATGTTCATAGATTTAGATCGCTTTAAGGAGGTCAATGACACCTTAGGTCACAGTGCCGGGGATAAACTGCTCAGCCAGGTTAGTGAGCGGATAAAAGCCATTCTTAAGCCAGGAGACACACTGGCCCGTCTGGGCGGGGATGAGTTTGTTGTGCTGCTTACCGAAGTCGAGCATATGGAAGATGTGGTGGGCTTTGCCGATCAGGTACTCAGTGAGCTCAGTGTGCCCTTTGCGTTGGGTGAGCTAAATGTGGCGGCGACGGCATCACTGGGGGCGGCAATCTACCCTGAGGATGGCCTGGACAGCGAAAGCCTGCTCAAGCATGCTGATGTGGCCATGTACCGCTCTAAAGAATTGGGACGCAATTCTTTCCAGCTGTATAAAGCATCGATGAATGCGCGCTCGCTTGAACGCTTGTCTATGTTGAGTCGCTTTCAAAGCGCCCTCGAAGGCGGCGAGTTTGAACTCCATTATCAGCCATTGCGTTGCCTGACGAGCGGTCGGATCATGAGTGTAGAGTGTTTGCTGCGCTGGCAAGACCCAAACCTGGGCACCATCTCGCCAGCCCAATTCATTCCGCTGGCAGAAGAGCTCGGTTTGATTGTGAAATTGGATCAGTGGGTGATCAACGAAGCCTGCCGACAAATGACTCAATGGTTGAATGAAGGGCTGGACATGCGTCGCATCGCGATTAATATTTCTGCCAGTCACCTCAGTCAGGGAGATCTTGTGATGACCATGGCCAAAGCGCTGGAACAGCATAATCTGGATGGTCATTATGTCGAGCTGGAGCTGACCGAGACCAGCTTCGTTAGCAATTTGCATGATGCTAAGGTGATGCTTAACAAGCTGAAAAGTCTGGGGGTCTCGATTGCGCTTGATGATTTTGGCACTGGCTATTCGGCGCTGAGTTACCTGACTAAGCTGCCCATCGACATACTGAAAATCGATGCCAGTTTCATCGCCAAAATACCAGATGAATATGGCAACAGTGAGATTGTGACGGCGATTGTTGCGATGGCCAAAGCACTGAACTTACATGTGGTGGCGGAAGGGGTTGAGAAATCCGTGCAGCAGAAGTTTTTGCAAAAGCTGGGTTGCCACACGATGCAGGGATATCACTATTGTCGGCCTCTGCCTCAGTCAGACTGGCTGAACTTTTACCGTTCCGAGCGGGGGTTGAGTGAGTTCACTCCCCCGCAACGACGGGTGAGCGGCCGCTAAATGGCCGCGCACGAGCTAGTCCAGACTCACCGAGACTTCGTATGAGGTGAACTTGCGGATATTGATCACACCCGTGTCGAAGATCAGATACTGGCCTTTAATACCTTGTAGTATGCCACTGACTACGGGCTCTTTATCAAAGTTAAAAGAGCTGATCTTGCTTGGATAGTCGGTTACCGGGAAGTTCAGGTCTACCACGTCTTCATCGAGTCGCTTAATCGCGGTGGCACCAAACAGTTCAGCCAGCTCATCCAGCTTAGCCTGGATCTGTGGGATCAGCTCTGCCGCGGATGCTTTAAGGTCCAGCTCTGGATTAATGCCTTTGAGCATATTGCGCCAATTGGTTTTATCAGCAATAAATTCCGCGAGCGCTACTTCTACCAGGCCCGATTGCAACCGGGTCTGCACTTTGAAGATGGGGACTGCCTGCGTGGCGCCCTGATCTATCCAGCGTGTCGGGATTTGGGTATGACGGGTGATCCCCACTTTCAGGCCTGAGGTGTTTGCCAGGTATACGTAGTGCGGGATCATACAATGTGTTTCGCCCCATTCTGGCTCACGGCAGGTACCCTGATCATAATGACAGGTCTCTGGCTTCATGATACACATGTCGCAACTCGCCAGTTTTTTCATACACACAAAGCAGTGGCCCTGAGAGTAACTCTTCTTGGTTTTCTTACCACAATTACAGCAGAAAATGTTGCCACTAAATGTGAGCGTCAGACGCTTGCCAATCAGCTCGTTCAATGGCAACAAATCGTCGCCCACAGGCAGCTGATAGTTTATGGTTGGTGCTGATGCACAATTCAATTGTGCCTGCATCTTACGTAGAGTACCTTGCATCTTTACGCCCCTAAAGATGGTTGAAATAGGCGATCCTAGCAAAGCGTGACACAGAGGTGAAGGAAAGAGGGAGAAATAAAAAACCGGGTCACAGACCCGGCTTTGCGTTATGCGCTTTACTGTTCGCGTGCAATGGCACGGTAGGCGATGTCAGTACGGTATTCGACACCGTCCCAGTTAATCTCCTGTACCAGTGCATACGCGCGCTTTTGTGCTTCTGTGACGGTGTGACCCAGCGCAGTAGCACACAGGACACGGCCACCAGCTGTCACGACGGCGTCACCATCTTGCTTAGTGCCTGCATGGAAGACTTTTTCACCTTCCGGATAGGTAACACGTAAACCAGAGATAGCATCGCCTTTCGGATAGCTGGCTGGATAACCCTTGGCTGCCAACACCACACCCACTGCGGCGCGAGGATCAAACTGAATTTCAGTCTGGTCCAGCTCTTGTCGGTTAGCCACTTCAATCAGGGTCACCAGATCAGATTGCAGACGCAGCATGATAGGTTGCGTTTCCGGATCGCCAAAGCGACAGTTGTATTCGATCACTTTTGGCGTGCCATCAGCTGCAATCATCAGACCTGCATACAGGAAGCCCGTGTAAGGGTGGCCTTCTGCCGCCATGCCCTCAACGGTAGGTGTGATCACCTCATCCATAATGCGCTGGTGGATCTCTGCGGTTACAACCGGAGCTGGCGAGTATGCGCCCATGCCGCCCGTATTCGGACCTTCGTCGCCATTATAAGCGCGCTTGTGGTCCTGACTGGTGGCGAATGGTAAAACGTTCTTGCCATCAACCATCACGATGAATGAGGCTTCCTCACCTTCGAGGAACTCCTCGATCACAACGCGGCTACCAGCGTCACCAAATGCATTGCCTGCCAGCATATCACGAATGGCGTCTTCAGCTTCGGCTTCAGTCATTGCCACGATCACGCCTTTACCGGCAGCCAGGCCATCTGCTTTTACAACGATTGGTGCGCCTTGTGCTTTAACATAAGCCAAAGCAGGCTCAATTTCTTCAAAGGTCTGATAAGCTGCCGTTGGGATCTGATGGCGAGCTAAAAAGTCCTTAGTGAATGACTTAGAGCCTTCTAATTGAGCTGCCCCCTGAGTTGGGCCAAAAATGGCCAGACCGGCTTCACGGAAGCGGTCAACGACGCCGATCACCAGTGGTGCTTCGGGGCCAACAATCGTGAGCTCAACTTTGTTGTCCTGGGCAAAAGCCAGCAGGGCATCGATGTCTTCAACACCAATGGCCACATTTTGCAGTTTTGGCTCAAGGGCCGTGCCTGCGTTGCCTGGGGCAACAAATACAGTTTTTACAGATGGGTTTTGCGCAGCCTTGAACGCCAGTGCGTGTTCACGGCCGCCGCTGCCAATGACAAGTATATTCATGGCAATTGATTCCTATTAAAGCTTTTTGAATTTCAGGGTCATTCGATCGCTTTCCCCGATGGCCTTGTACTGCTCGGCCTTTTCATCACCCAAAGCTAAACGTGGTGGTAAAGTCCACACACCTTTCGGGTGGTTGGCGCTGTCCAACGGGTTGGCGTTGATTTCACTGCTTGCAACTAATTCGAATCCAGCTTGTTTAGCCAGGTTGATGACATAGTTTTGCTTCATATAACCAGAACGTTTCTGGTCTTCATCATCACGGTGTTCAGGTAAACGGTGCGCAACAACGCCCAATGTACCGCCTGGTTTCAGCGCTTTATTGAAAGCCTGTAAAGCAGCCAGCACACCCTCGTCACCCTGACGCATGTACCAGTTATGAACGCTACGGAAGATCAGTACCATGTCAGCGCTACCTGCAGGGGCAATATCAACATGTGTGCCTGGTGCAAACTCGGTGATTTTGACTTCACTAAAGCGTGCATCTTCAGCGACTTTTTTCTTGAAGCCGTCCAGAGAGCGTTTGAAGTAGCCTTCACTGTTTTCCGGGAAGTGTGCTGCGTAGTAAGTCCCCTGGCCCTTAACAACCGGTGCCAGAATTTCACTGTACCAGCCACCACCAGGAGCAATTTCAACAACGGTCATGTTTGGCTGAAGGCCAAAAAATGCCAGCGTTTGCTCCGGGTGACGATACTGGTCGCGTGCACGGTTCTCAGCCTTACGTTCAGCGCTTGCCACTGCTGAGCTAAGCTCGCTGGACGCACCGCTTTCAGACGTGCTGTTACAGCCACTCAGGGCGGTCAAAATACCTGCTGCGATGATAGATTTAATGGCAAATTTCATAGTCAGTTCCTTCACTGTCATTATTGTGATTGTCTTTTACTCACAATACTGGAAATTAGCGCAAACAAAAAGCGCGAAACGGTGAAGGTTTCGCGCTCATCGATTAGTGACGGAAATGACGCATGCCAGTGAAGACCATGGCCATGCCCGCTTCGTCGGCTGCGGCAATGACTTCTTCATCGCGCATTGAGCCGCCAGGCTGGATCACCGCAGTGATACCAGCTTCCGCTGCGGCATCGATACCGTCGCGGAACGGGAAGAAGGCGTCAGAGGCCATAACAGATCCTTTGACTTCCAGGTTTTCATCGGCGGCTTTGATACCAGCGATCTTCGCAGAGTAAACACGGCTCATCTGGCCAGCACCCACACCTATGGTCATGCCATCGCGTGCATAAACGATTGCATTCGACTTAACGAATTTAGCTACTTTCCAGCAGAACATCAGATCTTTCAGCTCTTGCTCGGTTGGCTGGCGCTTAGACACGACTTTCAAATCGCTCGCCTGAACCATGCCCTGATCGCGATCCTGAATGAGAACACCACCATTGACACGCTTGATGTCAACGCCGGTTGTTGCCGTTTGCCATTCACCACATTCTAGCAAACGTACGTTCTTCTTTGCTGCCACAATTTGTGCCGCAGCGTCAGAGATTTTAGGGGCAATGATCACTTCAACGAACTGGCGTGCAATGATGGCTTCAGCCGTATCGGCGTCCAGCTCGCGGTTGAAAGCAATGATGCCGCCAAATGCAGACGTCGGATCGGTTTTGAAGGCGCGGTCATAGGCGCTCAGGATGTCTTTATCTTCCGCAACGCCACATGGGTTAGCATGTTTAACGATCACACAGGCCGGTTCTGAGAAGCTTTTTACACACTCCAGGGCCGCATCGGTATCCGCGATGTTGTTGTACGACAGTGCTTTACCCTGAATTTGTTTCGCTGTCGCCACAGACGCTTCTTCAATGTCGTTTTCAACATAGAAGGCTGCGTCCTGATGCGAGTTTTCACCGTAGCGCATATCCTGCTTTTTAGTGAACTGCATATTGATGGTGCGTGGGAACTTAGTGTCTTCGGCTGCTTCTTCGGTATAGTCTGGGACCATTTTACCGAAGTAGTTCGCGATCATGCCATCATACTGAGCTGTGTGCTCATAAGCAGCTATCGCCAGGTCAAAGCGCGTTTTGTACTCAGTTGAGCCATTATTCGCTTTCATCTCGTTAATAACGCGGCCGTAGTCAGCTGCATTCACAACAATGGTCACATCTTTGTGGTTCTTCGCAGCAGCGCGAACCATAGTTGGACCGCCGATGTCGATGTTCTCAATGGCATCTTCCAGTGAGCAGTCAGCTTTTGCAACGGTTTGTGCAAAGGGGTATAAGTTGACTACGACCATATCAATGGCTGAGATGTTGTTGTCTGCCATCACGCCTTCGTCCTGGCCGCGACGTGCAAGAATACCACCGTGGATTTTCGGGTGTAGGGTTTTGACCCGGCCGTCCATGATTTCCGGGTGACCGGTATGGTCAGATACTTCAGTAACAGGAATGCCGTTCTCGGCGATGAGTTTACAGGTGCCGCCAGTTGACAGGAGTTCAACGCCTTGCTCACTCAGAGCGCGGGCAAATTCAACGATACCGGTTTTGTCTGATACGCTTAGCAGCGCGCGACGAATTGGACGATGTATATCCATGATGGTTCAGGTTTCCTCAATGATAAGTTAAGGGCTAGCTTAGAAGTGCTGTATTTTAGCCTAACTTGGCTCAGAAAACGATTGAAAATGCGTGAGTGAGATTGAGAAAAACGGGGTTGCTTTTGGCTGTTTGTCATTTATTGCGGATGAATGTTCGGGTTACGACAATAATTGCATGACAAAAGTGATGTAAACAAAAAAGCACCCGAAGGTGCTTTTTTTGTTTGGCTATGAACTGATTAGTTCATACCGTACTTTTTCAGTTTCTTACGCAGAGTACCACGGTTGATACCCAGTAAGATTGCAGCACGAGTCTGGTTACCACGTGTGTAAGTCATTACTTCTTCAAGTAGTGGTGCTTCAAGCTCAGAAAGAACCAACTCATAAACGTCTTGTACGTCCTGACCGTTAAGCTGTTTCAGGTAGTGGTGTACAGCTTTTTTCACTGCATCGCGAAGTGGTTGCGGTTTCTCTTGTGACTGAACATGAGCGTTAGTGATAAATGGAGAAGTCACATTTTGTTCGAACATCTTTATGTCTCTTTCTTAGTTAGCTGCTAGTGTTTCAAAATAGTGTTCTAATGTCTCGACTTGCGCATTGGCATCATCCAGAGCATTGAATACTCGCCTAAATTGACCTTCTTGGTCATGGGCCTGCAAATACCAGGACACATGTTTGCGTGCGATGCGTACACCCATTGGCATACCGTAGAACTGATGGAGGTTTGTCAAATGCTCCATCAAAATGCTTCGCACCTCGGATAATTCCGGCGCTGCAAGCGTTTCTCCAGTACGCAAATAATGGTCAATCTCCCGGAAAATCCAGGGGCGACCTTGGGCTGCTCGACCAATCATGATGGCATCTGCGCCCGTATATTCCAGAACCTGCTTGGCCTTTTGCGGAGAGTCAATATCTCCATTAGCCACCACAGGAATGCCAACCGCTGCCTTAATCGCCTTGATCGTGGCATATTCAGCATCGCCTTTATACATACATGCACGGGTGCGTCCATGTACGGCCAAAGACGCAATGCCATTGCGCTCAGCAATGCGGGCAATCTCAATACCATTGCGATTTTCCGGGTCCCATCCTGTACGGATTTTAAGAGTGACAGGGACGTCGACTGCGTTGACCACCGCCTGAACTATCTCTTCCACTAGTTCCGGATATTGCAATAGTGCTGAGCCTGCCAGCTTTTTATTCACTTTCTTAGCGGGGCAGCCCATATTGATATCTATGATCTGCGCGCCATTACTGACATTGAACTGAGCGGCTTGTGCCATCAATTCAGGATCGGCTCCGGCAATTTGCACGGAACGAATACCCGATTCACCGCTGTGATCCATGCGGTTCATTGATTTATCGGTTTTCCATACCTTCGGATTTGAAGACAACATTTCTGACACCGCCAGCCCGGCACCTAAACGCCGACACAATTGTCTGAAAGGCCTGTCGGTGATCCCCGCCATTGGCGCGACCATTAAGTTGTTTTCAAGTTGGTAAGGACCAATACGCACTGCTGTTCAATCCGCCTCTTTTCAAGGGGCGCTAAGTTTACGGTTTTTTTTGCAAAAATCAAAGGCTATAAATTGAACATAAGTGCTTTTTTTTTGAGCTTGATGGGTTGACTTTTTATAACAAACTGACTGAAGGCCATAATTGTTTTAAAATTAACCGTTTTACATTTCAATGAGGTGGGTATAACGCTGTAAAAAATGCGTAAAGCCTGTTAACTAAGGGCTTTACGCGTGATAAGGCACTAACCTTTTTTTCCGCTCACTCGGGTCCATTCACCTTCCTGCGCAATGGCATCAAGTGCAAGGAAAGGGGCATAGACATCGGCAACAGATTGCGCCTGCTCATCCAGGATCCCTGACATGGCAATTTCACCGCCTGGTTTAAGAAAACCGAGGATCACTTCGTGAAGCTCTCTGAGGGGCTGAGCGAGGATATTTGCAACTACGATATCTGCAGAAAACTCAGGCTGGTTCTCTGGCAGATAGACTTCCAGCTGCTCGGCTACGCCATTACGAGCGGCATTATCACGACTGGCAACCAGTGCCTGTGGATCGATATCTATGCCGATCACGCGCTCTGCACCCAATTTGATTGCCGCGATCCCAAGGATCCCGGAGCCACAGCCGAAATCGACGACAGTTTTGCCACTCAGGTCTTGCTGCTCTAGCCATTTCAGGCACAGCGCAGTGGTTGCATGGGTGCCTGTACCAAATGCTAGTCCAGGATCAAGTAAGACATTCACTGCGTTCGGATCGGGTACATCACGCCAACTGGGGCAGATCCATAAACGCTCGCCGAATTTGATCGGGTGGAAGTTGTCCATCCACTCTCGTTCCCAGTCTTTGTCTTCCAGCTGTTCCAGTTTGTACTTAAGCGGCACATCACTGGCCGTCTTTAAATAGTCCACAACCGCTTGCATGTCGTGATTTGCTTCAAATAAACCAATTACTATGGTTTGTGGCCATAACAATACTTCGCCGGGCTTAGGCTCATATATGGGATTGTTTTGTCCGTCTATATACGTCACGGACGGACAGCCGATTTCCATGAGCAAATCGCTGTAATGGTCGGCGCTGGTTTTGTCGGCATCAATGCGGATCTGGATCCAAGCCATAGTTGTTACCTATTTATAAATCGGGTCTTGAGACCTGTGAGTAAACTAAAAAGGCCGCAAATGCGGCCTTTAATGATTTTGAATGGGCGCTTAGCCTTTGACATCCAGGAAGCTCTTCAGCAAATCAGAGCGCGATGGATGACGCAGCTTTCGGAGCGCTTTGGCTTCAATCTGACGAATACGCTCACGTGTAACGTCAAACTGTTTACCAACTTCTTCCAGCGTATGGTCGGTATTCATATCGATACCAAAACGCATGCGCAGTACTTTTGCTTCACGAGCCGTCAGGCCAGCAAGCACCTCATTGGTGGCGCCGCGCAGGCTTTCCATTGTGGCTGAATCCACCGGCGACTCAATCGTGGTGTCTTCGATGAAATCACCCAGATGCGAATCTTCATCATCACCGATTGGGGTTTCCATGGAGATTGGCTCTTTGGCAATTTTCAACACTTTGCGGATCTTGTCTTCTGGCATCATCATGCGCTCTGCCAGCTCTTCCGGACTCGGCTCACGCCCCATTTCCTGTAGCATCTGACGCGAAATACGATTCAACTTGTTGATAGTTTCAATCATATGTACCGGAATACGGATTGTACGTGCCTGGTCCGCAATAGAGCGGGTGATTGCCTGACGGATCCACCACGTCGCATAAGTAGAGAACTTATAACCACGACGGTATTCAAACTTATCAACGGCTTTCATCAGGCCAATGTTACCTTCCTGGATCAGATCCAGGAATTGCAGACCACGGTTGGTGTATTTCTTGGCAATTGAAATAACCAGACGTAAATTGGCTTCAACCATTTCTTTTTTCGCACGACGGGCTTTCGCCTCACCAATGCTCATACGACGGTTGATGTCTTTGATACGTTCAATGCTCAGGCCTGTGCTTTCTTCAATGGCCGTCAGCTTGTTCACACAGCGCTCGATCTCTGGCTTAACTTGTGCCAGCTTAGCTGAGTGTTTGTCACCTGCGGCAATTTCTGCATCGACCCAGGCCATATCGGTTTCATTGTTGGCGAAGTGCTTGATGAAGGTTTTCTTCGGCAGTTTCGCTATCTGGCAAGCTTGTTTCATGATGATACGTTCTTGTACGCGAACGCGATCCATCATGTCACGCATGTTATTTACCATGCGGTCAAATTGCTTTGGTACCAGCTTGAACTTACGGAATAACTCGCCAATTTCGGCGATCGCAGCTTGTGAATCCGGATGCGCACGGCCTTTTACTTCAAAACACTTACGTGCATTGTTGTACAGGGTTCTTAATTCTTCGAAGTGCTCGCGCGCAATTTCAGGATCTGGGCCAGTATCAGCGTCTTCCGAATCGTCGTCGTCTTCATCGCCATCATCATCTTCATCGTCGAGATCTTCTTCGCTCAGCTCTGAACCGATGTGCGTTGCTGAAATAGGGGCTTCGTCGTCTTCCAACGAATCAAAGAAACCAGATACGATGTCGCTCAGGCGCATCTCCTCGGCTTCGTACTTGTCCCATTGTTCCAGCAGGTAAGTAATGGCTTCAGGATACTCGGCAACCGAGATCTGAACCTGATTAATCCCTTCTTCAATGCGTTTAGCGATTAGAATTTCGCCTTCACGCGTCAGCAGTTCAACCGTGCCCATTTCACGCATATACATACGTACTGGATCTGTGGTTCTGCCGATTTCTTTTTCTACCGTTGCCAATGCGGCAGCCGCTGCTTCGGCTGCATCCTCGTCGGTCGTGGTTTCCTGCATCATCAGTTCATCGGCATCGGGTGCAGATTCTGCTACCTGGATACCCATATCATTGATCATGCTAATGATATCTTCTACTTGATCCGAATCTATGATGTCTTGTGGAAGGTGATCGTTAACTTCTGCAAAAGTTAAGTAACCTTGCTCTTTACCTTTCTGAATCAGAAGTTTGAGTTGTGACTGAGGAGATTGATCCATAGAGATTATTGCTTCCACTCTGATAAAGTTGTTACAACGGGCGTCAGCTAAAAACCACACTATTTTGGTTGACGCAGTGAATAGAACATTATAACAGCAAAAATTAATTTTGACCAGTTCTTCGCGCACCTAACGCTTGAGTCAGGAGCGCGCATTCCAGTCGTTCATCGCTGTTTAAACCTTCTGTTTTGTCTTTTATTAATAAGGTCTCAAGGCGCAAATTTAAACACTGATCTTCAATAAACTGAAAAGTGTTTTTAAATTCATCAATAAGCTTTTCTTCATCAATGTTATGTTGCCAGGTTGCCAGTTTATTGAGTGCCGAATATTCAGGCGTGTCCCTAAAAGCTTCAAGGATATGCGCCGTTGTATAATCAGGTCGTGATAAACAGGTGGCCTGTAAAGTCAGGAACAAGCGCATACCGGGTAAAGGGAGTTCTGCCAGATCCGGTAAGTGTTCGACAACCGACGCCAGACCTGGATGCTGTAGCAACAGACCAATCGCCCTGCGCATTGGCGTGACTTTAAATTTACGTTCAATGGCATGCTGTTTTCGCGGTGTCGCCAGCTTGGCACTCAGTTGCTCGCGGGTACGGCCGATCAGGCGCGCTAGAGTCGTCAGTAAAGACTCCTGATAATACTCGCTGGGTACTTTTTCTATTAGTGGCAGAGCTTCACTGAGTAACTTAGCTTTACCGGCATCTGTGGTTAAATCACATTGTTCTGACAGCCGGGAAAAGAGCACTTTGTCATAGTCTTGTGCGTCAGACAGGCGTTGTTCAAATGCTTCTTTACCTTCCTTTTGTACCAAGGAGTCGGGGTCTTCACCATCGGGCAGAAAGACAAAGCGCAATGACTTGCCATCCTTTAAGTTGGGCAGTGCATGCTCCAGCGCGCGCCAGGCGGCATCTTTGCCGGCTCGGTCACCATCATAGCAACAAATGACCTGATCCGTGTTACGAAATAAGGTCTGCATATGTTCGGCTGTGGTCGCTGTGCCCAATGCAGCTACGGCATAGTCGATGCCATATTCAGAGAGGGCGACGACGTCCATATAGCCTTCGACTATCAGTACCTGTGCGAGCTGACGATGCGCTTGTTTGGCTTCATAAAAGCCATATAACTCAAAGCTCTTATGAAAGATCCGTGTTTCCGGTGAGTTAAGATATTTAGGGCCCTGATCTTGCCCCATGATACGACCACCGAAGGCGATCACCCTGCCGCGCTTATCACGAATAGGGAACATCAGCCGGTCGCGGAAAAAGTCGAATTGGCGGCCAGGTGATTTCTCTGTTGCGAGTTTTAACTCAACCAGTTGCTGGCGTTGTGCCGGGTTGCGCGCTAGGGTGCGAATGAGCTGATCCCACTCAGGCGGTGCAAAGCCAATCTGAAATTTATCAATGGTTTGCTGTGACAGGCCACGCCCGGTGACGTAGGCTTTAACCTCCGCTGATTTCTGATGCTGATTAAGCTGCTGCTGATAGTAACGCGCAGTTTGCTGCATCAGATCGTAATCGGACTTTTTCTCTTCAAAGCTTCTTTGTGGTCCGCCCAGGCCTTGTTCTCTGGGGATTTCCAGGCTGAACTGACCCGCTAATTCTTCAATGGCATCGACGAATTCGAGCTTGTCGTATTCCATTAAAAATGAAATGGCATTGCCATTCGCACCACAGCCAAAACAGTGATAGAACTGCTTATCACGAGAGACGGTGAAAGAGGGGGTTTTCTCGTTATGAAAAGGGCAACAGGCCTGATAATCTTTGCCGGCTTTTTTCAGACCGATACGGTTATCGATTAATTCAACGATGTCGGTTCTGGCCAACAGGTCGTCGATAAATTGTCTTGGGATTTTTCCTGCCATTTTTACCCTATCGCTTAGACGAAGAAACCGAGCGCGAGGCTCGGTTTACTTATAATCATACTTGATGCGGGGCTTATGCGCTAAGTTTCTGTTTAATTAAACCTGAAACTTTACCCATATCGGCACGACCTTCAGCTTTTGCTTTGATCACGCCCATTACTTTGCCCATATCCTGCATACCAGCGGCGCCGGTATCGGCGATTGCAGACTCGATCAAGCTTGCTATCTCTTCTTCGCTCAAAGGTTGAGGTAAGAAGGACTCAAGCACTATGATCTCACCCGCTTCTACGTCCGCTAAATCTTCGCGGCCAGCGTCTTTATACTGAGTATAAGAATCGCGGCGTTGCTTTACCAGCTTCACTAAAACGGAGGTAATACCTGCGTCGTCCAGTGTGGTCTGGTTGTCGATTTCTCGTTGCTTAACTTCAGCAAGGGCAGCACGAATAGCAGTAAGACGAGGTTTGTCTTTGGCTTTCATTGCCGCTTTTTGCGCGTCTTTTAACGTAGCTAACAGGCTCATATGCAAGACTCGCAGCGATTAGTATAATTTAACGCGACGTGCGTTTTCGCGAGAAAGCTTTTTCATGTGACGCTTAACAGCAGCCGCTTTCTTACGCTTACGCTCAGCTGTTGGCTTTTCATAGTGCTCGCGACGACGAACTTCTGAAAGGATACCTGCTTTTTCACATGAACGCTTGAAACGACGAAGTGCTACGTCAAACGGTTCGTTCTCTCTTACTTTAATTACTGGCATTAAAAATTCACCTACCTAATTAGTGAGCTTTGCTCTAACCGACCAAAAAACGGTCAATTGGTTCAAAAATGGTGCGGTATTGTAAGCCGAAGCATCACCGCATGTAAAGACCAAATTATAGTTAAAATTGCACCAGCTGTCATGCCACAGCCCCGAAGTCGCGGTCAACATGAGCATTTATACTAAACTGTCCATTAATTCAGCAAGTTAGTGTAAATGCAGAATTGATTAAGTGCGTTGGTAGAGACGACAACAAACCTGTCCGGCTTGTTTTTCTTTCAAAATGGCCCAGTTTTCGGGAAATGTGGGCGTACTCTCACGCTCAAACTCGACATAAATGAGGGCATTTTCACTTAGCCACTGATTGGCTTCCAGCAAAGCACAGCAGGATTGCACCATGTCGCGTCTGAACGGTGGGTCAACAAATACCAGGTCAAACGGTTGTGCCGCTGGGGTAGCCAGTTTAATCAGGGTATCGCCCTGTTCGACCCTGGCATTGTCAACCTTGAGGGTATCGGCGTTGTGTTGCAGCTGTTGTGCAACCTGCTTATCAAATTCGAAGAAGGTGGCGCTGTGAGCAAACCGTGACAATGCCTCAAAGCCCAAGCTACCAGAGCCCGCAAAGCAGTCTAGGACCTTGGCGTCTCTGACATCCTGCATCAGCCAGTTAAATACGGTTTCTTTGACTCGGTCGGTGGTTGGTCTGAGCCCTTCAACGTTTTTTACGGGCAATTTGCGGCCTCGGAATCGCCCACTGATCAATCGGATATGCCCTGACACCGGCTTTTTAGACTGCTGCTTTCTCATTTTTTATCAACTAAGCACAAAAGATAGCGTTCAGTATACCGCATCGGGTGAGGTGCATAGCAAGGTTTATTGCGATGCCATGCTTTTATCAGGCAGATATCACTAAGCTGTGATTTTTCATCCTATTGGAACATGTTACACTGTCGCCCCAGTAATGATAGAGCTTGTTATCAGCCATTTACCTGGCCTGTCAGGTTTTCCTACAGAGCGCGGCCAGTGCATTTGGAGTATCTGCGCAAACAAGTTCTCACTAATTTGATTGCACACTAAAACGGTATTTAGCGAGTTATGGGTAAAAAGAACAAAATTCTATCCTGGTTAGGATTTGGAAAATCAGATAAAAAGCAGCAAGAAGCTGAACGAGAAGCCGCTCGCTTGGCCGAAGAGCAGGCTCAGCGAGAAGAAGCCGAGCGATTAGCTAAAGAGCAGGCTCAGCGTGAAGAAGCCGAGCGATTAGCTAAAGAGCAGGCAGAGCGTGAAGAAGTCGAGCGTTTAGCTAAAGAGCAGGCGGAACGTGAAGAAGCTGAGCGTTTAGCTAAAGAGCAGGCAGAACGTGAAGAAGCCGAGCGTCTTGCTAAAGAGCAGGCAGAACGTGAAGAAGCCGAGCGTCTTGCTAAAGAGCAGGCAGAGCGAGACGAAACTGCGCGTTTAGCTAAAGAGCAGGCAGAGCGTGCAGAAGCTGAGCGTTTAGCTAAAGAGCAAGCAGAACGTGAAGAAGCCGAGCGTTTAGTTAAAGAGCAGGCAGAGCGTGCAGAAGCTGAGCGTTTAGCTAAAGAGCAGGCAGAACGTGAAGAAGCCGAGCGTTTAGCTAAAGAACAGGCAGAGCGTGAAGAAGCTGAGCGTCTTGCTAAAGAGCAGGCAGAGCGAGAAGAAGCTGCGCGTTTAGCTAAAGAGCAAGCAGAGAATGAAGAAGCTGCGCGTTTAGCCAAAGAACAGACCGAGCGTGCAGAAACTGAGCGTTTAGCTAAAGAACAAGCAGAGAATGAAGAAGCTGCGCGTTTAGCCAAAGAACAGGCCGAGCGTGCAGAAGCTGAGCGTCTTGCCAAAGAACAGGCTGAGCGTGCAGAAGCTGAGCGTCTTGCCAAAGAACAGGCTGAGCGTGCAGAAGCTGAGCGTCTTGCTAAAGAGCGGGCAGAGCGTGAAGAAGCTGAGCGTTTAGCCAAAGAGCAGGCAGAACGTGAAGAAGCTGAGCGTTTAGCCAAAGAACAGGCAGAACGTGAAGAAGCTGAGCGTTTAGCCAAAGAAAAGGCAGAGCGTGAAGAAGCTGAGCGTTTAGCCAAAGAAAAGGCAGAGCGTGAAGAAGCTGAGCGTTTAGCCAAAGAACAGGCAGAACGTGAAGAAGCTGAGCGTTTAGCCAAAGAACAGGCCGAACGTGAAGAAGCTGAGCGTTTAGCCAAAGAACAGGCCGAACGTGAAGAAGCTGCGCGTTTAGCCAAAGAAAAGGCAGAACGTGAAGAAGCTGAGCGTTTAGCCAAAGAACAGGCAGAACGTGAAGAGGCTGAGCGTTTAGCTAAAGAGCAAGCAGAGCGTGAAGAGGCTGAGCGTTTAGCTAAAGAGCAAGCAGAGCGTGAAGAGGCTGAGCGTTTAGCTAAAGAGCAAGCAGAACGTGAAGAAGCTGAGCGTCAGGCTCAGGAACAAGAAAAACCGAAGAAGAAAGGTTTTTTTGCTCGTCTGAAGCAGGGCTTGCTGAAGACTAAGAGCAACATAGGTTCCGGCTTTGCCAATATTTTCCGTGGTAAAAAGATTGACGATGAGCTATTCGAAGATCTTGAAACCCAGCTATTAACAGCTGACATTGGTGTCGAGACAACCATGAAGCTGATAGATAACCTGACTGATGCAGCGGACCGCAAACAGCTCAAAGACGGTGAAGCGCTGTATGACCTGATGAAGCAGGAAATGGCAGATATCCTGAAGGATGCAGAAAAGCCGCTTGAGATCCCGACCAATAAAAAACCATTTGTCATTTTGATGGTGGGTGTGAATGGGGTTGGTAAGACTACGACAATCGGTAAAATGGCGAAGCAGTTCCAGGCTCAGGGCAAGTCTGTGATGCTGGCAGCAGGTGATACCTTCCGTGCTGCGGCGGTGGAGCAGCTGCAAGTGTGGGGTGAGCGTAACGATATACCGGTCATTGCCCAGCATACCGGTGCAGACAGTGCATCAGTTGTATTTGATGCCTTTCAGGCAGCGCAGGCACGAGACGTTGATGTCTTGATAGCAGATACGGCAGGTCGACTGCAGAATAAAGATAACCTGATGCAGGAGCTTGAAAAAATAGCGCGCGTTATGAAAAAGCTGGATCCGGATGCACCACATGAAGTGATGCTTACCATAGACGCTGGTACGGGCCAAAATGCGATTAGTCAGGTGAAACTATTTGATCAGGCTGTGGGTCTGACTGGCATCGCCTTGACTAAGCTGGATGGCACGGCAAAGGGTGGGGTGATCTTTGCGGTTGCAGATCAATTTAAGGTACCTATCCGTTATATTGGGGTTGGTGAAAGTATTGACGATCTGAGAACCTTTAAGAGCGATGACTTTATCGAAGCACTGTTCAGTCAGGATAATTAAGTCTGGCAGACAGGTGCTGCTCTGATCCCGCTTGTCGGGATCGGGTAAAGTGGAAGCAGTAAAATAATACAGGGCAGGCAATGATCACGTTTGAGCAAGTCAGTAAAACCTACCCCGGTGGACATCGGGCGCTGGAAAAGATCAGTTTTGAGCTTACGAAAGGTGAGCTGGCGTTTCTGACTGGTCACAGTGGCGCGGGTAAGAGTACCCTGCTGAAGTTGATCAGCCTGATGGAACGCCCCTCAGCCGGGCGTGTCGCCATCAATGGTGTCGATCTGAATCAAATTAAAAATAGCCAGGTGCCGTATATTCGTCGCGACATTGGCATTATTTTTCAAAATCACCGCCTGCTGGAGCGCTATAACGTTTTTGACAATGTAGCACTGCCATTGGTTATTGAGGGTACCCATCATAAACATATGACCAAGCGAGTACATGCGGCACTCGACAAGGTCGGTTTGTTAGACAAAGTAAAGTGTCAGCCGAGTACTTTGTCTGGCGGTGAACAGCAGCGCGTGGGGATCGCCCGCGCAATTGTCAATTCTCCCCCTTTATTACTGGCAGATGAGCCAACCGGTAACCTGGATCCGGAATTGTCGATGGAAATACTCAAATTGTTTGAGGACTTTAACCGTCATGGCACCTCAGTACTGATTGCCACACACGATCTTGGTTTAATTGCACGGATGAAATACCGCAGTCTGACACTGGACCATGGCCGTTTAATTCAGGATCCGCTGCTGGGCACTTCGCTGCCGGGAGGCGCGCTATGAGTCTATTGTTTAAAGGTCGCGGTACGCAAAACGACAAACAAAGCAAATCGGTGATCCTGAAGTGTTACTTCTTCATTATTACCATACTGCGTCAGGGCGTACACAGCTTAGGTGAAATGTGGCGCACCCCATTAGCGTCGATGATGACCATTTTGGTGTTGGGCCTGAGTCTTACGTTACCCACCACACTCTATGTGGTGGTTAAGAATGTGCAGAAAGTCAGTAGCGGTTTTCAGGAAGCTGCTGAGATTTCTTTGTTTGTCAAAGACAGCGTCAGTGAGCAGGCAACACAGACTTTGGTAAAGCGACTGGCACTTTACCCTGAAATTGACACTGTCAGCTTTATTGGCAAGGATAAAGCGCTGGAAGAGTTCAAATCCATTTCCGGGTTTGGTCAGGCGTTGGATTATCTCGAAGAAAACCCATTGCCCAGCGTTGTTCTGGTGACTCCGACAGTTCGTCATCGTAGCGCACAGGCTGCTAACGCTCTGCTAAATAAACTCGAGCAGGAAAGGGAAATTGAGTTTGGCAAACTAGATATTGAATGGCTTGAACGCCTGAATGCCTTGCTCAGCTTGCTTAAAGAAAGTGTGATCACCATCGGTTTACTGCTGCTTAGTGCAGTAGTTCTTATTATTGGTAACACCATTCGCCTGTCTATTATGGATAAGAAAGAAGAGATCCAGGTACTTAAGCTTGTTGGTGCGACCAACACATTTATTCATACGCCGTTTTTATGGACTGGGATCTGGTATGGGATTATTGGCGGCTTGATCGCCTTTATTTGCGTCATGTTGATGCTGTGGTGGCTGGAGTCAGCCGTTGCCCTGGTGGTGGGTGTGTATCAAAGTAACTTTGTACTACAGGGGTTATCTGGCTCAGAGCTGCTGTGCCTGCTATTGCTGGCCGTGGCATTGGGCTTTATCGGGTCTTTTCTATCGGTAAGAAAGTACATTAAAGACATCGAGCCTGATAAAGTGTAGAACTGCGCTCAGTTGTAATGGCTAAGAGAGTGCTAACTGACGAATACTTTAGCACTCTCTTAGCGCTGATTAGCACTCTAAACCTGCCAAATTAGCACTGTCAGATATCGCAGCTGGCATTATCTGAATATCCGCTTACCATAAGCACTTTTCCATAAAATAAAATCCCATTTTAAATCAAAGGTTTAATTGTTAATTAAAGTGTAATAATAAAAAGCTTGATCTTTTAGGGGAAAAAGTAGTAGATTGCATTTAGCACTCTAAGGTAAAGAGTGCTAAAATTGGCAAAACGAATTATCACTGAGGTGAAAAATGAGTAAAGACATATATGCGATGGCACTGACCGCTGGGCAACAAAGCGCGAGTATAGAGGGCTACCTACAATCGGTAAGTTCTATTCCGATGCTGGACGCTGAGCAGGAAAAAGCGCTGGCAACCCGCCTGCATGAGGATGGGGATTTGCACGCAGCTAAGCAGCTCATTATCTCTCATTTGAGATTTGTCGCACATATTGCCAAAAGTTACTCTGGTTATGGTTTACCGCAGGCAGATTTAATCCAGGAAGGCAATATTGGTCTGATGAAAGCAGTAAAGCGTTTTGATCCGACAGTTGGTGTGCGCCTGGTGTCGTTTGCAGTACACTGGATCAAAGCCGAAATTCATGAATACGTGTTAAAGAACTGGCGTATCGTTAAAGTTGCCACGACTAAAGCGCAACGTAAGCTATTCTTCAACCTGCGTAAAAATAAGAAACGCCTGGGTTGGTTTAATCAGGAAGAGATCACCACAGTTGCAAATGAACTGGGTGTGAGTGAAAAAGAAGTACGTGAAATGGAATCGCGAATGAGCGGCCAGGACATGGGCTTCGACTTAACTGCGGATGACGATGATAACAGTCCAAGCAGCAGTTTCTCTCCGGTTCAATATCTGACAGATGCAAGCAGTGATGTTGCAGAGGTCATTGAAGAGGAGCAGTGGCAGGAACAGTCTCAAAATCGTCTCATCGCCGCAATGAAGACGCTAGATGAACGTTCTCAGGATATTGTTGCTGCACGCTGGCTGTCCGAAGATAAGGCCACCTTACAAGACCTGGCGGATAAATATCAGGTTTCAGCAGAGCGAGTTCGTCAGCTAGAAAAATCGGCGATGAAAAAGTTACAGGCAGCAATGAGCTAATCGCTTAAGCTAGATGAATAAATTTTAAGATGCCGCTCATGTTAGCGGCATTTTTTATGGCTGTAACAAAATTGAGCTTACAAGTGTAAGCCTATTTGATTATAATGCGCCGACTTGATAATAGGAGTCTCTATTTTGTTAGCTGTAGTTCGAATTCTGGCAATGGCGCTGTTTATCATCCTCAGTTGTCTGGCTGGCCTGACATTGAGCCTGATCCGCCCTTTCCATGCTAATAACGTGCACGTGGTCGCTTCCTGGTTTGGTAAGATGTCGCGTGTGATCGGGGTTAAGCTCGAGATCTCAATCGATCCCGGTGCAAAAGATTTGGGCCCGGCAATGTACATTGCCAATCACCAGAATAATTATGATTTATTTACCTTACCAGCTGTGGTGCCGCACAATACAGTGAGTATGGGTAAGAAAAGTCTGAAGTGGGTACCTTTTTTCGGCCAATTATATTGGTTATCCGGTAATATCCTGATCGACAGGGCGAATCGTACTAAAGCGGTGAACACCCTGGACAAATCCATTGCAAAAATTAAGCAACGAGGTATGTCATTGTGGATGTTCCCGGAAGGAACGCGTAGCTATGGCAGAGGCTTACTGCCGTTTAAGACCGGTGCGTTTCATACGGCCCTGAGTGCTGATGTGCCCGTTGTCCCTGTCTGTATGAACAGTACGGCTGGCCAGATTAAACTCAATCGCTGGAATAATGGGACGGTATACATAGATATTCTGGCACCAATCAGTCTGGATAAAGACATACCAGCGCGTGAGCATGCCAAACAGATCCATGCTAAAATGGCAGCACATATTGCACATTTAGACGAAAAAGTGAGAGCAGCAAGTGGAAAATTGGCAAGAGATCAGTGAAGACATCGTTGATTCGTTGTTAGAAGATGGATCAAACCCAGATACCTTGTATGAGGTAGAACATCATTTTGTCAGCGAAGAGTTTGAAAAGCTGGAGCAGGCAGCACTGGCTGCATTTAAGCTTGGTTATGATGTTGAAGATCCGGCAGAACTTGAGCTGGAAGATGGCAGTAAAATCTGGGGCTTTGATGTTGTCGTTGAAGCTGAGCTGGATGCTGCAGTGATTATGGAAGATGTCACTAAGCTGGTTGAAATTGCCACGCATTGTGGTGTTGAGTACGATGGCTGGGGCACCTATTTCCAGGAGTAACCGCGCGCTGTGACATCAGGTCAGTGCCAAGGCTGCTCTGACCTGACACTTTTGTTCATAATCTCTCATTCTTTTTTCTTAAACTCACTCCAATGACTAGACAATTAAGTCTAGCCTATGCATATTAATGCAATTTATACTGCCGCCAGGCATCATGCGAGCGATATGCGAGTCACCCTCCCTATTGAAGAGTTAAAACCCGGCATGTTTGTGGACAGCGTTCATAAACAAAAGTCAGGCGCTGAAGTTAAGATTAAATCTCGGGGTATGGTTCGGGATGATGCGATCATTGCACGTCTTGCTGCGAATGGGGTGGTTGAGCTGAATATTGACTTTGCCCAAAGTGATATTCCAGTTCCTGAAAAATACCAGCAACCCCAGGCAAAACCTGAAGTGGCTGAGGCTGAACCCGAAAAGCAGGCGATACAGCAGAAGCCGGATAAAACCACCAAATCTCCTCTCGTTAAAGAGAAAACCATTAGCCTGGAAGATGAATTTGCGAATGCAGCCAGGCAATTTGAACAGCACAATAAGCAATTGCAAATGCTGTATGGCAACCTGGCAGCTGGCATGCAAGTTGACATGACGCTGATTAATGACATCAGTCAGGAAATTGTTGGTTCGGTGCTGAGAAACACCAATGCGATGGCGATTTTAACGCGGATTAAGGATAAAGAAGGCTTTAATTGGCGGCATATGATCAATTGCGCCATTTTGGTGACTGTGTTTGCAAAGTACCTTGGCCTGGGAAAAAAGGTGATAGAACAAATGGCCATTGGTGCCATGCTTCATGATGTCGGGCATACCAAAATACCCCAGGGCATTATCGATAAGAGTGGTCCACTTAATAAGTTAGAAATGAAAACCATGCAACGCCATGTCGCACAGTCTTTGGGGCTGACGCGCGATGCACCGGGGATCACACCATTGATGCTGGATATGATAGTCAGCCATCATGAGCGCCTCGATGGCAGCGGTTATCCGCGCCGTTTGCAAGGCATGCAGATCAGTAAAGCTGCACGCATTATGGCCATTGTGGATGTGTACGAGGGCATGACTGCGGAACGTCCTCACCGTGATGGTGATGAACCTTTGGTTGCGTTACGTTATTTACTGGCCAATAAGGCACAGTTTGACCCTGTACTGGTACAACACTTCATTAAGTGCATTGGTGTGCACCCGGTAGGTACCATAGTGAAGCTCAGCAATGAGCGTCTGGCTTTAGTTTTAGAAGGGAATCGTGGTGCGCCGACAGCACCTAAAGTGCGGGTGTTCTACAACACTAAGCATATGCACCATATTACGGCCAAAGACATTGATTTAAATGAGCAGGACAAAATCAAAATCGCGTCTACAGTCAGGCCACTGGACTATCAGATCAATTTATCCCGTCTGTTAAAAGATCATCTGCTTGCTTAAGTTTGCGTTTCTGCCATTGCGCAGATAGCAAAGCGCCGGCCAGGCAGCTGGCCATCATCAGGATCCACACTAACGTGCCTTTTTCGGTATGTAATGCCAGGCAGCTGCACACCAAAGCCAGCAGGGCGCTCAGTATCGCAGCCAGCCAGTAATGGTTGAGTGGGTTGTCGCATTGTCCGGCCCGCTTGCAAGCGCAGTAGTTAGCTTTGCACAGGCTGAATACGCTAAGTCCACAGAATGTCAGTGCACCGATCATCAATACTGCCAGCATAGACCTAATCTCCCTACAAGTGCCTCAATATCGCAAGGCGGTGAATGTGGCTAAGAGTATATGCGAATCAGTATCTCGATTCAATAGTAATGAGAATTAATATCATTTGGGTGTGTGAAGCTGAAGTTAGAGTAATTGCTCTTCATCTGATCTGATCTGTAAATAACTTGCTTAATATGCTTTAAAGTTGTTCGATTGAGTTGCTAAAAGTGCTTAAGTTGCGGATTTTTGCTTTTCTTTTCTGTACTGTGTGAGCAATTTTTTATTCTTGTGAATAACATTTGAGGTTGAGAATGAACACAGTACTACGCGCATTAATGGCGACAGGTTTGATGGTGGTGTCTTCACAGTCACTGGCCGCTGCATTTCAGTTGGCGGAACAAAACGTTTCTGGATTAGGTCGTGCTTACGCCGGTGAAGCAAGCGCTGCTGATGATGCATCCGTTGTTGCACGCAACCCGGCATTAATGAGTCAGTTTCAAGGGATCCAGGTGAGTGCTGCGGCCATGTATGTAGAACCGGATGTAAGCTTGCAAGGCACATCAACCAATAATGGTTTGCCGGCGAACTTGCTTGATGATGACAGCATTGCCCCCAGTGCCGTGGTACCAGCCGTGTTCATGACAGCACGCCTCAATGACCAGTGGTCTGTTGGTGCAGGTATGTACTCCCAATTTGGCTTGGCAACTGAGTTTGATAAGGATTACGCTGCGGGTCAGTTAGCAGGTGATACTGAAATTGTGACCATCAATACTGGTGTCTCTGTGGCCTATGAAATTGATCCACAATGGACACTGGCATTGGGTCTGAACCATGTCTATGCCGATGCCAAAGTGATCCGTCATTTGGGTGCTAACCCTTTACAAGCGCCTGCCAGCACAGAGGTGGTTAATCTAGAAGGTGATGACAGTGGTTATGGCTGGAACCTGGGTTTGAGTTATCAGATTGATGAAGACAATCGCCTTGGTTTTCACTACCGCAGTGAAACGGACATTACCTTTGATGGCCATTTCAGCAACCAGTTGCCAGTGTCATTTGGCGGTACCAATGGCGTCGCGTTGCCTGGCACACTTGAGCTGACCTTACCTGCAATGGCCGAAATCTCAGGAACACATAAACTGACCAAGCCAATGACCTTACATTACAGTGTACTCTGGACAGGCTGGAATAGCTTCCAGGAGCTTGAAGCTCAAGTCGCAGGTACGCCGGTGTTTAACAAAAAGGAGCTGTTTGATAACTCATTACGCTTCTCTGTTGGTGGGGATTATCAATGGAGTACGTCATTGAAGTTGCGTGCAGGTCTGGCGTATGACAGCTCGCCTGCCAATGAGTCGCATATGTCTATCTCAATCCCGGATACTGACCGGACCTGGTACTCGTTTGGTGCAGAGTATCAGCTGAGTGAGACTGCCAGTGTAGATTTTGGCTTGAGTATTTTGCGTGGTAAAACTCAGACCTTTGTTGAGAAAGACAGCCTGGGTAGCGAGTGGGGCTTTAAGTCTAAAGGTCATGCCACGGTTGTGGGCATTCAGTACAACCATAGCTTCTGACTTGAATAGAAAAAAGCGGCTTGAGAGCCGCTTTTTTTATGCTTAAAGGAGTGCTTTTAGCTGATAGAGCAAGTCGTGTGCTGCACGAGGCGAGAGCTCGTCCGGGTCAAGCTCTGCGAGCATTTGTTCGACTTCAGACGGTTCACTGACCAAAGGCAGAGTTTGCTGCATCTGGGCTGCTGGGGCTGCCTGCGGGTTTTCGACTACACTCTGGTGTTGTTCCAGCAACGCCAGCTTACGTTTTGCCATGGCCAACACCGCTTTGGGTACTCCTGCGAGCCCGGCGACTTGTAAACCAAAGCTCTTGCTGGCGGCCCCTTCCATCACAGTATGTTTAAAGGCAATGGTATCATTGTGTTCAATGGCATCCAGATGCACATTAACCAGGCCAGACTGTTGCTCTGCCAACTCGGTCAGTTCGAAGTAATGGGTGGCGAACAGGGTCTTGGCTGCAATTTTTCCGGCCAGATAATCGGCAGTGGCATAAGCCAAAGACAAACCATCATAGGTACTGGTACCCCGACCAATTTCGTCCATTAAGACTAAAGACTGTGCTGTCGCATTGTTGAGTATGGTGGCTGTTTCCGTCATTTCGACCATAAAGGTTGAGCGTCCAGAAGCCAGGTCGTCACTGGCACCAATCCGTGTAAAAATGCGATCCACTTTGCCTATCTGTGCAGCACTGGCAGGCACGTAACTACCTATGTGTGCCATCAGCACTATCAAAGCTGTTTGGCGCATATAGGTCGATTTACCGCCCATATTGGGACCCGTAATGATCAACATCTTGCGATCAGCATTGAGGTGAACCGGGTTAGCAATAAAGGGCTCTTTGCTGACCTGCTCAACCACCGGGTGACGACCCGCTTCAATGTGGATCTCATCGCCATTACTCAGCTCAGGTTGACAGTAATCCAGCGTTTGTGCGCGTTCTGCCAGCGTATTGAGTACGTCGAGATCAGCCAGCGCTGCCGACATGGTTTGCAGCTGCTCGATGTAGGGCGCTATCAAGGTGAAGAGCTCTTCGTACAGTTGTTTTTCTAGTGCCAGCGCTTTGCTCTGGCTGCCTAGTACCTTGTCTTCATGCTCTTTAAGCTCGGGAATAATATAGCGCTCATTGTTTTTCAGCGTCTGGCGGCGAATATATTCGGGCGGTGCCAGGTGTGAGTTTGCTTTGCTGATCTCAATATAAAAGCCATGTACTTTGTTATAGCCAATTTTGAGTGTGCTGATCCCGGTGCGTTCACGTTCACGCTCTTCCAGTTGGTCCAGTACATCAGTGGCCCCTTCACTGAGGGCCCGCCATTCATCCAGCTCGGCATTGTAACCCGGGGCAATGACGCCGCCATCGCGGATCAACACCGGTGGGTTATCAATGATAGCCCGCTCTAATAATTCCTGGAGCTTTGGTAAAGTTGGTGAATGCGCACAGATCTGCTGCAACCTGGGGTCGCTGCTCTCTCCTAACAGTTGATGTAGTGGGGGAAGTGCCTGCAGTGCATTGCGCAGTCGTGTTAAATCTCTGGGTCGGGCATTACATAACGCCAGGCGTGCGACCACCCGCTCAATATCACCGATCTGGCGCAGACCGTCATAGACCTCAATATTGAGCTGTGACTCAATTAAGCTGGCAATGGCATTGAGCCGTGCGTTGAGCTCATCACGGTTGCGCACTGGTGTGTGAATACGACGTTTTAGTAATCGAGAGCCCATTGGTGTGGCGGTTTTATCCAGCACTTGTGCCAGGGTGTTTTCGATACTGCCAGACAGATTCACGGTCAGTTCAAGGTTTTTACGGGTGGCTGCATCCAGAATGACGGCGTGTTCGTTTTTTTCCAGAGTAATGGCACGGATATGAGGCAGTGCGGTGCGCTGCGTGTCTTTTACGTATTGCATGACACAGCCCGCGGCGATTAATCCTGCCCTGGCGTCTGCGACGCCAAATCCTATCAGGTCTTGTGTGCCAAATTGCTGGCAAAGCAAATGGGTAGCCGTATCCAGATCAAATTCCCAATCCGGGCGTCGTCTGGCGCCTTTTACTTGCTCGAGTACCAGCAAGTTACTGAATGACTCTGGGTAGAGCAGCTCTGCCGGCTGCAATCTTTGCAGTGTTGAAGTGAGTGCTTCATCAGTGGCTAACTCGACGATGTTAAAGCGCCCCGAGTTAATGTCTAAATAGGCGACGCCATAGTGTTGCTTTTCTTGCCATAAGGCGGCGAGTAGGTTGTCCTGACGCTCCTGTAACAGCGCTTCATCAGTCACTGTACCTGGTGTGACGATGCGTACGACTTTACGTTCAACGGGTCCTTTACTGGTGGCCGGATCGCCGACCTGCTCACAGATAGCAACGGACTCGCCCATCTGAACCAGGCGGGCCAGGTAATTCTCAACTGCGTGATAAGGGACACCTGCCATTGGAATTGGCGCACCGCCAGCCTTACCTCGGTGCGTCTGTGAAATATCCAGTAACTGCGCAGCGCGAATGGCGTCATCAAAGAACAACTCATAGAAATCACCCATACGATAAAACAGCAGAATATCAGGGTGTTGTGCTTTGATCCTAAGATACTGCTGCATCATAGGGGTTTGTTGTTTTATAGTATGTTCGGAATAAAGATCTAACGACATTACTTATACCTAAAGGAAATGAGTATGGAGCTTCATACTGAGATAGCCAGCCTGGCGGCACAATTGGGGGCTATTCTAACCAATAACAGGCAGACAATCACTACCGCAGAATCATGTACTGGGGGTGGGATCAGCTATGCGCTGACCGATACGCCCGGGTCATCGGCGTATATTGAACGTTGCTTTGTCACATATAGCAATGAGGCCAAATCCCAGTTGCTGGGGGTGACGCCAAACACACTGGCTGAGTTTGGTGCGGTTAGCCAGCAAACGGTTCAAGAAATGGTGCAAGGGGCGGCGAATGCTGCCCGGGCGGACGTGGCCATTGCGGTATCTGGCATTGCCGGGCCTGGTGGCGGATCATTGGAGAAGCCGGTGGGTACTGTATGGTTTGGCTTCTATTTACAGGATAAAGTACTGTGTGAAGTCTGTCACTTTACCGGAACACGAGCTGAAGTTAGAGTGCAAGCTATTGAATTTTCAATTAGAAAAATAATTTCTCTGCTAAATGGTTAAATTAAGCTTGATACTGTAATTTCATACAGTATACTTGTCGTCAATACGCTAGATTGGAGAAGCAAATGAACGATAACAAACAAAAAGCGCTCGACGCTGCATTGTCTCAAATTGAGAGACAATTTGGTAAAGGCTCTATCATGAAGCTGGGCGATAGCCAGGCATTAGATATTGAAGCCGTTTCTACAGGCTCCTTGGGACTGGATATTGCTTTGGGTATCGGTGGCTTGCCAACTGGTCGTATTGTCGAAATTTATGGGCCTGAGTCATCAGGTAAAACAACCCTGACGTTACAAGCCATTGCAGAAGCGCAAAAACAAGGTAAAACATGTGCCTTCGTTGATGCAGAGCATGCCTTGGACCCGGTCTATGCAGAAAAGCTGGGCGTGAATGTCAACGACCTTCTGGTCTCTCAGCCAGATACGGGTGAGCAGGCGCTAGAGATCTGTGACATGCTGGTACGTTCAGGTGCTGTAGACGTGGTAGTTGTTGACTCCGTAGCTGCATTGACACCGAAAGCGGAAATTGAAGGTGAAATGGGTGATACCCATGTTGGTTTGCAGGCTCGTTTGATGTCTCAGGCATTACGTAAGCTGACTGCCAATATTAAGCGTTCGAACACACTGTGTATTTTCATCAACCAGATCCGTATGAAGATTGGTGTGATGTTCGGTAACCCGGAAACCACAACAGGTGGTAACGCGCTTAAGTTCTACGCTTCTGTACGTTTGGATATTCGTCGTATTGGCTCTGTTAAAGAGGGTGATGAGGTTATCGGTAACGAAACCCGCGTAAAGGTTGTTAAGAACAAAGTTGCGCCGCCATTTAAGCAAGCTGAATTTATCATCATGTACGGCGAAGGGACGTCGAAGCAGGGCGAACTTATCGACCTGGGTGTGAAGCACAAACTGGTTGATAAAGCTGGTGCTTGGTTTAGCTACAATGGCAATAAGATTGGCCAGGGTAAAGCAAACTCAATTAAGTTCCTGAAAGAAAACACTGCCATTGCTGATGAGATTGAAGGCAAGTTGCGTGAAATGCTGTTGCTTCAGGCAACCATCAAGCCTGAAGAAGGCGAAGATCAGGGTCTGGCAGACGTAAAAGACCTGGAACTATAACGACTACTAGCGTAGCGGAGCACTCAGCAGTTCATATGGGTGCTCCTTTTGTTTTTAAGAAGCAGGCCTTATGTATTTAATTGGCTGCTTTTAAAGTGCTGATAGTGCAGCCCTCCGATAACTCCTAGTTTTTAATCTCATTGGTCTCACAGCTAGTTTTAGCGTATTGCCCTTAGTCTTAGTCTGCAGCTGTCTGGCCCTTTCTGAAACCTTTCCTCTTATTAGTAATACCAATTTGCTTAATTAAGTGTTCTATTTTGAGGCGAGAAAATATAGTCGATAACTAGGCAAAAATTTTGCTATTTAGTTGTTCTAAATGAGAAATTTTTAACGCTGTTAGCGTCATATTTGCTCCTTCAAATAGACCAGGTATTAAGTGAAATTGGTATAATATACTTCGCTCAGAGCAGGCCTTTGTGTCAGAAGTTAAGCCATTATATATGTCTGTCTTGAAATGCGATGCTTAAAAGTGATCAGGTAAGCATGTGCTAACATCAATCTGTATGAACAGACTGCCAACTCCAGTGGTCAATCATCCAAGAATTGCGTCTGAAGTTTCTTTTAGAACTGTTAAATAGCCGTATTTCCTTTGTTCCTGTCTCAAGTTCAGGCCCTTCACTGCTGAATAAGTATAAACACCTGGATGATATCTTTAAGAGGCCCGTATGCTACTCATTACTAGCTAGGTAAACTCATTAGCTTGTCGTTCTGGATGATACAAGGCCAGTGATAGTGCGTCAGAGCTCCTTAAGTGTAGGGAGTTTTTAAAAGTTCGATTTAGATCCGACAAAACAGGCGAGCTCTGGGCGGTATAGTGTGATCCGGCTGCATGCTAGTTGGTCAGGTATCGAGAGGGTTTGTACCGTACTGGGTCGCTTCAGATCTTGCGTAAATTTAATAAGCACTGAGTTTTTTTATGTCAGCGCCGGGCCAGGCGAACATATGCAATCATTGGCACGAGATTTCACTGTTCAAAGCTACTTGCTAAATTGTGCTGTGGTGGTTTTTGTTTGGCACTCAAATAAAAAAGCCGCGTTTAACGCGGCTTTAATTCAGTTTACTTTAGTGATTAGTTACCACCGGTACCTGTTGCAGGTTGGTCGGTGATAGTACACGTTACTGGGATATCAAGTGTTGCAGCAGTTGCGTTAGCAGCAATGTCTTGAGTAAACCAAGTGTTGTTGTTCGGGTTTTTGAAGCGTACAGAGTAAGCTGCATCGCCTTCTTCCAGTGTTACGTCAAACGCACCTGAAGGGTAGAAAGTTTTAACGAAACGGTTTTGACGGAACAGCTGAACAACAGTTGGTGTTGTAACTGGTGTTGCTGGAACGTCAGCATCACTGTTGTTAGAACAAACTAACTGAGGAGTCAGTGTCTTAGTGATTTCTGTAGCAGCTGAAGTAGTTAGTTTCAATGTACCGTTGTTCAGGTCACACAAGTTAGAGAAAGTAACACCTGTTGCTTCACCATCAGCAGCGCCGCCAACCACGTTGCCTTCACCGTCAGTTGCGTTATCCAGAATGTTTACACCGTCTTTCATCATCTTCAGTTTAACTTCAAATGATGGTGGGTTTCTGAATGTGCCTTTAGTTAGGTCAGAACGGTTGTATGCGCCGATAAGTAGACGGTAGCTGTTCGCTTCAACCAATACGTCTGCGTATTCTTGGCTTGGCTGATCGTTAGCATCAACAATGTTGAAGTTTACGCGACGGTTGTCACACTTCTCTGCATTCAGGATATAAGTGAAGAAATCCAGGTTCCAGTAAGACAAGTGGTTTACGTCAACAACAACGTTGAACGTTGAAGCATTTTCATCTTCGTCAGCTGTAACTACGCCATAGCTTTCAAAAGACCACTCACCAGCGTCTTCGTTGTAGCTCCATACAGGGAAGATATCATCTACAGCGATTTGACGAGGTGTAGGGTTGGTTTTACATACGCCGTTTTCAAACAGACCGTTGTCACCTTCCGCAGCTGCTGCAACAGTGCCTTCACCGTCGAATACTTGTGGACAAGGGTTGCTGGTCGCTTTGTCTACTTTCATTGCAACCTGAATTGAGTTGCCTTCACCAAATTTTGAAACTTTGTTGCCTTCTTCATCAACCATTTCAATCGCAACGAAACCACCTGTAGAGAATGCACCGTCAATGTTAGTCGTTTCATTCTGCGCTACTGTAAGCGCCAGGCCGCCAGGGAATGCATCAATCGCAGATTCAGTTGCTGCAACGTCATCTGTTTCGTTAGCGTTACGCTGTGCTTCGTTAGCGAAGTAAGCTACAGTCACAGTTGGAGCTGAAGTCAGAGGTTGGTCATTTGCATCTAAGAACTGTGTACCGTTCTTAACAGTTACAGTTACACCACCAGCAGCTTTCTTTTCGTTCTTTGCAGCGTCTAGGTTCTTTTCAAGTGTTAGTGCATCAGCACCTTCAATCGCTAAACCTGCTTCAGCGGTGTATGTAGCTGTTACACCTTCACCTGCAAGGTCACCAATAGCTGAAGAAGTCGCGATGATTGGTACCGCGCCGTCTGCTTGCTCAAGTGAGCGAGGAGTTAGACGTACCAGCTCAGCGACATCAGCAGCATCTGCAGTTAGTTCAACAGTGCCTGAATTTGATAGGAAGCCTTCTGCCGTTACGACGAAGTCAATTGAAACACCTTCCGCTGGTACTTCGGCTACAGTAAAGCCGAAAGAGCTTGCTTGCGAAGATGTGTCGTCTTCACCAAGTGCAGCACCGGCTGTATTCAAGACACCTTCTGAACCATCAGGGAAAGTAATAGTTGCAGTAACAGTATCCGCCAGTGGGTTACCTTGCGTGTCAGCTACAACGATAGTGAATGAACCAGCTTGTTTTTCAACAACCTGATCCGTAGGAGGAGTCACAACTTTAACTGTGTCCGTTGGTGGCGGCTGGATATCAACGTTATTGTCATTGTCGCTAAAACAGCCTGCTAAACTAACTGTAACGCCCAATGCCAGGGCAAGTTTTGTTAGTTTGAATTGTTTGTTTCCCATGATTTTTACCTTTTCCTTTAAATCCAAGTAAACTGAGAGTAGTCACTAATGCTTTGCAGATGTAAGTGAGCCTTGCCCCGCACGCAAATTAGTGTTTAGAGGATAAGCCCACATTAATTTTTCGTCAAGTGAACTGCTCGATCTTTATCCAAAATTTCACATAAAATAATAACCTACTGATGTACTTTTAGGTTATCACGCTACTTCTGTTAATAATCCACTATTGTGAAGCATTATAAGTAATTAAATTTGCGCAAATGCGTCGATAAATTCCTGTAATTTTGCCATGTCTACGGGCTTTAAACCCTCCGACGTTCTCACAATTAACCCTTTTTCAACAAGTTCACTAACCACACGGCGATAGGCACGTTCTGTAGTCGCAAAGCGCTCTGCTTCAGCACTAACGGTTGAATAGGCCCGCAACAAAGCTGGATGGTTGTTCTCTGCTCTGAGTAAGCAATCTTTGGCGATATTGTAACTTAGCGGTAGTAATAGTTTGTCGAGGTTTATTTTTTGGTTTTCTGTGAATTTTGCCGCAATCGTTTGTGCCGTGTATAAGCTTAACTCCGGCTGCTCGAGCAAAAGCTGCCGCCAATGCTTCAGCTCGATTAAGTTATATTGTACGTCATTCAGGCAGGTGACCGTGTATATACATGGCTGATTATTCAATGCTTCAATCTCACCTATTAAGGTGTTGTTGCAGTCTAGCTGGCCCAGTAGCAGGCGCCGACCATTACCCACATCGTAACTAAAAGACACCGTACCACTTCTCACCAGGATCAGCTTTGTGAGTGGTTCATCCTGATGGATGAGCACTTCTTTTTTTGTGTGCTGAAAACTATTACCAGCGAAGCTGAGTAGTTGTTCCACCAAAGTGGTTGAAAAATGATATTGAAACATCTGGATGGCTCTTCGGACAATTGTCCTATTTATTAATTTGTTATGAAGATAGCATGCGTGTCATCGGTTTCATGCTAACTCACCCGATTGAGAGGCTAAATGCTTTTCACCCCGTTCCCGTGTTAGAGCTTATTTCAGGTCCTAATTTCTATGGGGTTTAGTGAGTTAGCCTTTTTATTCAATGTTGCTTGCATGACGACAGTGTGCTTTATGCAAGCCAACGCCAATTTAGACAAGTGCTATTATCCTGCATTCTGAGTCTTGGTGTCTACACTGAATAATGCTAACTCAACTGCGAGGAGAGAACAAATGACTTGGGAACTTTTAGGTTACGTTGCGTCCGCTTTTTTAGTCGTTTCTCTAATGATGTCCAATGTAGTCAAGTTACGTTGGTTCAACCTCGCAGGGTGTATTTGCTTCACCATTTATGGGGTAATGATCACTGCCTGGCCTGTTGCATTAACCAACGGATTACTGGCGCTGGTAAATATTTATCACCTGGCTAAGCTACACCGCTCAGATAGCGACACTTCCTCCTGACAGGGCATATCGAGCGGCTGTCGCGCCGCTCTGAGTTTCAGTCTGATACAAGCCTAATCTTGTGAATAACGTAGCTGACCTGCAATCCAAGTCTGTTTAACCTGGATGTCTCTGATCTCCTGCTCTGGCACTTTAAAGTAATCTTTATCTAGCAAGATAAAATCAGCCCATTTACCCTGTTCAAGACTGCCCAGCTTAAACTCCTGAAAAGCGGCATAGGCTGCGTCTAACGTGAACGCCTGCAAAGCCTGTGTTCGTGTCAGTCGTTCATGATTTCGCCAACCCTGCTGCGGGTGTTGTTGCGCATTCATGCGAGTGATTGCAGCATGCAGACCATGAAACGGGTTGGCTAGCTCTACCGGGAAGTCCGACCCAGCGGCAACCTTGCTGCCCTGTTGTAAAAAGGTTTGCCAGGCGTACGCCCCTTTTAACTGCTCATCGGTCAGCCTTTGTTCAGCCATGTGCATATCTGAGGTGGCATGCACAGGTTGCATTGAGGGAATGATATCCAGGGTTTTAAATCTTGGAATGTCATCTGGCTCAACAATTTGAGCATGTTCTATTCTGTTTCTTAATAATTTACCACCGGTGGATTTAAAGACGTTTTCATAGCTGTCCAGCACCAGCCGATTGGCGCGGTCGCCAATGGCATGCGTGTGCGCACTAAAGCCATGTTTAACGGCCTGTGTTATCAATTGTTCGAGGTGTTGCGGCTGCTCAAGCATCAGGCCTCGATAGCCCTGACGGTCTTTGTAGTCTTTCAGTAGTGCAGCACCTCGGCTACCCAAGGCACCATCCGCGTAAATTTTAACACTGCGTACAGAGAGCATATCGCGCTTATCTTTATACACACCCGCTTTTAACATACTGTCCAGCTGAGGATCTGCGGCGCTGAGCATGGCATAGATACGCAGCGGTAAGGTCTGACTCTGTGAGCGGCTTTGGTAAAGCTTCCAGGTTTGTTTATCGATACCTGCATCGTGTGCACTGGTTATGCCCAGGCTGAGCAAATGATCACCGGCTTTATTCAGAGCCTGATTAAGGTGTGCGGTGGACGTGGGTGGAATGTGTTTTTTTACTAAGTTCTCTGCTTTGTCGATAAAAATACCGGTCGGATTGCCTGAAGAATGCCGAAGGATCTCACCGCCAGCAGGAGAGGCCGTTTGTGCATCAATCCCCGCCAATGACATTGCCATGCTATTGACCCAAATTGCATGTCCATCAACCCGCGTCAGGACCACAGGTCGATCTTTGACAAATTTGTCCAGATCAGCCGCAGTGGGAAAACGATTAGGCGTCCAGCGTGTTTGATCCCAGCCGCGCCCAAGGATCCAGCCCTTGGGGTTTTGGGTGCTAAATTCCTTAAGTTGCTGACCTACCTGCTCGACTGAATTGGCTTCACGAATATCAAGCCGGGATAGGTTATTGCCCAAGCCAATGATATGACCATGCGCGTCTATTAGCCCTGGTAGTAAAGTCATCCCCTGGCCATCAAATTTGCTGGCTTTTGGGTATTGGGCTGTAAGCTGCTTGTTGCCCACCCGAACGACTTTACCATCCTTAATCACTAAGGTTGCAAAGGTCTTGATTTCGCCGCTGCGAGTGGGGGTATAACCGTTGACATTGTGTATCAGTGTAAACTGAGCCATGCTGATCCCACTGTACAAAGTCAGGGCCAGGCAAATAAACCGGATCATGGCGGGAGTTTCCTTGTGTTATTTTATTTGTTTAGCAACCAATACCGCATTTTGTCTTAAAAAGACATCGAACTGAGACAGAAAAGCCACTGTGGTACCATAAACTGGTATATGTTCATTTTATAGGGTCAATAATGCAGTTATTTATGGTTTATCTGGGCGGCCGTTTGAGTGGCTGTCACATTGAAATGCATGATATTCGTTTCGTGGTTGGTACATGTATTGAAGACACATTTGGTGCGCTAAAGCAGCAATGGGTCGGTGACAAAGACAAAGTACACATGGACAGCTATGTGGCGCTCAAACATATCGATGGTTACCAGTTAGACCTGGTCAGTGAGCCGCCCCTTCAACAGCCCAATTTATATTTTGTGAATCTGGGAGGCTATCGCCATGACAGTCTGGCTGAGCAGCATGAATTTGGCTTGTTTGTCGCCCCAACAGCACAAGCGGCCAAAGCCCGTGCGCTCAACACATTACTGCCTGATACCGAATTGCGCCATAAAGATGATTTGTATGCCGTGGATGACTGTATGGTGTTAGATCTCATCGATGGAAAGCACTACGTTCAGCTGACGCCCAGCGGTCAATCCCAGCCCATCGCCCCGCAGTGGTTTGGCTATCATAAGTTGTGATGGTGCCGCTGCCCCGGTTTATTCTTCTTTATCTGCTTTAATGGCGATCTTGATGGCAATAATGACAATCGCAAACATCAGAAAAGGCAGCGCTGCTAAGGCATATTCTGCAATATGACTGTCCTGATAGTTAGGCTGCAAAATAAAGTGGCCACCAATACACAAAGCGATGCTTACAAAGAGTAAAGGTAACATTTTTAGTTCTTTATTTGGTTTGCTCATGATCCCAGCCTGTCATTACTTTTCGTCACAGGCTTTTTAAACGAGTTGGCTCGACAACGCAAGTTAATGCGGGCGTTTCTTTGATCCAACCCCTTTTTTGCAGTGCCATTTTTTTGCACCCCTCTTCGTGATATAACAAAGCTCAATGCCTGTCATTTATACAGTGAAGGAATGAGGAATGAAGAAAAGTAAGGTTATCGTGATTAAATTGGGGACCAGTGTGCTTACTGCCGGTACAGATAAGCTCAATAAACCACGTATGATCGATATTGTCACTCAGTGTATGGCACTCAAACAACAGGGTTATCTGCCCGTGCTGGTGTCCAGTGGGGCGGTGGCTGCGGGCAGAGATGCGGTTGAGCACAGCGTCGGCGTTTCGATAGCAGAAAAACAAATGCTGGCGGCCATTGGCCAGGGTCAATTAATCCACTTATGGCAGTCTCTGTTTGCGCTATTTGATCAGCCTGTGGCACAACTACTGCTCACTCGCGCAGATGTAGAAGACCGGGAGCGCTACCTGAATGCACGCGATACTATAACCCAGTTGCTGAAACATCAGGTGATCCCCATCGTTAATGAAAATGATGCTGTTGCCACATCAGAAATAAAAGTAGGTGATAATGACAACTTATCTGCGCTGGTGGCGATTCTGGCCAACGCCGATAAGCTTATGTTGCTGACCGATCAGCCCGGACTGTTCACGGCTGATCCTCGCAGCAACCCCAAGGCCACGTTAATCTCTGAGGTCGAGTTTATTGATCAGTCACTGATGGCGCTGGCGGGTGGGGCTGGCAGTAAGCTGGGCACTGGCGGTATGTATACTAAGCTCGAAGCCGCACGTACAGCACAGCGGGCCGGGATTGAGACCATCATTGCTAAAGGGGCTGAGCCTCAGGTAATTGAACAGGTGATGGCGGGTACTGCACAAAGCACCACCTTTGTGCGCTTTGATGCGCCACTTGAGGGGCGTAAAAAATGGCTCTTGTCAGGCCCTAAATCAACGGGTTATGTACAATGTGACCCCGGCGCGGTGGCTGCCATCGCGCATCAGGGGGCAAGCTTGCTGGCGAAGGGCATTGTGGCCATCGGCGGCGAGTTTGCGCGGGGCGATGTAATCGAAGTACGCGACCTTGACAATCAACTGCTTGCCAAAGGGCTGGTCGCTTTTGATCATCAGGAAATGGACCAAATCAAACGTCTGCATAGCAGTGAAATCCCCCTGGTTTTGGGGTATCCGGCGTCTAATGTAGTGGTACATCGTGACGACCTGGTGTTACTGGATATCTACGCCGGCTCACTCTAAGTTTTACTCGTTGCTACCTGGCTGAGTCTGTTATTCGCGGGCTCAGGTCAGGCCCGTTTTGAAGGTTGGATTGAAAGCTGGTAAATAAGCGCTAATCTTTAAGTTGGGTCTGAATACCGGGCAATTACGTGACTACCTCCACTTGCGGACACGAATACACCATTAGCTTGTTAGAGCTGAAAGAAGAGCAGGCATTGTATCAGCAGTTTTGCGACATTCTACAGTCGCTGCTGCCAGAACAACCCTTGAGTTTTTTTATTCGCCCTAGCTTGTCTAACAAAGAAGCGCTAAAGCTGATTTATCAGCAACATGTCAGCGAACCCATGGCATTGCAAGAGATGCTCGAGAAAGCCCAACTGTGTATGGGCAAACCTGTGCTCATCAGTAAATCCTACACCTGTATGCCGTTACGGCTTGATGACCAGGTGATTGGATTGCTGTGGATCTATGAGGCGTTAACCCCGGCTAGTTGCAATCTGACTGCACATTTGATGAATGTGTTTTTTCATCAGCTACATACACTGGCACTGGCCCGTATTGACCCCTTATCTCAATTACTCAACCGCCAGACCTTTGATGAGAAGGTCCTCGAAATCGCCTCAGGCCAGGGCTTTTTGCAGCCCCGAGAAGAGCCGGATCCGCGTCGCTGGTATCTGGCCTTGTTCGACATAGACCATTTTAAGCGCGTCAATGACTCCTTTGGTCATGTCATAGGGGATGAAGTGATTTTATTGACCGCTCAGCATCTGAAAGAGAATTTTCGAGCCGAGGACTATGTGTTTCGCTACGGAGGCGAAGAGTTCGCAGTCTTGTTTCAGGCGCACAATGATAGCGAAGCTCAATCTTTGTTAGATCGCGTACGCGGCGTGATCCGTTCTGTGACGTTTCCTCAGGTGGGCCAGGTGACCCTGAGTGTTGGCTTTACGGATGTGACGGATGTGATGCAAGTGTCCGAGCTGGTTAACCAGGCCGATATGGCGCTGTATCATGCCAAACAACATGGCCGGGACCGGGTCGTTTTTTATGGCACGCTGGAGGGCGTCTCTTTACAGGTTACGACCTCAGATATTGAACTTTTTTAAGTCATTCGGTGCCAATTTTCCGGCAATTCTGTGGTATTCTACGCGCCACAAGAATTCTGGAGTATGACAATGAAATTAATCCGTATGCTGCTTGGCAGCCTGATTTTACTGTTTGATTTTATCTTTACCCCGCGCAGTAAAAAGCGCCCTGCAGAGGCGCAAGCCAAGTTGGATGCGCAAACCGCCAAACTGAAACTGTATCAATTCAAAGGGTGCCCATTCTGCGTTAAGGTGCGTCGTGCCGCCAAGCGGGAAGGCCTGAAACTGGAAACCCGTGATGCCAAGAATAATCAGGCATATCGTCAGGAGCTGCAAGAGCAGGGGGGCAGAATCAAAGTACCTTGCCTGAGAATTGAAGAGCAGAACCAGGTAACCTGGCTATATGAATCGAACGACATTGTTGACTATTTACAAAAGCTTGAGCAAGCCGCTTAATCTCGACATCCGGCATACTGGCTGTCAGCGGTTTGCCCGTACAAGGGGCTATGCTAGCATTAGCCCCATGACCTCATTAGACACAATTTAAGAGAAAAAACATGACTATCCGCACGCGTGTTGCACCGTCACCGACGGGCGATCCCCACTTAGGCACAGCCTATATTGCGTTATTCAACTACTGTTTTGCCAAGCAGCAAGGTGGTGAATTTGTTCTGCGTATCGAAGATACCGATCAGCAAAGAAGCACCCCGGAGTCAGAGCAAGCAATTATGGACAGCCTGCGTTGGCTTGGCCTGGAGTGGGATCACGGACCGGATGTCGGCGGTGATTTTGGTCCTTACCGTCAGTCTGAACGCAGTGACTTATATAAAAAATATGCTCATCAGCTGGTGGAAGAAGGCAAGGCGTTTTATTGTTTTGCGACGGCTGAAGAACTCGACGAAATGCGTGAGCAGCAAATGGCCGAGGGTTTACGTCCTAAGTATGATGGCCGTGGTCTGAAACTGACTCAGGAAGAAGTACAGGCAAACCTGGATGCGGGCAAACCTTATGTGATCCGTATGATGATCCCAGAAGAAGGCAGCTTTAAATTTAACGACTACCTGCGTGGTGAGATTGAGATCCCGTGGGAAAATGTCGACATGCAGGTGCTACTGAAAGCGGATGGCTTCCCAACTTACTTCCTGGCCAACGTGGTTGACGATCACCATATGCAGATCAGCCATATCTTCCGTGGTGAAGAGTGGATCAATTCAGCGCCGAAACTGCTCAAGCTGTACGAAGACTTTGGCTGGCAAGCGCCGGTTCTTGGCCACCTGCCATTATTACGTAACCCGGACAAGTCGAAGTTGTCTAAGCGTAAGAACCCGACTTCTATTAACTACTATAAAGAAATGGGTTACCTGCCAGAAGCGGTCCTGAATTATCTGGGCCGTATGGGCTGGTCTATGCCTGATGAGCGTGAGAAGTTTACGCTGGCTGAAATGATTGAACACTTCGACATGAAGCGCGTGTCTTTGGGTGGTCCGGTATTTGATATCGATAAGTTAAGCTGGCTAAATGGCCTGTGGATCCGTGAAGATCTCAGCGATGAACAGCTGATTGAACGCTTTGTTGACTGGAAGCTCAATGGCCAGATGTTGGCGCGAGTGCTGCCAGAAGCGAAAACCCGCATTAATACCTTGTCTGATTTGGTTGGTCTGGCAGGTCACTTTGTTGGTGGGATCCCTGAGTATGATCCGGCACTATTAACTGCGGGCAAAGCAGAAGAAGACACCGTGCGTCAGGCACTGCAGTTCTTTATCTGGGAACTGGACAAGCTGCGTCAGTGGAACAAGAGTGAAGTTTTCGCCGTGGCTAAGTCTGTAGCGACCTTCCACGAATTGAAGATCAAGGACTTCCTGGAGCCAATCTTCGTTGCCATTACTGGCAAGACCTCGTCGACCTCTGTGGTGGATGCCATGGAGATCCTGGGATCAGACTTGTCTCGTGCGCGTTTACGGGTGGCATTAAATCACCTGGGTGTGTCTAAGAAGCAAGCGAAGAAGCTGGAAAAAGCATACCGTGAATACCCAAGCATAGGGTAACGGCGAACAACTCACATTATGCCCTTCCGATTGACGGGGTAATGAAACGGGTTGGAATAGAAGGCTGAACTGAGGTTCAGCCTTTTTTATGGCTAATCAGCATCTAACTGACTCGTTAAAAAGCCATCCAGGAGTGCCTTGAGCTGTTGCAGATCTGCCAGTGGCATTTTGGTTTGTGCCAGCATTTGTTGGGGAATGCAGCTACAGTCAGCCTCCAGTGCTTTGCCTTTTTCTGTGAGGTAAATATGACACTGACGCTCATCACGTTCTGAGCGCTCCCGCGTGACTAATGCTTGCTGGGCCAGCCTTTTAAGCAGTGGCGTAAGTGTATTGCTATTGAGTTGCGCGCGTTTGCCAATTTCTCCCACCAGTAACCCATCCTGCTGCCAGAGGATCATCAGTACAATATATTGCGGATACGTCAGGCCGCGCGCCTTCAACAGCGGTTGATAAAGCCGGGTGACCTGCCGCGATGCGGCATACAGGCTAAAACACAATTGATTGTCCAGACGTAGTTCCGAGGGCTGCTCTTTCATTCTATGCGCTTAATGCTTTTTCGATGTCTTTACTTATTTTCTCAGGTTTTGTTGTTGGCGCATAGCGTGCTAATGGCTGGCCATCTTTACCCAGCAGGAATTTAGTAAAGTTCCACTTAATTTTATTACCAAACAGGCCGGGCAGAGCGTCTTTAAGATAAGCATACAACGGGTGTGCCTGTGCACCATTCACGTCGATTTTTTCCATCATCTGAAAATCCACGCCATAGTTGATCAGGCAGCCTTGCTGAATCTCGCTGGCACTGCCGGGCTCCTGCTGGCCAAACTGGTTACAGGGAAAGCCAATGATGCTCAGACCCTGCGAACCATATTGCTCATGCAGCGCCTGAAGTCCCTCATATTGGGGGGTCAATCCGCACTGGCTGGCAGTATTAACAACCAGCACGACTCGGCCTTGCAGGCTGCTAAACTCAAACGGCTGTCCTTGCAGTGTATTTGCACTGAACTCATATAGTGTTGTCATTTAAAATCTCTCAAGATTATATCGTGTGCGATGTAATTTAGAGTAACAGACCACATAGATCAAGTTTTATTCAGTCAAAGCTTTTCTATGTGGACTGAAACCGCTCCAAGAGAAAGTCGATAAGCAGGCGCACGCGGTAGGGCATGAGATCTTTACGCGGATAAACCAGCCAGGAGGCGTTGTCGGTGACCTGAAACTCATCCAGCAGGCTGATCAGTGCACCTGAGGCGAGATGCGGCTCGACAATGTCGCGTGCCAGATGAGAGATCCCCAGTCCTTGCAGGCAGGCCTGTAACAGGGCATGTGGGTGATTCGTTCGCCAGTTGCCGTTGATTTTGACTTCTTCAATCTCACCATCAATGATAAAACGCCATCGATTATTTGCGGCCAGCAGGCAATTATGCTGAGCCAGCGCATGCGGATGTGTGGGGGCTGGGTGAGCATCAAGATAACGAGGGCTGGCAGCCAGGGTCATTGGTCGGGGTGTTAGCTTACGGGCGATGAGACTGGAGTCACGCATGCGGCCAAAGCGGATCGCCAGATCAAAGCCATCTTCAACCAGGTCAACGTTGCGGTTGTTGAAATCAATCTCAACGGTCACTTCCGGATACTGAAGGCAAAACTCGGCAATCACCGGCGCAACCGTATTGGCGACGAAATCCCCGGCACCAGTAATGCGAATGTGTCCTTTCGGTATTTGCTGGCCACCCAGCAGCTGATCATTGGCTTCGCTGAGTTCTTGCTGGATCAATTTGAGTTTGGCTGCGTAATGCTTGCCTGCGTCGGTCAGGTTAATGCTGCGTGTGGTGCGTTGCAGCAACAAAGTGCCCAGTCGCTGCTCCAGTTGTTGGATCTGGCGGCTCACATGTGAAGTTGATACATCCAGTGCCTGAGCGGCTTTACTGAAACTGCCCTGCTCAACGACGGCGAGAAAGATATCCAGCCCTTGCCACATTTTTATTTCTCCAGTGCAAGTAAGATTAATATGGTATTAGTATTGTTGCAGTATGGCAAAATTAATTTGCCAGTGAACTAATGATCATGACAGTCTGTCAGGCTAGACTGAGAGTCGTTTTATATCGAGTCACAAACTAACAGGAACAAAGCATGCTGAATTTCAGTTTTCATAACCCAACGAAGATCCTCTTTGGAGAAGGTCAGATTGCCGCTATGTCGGACAGTATTCCTGCTGACGCGAAAGTGTTGGTCATCTATGGTGGTGGCAGCATTAAAAGCAATGGCATATACCAGCAGGTAAGTGATGCGCTGGCCAATCATCACTGGGGTGAGTTCAGTGGTATTGAGCCAAACCCCAGCTATCAGACCTGTATGCAGGCGGTCGAGGTCATTCGTCAACAAGGATATACCTATTTGCTTGCTGTTGGCGGTGGCTCGGTCATTGATGGCAGTAAGTTTATTGCGGCGGCGGCTGAGTTTAAGGGTGAGCCTTGGGACATTCTGGCCAAAGGGGCGCAAATCGAATCGGCACTGGATCTGGGCGTCGTGCTGACCTTACCTGCAACTGGCTCTGAGTCGAACAGCTTCAGTGTGGTCTCAAACAAAGAAACCAACGACAAACTGCCGTTTGCCTCACCGCAGGTACAGCCTAAATTCGCGGTGCTGGATCCCACAGTAATGAGCTCATTGCCTGAGCGTCAGTTGATCAATGGTGTGGTCGATCCGTTTGTACATGTGATGGAACAGTATCTGACTTACCCCATTGATGCGAAAGTCCAAGACCGTTTTGCAGAAGGTCTGTTGCTGACTTTGATGGAAGACGGCCCGAAACTCTTCTCAGACGAGGTGGACTACAAAGTTCGCGCTAATGTAATGTGGTCAGCGACCATGGCTCTGAATGGGCTGATTGGTTCGGGGGTACCGCATGACTGGGCAACTCACATGATTGGTCATGAATTAACAGCCGTTTATGGATTGGACCATGCTCAGACTCTGGCCATTGTTTTACCACGTGTAATGCATGAACAACGTGACAGTAAACAAGGCAAATTGCTGCAATACGCAGAGCGTGTGTTAGGCCTGGATATCAGTGACGAAGCACAGGCGATTGATCAGGCGATTGAGAAAACCGAAGCCTTCTTCCAGTCGTTGGGCATGAAAACGCGTCTCAGTGACTATGGTGTCGGTGAAGAGGCGGTGGATAAAATCGTCGCTCAACTGGAGCGTCATGGTATGGTTGCACTGGGAGAGCATCAGCAGGTTGACCTGAGCAAATCACGCGCCATTGTGGCTGCGTGCCTGTAACCTCAGAATCTTGCATATTAATCTCACTGTTCGGGGCGATGAGCGCAAATCTTCGCCCCGAATTCACGTATTTTTCCCGGCTGTGATACCCTTCGGGGGTTGTAACTAATATCACGCGGGGTAAATAGCATGGCAACTAAAGTTTGGGACGGATTCATACGTGGCTTTCACTGGCTACTGGTCATTGGCATTGCGGTGCTGTATTTCAGTGGCGAAGAAGGCTGGCTGGAAATCCACTTTGTAACAGGCTACCTGTTATTGGCACTGATGGCGACGCGTTTGATTTGGGGCCTGATCGGGAGCCAGACGGCAAAACTCAGCAGCTTATTCCACTCTCCAAAAGCCGTGCTTGCTTCGCTGAAATCTTCAGCCCCGTTTGTTGGTCATAATCCGGCAGGTAGCCTCATGGTACTGGCATTTTTTGTGTTGATCATGGTGCAGTTGATCTCTGGGTTGTTCACTACCGACGATATTTTGGTTGAAGGGCCACTGGTTTCATATGTGCCTTATAGTTGGGCTGAGTTGGCGGGTGATATTCATCATACCAATATCGACATTTTGCTGATTGCCATTGCCGTGCATATTAGTGCGATTGTGCTCTATCGTCTGAGAGGCAAAAACCTCGTTAAGCCGCTGCTCACGGGTAAGACAACTGAGCCAGTTGCAGCAGCGCCGGCGATGCGCAGTGGTTTGTTGGCTTATGGTATCTTTGTTGTATTCAGTGCGGTGTTGTTGCTGACGTGGGGGTATGAACCCCTTATGGCTTTATTTTGATTTTGTTAACTTGTTGCAATTACTAAACTTTTAACAGATAAAAACGTCTTTTTAAGGAAACTTAAACAGATATGACCTCTGTGGGTCATAATTCTGCTAACATAGTGCGGTTTTAACGCAATACAGAAGTGAATTATGCTAACTCCTTATTACCAGCAAGAAATGGATAGCGTGGCAATTAGCCGCGAGCAGGCCAGTCAGTTCGCTAAACAAGTGGCGGATGACTTTAACCCTTTGCACGATGTGGATGCTAAAAAATTCTGTGTACCGGGTGATCTGCTGTTCTCACTAGTCCTGGAACGCTACGGTGTGAGTGAGAATATGCATTTTGATTTTGTCGGCATGGTGGATGAAACCAGCCGTCTACAGTTTCCACCGCTGAGTGATGCTTTTGATATCACCTCAGAAGACAAGGTCATGCTGTCGGTGAAACGCAGTGGTGAAATCAAACAATGTGACAGCCTGACCAGCAGCCTGATCCGTAACTACGTAGAGTTTTCGGGCACGACTTTCCCACATGTGATTATTCCATTGATGGGCAAACAAGACGTGATGATCAACCCTGCGCGTCCTATGGTGATCTACGAATCAATGTCGATTCACCTGGATAAGCTGGACATCGAGTCGGTGACTCTTGAACCGGCGGAGCCTGAGTTTTCCTTTGAAGGGAAACGCGGCAAAATCGTCCTGCGATTTAATCTGTTCCACGGTGATGAGCTGGTCGGTCAGGGCGAAAAGCACATGGTGGTTGCAGGCGTACGGGAGTATTGTCAGGAAGCTGTCGATAAGCTGATTGAGTATTACAACGAGCGAAAAGCAACCTTGTAAGCACTGAACACACAGTTTAAAAATAAAAAGCCCGCATCATGCGGGCTTTTTGTTGCGGGAGTTTATACCAATTTCACTTAATACCTGTTCAATTTGAAGGAGCAAATAGGACGCTAACGGCGTTAAAAATTTCTCATTTAGAGCCTTATACCTTAGACATAAGTTCACAAATTTTTGTCTTGTTATCGACCCCATTTTCTCGCTTCAAAATGGAACACTTAATTAAGCAAATTGGTATTAAAAAACATACTTTACGGAGAACTGGAGGCGGTCCAGATCGCCTTCTGCGCCACTTTCAGTTTCACGTGTTGCGACTTTATATTCCGCACCAAAGGTCAGCTTTTTAACCGGTGAGTAGAGGATATTCGCGCTATAGCTAGTGGTCGACTCTGTGGGATCTATGGTGATACCAAGTAGATCTTTGTCATTATCCGCAGACAAGAAAGAATACAGGAAGGTCGAACGCCACTGTGGGTTCCAGTAATGCTGGTAGGCGATAAATCCGGAGGTCGAATCAATTGCATGCAGGTCTTTGCCATCATAGACCGCACCATGTGCTGCATTGAGGCCCACATAACGACCCAGGCCCTGGCCTTGTGTCAGCATAAACTTAAGGTTGTTCTTACCAAAGTTGATACGACCAGATGCGCTGATCCCGAATGAGGTCTCGCTTTCATCTGCCGTGGCGACTTTATAGGTCAACTCGCGACCTAAGGCGGCAACCACCAGGTGTCCCCAGTCCGCTTTATAGGTATATCGAGCGGTAAAATCAGGCATACTGGCGTCGTCTGTTACCACGCGCGCGCCACCTTCAGAGGTAATGGTACTTTCCGGGTTTTCCGCTGAAAAAGACCAGTTACCAATGGTGTATTTGGCCATAGCTTGGCGAACAAACACGGTGCCATCAGCCGGGCCGACAAAGTCCAGGGTTTCAGGCAGGGCGCTAACATTTTGGAAGTTAGACCAGGCCTGACCAAACAACCAACCTTTGTAAGTGACATACGCCTGACGAATTCGTGGTGAGTAAGAATTAGTCACACGCTCGTTGCCGCCGGTTGAGGCGATAAAATCCAGCTCAATTTTTGTTTTAATACTGCTACCATCATCCAGCTTGGTATCTGTAGACAGGTTGAAGCGCGACTGACGGGCATGCATATCGAAGACCGCATCTTTAGGTTCGCCGCCACTAACAGGAGTGGTACCAGGGACATAGAAATCCCGGCCAATATGCTGTGAGCCTAAACTGCCATCGGAAAAGTCACTCCAGATAGCATCCAGCTTAATGTATCCACCATATTTTACTTCAGTACTGCCCAGCTCAGCCGCATTGGCACTGGCTGTGAGCAGGCCGCCAAGTAACGCGGTTTGCACGGCCAGGGCACTAAGCGTTAAGTTATTTTTCTTTGCTGTTGTCATAGTTGAATTCCTGTATACATTGCTCCGGATTGCGCAGACAAACCCGGGGTGAGGTCAGCGAATGTGCTTCGTGTTCTTCAATGTTGTTGATGACGGCTTTTTACTCAATTAACCTTTGGTCTATACGACTAAGGTGGGATGTCAGAAGGAAACGACTCTGTATTGTGTATCTTGCGCCTGTCGTACATCTGCAGAAGTGCCCGGTTTGTCTACTATGTTTGCAATACAGGTGCAAGTACAACTAAGGTCTAATACTTAATATAAAAAGAGTGGGCGATCCTTGGTGCATCGCCGTCTGGCCAAAAATCAACATGGAGATGACTATGTCACAGAGCATTTATCCGGTTCCTGAAGCCATCAGGAACGCAGCGCTGGTAGATAACGATCAATATACAAAGCTATACCAAGAATCCATTGACGATCCTCAGGCGTTTTGGGCGGAGCATGGTAAGCGCCTTGACTGGTTTACCCCTTACAGCAAAGTAAAGAATACGTCGTTTGACAAAGGCCATATCAGCATTAAATGGTACGAAGATGGTGTATTGAATGCCTCTTACAACTGTATTGATCGTCACCTGAAAGACAATGCAGACAAAGTCGCGCTGATCTGGGAAGGCGACGACCCAACGCAAAGTGAGCATATCACCTTCCAGCAACTGCACGATGAAGTGGCAAAACTGGCCAATGGCCTGAAGAAGCTGGGTGTCCAAAAAGGCGACCGTGTTGCCATCTATATGCCAATGACGCCACAGGCAATTTACGCCATGCAGGCGTGTGCCCGTATTGGTGCTATTCACTCGGTTGTGTTTGGTGGCTTTTCACCTTCAGCGATTGCTGATCGGATCAAAGACTCGGGTGCAAAAGTTGTGATTACATCAGATGAAGGCCGTCGTGGTGGTAATTGTGTGCCGCTTAAGGCAAATGTGGATGAAGCGGTCAGCCAGGACGGTGTTAGCATTGAACATGTAGTTGTGCATCAGCTCACCGGTGGAGAGGTGGAATGGCAAGCGCACGATGTCTGGTGGCATGAGCTGGTGGCTGATGTTGCCAGTGAGTGTGAGCCTGAGCCAATGAATGCCGAAGATCCTCTGTTCATCCTTTATACGTCTGGTTCAACCGGCCAGCCAAAAGGGGTCGTACATACGACCGGTGGCTATCTGGTTTATTCATCCATGACACATGAGTATGTGTTTGATGTTAAAGCCGACGATGTTTACTGGTGTACTGCCGATGTAGGTTGGATCACCGGCCACAGTTATATGGCTTATGGTCCGCTGGTAAATGGCTGCACTCAGGTTATTTTTGAAGGTGTCCCGACTTACCCAAGTTCAGGACGCATCGGTGAAGTTGTGGATAAGCACAATGTCACTATCCTATACACAGCACCGACTGCTATCCGTGCCTTAATGGCGAAAGGCGATGAGCCAATTGCCAGCTCAAAACGCACCAGTTTGCGCATTATGGGATCAGTAGGCGAGCCGATTAACCCGGAAGCCTGGAGCTGGTATTACGAGAAGATTGGTAACAGCCAGTGCCCCATCGTGGATACCTGGTGGCAGACTGAAACTGGTGGCATCATGATCACGCCACTGCCGGGCGCAACGGATATGAAACCGGGTTCGGCGACCCGTCCATTCTTTGGTATCGCGCCGGCCTTGTTCGATGCAGAGGGCAATACATTGCAAGGTGCGACGGAAGGGAATCTGGTGATCCTGGACAGCTGGCCTTCGCAGGCACGCACAGTGTATGGCGATCATGAACGTTTCGAACAAACTTACTTCTCGGCCTATCCGGGCGTGTATTTCACGGGGGATGGCTGTCGTCGCGATGAAGATGGCTATTACTGGATCACCGGTCGTGTGGATGATGTACTCAATGTGTCAGGTCACCGTCTGGGCACCGCTGAGATTGAAAGTGCCCTGGTTGCACACGAAGCAGTCGCAGAAGCGGCGGTTGTGGGTTATCCCCATGACATTAAGGGTCAGGGCATTTATGTATACGTGACGCCAAACGAAGGGGTTGCCGTCACCGACGAGCTGACTAAGGAAGTGCGCAACTGGGTACGCAAAGAGCTTAGCCCGATTGCGTCACCGGATATGATCCAATGGTCACCGGGTCTGCCTAAGACGCGTTCCGGTAAAATCATGCGTCGTATTCTGCGTAAGATAGCGGCCAATGAGTATCAACAATTGGGTGATACTTCGACTTTGGCCGACCCTAGCGTGGTCGATGAATTGATCGAAAACAGACTAAACCGTTAATTGGGCGTTAATCGCTTGAATTATGACAAAATATTGACCTACTATATCGGCTGTCGAAATGACAGCCGATTTTTTAGGAGCCAAGCATGAACCAGTTTTTAATTGCGGACGATCACCCTCTGTTTCGCGAAGCATTAAAGGGGGCACTGCAGAATCAGTTTGACGGGTTAGAGATTTTCGAATCTGAGAACTTTGAGCAAACCTTGCAACAATTATCCGAACAGGAAGAGCTGGATCTGCTGTTGTTGGATTTACATATGCCGGGCAATGGCGATTTATATGGCCTGATCCGGATCCGTGAAGATTACCCGAGTTTGCCTATCGTGGTGGTGTCGGGTAGTGAAGACCTGAATGTGATCTCTAAAGTGATGGGCTATGGTGCCATGGGCTTTATTCCCAAGGCGTCATCATCACAAGAAATTGTTGAAGCACTGAATCAGGTGCTCGAAGGGGATGTCTGGTTGCCTGCCAGCCTGAAAGATCAGATTGCCGAACTCGACGGCGAAGACAAGCAGCTGGCACAGCAAATTGCTTCTTTGACACCCCAGCAATACAAGGTTCTGCAATATCTGCACGAAGGCCTACTCAACAAGCAAATCGCTTATGAACTGAATATTTCAGAAGCGACGGTCAAGGCACATATTACCGCGATATTCCGTAAACTGGGTGTCTATAATCGGACACAGGCCGTGCTAATTGCTGCTAAGCTGCAACTGGAACCGGTTGAAAGTACGAGTTAGCTGCGAGCCAGGAGCGTGTCAAACGCCAGCCCAGGATGCTGGCGTTGTGTTGTGTGCTAGGCAAACACGACGGTTTTGTTGCCGTTGATAAACAGCTTATGTTCTGCTGCCAGCTGAATGGCTTTGCAAAATACCACTTTTTCAATATCCCGACCCATTTTTGCCATGGCTTCTGCGCTATCTGCATGGCTCACCTGGGTGACATCCTGCATAATGATTGGCCCCTCGTCCAGCTCATCATTAACGAAATGTGCAGTCGCACCAATGATTTTTACCCCTCGCTCAAAGGCCTGGTGATACGGCTTTGCGCCAATAAACGCAGGTAAAAAAGAGTGGTGAATATTAATGATTTGATTGCTAAAGCGCGCAACAAAATCAGGGCTGAGGACGCGCATATATTTAGCCAGGCCGATAAAGTCGGGCTGATAGTGCTCAATCACTTTGGCCATGGCATCGTCATGTTGCTCCCGGGTCAGGCCGTGGTGAGACACCAGATGAAAAGGCACGCCAAAGCCTTCCACCAGTGGCTTAAGCGTATCGTAGTTAGCGATCACCGCCTGGATTTCGACATTAAAGGCATTTTCGTACTGTTTCAGTAGCATACCACCCAGGCAATGGGCTTCTTTGGTTGCGAGCAGGACTACTTTGGTTTTTTCATTACCGTGTAAATGCACCTGGGCACCGTCTGGGAGTGCATTACGAAGCTGTGGTAAAAATGCTTCACTGACTGTCCCGGTCAGTTCTGTGCGCATAAAAAAGCGCTCGCCTGCGTTATCAACAAACTCATTGTTGCGCACGATATTCAGATTATGCTCAAAGCACAGCCCGGTTACTTTGGCGATCAACCCCACATCATCTCGGCACTGGGTCGTTAAAACTATACTCATATCCTCATTCCCATACGTTTTTATGAATTCTTCACAATACCCCGTTGAACGTAAAAAACAAGCAGACAAAAGTCCGTACCCGGTCAGGGGGGTTACTGGCTTATTTGATTAAGTAAATGTTAATGTCTGTGTTGAATTTATGTGTATAAAAATAGCGCTTTTATAGTGCCTGTTGTCACATCAAACACCAATACTATCGTTAAGCTGCGTAAATCACTCCGCTTAAATTCGAAGAGTGACAAGGTTGACAATAACAATAAAGGAAATAGGTATGGACCATTTAACTGGCACTTCAGTTTCATCCGATCAGCACACACATCGGGAAAAAGAGCTGAGAGTGTGTGATACATCAAGCATCACGCATTCTATTGCCGCTACATTGACCGCCCTGGTACAGCGTAACCCAGAAAAAATCGCACTGATTGATGGGACGAAGGAGATTAGCTATCAGGTATTGTGGGGGCGTGCCGGGGCCATTGCGGCTAAGCTGGTGAGCCATGAGATAGAGCCCGGTGCATTAGTCGGTGTGTGTATGGAGCGTAGCTGGGAGCTGGTGGCTGCTTTGCTCGGGGTGTTGAGAGCCGGGTGTGCTTATGTGCCGTTGGATCCGAGTTATCCGCGTACCCGAATTGACTATATGCTAGCACATAGTAAGGCTGCCGCAGTTATCGTTGATAGCAACACGTCGGCTGAATTATGCCAGAGTATGCCTGGACAAATTTCGCTGGCTGACATCGGTGATGAGTTGCCCTCTCTGCCATCTCCTGAACTGGAGTCGCAGGCCCTCGCGTATGTGATTTACACCTCAGGGTCGACCGGTGAGCCAAAAGGTGTGGCAGTCACACAGAGTAACGTGCTTGCCATGACACAGGCCATGGGCACGCTGTTAAACGAAGAGGAGCTGAGTGGTGTACTGGCGGCGACGTCGGTGTGCTTCGATCCCTCAGTGATGGAGATCTTAGGCACCTTATTGCTGGGGGGGACCGTGATCCTGGCGAAAAATATTCTGGCACTGCCAGATTTACCGAGTGCTGGCCGGGTTCGAACCTGCATCGGTGTGCCCTCAGCCCTGCGGGCCTTACTCAGTGGCTATACCTTTCCAGACACACTGCGGTGCTTGATTTTTGGTGGTGAAGTACTTAAACCCGCATTGGTAAAACAAGTCTATGCGCAGCAGCCTACTCTGCGTGTTATCAATGTTTATGGGCCAACAGAAGACACGGTATTTTCAACGGCTGTACAATTGCATCCGGACATGGCAGAAATCCCCATTGGGCAGCCTGTCGTTAACACCCGTGCTTATGTGCTTGATGATGCGTTGCAGCCTGTTTCCAAAGGTGAAGCGGGTGAGTTGTATCTGGCGGGTGACAAACTGGCTGCCGGGTATCTGTTTGACGACTCACGCACAGCGACGCGTTTTATCACACCAGCGCCGGATAGTGGCATTGTGGAGCCACGTTTGTACAAAACCGGCGATGTGTGTCAGTGGACAGAAAGCGGAGAATTGCGCTTTATCTCCCGTGTCGATCAGCAGGTCAAAATTCGCGGTTTTCGCATCGAGCTGGAGGAAATCGAAGCGATTCTGAACACTATGCCGGGTATTGCCGCCGCCGCTGTGAATGTGTTACAGCGAGGATATGTGCAGGCCAGGTTACAGGCCTGTGTTGTCTGCGATGAGGGAGAAGTTGTAAGTACAGATGTGATTTTATCTTACGTGGCGCGGCATTTGCCAAAGCACATGGTGCCTCAAAGCGTATGTTTTCTGACGGCCTTGCCGTACCTGCCCAACGGTAAGTTAGATCGCAACAGCTTACCTGAGCTGTCGGCAGAGCCAGAGCCACGGCGATCCGCCAGAGTTGCCGACTCGGAGCAGGCACTGATTGCTGTGATCTGTGACGAGTTAAGTACTCTGTTGGGCCACAGCGCTCATGCTGTGCAATCGCAGACTTTTGAGCAGGCGGGTCTGGATTCATTAACCTCGCTGGAGCTGAGCAACCGTCTGAGCAATCTGCTTGAATTGCGCTGCCCGGTGCAGGCCATTTATCAATTCAATACGCCTCAGCGTCTGGCTCAGCACCTAAAGGCGTCAAATGGTCATGAGGTATTGCAGATTCAGCAACCATTGCGTGACACTTTGGCTGAGTTGCAATTTCAATTACGCGCCAGCCATCCGACGTTTGCTGTGGCCAAGGCGCCGTCCTGGTCGGCTAGCGATAAAAGTAATGTGGTACAGGCAGCCACGCAATTGGTCAACAAGCGTCGAGCTAACCCCTATAGCAAAGTGCTGCGCTCAGGAAGTGGCACTCGTGGCACGGTTGCAGATGCGCATCATAGCGATGCACGCGAGGCGATTATCTGGACCACAAATTTATACCTTGGCCTGAACCGGGATGCAGAGGTAGTCGGTGCCGCATGTCAGGCCGTCACTGAGTTTGGCACCGGCATGGGCACTTCGGCGGCTGCGTCCGGGTTAACCGATCTGCATCTGGCATTTGAACAACAATTTGCTGCGCTGGTGGGTAAACCCGCCGCTTGTTTATTTCCCACCGGGTATACCGCCAATGTTGGGGCCGTCGCGGGCTTATTGGGTGAAAACGATGTGGTGGTGATCGACCAGCTCTGTCACGCCTCTATTGTTGATGGCGCACGCTTGTGCGGCGCCAAAGTACGCACCTTTAAGCACAACGATGTGGATGATCTGGCCTGTGTGCTGGAGAGCGAAACTTCTCCCTATCGCACTGTGTTAGTGATTATCGAGGGCGTGTACAGCATGGGGGAAGGCGCGGCACCTGTGGCAGAAATTGTACGCACCGCTAAGCGTTATCAGGCTTTAATACTGGTTGATGAAGCCCACTCCTTTGGGTTTTACGGGAAGCATGGCGCGGGGATCTGTGCGGCAAAGGGGGTCAGCGAAGAGGTTGACTTCATCATGACCACGCTGAGTAAGTCATTGGGCAGTCTGGGCGGTGTAGTGGCCGCCCGAGCTGAGTATGTTGATTTACTCAAGGCGTCTGCCAGAGCCTATATCTTTCAGGCTTCTGTAAGCCCGGCTGACATTGCAGCGGCACTTAGTGCACTGCAGCGCATCAGCCAGGATGATTCGCTGCGTGAACGGCTATGGGAGAATGCCCGCTACATGCGAGCTCAATTCAGTGCCGCCGGCTTTGATTTAGGCAGTGGAGACGGGCCGATTGTCACGCCGCATTTTGCTGATAAAGACAAGCTGTATGCGATTGTACAGCGCTTGTATGAAAAAGGTATTCAGGCCTCAGCGGTGACTTATCCGATTGTTGAAACGGGGCGTGGCCGCTTAAGGTTTATCTGCTCTGCGGCACATACTAAACAAGATGTGGATGTCACACTGGTGGCACTGCGCGAAGCCGTGCAGGAGGTAGAGGCGGTATTTGCCAGCGCTGCGGCTGTACAACCAAAATCCTGGTTCGAAACAACGCGACTGAATGACTGGTGGTGCTCCTTTGCCGCTTACCTGGAAAAGTGGCGAGAAACGCAGTCAGGCAAAGTCCCTGAGTTACAGCTTGAATTGAGCACGCCAGACAGCAGGTATACTTTGACTTTGTCGCAAGATGCCGTTACCACGAATGAGGCGACAAAGGCTGGGTTACCGGTGTGCCGCATACATTGCCTTAATAGCAATGCGCTGGCTGCATTGATGCGTTTGGATGTGCGGATGCTACTGCAAAGTTTGTGTGACGGGGAATGTGAGTTAAGCGGCCAAAGCGAGGTGTTTATTTGGTTTATGAGTCGTTTACTGACCTCGTCTACCGGGCTAAAACCGACTCATACCTTGTCTGAAAATGTCGAGATTTCGTCGTAAAAGTACTGTTTACTTATACAGTCCAAGTGCTAGAGTAACGCTCGATAATGATAATAAAACAAGGGATTATTATGCTTGAAAGCAATGCACCTGGCGCACCTGGAGATTTCGATTTTATGGTTGGCCAGTGGTCAGTTCAGCACCGCCGTTTAAAAGACATACTGAATGGAGGAGATGAGTGGATTGAGTTTAAAGGGGAGTCATCAACACTCCACACACTCGGCGGATTTGGCAATGTAGAAGATAACCACCTGCATTTTCCAGAGGGATCTGTCAGAGCCAAGGCAATCCGTTCATTCAATGCAAGCACCGGCCTGTGGTCTATCTGGTGGCTGGATGGGCGTAATCCTGGCATGCTGGATACACCGGTGGTGGGCGCGTTCACCGATGGCATAGGGCGTTTTTATGCCGACGAGGAGTATCATGGTCAGGCCATCAAGGTATGCTTTATTTGGGATGCCACGAACCCGGAACAACCAACCTGGGCACAGGCATTTTCTAAAGATGGTGGTGAGCATTGGGAAACCAACTGGGAAATGACGTTTACCCGCATCCAGTAGCGATAAACACCCACGTAATTCGTTACGTGGGTGTGCTAGTGCCTTAAGATTTACGGTCGTAAACCACAGCATTGTGTGCATGCAGGCTTTCCTGGTGCTCAACTTTAAACTGGTAGTCTGTGACTTCTGTGACTTCTGTGATTGACTCCAGTGTTGCTTTGATACGCCGTGCGGCGTCTTCACAAAACATCAAGTTTTTCGCATTCAGTGCAGCAAACGCCTGCTCATCTTCGCGCTTAACCGCCGTTTGAACTGGCGTTGCCAGCGTTTCCTCAAACAGCGCAAGCCAGTGCGCCAGATCGGGTAAGTGACCGCCAGCCAGATCGGCTTCAATGTAGGCAAATGAGCGCTGGCTGTGTGGCGTTGCGACTGACCCCTGTGGCCCTTTGAGCCATGCCAGTAACTGCGCTTTGTCTATGTTGTCCTGATCGGCAAACTGCTGCTCGACCGTGTCGCTCAGTAATTGGCGAGACAAAGCTGCTGAACAAGGGCAGGTGCTGCTGTAGGTAATGGTGCTGATAAGTTTGCAGTGGGTTTTGCCTTCAAGGTGCTCACAATGCAACTCAATCGGATAGGCATTGTAGCCGCTGTAGTTGCTTTTCAGAGCCGGTCTGTTCAGTGGCAGCTCAAACTTTAACACCAACTTGGCAGACTGACTGAGACCCTGTTGAGACGCGACTATCCCTTTGAGTACTTTGTCCAGCTGTGCGAACGTGAGTTCAGTCCCTACCAATGCCTCGTTGGCAAGCAGGTAAAGGCGTGACATATGAATGCCTTTTGCGCCAGTGTCCAGGCTGACAAAAACGTCCATCAGAGTGTTAATGTTGACGCTGGTCTGATCGCAGCGCACCTGCATGGGTAGTGCGATTTTTTCCATCCCAACCCACTTCAGCGGGCTCTGGCTGTCTGGCTCAAAATGGGTCGCAATATCGGGGAGTTGCATCATTATTTATGAGTCTCACTTAACGGTTAAAACGTAACGCCTGCGCGGCATTGTGCTCGGTATTGACCTTGTCACCATCAAACACCATTGCACCATTAACAAAGGTCGCACGGATCTGATGTGAGAAAGTGGTGTTATGAAACGGACTCCACTTACACAGGTAACGGGTTTGTTCGTGTTGTACGTGAGTTGCGTGATTTGGATCAACCAGCACCAGATCGGCAAAATACCCTTCTCTGAGGAAACCCCGTTTATCAATGGCAAAGCGGGTTGCAACATTATGTGCTGTTTTCTCCACCACCTGCTCAAGCGTCATTGCACCACGTTTAACCTGCTCCATGAGGGTCAGTAAGGCATGTTCAACCAGTGGCAGACCTGCCGGTGCTTGCGGATAGGGCACGTTTTTCTCTTGCCAGGTATGCGGGGCGTGATCGGTGGCAATGATATCAATGCGGCCGTCATGCAGGGCCTTTAACAACGCGAGCCGGTCCGATTCAGCTTTTATGGCCGGGTTACATTTGATGAGGTTGCCCAGGGCCGGATAATCTTGTTGGTTAAACCATAAATGATGAACACAGGCCTCGGCTGTGATGTGCTTTTCTGCCAAAGGTGCCGTGCTGAATAAGTTCAGCTCTTTTGCCGTGGTTAAGTGCAGGACGTGTAGCTGGGTACGGTATTTTTTTGCAAGCGCAACGGCATAAGAAGACGACTGATAGCAGGCTTCATCATCACGGATCATTGGGTGGTGGATGATTTGCGGTGTGCCATATTGCTGCTCAATGCGTGCATTATTTTGCTGGATCACCGAACCTTGTTCACAGTGTGTGGCGATAAGGGTGGGGCATTCTCTGAAAATTGCGTCCAGGGCTGCGGGGTGCTCCACCAGTAAATCGCCAGTAGATGCACCCATAAATACTTTTACACCACATACCTGGCGTGGATCAACGGCTTTGATCTCATCTAAATTATCAGGCGTGGCGCCGAGGTAAAATGCATAGTTTGCAACGGAATCTCGTTGTGCAATGGCTTGTTTGTCTGCCAGTGCTTGTCGGGTGGTGGTGGAAGGGGAAACATTGGGCATTTCCATAAAACTGGTGATCCCGCCGGCTGCGGCTGCGGCCGATTCACTGGCTATTGAGCCTTTGTGGGTCAGGCCGGGCTCTCTGAAGTGTACTTGATCATCTATCATGCCGGGCATCAGCCACATGCCCTGGGCATCGATGACTGTTTCATTGGGCTTGGCCGATAAATCCGGGCCAATTTCGGCAATGTACTGGTTTTCAATTCTGAGATCAGAAACGTAAAGCTTACCTTCATTCACTAAGGTGGCGTGTTTAATTAAGCGTGCCATTGGTATCCTGATTAATTGTAGAGATAAACAAAACTAAAGGCCGTTTCTATGGGCCACGACGCAGGCCCAATCAACAGTGCGCGTGCTTTTCTTTGCGTACCCAACTCACATATAGGTCTGTTTAGCGCAACAAAGATTGTTGATTGTTTTGTTATATTATAACATATCCGTTCTATTTTACAGATGAGAGAATCGACGATGAAAAAGTTACTTGCACTGGCAGTGAGTTCTGCCTTACTTGTGACGGCCTGCACGGGCGGGGATCGTACGTCAGGCTTGCAAAAAACGGCGGCGTCTGCGACGGTAACTGAGGGCAATCCATTACTGGTAGCAAGCACCTTGCAATATCAATCACCCGACTTTAACCGCATTGATGACGCACACTTTATGCCGGCCTTTGAGCAAGGCATGGCTGAGCAAATGGCCGAAGTGAATGCCATCATTAGCCAGACAGACTCTGCCAGTTTTAGTAATACCATTGTTGCATTAGAGCGAAGTGGTGAGTTACTAAAGCGCACGCAGGACGTGTTTTTCAACTTATCAGGTACCGACTCAAACGCGAAGCGTCGTGAGATCCAGTCTGAAATGGCACCTAAGCTGGCGGGCCACTACGATAATATTTATCTGAACAAAGCACTTTATAAGCGAGTGGCAGAGGTGTACGGCCAGCTCAATGCGCTTAACCTGAGTGCAGAAGAAAAGCGCCTGACAGAAGTCTATTATAAAAATTTTGTCAGAGCAGGCGCCAAGCTGACTGAGTCGCAACAAAAAGAGATCCGTGAAATTAACGCGGCTTTGTCTTCACTGACGACGCAGTTCTCGCAGCACTTACTGGCCATGTCAAAGAGCAACGTGGTGTTGGTTAAAGACAAAGCAAAACTGGCTGGCCTGACAGACGCATATATCGCGCAGCTGGCACAAGCGGCTGAACAAGCCGGGCATCCGGGTCAGTACTTGATCAAAATTACCAATACCACGCGCCAGCCTATTTTGGCTAAGCTGAAAGACCGTCAGTTGCGTGAGCAAGTATGGCGTGCTTCTGCTGAACGCGGCTTAGCTGGTGAGAATAACAACCGTGAAATTGTTGCACAACTGGCACAGCTGAGAGCGAAAAAGGCTGCTTTATTGGGCTATCAGAGTTGGGCTCACTATGGTCTGGATGCACAAATGGCTAAAACACCAACTGCGGTTTACGACATGTTTGCCAGCATGGTCCCAGCTTTGCTGAAAAACGTTGAAGCGGAAGCGCAGGCCATCAAAGACAAAATTCGCGCCACGGGTGGCGACTTTGAACTGGCTGCCTGGGACTGGTTGTATTACGCCGATCTGGTGCGTCAGGATAAGTTCGACCTGGATGAATCTGAGGTGAAAGCTTATTTTGAGTTTGATCGGGTTCTGGAAGATGGCTTGTTCTTCACTATGGAGCGCCTGTATGGCGTGACCTTTAAGCCACGCACCGATATTCCGGTCTATCACCCGGATGTGAAAGCCTATGAAGTGTTTGACGCGGACGGTACCAGCCTGGCTATCTTTATGGCCGACTACTTTGCCCGTGAAGGTAAACGCGGTGGCGCCTGGATGAGTTCGTTTGTGAAGCAATCAGGCCTTGACCAGGAGCGCCCGGTGGTGGTGAATGTGATGAACATTGAAAAAGCCCCCGAAGGTCAGCCGACCCTGCTGAGCTATTCTGAAACCACCACTATGTTCCATGAGCTGGGTCACGGCCTACACGGTATGTTGTCTCAGGTTAAATATCCGACGCTGTCGGGGACGTCTGTGTCGCGTGATTTTGTTGAGTTCCCGTCAACTTTTGAAGAAGACTGGGCTATCCACCCGGAAGTCATTAAGAACTACGCTAAGCATTATCAAACTGGAGCAGCCATTCCGAAGGCATTGCTAGAAAAGGTTATTGCCAGCCGCAGTTTCAATATGGGTTTTGACACGCTGGAATATGTGGCGGCTGCGTTGCTGGATATGGAGTGGCATGCACTGGCAGCTAATGCGCCGTTGCAGGATCTGGTTGAATTCGAGCAAGCTGCATTGAGCAAGCATGGCGTGAACATCGACTATGTACCACCCAGATACAAATCGGCTTATTTTGCGCACTCAATGGGTGGCGGCTATTCAGCGGGTTACTATGCCTACATGTGGAGTGAGATCCTCGCGGCGGATGCCTTTGCTTATGTACAGTCTCAGGGCGGGCTAAACCGTAAGATTGGTACGCACTATCGCAAGAACATTCTCGAAGTGGGTAACTCTCGTGACCTGATGGAGTCTTATAAAGCGTTCCGTGGTGCAGAGCCAACCACCGAAGCGCTGCTTAAGCGTCGCGGACTCAATGTCGCACCATAAAACCCGCAATTGAAGGGCTGCCTGCGGGCAGTCCTTACTCTGTTTGAAATTCTCTGATATGTTATACTGTATCTTTTGTTGTGAATGCCGCACAACTCGGTTCAGATGTAGGAGAAGACCATGACCCGTGCTTTAGCCACCAATGACAATTCAATGATCCCTGCCAATCGGTATGCTGCCATATCCCCTGAGCCGAACGTTCTGACGGATATCTATCGCGAAGATATTAACCTGAGTGTCTGGCAATGCACGCTGACTCAGGCGCTTAATTCAGAAGTGACGAATTTACTCAGCAGTACCAGCGAGTTGCAGCTGTCGATTGCGGCGACTCCCGAGCAAACGATAGGCGAATTGCACGCCGCCTCGGCGTTGCTTGTTGATAAGCCCGCGCTGACTGAGCACCTGGCGATGCTGGTGGATATGTTTTGTACTCTGTTTGAGTTAAAGCGCGCCGGACTCAGGCTCACGATACTCAATAAAGCCATGTGTCCTAAGTTCCATGTCGATCACATACCTTGTAGGCTGGTGAGTACGCTGGGCGGTGTGGCCTCTCAGTGGTTGCCTCACGATACAGTCGATCGCAGCAAGCTTGGTGCCGGTAGCAAAGGTAAAAAGGACCAGGAATCCGGAATCTACGCATCTGAATCCGACATTCAGCAACTTAATACAGGTGATGTTGCGCTATTGAAAGGATCTGGCTGGCTTGGCAATGAAGAGGGCGCCCTGGTGCACCGTTCACCTGCCCCCGCAGCGGGAGAAGCGCGCTTGTTGCTCACGCTGGATTTTATTGACTGAGTGGTAAAGTCACAGTGTGTTACTATTTGACTGCACTGGATTATCGTCAGATGACTATCAGGTCATGAGTGTTTGTAAGTTGGCAGGAGAGCAATGTAAGTATGGAACCAATCCTTGTACTGGTTGGCTTTTTGGGTGCGGGTAAAACCACGCTGTTAAAACGTCTGCTGCTTGAGGTTCAGCAAGCTGACTGGGACCCTTATGTGATCCTGAATGATTATGAACATGCCGAGCTGGATGCCAGACAACTGGCCGAACAGCTCAGCGAAGGGGCGTTAAAACCGCTCGACGGCAGCTGTATTTGTTGCAGCGGCATCACGGCGCTGCGCGACAGCATTAATCGTATTCCACAGCGCAAGCGAGGGATCACCTTGATTGAAGCGAATGGCACATCCGATGCCTGTCGTTTAATGGGGTTTCTTGGTGTGGGGCTGGACGAACGCTTCAAGCCCCCGGTACAGATCGCGGTGGTCGATGCCAAAAACTGGCAGTGCCGAGGTGAGCACAATGCGCTGGAGGCAAACCAGGTGCAGGTCTCTTCGCTCATTGTGCTCACACATACCACCGGCTTATCTGAAGCACGTATACAGACGGTTAAGGATGAACTTCACCAGGTGAACCCAAACGCGACAATTCAGGGTGTCAGTGAGCTTGCACTTTGGCAGCTGCCGGAGTTGTCACCTGTGTCGGGTAATGTCGATGCATTTGAGCATCAAAAATCACACTGGGCGTCCTGCTCTGTGGCGTTACCTGCTTTACCTGATGAAACCTGTATTGAGGCTTTGTGTGCGCGAATACCCGAGAGCATTTTGCGCGTGAAAGGCTGCACTCGAATTGGCACAAGTTCTGATTATACTTACTTTGAGCGATGTCCGGATGGGGCTGTGTCGATACGGCCATTCAAGGGCGAGCTGGTTACGGGGAGTAAATTGCTGGTCGTTGGACCGGGGAGTGACCCAGGCAAATTGAATGAGCTTGTCACACAGGTTTTGGCCGCACATTGATTGTAAAGGCGGCCATGCAGGGTGGATTAGTGGCAACGCCCGGTCTGACACAAATTAAAGTTTTTATAGTGGCTGATCACCAGCAACACGCTGCCCAAAATGGTCAGCAATTTCTCCCCTTCCTCTGCCATTAAGTCATGGGCAAAAAATGCGGCGAAGAATAACACGCCGATGCCTGCGGTGCCGTAGCCCAAAATACGCCACTGGTTGTGCTTTTTACACCCCAGAAATAACGCGCTGCTGCTGGTCACCAGCACACCAACGAGTAACCAGCGATGAAATGCCTCATCTGAAAAGAAGGTCGCACCGAACGCCGGCAGCAGGGCAACCAGCAGGGGCACAAACAAGCAATGAACGACGCACATCGCAGACAAGCCGATGGCGTATTTGTCTAACCTTTCAGACAGGTTTCTCATGGTTTCCTCACCTTGATGATTAACGCAAGCGCTTGCGCAGGCTGATCATACGAGCCGCTGAGCGCCTTGAATAAACTGTTATATTATATCATTTGCGGGATGTTGAATAGCTTGGCGGAGATGAAAGCACCACGGGAGTCGGGGCTGAGGCCAGCTACATCGCGGCCACAGCAAGCAACACACTCACCACAGCAAATAATATCCATGACCAGTGCCTTCCCTTTGATAGACCCAAAGCCAGTAAACTGTGTAGCGCAAATGTCAGTGCGGTGATGTGCAGCAGCGTAGCCGAGGTGAATCCAGGTGATGCCAGCGCAATCAAAAGTGCGGCAAACCCCAGCCACGCAATGGAAGTCAGGTGCCAGGCAAAACGCAGCGTTCGGATGGTAAAATCGCTACTGCCAAACAGTTGGGGCAGATTATCCCGCTTAAACAGCCGCATCAGAATAAAGCGCTCACCGAGGTAAGAATGCGCCAGCGAAACTAAAACGAGCAATGTGGCGGCGAGGTAGAGCAGTAGAGCCATAATCACATCCAGGTGTTGTCAGGTTGTTGCGTGACTTTATTTGTACCGTAATTATTCTATTATGACCAGAGGGCAGCCATCTGAAAAAGCGTTTGGTGAGCAGTATGCTCCTAACTTCCTTGTCAGGCAGTATGCTCCTAACTTCCTTGTCAGGCAGTATGTTACAAGTTAACTACAGCTAATGGAGTCACCACTGCTGTTATAACAGGTCTCAACTTGCTGGAGCACATGTCTGCACATGTACGCTACGTTGTTTTCCATACAGTTAAAATAAGTACCGTAAATGGCTGAACCGCTAACATTGTAATCAACTCGCCACTCATAGTAGGAGTATGGCAGAGTGGATTGGTCGCTCAGCCAGCGCGCAAATACGGCGCTCGATACAATGTCGTATAGCGGAGTCGGGCGTACCCCTACACTGCGCCAGCCATTGTTGTAGCCAGAGTACTCACCAGGCATTTCAACCACAGCGTTGGCTGCCTTATAATATGGGTTACTAAAGTTACTTTTCTTATCTACCTTAGACAACAGACCCTGATAGTCTTTAACCCAGGTGGTACCTTCACAGCTGTTCAGAAATACCATGCCCTTATCATTGCCTTTACCACAGGTACCCTGAGGAGCCGAATCCGCGCTCCAGATGAAGTCAGCACTTTTACCGCCATGAATTTTTGCTTCATAGCCACTCGAAGAAGTGATGATCACATCATTGTCTTTACCGCCTTCCTGGTTGGAGTTTTCGCCATTGGTAAAGAGGATGTCATCGCCATTGTTACCCCAGGCTTTGTGCCAGCGCAGGCTGTTTGGATTACCATCGCCATTTTCATATAAGGCATCATTACCATTGCCACCATGAAGGCGGTCTTCCCGGCCGCCATTACCAGTCAGGTAGTCGTTGCCATCTTGACCATAGAGGGTGTCGTTACCTTTATCGCCACTGAGCACATCGTGGCCTGCGCCGCCGTAGAGTTTATCGTTGCCATCGCGATTGCTGTTACAGTTACTCTGCTCATAAATATAGCCATTGTTAGCATTGGCCAGACGACAGCCACCGCCCAGGTAGTCGTTGTCATTGCCTCCGTAAAGTACATCGGTCCCCTGACCACCCATCAGCAAGTCGCCGCCATCATCACCCCATAAGGTGTCGTCATTGTAGTCACCAAACAGTTTGTCATGGTGGTTGCCGCCTTTGAGCTGATCATTCCCCCAGCCGCCGTGCAGCGTGTCGTTGCCATCTTCACCAAACAGCTGGTCGTTACCACTGTTGCCTTTTAAGGTATCGTTACCCCGGCCACCGTACAGCCGATCGTTCTGATTACCAGAGATCAGGGTGTCATTACCATATTGTCCGTATAGAGTTTGTGATACCGCAATATTGCTGGCATCGAACGAATCAGCACCGTTACCCAGGTGTGCTTCAAGCGCACTGATCTGGCTCATAAAGAAGGTCTCACAGCTGCTACTGTTACCCACTTTACGGGTTACGGTCAGGGTATCGCCTGATTTACTGAGGGTGAACTGTTCGCTGTGGCGTGAGCCCTTAACTTTCAGTGTCTCGCCGTCCAGGTAAGCCGAAGCGCCGCCCGCCAGCCCGCTACAGGCTGCCACTGCCTGCCCCGAGGCACCCAGCGCAACCGCCAGACAGAGCGCATTTAACTTGGTGTTCATTATGAAATCCTTAGATTTTTTATTTTGAATTGTTCCAGCCTCAGGGTAGCGGACAAATCTGCATGGAATATGGAGTTTGCTGATTAGTGAAGGGGAAGGTTCATATGACGAATACAAGTTGTTTCTCTGTATGCAACAATTTGTGGGGTTCAGACCATTGAAAAATAATCAAAAATCAGACAAGTTATACAAGGTTAACTGGAAATAAAAAGGAAGGAACGAGTGAAATTACAATCAACCATGAAGTATAGCCTGTGCGCTATGCTGACAGCATTGGCTGGTCATAGCTTTGCGGCGCCAGACAGGTTACTTGCCAATGATGGCAAGGCGGAAGACTATTTTGGCTATGGTGCAGCGATTGACGGCAACACGGTTGTGGTGGGCGCGCACAAAGCGGATATCAATGGGATTAATGATGGCGGCGTGGGCTATGTCTACGTATTAGGGGAGAAGGGCTGGCAGCAACAAGCTAAGCTGGTTGCAAAGCCACTGTCTGCTGACGACACTCTGGGTGGTAAGGTGGTCTTAAAGAACGACATTGCCATGCTCGGCGGTATGAGACGAGATGACAAAGGCAAAGACGCCGGTGCGGTGGTGGCCTTTGCGCGTAAAGCGGACACATGGACACAAACTGAGATTTTTACCGCGCCAGATGCCAAACCGGGCGATGCTTTTGGTCAGAGTGTGGCATTTACCGACAAATTGCTGGTGATCGGCGCCCCACGTAATGATGCAAAGGCGAATGATGCCGGTGCTGCGTATATTTATACCCGCTCTGGTGATACCTGGCGCTATCAGAGCAAAATCATGGCCAGTGATGGCGCGGCAGGCGATCTGTTTGGCATCGACGTCGCGGTTGATGGTAATACAATAGTCGTTGGCGCTGACTTGCATGACAAAACGGCAGAAAACGCCGGAGCCGTATACATTTACGTGCAAGACGGGGAGCAATGGCATCAGCAGGCCAAGTTGATGGCGTCCGATGGCGGTGATACCGATATCTTTGGCGTCAGGGTCGCAATTTCAGGAGATACGGCACTCATCTCGGCACGACGCGATGACGTAGAGGGTCTGGGCGTGGATGCCGGCTCTGCCTATATTTTTGAGCGCAAAGGCACACGCTGGACCGAGGCGCAAAAACTCACTTCTCCTGATGGCGCAGCCGATGATCGCTTTGGCCGCGGCGTGGCACTCAGTGGTGATACGGCGATTATCAGCGCGATGAACCATGACGCACAAGGCAAAGACACCGGCGCATTATATGTCTACAAAAAGCGCGCCGATGGCTGGCACTATTCATCCAAAGTGGTTGCTAACAATGCGCAGCCAGGCGATCAACTCGGCTGGAATGTCGGCCTTTCCGACGGTAAGGCAGTGATCGCGACCCCACACCATGACGCCAATGGTAAAGAGTCCGGTGCGGTCTACGTTCAGGATCTGAATCAGTACAGCACATTTCATATTGAAAACCGTATTTCTGTTGCGGAGAAAGGAAAAGTGAAGTCTTCGCAGTAATTAAACTCAATACAAACAGAGGTTAGAGTGGCTTATGTTCTGAACAGAAGTCGTAATCTGACGTCTGGCCAATTGCCAGGATCAACAATGGTGTTTTTGACTGTGTGCTTGATTTATGGTGCCCATGCGCCCTGAGAGTGACTATGGCTTAAATAGGCCAGCCACTCTTTCACATTGGCAATGATAAACTCATAGCTATGACCGTTTATCAGCGTAATTCTGATTGCCTCAGTCGTTACAGGTAATAAACCTGCGCCTTTACCATAACACCTTTCTATTTTTGATATGGCACTTCGCTCAATATAATACGGTCCTAACCCAAACTTTTTATTCAACGGCTCGAAAATCAAGACATCTTTTGTTGCTGAGAGTTTACCATCAGAGCGGGCGACGCCGTTTTGTACTGTTGCAATAGAAACGCTTGTTGAAGTTTTATTCATGACTTTCCTTTTAATGAATAAGTGGGTTTTTATTACGGGTGGTTTTGATAAGTCAGCAATGTAAAAACTATGGGGATTTTAACAAGCAGAGGTTAATATCCGCCTCTGCTTGTCTGTGTTTGTGTCCCTTCAATGCTGGGTACTATATGTTTTTTGATTGGCTGCGCTTTTTTTCAACTGAATGGTGCCAGATAACGAAAACGCCAGTATTAACCCCATTAAAATAGTCGTGACGATTTTCGCTACCCATGGATCTTGCACCGCGAACGCTGCTGCGTAACTAAACGTGAGTATGTTCGCGAACAGAGCTGTAAGGTGAATTCTAAAGCTTGTTGTTTTTTCTTTTAATCTTGCAATGTTGAATGTGCAGGAGATTAAAAATGCGATAACCATTCCCGGGTTGCTCATCTGCTCTGGAGTAAGTTTAAAATTAAGGCTTATAAATACCGCAGCGCCATAAGCCACTGCGATTACGATAACAATGTAATTCAATAACAACTCTATCTTTGACTTCATACTTAACCTTTGATTTGTTGGTGTGGTTTTGTATGTTAAGCTCGTGCCAGGCGCTTTTCGGTGATACTGGCCAGTATGGACCGTTTATTTTTATCTTTTTGATTTATCTGTTTTTTATTTTTCTTTGCAAGGTGCAAAGAGGCCAGATTGGACGTGTTTTTGAATACAAGGGAGTCTTGATGTTCAGTTTTAGTAATATCGTTGCCTTGGGCTGTATTCAAGCCTGCATTCAATCCTTGTATCTCTTGAGGTTTTCTGGCCCGGGCAGATTGCTTGCTGTTTTTATACTGCTTGTTTCAACCAACATGTGTGTAGGTTTCTATGTAGACAGTGGTCTTTTTGAACCCGATATGCTGCTCATAACGATGTGGGAGGGGTTAAACAGCTATTTGTTGTTGGGCCCCATTTTTATGGCGTTTGTTATGACAATGACAAATTCAGCGCATCGGTTTGATAAAAAAGATGTAATTCACTTATTACCTTTTCTTGTGTGGGTCGGGTATTTCGGTTCAATCTCATTGTATGAGCAAAGTGACTTTCTGGCTGAGCAAGCTGTCAACTTACAAACAGTATCCACCAGACCCTTTTCTGAGCGGTTTTCCATGATACCTCTGTTAACCGCAGGGCATTTTTGTCTTTATCTGGCCTACGGTAGCTGGCAAATTTTTATGTTTTGGTGGCAACAACGCGGTAGCCATATTTTTCGCCAGCTGTGTTGGTTGCTTTGTGTCACTATGATTTGTTACCTGATGATGGTGAGTGTTTTTATCGTCTCAGTGACAGCAGTCATTATGGAACTTGAAAAATCAGATAAGCTGATTGCGTTGAGTTATCTGTCTACTGTGGTGGGCATATTTTCTATCAGTTATTTGTTGATTTGCTATGGGAGGCCTGCTGGCTTTAATCGTGCACTCGTAAAGGAGGGCATAACTGATAAAGACTTCGCAGAGCAAATCAAACCTGAAGTATCAACACAACAGAAAGGCCTTTTGATGTTGGTCGAGCAAGAACTCAGGACGAACAAACTTCATTTACATCCTGATTTCAGCCAAATTCAACTGGCAGAAAAACTGAATATAAGCAGGCATCAGCTTTCTGATGTGTTGGCTCTGCATTCTTCAGGCGGGTTTTATGAGCTGGTAAACCAATTAAGGGTGGATGCGGTAATTGAGGAGCTGGGAAAAAGACCTAAAAGTGACAGGTTAATTAATATTGCCTACGACTGCGGATTTAATTCAAAGTCTAGCTTTAATCAGGTATTTAAAAAGTATACCGGAAAAACGCCGAGTCAGTACCGTGATCTGGTTAAAGCAGGTGAGGCAGTATCACGCTAAGGGGAAAATGTGCATAACGCACCGTTGCGTTCCATTCATGCTTGGCTGTCGTGTGGGGCTAATTCTTCCCCATCGTTTCACAGCCGTTAAAAAACGCGAGCTGATGTATCAGACTCGCGCTTTTACTTTACTGACTAACGCTGAGCATTATCTCATAGTAACAAACTCTTCAGATCCCGTCGGGTGAATAGCCACAACCGAATCAAAGTCGGCTTTGGTTGCGCCCATCTTCATGGCAACACCAAAGCCCTGGATCATTTCATCAACCGCGAAGCCGATGCCGTGCAGGCCAACGATTTTTTCGTCTTCACCGGCACACACCAGTTTCATTTTACAAGGCTGACGGTGCTGGGTCACAGCTGTATACATGGCTGCAAAGGTTGAGGTGTAGACCTTGATGTTGTCTTCACCGTATTGTGCAACAGCTTCTGGCTCGGTCAGGCCGATAGTGCCGATTGGCGGGTGACTGAAGACCACAGTCGGGACCAGGTTGTAGTCCATTTTTGCGTTGGGCATATCCGGGTTAAACAGGCGCTCGGCCAGCATACGACCGGCTTTCACTGCCACCGGCGTCAGTTCAATGCCGCCTTCCATGATGTCACCCAGGGCATAAATGCCAGACACTGAGGTGTTCTGGTATTCGTCTACTTTTACGTAGCCGCTGTCTGTGATGGTCACATCGGTGGCAGCCAGGTTGATTTTATCAGTCACTGGTTCACGACCAATGGCCCAGATCACTTGCTCAACTGTGTGTGACTCGCCATTTTCCAGGTGTAAAGTGACGCTGCCGTCGTCGTTCTTGCTCAGCGACTCAGGGGTGCTGTGGGTGTGCAGGGTTGGCCCTTCTTTGTCCATTACCTCGGTGAGGGTGTCAATCAGGATAGGGTCAAAGTTGCGCAGCGGGGCATGTTTACGTACGAACAGGTGTGTGTCTGTACCCAGGCTGTGTAATACGCCCGCCAGCTCAACGGCAATATAGCCTGCGCCAATCACGGCCACGCTCTTAGGCTGTGCCTTAAGCTCAAAGAAGTCATTAGAATCAATGCCCAGCTCTGCGCCCGGAATATTCGGAATAGACGGGCGACCGCCTACGGCGATACAGATGTGGTCGGCGGTGTAGTGTTCGCCATTGACTTCAACCGTATTGTTATCAACGAATTTGGCAAAGCCATTGATCACAGTGACACCATTGCTGGCCAGGTATTTGTTATAACCCTGGTGGATGCGGCCAATGTAGGCTTCGCGGCTTTCAACCAGTTTGCCCCAGTCAAAGTCCTTCACCTCTACATCAAAGCCATAATCTGGTGCATACAGTTTAATGGCTTCGGCCACTTGTGCGCCATGCCACATGACTTTTTTGGGCACGCAGCCCACGTTTACACAGGTGCCACCCATGTGCTTAGCTTCGATAAGGGCGACTTTTGCGCCACGCATTGCTGCCCGGTTGGCCGAGGCAATACCACCACTTCCGCCACCAATGGCGATATAATCAAAATGTTGTGCCATGCTTTAATCTCTATAAATGCTGATAAATGGCCCTAGCTTAACACTATATCTGCCGGGGCAAAGTCTGGTGGGATGAATTTTTCCGATGATAGCCATCGCTTTTTCCGATGGCATGGTGATGTTGCACGTGACCAGAGAGTGTGACGTCTTAGGATGGCCCTGATTAATTTTTCTGGATTGACCGGGGAGCCTTGTTTTTTGTCAGAAAACACCCCAAATACATGAGATAAGCAAAGATCTACTGAGAGGCGTTATGACTAACCCGTTAATTGGCATGGAAGGCTTGCCACCGTTTTCACAAATTAAACCAGAACATGTTGTAGAGGCACTTAAGCAGGCAATCGCGCACTGTCGTGACACCATAGAGGGGGTGCTCAAAAACGATTCATATAGCTGGGAAAACCTGGTCTTGCCGCTCGAAGAGGCCGATGACAAACTATCTCGTATGTGGTCGCCGGTGTCTCACATGCACTCGGTTGTCAACAACGATGCTTTGCGTCAGGCCTATGATGCCTGTCTGCCGTTGATCTCAGATTACAGCACCTATGCCGGACAGCATCAGGGACTCTACGAAGCCTATAAATCTCTGAAAGAGTCCGACAGCTTTGCAGCACTGAGCACGGCACAGCAAAAAACCATCAACAATGCACTGCGCGACTTTCAGTTGTCGGGCATTGCCCTGGCCCCTGAGCAGCAAAAGCGTTACGGCGAGATCAGTGCTCGATTATCTGAGCTGGCAGCCAAGTTTGGTAACAATGTGATGGACGCCACTCAAGCCTGGACCAAGCATGTGACTGATAAAGCCGAATTGTCTGGCTTACCTGAATCAGCATTGGCACTGGCGGCACACACGGCGCAGAGCAAAGAACTGGAAGGCTGGGTATTTACCTTGGATATTCCGTCGTACCTGCCAGTAATGACCTATGCGGACAACCGATCGCTGCGAGAAGACATGTACCGTGCTTTTGTGACGCGTGCGTCAGATCAGGGCCCGAATGCCGGAGAGTTCGATAACTCAGAGATCATGCGTGAGGAGCTGGCTTTGCGTTATGAACTGGCGCAGTTGCTGGGCTTTGACAGTTATGCAGATAAATCACTGGCCACTAAAATGGCGCAGTCACCTGAGCAAGTATTTGCCTTTTTAAATGACCTGGCGGTGCATGCCAAGCCACAGGCAGAGAAAGAGCTGGCCGAGCTTAAAGCATTTGCAGAAAAAGAGCATGGTGCCAATGAGTTGGCGGCATGGGACTACGGTTATTATGGCGAAAAGCTAAAACAGGCCAAATATGCCATCTCTGATGAGCTATTACGTCCTTACTTCCCGGCAGATACCGTACTCAAAGGCTTGTTTGAAACCGTTAACCGTCTGTTCGGTATTAAAGTCACAGAGGTTCAGGATTTCGATACTTATCATCCGGATGTGCGTTTTTTCGCTATTCATGATGCACAAGATACTTTGCGCGGCCATTTCTATCTGGACCTGTATGCCCGCGAACATAAGCGCGGCGGCGCCTGGATGGACGACTGCATGGGCCGTAAGGTACGTGCCAGCGGTGAGTTGCAAACACCGGTTGCTTATCTGGTGTGTAACTTCAACAAAGCGGTAGGCGATAAACCAGCGTTGTTCACGCACTACGAAGTCACGACGTTATTCCATGAGTTTGGTCATGGTATTCACCATATGTTGACTCAGGTCGATGCTGCACCGGTTGCAGGTATCAACGGGGTTGCCTGGGACGCGGTAGAATTGCCAAGCCAGTTCCTGGAAAACTGGTGCTATGAGGAAGAGGCGCTGGCCTTTATTTCTGGCCACCATGAGACTGGCGAGCCGTTACCTAAAGCATTGCTCGACAAACTGCTGGCAGCGAAAAACTTCCAGTCCGCGATGCAGATGCTGCGTCAGCTGGAGTTCTCTTTGTTTGATTTCCATATTCACAGCGATTTTGATGCAGATAAACCGTGTCAGATCCAGCAAACACTGAACGCCGTTCGCGAAAAAACAGCGGTTGTAAAAGCGCCGGAGTTTAATCGCTTCCAGCACAGCTTTAGCCATATTTTTGCTGGTGGTTACAGCGCAGGTTACTACTCCTATAAGTGGGCTGAAGTACTCTCAGCGGATGCATTCTCCCGGTTTGAAGAAGAAGGGATTTTCAATCGCCAGACCGGTGCGGACTTTATGCAGCATATTCTGGAGAAGGGGGGCTCAGAAGAACCAATGGCTTTGTTTACCCGTTTCCGTGGTCGTGAGCCAAGTGTAGACGCACTGCTGCGCCACAGTGGTATCGAAAAAGCGGCATAATCGCCCTTATGCTGGTGGCGTTTTGAACATCTGTTCCCCGCGTGCCACCAGCGCCGACTCAAAAACACCACATAAGTACTTTGTGTGGTGTTTTCCATTCGCAAATTAGACAGTTCACGCTATGCTGTTCTAAAGAACAAACCTTGTAGGGAATGCTGCATGAGCAATCTAGTACTGGCCATTGATGACGATAAACTGGTACATCACATTGTTGAACAATCTTTACTGCACAGCTGCAAAGTCATCCATGCCTACAGTGGCGAAGAAGGGCTGGAAATGGCAGCACAGCAGCGCCCGGATATTATTTTACTCGATATTGAAATGCCTGGTCCTTCGGGGTTTGAGGTGTGTGAGCGACTCAAAGCCAATCCTCAGTTGTGTGATATCCCGGTGATGTTCTTATCTTCCAAAAGTGCTACCTCTGAGCGCATGCGAGGCTATAACGCCGGTGGTGCCGACTACATTGTCAAACCCTTCGACAGCGATGAAATGCTGGCCCGTATTAAAGTACTCGATGAGTATCGCCGCCAGTCACTTAAGCTGAAGCAGGATGTTCAAAAAGCGCAAATCACGGCCGAAATTGCTATGTCGGATTCGGGTGATATGGGCCGCATTATGCGGTATGTCGGCCAGTCTTATCATGCCCATGACCTGAATACGCTGTCGGAGTATTTCTTTGAGTTTTTTGTGCCTTTGCAGCTGCAAGTTGCCGTCGCATTTTGGTATCACGACAGCGAAGTGTTTTATTCTCAGGAAGGTGCTATTCAGCCTTTGGAGCAGGAGCTGCTCGAAAAACACCGTGATGGCGACCGGTTTGTTGACTTTGGTCGTCGCACCATTATTAACTACCCCAAAGTCTCACTGCTGATCAAAAACATGCCAACCGATGATGTGGGCTTGTACGGACGTTACAAAGATCTGCTGCCGCATATACTGGAAGCCACCAATGCCAAAATCAAAGATATGGAGGTCAGCGAAGTCGCCCTCAATAAAGTGGAGCAAATTGGTCTGGCATTTGAAGAGCTGAGCGATCAGCTGGGTGAGGTGGCCACAGCGTATAATGACAAGCTGAGCCAGTTTTCTGACTATGTGAGTGGCGGGCAGGCCAATGGCAAACAAGCCGAAGTAAAGCAGTTGTATGAGCACTTTTCACTGATCAATGACGACTTTTCGATTATCCGCTACAAGCTGGGAGAAATCACAGAAGTACGCCATGAACTGATCCAGAGCCTCAACCAGATGGCCAAACCCTGGAGCGAGGAAGATGTGCCCGCCCAGACCGACATTGAATTGTTCTAATCAGTTCAGGCACAGACACAAAGATTTCATAACCGGGATGATCCAGATATAATCTCTGCGTTACTATTTGCGGAGCCTGCTGTTGATCATCCACACCCCTTTTGCCGAAAACCGACCTTATCTTGAGCGTATAGAGCAGCAGTTTGCGCTGCACGACTGGCAGCAGGCCAATCCCAATTTCCGTCTGACTTATGATGAAGCGGGTTTGCAGTTGCTAAAACTGGATGAGCCAAAGCTCGGTGGCATACGGGTAGACTTTGTCACCGGCGCCAGTGCACATCGTCGTAAGTTTGGCGGTGGTAAAGGGCAGGCCATTGCTAAGGCAGTGGGGCTGAATAAAGGTGCAACCCCAGTGGTACTTGATGCAACCGCTGGACTGGGACGCGATGCGTTTGTGCTGGCTGCGTTGGGGTGTGAAGTGATATTGCACGAACGCCATCCGGTGGTGGCTGCCTTGCTGTTTGACGGTCTGGAGCGCGCCTATCAGGATAGTGAAATCGGCAGCTGGATGCAGCAAAATATGCGGATGATCTTTGGCTCCAGCCATGACTTGTTAGCGCAAAGTGCGTTAAACCCGGACGTTGTTTATCTGGACCCCATGTTTCCGCATCGTGAGAAATCAGCTCAGGTTAAAAAAGAAATGCGGGTGTTCCAGTCCCTGGTCGGGGGAGATGATGACGCCGATGCTTTATTGCCATTCGCTTATGCACTGGCCACCAAGCGGGTTGTGGTTAAACGCCCGGATTATGCGCCTTTCCTGAACGAGCAAAAACCCAGTATGCAGATAGAGACCAAAAAGAATCGTTTTGATGTTTATGTCAAAGCCGCGATGAAGTAGCACTATTTACGCGCCACTTTTCGTGTCTTTCAGTCACCCCGCATTGGATACGGACACTGCTTAACGGCAACACGGCAAGCCTGCGCTTTATTCATTTATTGCATTCAATGCAGCCACTCAGGCTTTAGCCGGACAACCTTTTGTTTATGTGTGGCTAAAAAACAAGCTGAAAATAGAAGAAGCTACTCCCCGTTTTGTGCTAAAAATGGGCTTTTAAAGCAAAAGTAGAGTCTGAAATTGACCATTCTGAGCAGGCTGTCATCTGTATGAAGTAAAGTTCCTGTAAAAGGTAGAGAGTTCTCCTACGCCAAAAGTATGTTTTTAAAATCGCCTGGCTACTTTCTGAGCAATCTACATCAAATTGTCATAAAACATTAATAGTCTACGCCCGAATTTGAATCAATATGGCTGTAGTATCTATGCGTGTTTCTACCTTTACCCGGCTGCTTGCCGTGTTACTGGCCTTGGCCAGTATCGTGCTTGCTGCCACTTTGTTTTGGGCCAGTCAGGTCTTTAGTGAATTAGACAAACAAAACAACGCCTATGTTACGCTGAAAAACACCATACTGATCGATTTAGCCGGTACGATCGAAGACTATCTGAGCAGTGGCGACAGCCAGGAGCTCAGTAAAGCCAGCGGACAAATAGCGCAACTTAAACAACAGCAATTGACAGCGTTGCCTTCAACCCTTGCCAGCGATATGACCAGTCAGCTTGATGCACTCGATGCGGACATCAATGGCAAGTATCGCGCGTTGGGCAAGCTGTCGGGCAATGAAATGGCATTACTGGACAATGCCATCAGGCAGATGTCAGGCTCGGCGTCATCATTAATGAGTTACACCGCCAAAGCCCCTGAACATCCGCTTGCACCGCGTTACTATGCACTGGCTTCAGACTATTATGGTGAAGTGACCAACCTGAGCATTTACACCTACCAGCTCGTGATCCATTTTGAGCAGCAAACACGTCAGAACCTGATGAACAGTGTGCGTCGTCTTCAGGAGCTGGCGCAACAAATCGATCGCCTTGGCAATCTGGGCGTAATGAGTGAAATTGATGAAGATGAGCTGTTTTTGGGCGCGGAAGCTGAAGATTTGGCTTTAGAAATTAAGGCCGAGCTGATCAGCTGGCCTAAGCGGTTTAGTCGCGATCTGGAAAACACCCTGGCCCAGGCCGAGCAGCGTCAGCAGGGTATGGCGCAGTTAAGAGGTGATATTAAGGATATTTCGGCACTGGTGCTGAGTGCTGAAGTGGCACTACAAGCCGAGCAGAATTCACTGAAGAAAAACGTGTTTACTATCTTTGGCGTGGCGATCGGCTTGCTGGTACTGTTGGCCATTGCTGTTTACATCGTCCAGTTTAGCCAGGTATTGACGCCACTGCGTCAGTTACGTAATGGCTTTGCGTTCCTGATAGAGAGCAATGAGTTGAAAAACATCGACAGTCAGAATGCCAATACTGAAATTGGTGAAATCGCCAGTTACTTTAACCAACTGATTGAACGTCAGCGCGGTGAAGCTGAGGAGCGCGAACAAATGCTGGCGGTGATCAATGACTTTATGCAGGATATGAATACCAACCTGGCCAGTATCAGCGAACTGGCTGAGACCACCTCAACACAAGTAGAGCAGAACCAGGACCAGCTGGATGAGATTAAAGCGCTGGGTCTGGAAGCCAGCGAAATCAACCAACAGGTATCAGATAATGCGGGTGAAACCTTCTCTGCGATGAAACAAAGTGTCGGTTACGCTGAATCGATGCTAAGCGCAAGTTCCAGCACACAACAACGGGTAGAGCAAGGCTTGTCCAGCCTTAATGAGCTACTCAATGGCGTTGCCGATGTGGGCAAAGTGATCGAAATGATCCGCACCATTGCAGAACAAACCAATTTGCTGGCACTGAACGCCGCCATTGAATCAGCGCGTGCGGGTGAGCATGGGCGCGGGTTTGCTGTTGTGGCCGATGAGGTGCGTAAGCTGGCGCAGCAAACGCAGGATTCACTCTCTGATATCAATGAACAACTGAATATTCTCAGTGATAACTCAAGCAAAGTGTCTTCACAGATCAGCGCACTGGCTGATGAAGCACAGCAACAGACAGAGCATGCTCAGGAGTTAAAGGGGAACTCTGAAGGCGTCGCAGAGCGCGCGCAAAGTGCCAGTCAGGTCGCTGAACATGCCATGGAACTGGCGCAGCAGCAAAGTACATTGGTCGATAACTTCAGCAGCGCAATGGCCACGATGAAGCAGCAGGTGAATGGCTCTAACCAGCAGGTACGTGATATTCAGCACAGCCTGCAAGAGCAAATGGCCAAGATCCGTGAGAGTATCGGGATTCGATAACCGTTGCGGTCATTGAGTTAACTTATCTGCTCGCCTGACGTGTTAAGCGAGCAGAGGCCCTGGCTGTTCTTTTCTGGTAAGTCGTCGGATCTTTGCTAATACTTGCCAATGCATGATGGAAAAGTAAGGACAGCACACAATGAATTGGCTAGCCAAAGCGCTGACTGCGGGCATGCTCTCCGTGAGCGTCGGGTCAGGCTTGATTGCCTGTACTGACAGTACCCAGCAGGGCGACCCGGACTTCACACCCCAAAATACTGAACGGCGTTTCTCAGCAGATAGTAGCCCATTGGTGTTGTTTGATGAGGCACACCATAACTTTCTGACTATGCATGGCCGCTATCGGGCCTTCACTCAGGTATTGCAAAGTGATGGCTATACTGTGAGAGCCAGCAGTCAGCCATTCAGCACAGCACACTTAAACCAGGCTGATATTCTTGTGATAGCCAATGCGCTGGACCGTAATCGCACAGACTGGAGCCCTCCCTTTGGTAAGGCGTTTACAGCGCAAGAGGTGAGCGCCGTTATCGGCTGGATAGAGCAGGGCGGATCGCTGTTTTTAGTGGCGGATCATACGCCGTTTCCCCGCGTGATCGATAACCTGACAACAGCACTGGGCGTTGAATTCAGTCATGGTCATGTGGGTGAAGCGCAGTTTAGTACCGCTGATAATACCCTCGCACAACACGCCATCTCACTGGCCGTGGTGCCCGCATTGAGAACCTTGCCCGGCGCGGTGTCTATGACCGGGTTTGGCGTTACCAGTGCGGTTGGCGGGGCTGCATCAGCCGCGGCAGAGCAATCGACAGGTCAAATCGAGCAGGTGCGCTCCTTTGGCGGGTCGGCATTCAAAGTACCACTAGGTGCTGTTTCGTTACTGACGCTTGGCTCAGGGAAGATAGCGGTGACACCAGAGGTCCCCTTTCAGATCACAGCCGACAGTCCTCGTGTGGATGTCGCAGGCTGGAGCCAGGGCGCCGTATTCGAGCTTGGGAAAGGCCGCGTTGCGGTATTTGCTGAAGGCATGATGTTCTCATCTCAGGTTGATAGCAAAACTGGTAAAAAATATGGTCTGGCTTCTGCCGGTGCTGAGCACAATGAGGGGTTTTTGCTGAATGTCATGAGCTGGCTGGCCCGCGCTGAGTAAACCAGAACACCCTCATGCCTAACTTTGCTACGCTAATTTGTGCGCTTATTTTGCAGCGACTATCTTTAACTAAGGTGGTCGTATAACACCGTAAACAGTGAATATTGCAAAGCAGGAGCCACAATGAGCGACGGTAATTTAACGGAGAACTTTGAACATAAACTCAATCTGCGCAGCCTGGAGGCAGGTGACTACGCAGATCTTAAAGAAGTCATGGCCATTGTTTACCCTGATTTAGGCGGGGCACCTTCAGAAAAGCAGTTTAAGGCTCAGCTCTCTAGTTTTCCCGAAGGCCAGATCTGTATTGAGGATCATGGTAAAGTCGTCGCAGCTGCGTTCTCATTGATTGTGGATTACGACAAGTTTGGCGATCATCACACCTATGAGGAGATCACCGGCGATGCCTATCTGACCACTCATGACCCACTCGGCGACGTGTTGTACGGCGCAGAAGTCTTTGTGCATCCCGATTATCAGGGGATGCGCCTGGGGAGGCGGTTATATGAAGCCAGAAAAGAGCTCTGCCAGAGTCTCAATCTTAAGTCGATTGTGGCAGGCGGGCGTATTCCCAACTATCAGCACCATGCCAGTGAGATGTCGCCACAGAAATATATTGAACTGGTCAAAAAGAAAGAAATTTACGACCCCATTTTGAGCTTTCAACTGTCCAACGATTTTGAGGTTAAACGGGTGCTTAATAAATACCTCCCCGAAGACAAAGAATCGAAAGGCTATGCCACTTTACTGGAATGGACCAATCTTTACTACGAACGCAATGAAGTGCCGCTGTTTGGTGCGGTGAAGAAGTCGGCCAGGGTCGGCTGTGTGCAGTGGCAAATGCGGCCATTGCATTCTGTGGAAGAGCTGACACAGCATGTGGAGTTTTTTATTGACGCGCTGGCTGACTATCAATGTGATCTGGCGTTGTTACCCGAGCTGTTTAATGCGCCCCTGATGGGTATTGAAGCACACGAAAGTTCACTGGACTCAATCAAAGCGCTGGCTGAGTTCTCGACAGAAGTGGTGGAGGCTATTTCGCATCTGGCAGTGAGTTATAACATCAATATCATCGCCGGCTCCATCCCGGTGATTGAAGACAAAGCCCTCTACAATGTGTCCTATTTCTGCCGTCGTGATGGCACCATTGAATCGCAAACCAAGATCCACCCGACTCCCTATGAAAAAAGTACCTGGATCATGCAAGGTGGCGACAGTCTGAACGTGTTTGATACCGATTTTGGAAAAATAGGCATCCTCATTTGCTATGATGTGGAATTCCCTGAACTGGGGCGGTTACTCTCAGAGCAGGGCATGCAGATCTTGTTTGTCCCATTCTGGACAGATACCAAAAATGCTTATTTACGGGTACGCTGTTGTGCCCAAGCCCGCGCCATAGAGAACGAATGCTATGTGGTGACGGCAGGCAGTGTGGGTAACTTACCTAAGGTCGATGGCGCAGATATCCAGTACGCCCAGTCTGCGGTGTTCTCGCCCTCAGATTTTGCATTTCCTCACGATGCCACTATGGCCGAAACCACCCCCAACACAGAGATGACTCTGATAGTCGACTTGGATCTGGAGAAGTTACACGAGTTGCGTCACGAGGGCTCCGTCAGAAACTATCTGGACAGAAGGCGGGACCTGTATCGAATTAACTGGCTGGGCGAGCAAAAAGTTAAGTGATTGGGATAGGCGCATGTGGTGAACATGCGCTGAGACTATGGCTGCTCAGAAGAGCTACCCAGCACCTGAGTGCTGGGTTTGTATACCCGCTACTCTGACTCCAGGCCCTCGATATCAATACCAAATTGGGTGCTGGTCACCCCTGCCAGGCCCTCGATATGGGCTTTAAAGGCATTCAGCTCTGTACCAGGTTGTGCTGCGAAGATGGCACGATTGGCCCGTACATAAACCAGTTCCAGGTTATGTGCCGCAGCAAATTCCTGTGCATTGATGAGCGGCTCCAGCTCTGCAACCACTTCACCAGTTAAAATGTAGGTGGTGCCGGTTTTCGCATCTGTGATTGCTACACCTGTTAGCAAGTGCTCACTGGCAGACAAGTAACTTTTTCCATTGAGCGTCACGCTATGGCTGAGTGTCGCACTGAGCGGTTGTGCTTCATACACTTCGTTACTGGATGCACTGGCAGTTGAAATTCCGCAGGCAAGTAATGCGGTGGTGAGTAAGTATTTTTTCATGTCAGTACTCCTTATTTACGACCGATGAAGCGAATGTCCCACGACTTCAGCAGGCCATTGTCTGAATTGTTTCTGTGCACCATGTTGACGTTGGGCGCACCAGCTGCACGCGGGTCGAAAACATAGAATTCGTCCTGAGCTGCTGTATCGATGACACGAAGGGTCCATTCACCTTGTGCCTGCTCACCATAGAAGTGATGTGTCAGCATTTGTGTATTTTCCATGCCGTTTTGCCCCAGGATGGTGCCTGTGCGTGGTGTCATGATCACACTGCGCGTACCTGATGGAGAAATCAGTTCAATGGCTAAATCTCTAGTGCTGGTGTGGTCGATGTTAACACGTACCTGAATGGCATCGACTGTCATCACTTCTGTTGACTGATAAGTGCTTGATACCCCATTGATATCGCCATCTGGAATGGCACTGTTAGCTGTCACTGTAAAGCGTTCAGTTTGTGTGAACTGACCCAGCTGTTGGTCATAGAAGCGCGCCATGTTGACGGCTGCGTCAACGTCTACTGCACCGAAGCCATAGAAGTTATGGAAGGCATAGCCTGCAGCGTTGGTTTGCCAGGCGTCAATGGCCTGATAGCTGACCGTGTCACCTTGCGCAGTTTCAAACGACAGTGCCACACCGGCGTTATCCGGATCGATTTGTCTGGCGGTGCTGGCCAGTATGTGACGCACATCTTGCCAGCTCAATGCCGGGTTGGCAGACATGATCAGGGCAATGGCACCCGCGGCACTTGGGGCTGCCGAAGACGTCCCGTTGAAGCGCGCGCCATAATCACAGTTCGGATCTAATGGATGGCCACCATGTAAGTCATTGCGACCATAAGCCGGGTTGTAGCCAGCATCACAGCCGGTCAGATCGGTCGTGACCATTGCCGGGGTATAGACACCATATTGACCGCCCGTGGCTGATACGAATACTGCTGAACCAACGGTGGAGTATGAAGACAACTGGCCATCGGCGTTGTAGGCCGACACAACCATATTCCAAAATGAGGTATCCATTTGCTCCAGGTTGACGTTCTGTAAAGGCAGGCCATGGTTGTTGTTTTCAAAGCGCAGATAGCCGGAGCCAAAACGAGGGTCGGTAAAAGTTTGTCTGGCGTAGCCATTACCCGCAGATTTGACGAACAGGGCACCACGTCCACCATGAGTGGTACGGGTGATCTCTTCCTGGGCATCTTCATAGGTTTTCAGCCAGGGATCGACTGTGTAGTCAAAGCTGTCTGGTGCAGACATAGTGCGGCCATAGCTTTGGTTAAAAATTCTTGGGAAATCAAAAGAATGTTTATTATAGCCATCTGAGTACATGCCGTGCGATTGTAGCCAGTTGGCGGTATTGTAGTTGCCTGATGAGATCAGATTAAAGCCCACAATACCGGCGCGTGGTGCGATGCCTCGTCCACCAATGCCGTTAAAGGCACTGGCAGCAATGATCCCGGCAACCGACGTGCCGTGACGATCTGTGGGGCCACCAGGGACCAGATCCGGTGTATCAGTGGTAAAGTTCCATGAACCAGGGCGCACGTTGTCGCGCAGATCCGGGTGGGTTAGCTCTACGGCGCCATCGATCACCGCGGCTGTCACACCTGTGCCCAAAATGCCCAGCGCATGGGTCAGTGACAAGTTCATGTCTTCACCGGCTTTACCACCTCTGTCAGAGAATGCTGCCTGACCTGTATTTTGCAAATGCCACTGATGAGAGACCAACGGATCGCCAGGCATTAGTGGATAGTCGTTAGCCGAGACGGCTACGCTGTGGGTAGCAGCAATACAGGCTGCCAGTATTGTAAGCTTAGTTCTTATCATAAATTAGTTTCTTCTTATTTACATTTGTACCTGTTGTTTTGCGTACCCTATATTGTCACATTTGAAAATGCAAGGTTGCGCCTTGTTTTCTTTATGGGTTTTTTTATTTGTTTTTTTGTTGCTTTTGACTGGTTGGTGTGGCTTTTTGCTTCAATCGCAAATGAGGCTGCTGGAACTGCATCAGATTGATCTAGCCAATGCAAAAGCACCCTGACTTTATCATCCGTTTTTTTTCGCCTACATTTTTAGCATGAACACTTCTTTGACTTCAGTATGGCTAAATTACCGGATGTAAAAATTTTGGACGGAACACCACAATTCGATGCTGAACCTGCACAGTTTCCGCGCAGTATGAGTGAAACTGAGTTGCTTCAATTTCTGAAGTTGTCAATGGAGTATACGACCGATGAAATCTTATGGATAAGTTCTGACTCTGAAATCCTGTATCTCAACAGTGCTGCAAGTAAAAAACTGGGTTATGCAAAAGGTGAACTGATTGGATCGCAAATTTGGGTGTGCAACCCCAGTTTCGCACCAAAAAGCTGGGCTGAGTTTTGGTTGAGGGTGCAGAGTAACAAGCACATCGATTTCGAAACTCAACATCAGCATAAAACAGGCGCGCGTTTTCCTGTCAGGGTCCGTGGACATTTGGTTGAACATGGCGCTAAGAAGTCTTTGCTGGCATTTGTCTCTGATCTTGAAGTCCGTATGCATACATTGGGTGGAGCCAGTATGCAGATTGAAACTTTGCTCGAACAAGAAAGGCAAAAGTTTGCGGAGTTTGTGGATCTTGCACCGATTGGTATCGCCATTAACTATCTGGAAGATGGCCGGTTCGATTATATCAACGCAGAATTTAGTCGTTTTACGGGGTACAGTGTTGATGAACTAAATCAGATGGATTACTGGCAACTCACGCCAAAAAAATATGCTGATCAAGAAGCTAAGCAACTTGCTGACATGGCAGAAACGGGGCGTTATGGTCCATATCAGAAAGAGTATATTCATAAGCTAGGACACACCTTACCCGTATTGTTATCAGGCATTTTGATAACCGACGTCACTGGACAGGACTTTATATGGTCCGTCGTTCAGGACATTTCAAAACAAAAAGAAGTGGAAGAGCAAATTCGTGCGGCCAAGGAAAAGGCAGATGTCAGTGCATTTAGAATGCAATTAGCGAATGATTCTGCCGGGATAGGTGTATGGGAATGGGATTTGCTGACCAATGCACTGGTATGGGATGACTGGATGTATAGGTTGTATGGTATCTCGGAAGAGACATTTTCAGGTGCTTATGAAGCCTGGGAGAACAGTGTTCACCCTGATGATATTGCCTCAGCTAGAGCTTTGCTTGAATCGGCAATCGCAGGAACAGGTTACTACGATACTGAGTTTAGAGTGGTCCATCCCGATGGGCGGATAAGAACCATGAAAGCGACAGCTGAGGTGATCCGAAATGAGCAAAATCAGGCCGTTAAAGTCATTGGTGTTAACTATGATATCACTGAAAAAGTAACAGCAATGAAAACCATGATTAAGGCTAAGCAAGAAGCGGAAAACGCAGCTAAAGCTAAAAGTGATTTTCTTGCCAATATGAGCCATGAGATCCGGACGCCGATGAACGCCATATTGGGCGGGTTGCAATTGCTTGATCAGGCCAGGTTGGAATCTGATTTAAAAGTTATCTTGGATAATGCGGCTTTTTCAGCGCAAAGCTTGCTGACAGTTATCAATGATATTCTGGATTATTCTAAAATTGAGTCTAATCAGTTAACACTTGAGCAGGCGCCCTTTTCGTTGATCGATGTGTTGGATTCAGTGAAATATGACCTCGATAGTATTGTAAGCAAAAAAGGCATTGAATTGATTGTGAGCATTGAGTCGTCCTTTACAGACGGCTGGCTGGGCGATCTTGTCAGAGTCAAACAGGTGTTGCTCAATCTTATCTCTAATGCGGTGAAATTTACGGATCAGGGTTGTGTTAAAGTGATTGTGAGCTGCACAGAGCAGAATAACCAACAGGCGCTCTGTATTGATGTGATTGATTCAGGGATAGGGATGAGCGTAGAAGCTCAGCAGCGGATTTTTGAGCGTTTTGCTCAGGCGGATAGTTCAACTACACGAAAATATGGTGGAACAGGTTTAGGGATGTCTATCACGCTGAGCCTTGTTAAGTTAATGAATGGCTCTTTGGATTTAATCAGTAAAGAGGGAGAGGGCACCCAAATTAAGGTTGTATTACCCCTGGAGAAAACAGTACTTAAATCGAGTGGCCAAAAAAGTGAATCGTTATCGCCGCCAGATTTGACGGGGAAACACATTCTAGTTGCCGAGGATAATAAGATTAACCAAATGTTGATCAAGGCAATTTTAAAAAGTACACAGGCAGCACTGACAATTGTCGAAAATGGCACTCAGGCTGTCGACGCGGTACTACATACTCACTTTGATTTAATACTGATGGATATTCACATGCCAGAAATGGATGGCAACGAAGCGCAGCGTCAAATTAGCAAGAGTCATGCGGACATGCCTGTTATTGCACTGACTGCGAATGTGATGACAGAAGATGTGAAAGGGTATTTGGCACAGGGATTTGTGGCGCATGTTGGCAAGCCTATAGATATGAATAATCTATATCAGGTGTTAGCGCGTTTTTCGACCTCTTCAGAGCTGTGAGCCGATATGATTACGTAAGCAACACGCACAATGAGTTGTAAAAAAAGAAGCCGCTTAGCGGCTTCTTTTTGAGATTTAACTTTGGGTCAGTTAACTGACTCAGGTTTAAATTTTACAGGCTTTCGATTTTGGCTTTTTGCTCAAGTAGCTTGGCTTTGGCGTCGCTGTACTCGGCCAGTTTGGCTTTCTCTTTATCAAGTACCGCAGGAGGAGCGTTGTTGACGAACTTCTCGTTTGCCAGCTTTTTCTCAACCTGTGTCAGGCCTTTTTCTGCCTTTTCCAGCTGTTTGGCGATACGGGCCATTTCGGCTTCGACATCAATCAGACCTGCCATAGGGATCATGATCTCAAGGTCACCAATAAAGGCGGTAGCGGATGCCGGGGCCTCGTCTTTGCTTGCCAGCACCTTGATGTCTTCCAGTTTAGCCAGTGAGCTCAGGAATGCCTGGTTGTCGTCAAGACGGCGTTGATCCTGCTCAGAGACATTGGCCAGTAACACGCTAAGCGGTTTACTTGGACTGATGTCCATCTCACCGCGAATGTTACGGATAGCCAGAATGAATTGTTTAACCCACTCCAGGTCTTCCATTGCTTGCGTATCTACCTGCTCAGCATCAAACTGCGGGAAGCGCTGCAACATGATGGTGTTTGCTTCGATACCAGCCAGTGGTGCAACACGCTGCCAGATGGTTTCTGTGATGTAAGGCATCAGCGGGTGCATCAGGCGTAGCAGGCCTTCCAGAACCGTGATCAGGGTGTGGCGTGTACCACGTTGCTGGGCTTCGTTGCCCTTGAACAGAATTGGCTTAGTCAGCTCCAGGTACCAGTCACAGAACTGGTTCCAGGTGAACTCGTAGATGGTATTCGCGGCCAGGTCAAAGCGGTAGTTGTCTAGGTGCTCAGTGAAGGTTTTCACTGTGTTCTGGAACTGACCCAAAATCCAGCGATCCGCCAGAGACACCTGCATCTCGCCACCGTTGAAACCACAATCCTGTTCTTCGGTGTTCATCAGCACGTAACGGCTGGCGTTCCACAGCTTGTTACAGAAGTTACGATATCCTTCCAGACGGTTCATATCCCAGTTGATATCACGACCGGTTGAGGCCATAGCAGCCAGGGTAAAGCGCAGCGCATCGGTGCCGTGTGCTTCAATACCATCAGCAAAAGTCTTACGAGTGTTCTTTTCAATCTTTGCGGCCAGCTGCGGCTGCATCATGTTGCCGGTACGCTTCTGAACCAGGCTTTCCAGATCGATACCATCGATCATGTCCAGCGGATCCAGTACATTACCTTTTGACTTAGACATCTTGTCGCCATTTTCGTCACGGATCAGACCGGTCACGTAAACGGTTTTAAATGGCACCTGAGGTTTGCCTTGGTCGTCTTTCACAAAGTGCAGTGTCATCATGATCATACGGGCAACCCAGAAGAAAATGATGTCGAAACCAGTCACCAGCGTGTCTGACGGGTGGAACATCTTCAGGTCGTCAGTATTTTCTGGCCAGCCTTGGGTTGAGAAGGTCCACAGCGCAGAAGAGAACCAGGTATCCAGTACATCATCATCCTGGCTCAGAACGACATCGTCTGCCAAGTTGTTATCGCGGCGTACTTCGGCTTCATCGCGACCAACGTAAACATTGCCTTCGTTGTCATACCAGGCCGGGATACGGTGTCCCCACCATAGCTGACGAGAAATACACCAGTCCTGAATATCGCGCATCCAGGAGAAGTACATGTTTTCGTACTGTTTAGGCACGAACTGAATGTCACCGTCTTCTACGGCTTTGATTGCCGGCTCAGCCAGTGGCGCAACGCGTACATACCATTGGTCAGTTAGCAGTGGCTCAATGACCACACCAGAGCGGTCGCCGTAAGGAACCGTCAGGCTGTGGTCGTCGATTTTTTCCAGCAGGCCAGCTTGTTCAAACTCATCAACAATCAGTTTGCGGGCATCGAAACGGTCAAGACCATGAAAGCGCTCAGGTAATGGTGCATCCAGCTCCAGTGGCTTACCATCAAAAGTGAAGGTTTCGCCTTCACTCAAAATCGCCGCATCTTTGTTGAAGACGTTGATCATGGGCAGCTGATGACGCTTACCAACTTCGTTATCGTTGAAGTCGTGCGCTGGTGTGATCTTCACACAGCCTGTGCCTTTTTCCATGTCTGCGTGTTCGTCGGCAACGATTGGGATACGACGATTGACGATTGGCAGTAAGATCTCTTTGCCGATCAGGTCCTGATAACGCTCATCATCCGGGTTGACTGCCACACCGGTGTCGCCCAGCATGGTTTCCGGACGCGTTGTTGCCACTACAATGTAGTCTTTGCCGTCTTTGGTTTTAACACCATCAGCCAGCGGGTAACGCAGGTTCCACATGTGGCCCTGCTTGTCTTTGTTTTCTACTTCCAGATCAGAAATCGCGGTGTGCAGTTTTGGATCCCAGTTAACCAGGCGCTTACCGCGGTAGATCAGGTCGTCTTTATATAAACGAACAAAGACTTCTTTAACTGCTTCAGACAGGCCGTCGTCCATAGTAAAGCGCTCACGATCCCAGTCTACCGATGCACCCAGGCGACGAAGCTGCTTGGTGATGGTGCCACCTGACTCGTTTTTCCACTGCCAGATACGGTTGATAAACTCTTCGCGGCCCAGGTCGTGACGGGTTTTGCTTTCTTCAGCGGCCAGCTTACGCTCAACAACCATTTGGGTTGCGATACCAGCGTGGTCTGTTCCCACCTGCCATAAAGTATTTTTGCCCTGCATACGCTGGTAGCGGATCAGGGTGTCCATGATGGTGTCCTGGAAGGCGTGGCCCATGTGCAGGCTACCCGTGACATTCGGTGGTGGGATCATGATCGAATAGGCATCGCCCTGACCTGATGGCTTAAAGTAGCCATTCTCTTCCCAGCCTTGGTACAAAGACTGTTCGATATCTTGCGGATTATAGGTTTTATCCATTACACAGAACCTTAAAAAATACTTTAGTTGTCAATTTCTTTGGTTGAAATTTCAGCGCCGAGCTGACGCAGTTGCATGAACCGCTGGCGTGCCGCGTGTTTGGCATTGCTTTCAACCGGCACAAAATCGTAGATCTTGTCGAATCGGCGCACAAAATCCGGCAGCTGTTGTGCCAGATTAATTAAAATGGTGCGTCTGCCAACTGGTGGCATCTGGCCGATCTCGACCGGTGCGCCCCCTTTGGGGCCTTCGCCTTGCAGGTTGTGAGGTACAAAACTGTCGGCCTCAAAACACCACAAGTGCTCGTCAACCGCATGGGCATCTTCAACGCTGTCCACGTAAATAAAGACACGTTGTCCGGCGCGGTACAGCTTTGCGGCGCTGCGTGCGGCGAGATCAAAATGAGCCGGCACTGGCTTGCCCGGCTCATTGTCCTGCTTTAATACAAAAAAGCGTGCGTTGATGGTCATGACATGTGGTTTTCTAGCTAGCGAAACGCCCTGTCACAAGGGGAAAGCCTTTAAATGACACGGCGTTCAAAATAAAGCCGCATTCTGACACAGAATACGGCTATCATCAATCAACGTGGTGCGCGACATCGGCTGTCACAGCATGAATTAGTCCTGAGGTTGCTCAGTCACGTCCACGCGGTTAAGCAGGTATTGCATTAACATAGGGACCGGGCGACCGGTTGCGCCTTTATTGGCACCACTGCGCCAGGCTGTCCCTGCGATGTCCAGGTGTGCCCAGTTGTACTTCTTGGTGAATTTAGACAAGAAGCAGGCGGCGGTAATCGTCCCGGCAGGGCGACCACCCAGGTTGGTGAAGTCGGCAAACGGGCTTTTCAATTGTTCCTGATAGTCATCCCACAACGGCAGTTGCCATGCGCGGTCGCCACTTTGCTCAGACGCTTTAAGTAAGTCATGCGCCAACGGGTTGTGGTTCGATAACAAACCGGTTGCATGATGGCCCAGGGCGATAATACAGGCACCGGTCAGGGTGGCCACGTCAACGACCACTTCTGGTTCAAACGCTTCAACATAGGTCAGTGCATCACACAGGACCAGTCGGCCTTCTGCATCGGTATTGAGTACTTCAACCGTCTGGCCAGACATAGTAGTCAGGATGTCACCCGGGCGATAAGCATTGCTGCTCGGCATGTTTTCACAGCCAGCCAGCACGCCGATGACGTTCAGAGGCAGTTGCATTTGCACGACGGCACGCATCAGACCCAGTACACCGGCGGCGCCACCCATGTCGTATTTCATCTCGTCCATGCCTTCGCCTGGCTTAATAGAAATACCGCCTGAATCAAACGTCAGGCCTTTACCGACGAACACGATAGGCGCTTGCTTTTGTGGGGCGCCGTTATAATGGATCACCGACATCACGGATTCATTGTCACTACCGCGACCAACTGCCAAATATGAGTGCATACCCAGCTCTTCCATTTCCTTTTCGCCAACCAGATTAACCGTGACGTTGTCGAATTCATCGGCTAATGCCTGAGCCTGCTCACCTAAGTAGCGAGGATTACAGATATTTGGCGGCATGTTTGCCACGTCTTTGCATAAAGTGGCACCGGCCGCGATGGCCAGTCCATGCTCGATGGCGCTCTCGCCAATCGGCAATTCACGGCGTGTTGGTACGTTAAAAACAATTTTACGTAGTGGACGACGTGCTTCGCTCTTTTTGCTTTTCAGCTGATTAAAGGTGTAAAGGCTGTCCTGAGTGGTTTCGACGGCCTGGCGAACTTTCCAGTAAGTATCGCGTCCTTTAACGTGCTGTTCAGTCAGAAAGCAAACGGCTTCCATTGAACCTGTGTCATTTAAGGTGCTGATGGTTTTGGCGATGATCTGTTTGTACTGTTTGTCGTCTAGTTCACGCTCTTTACCACAGCCCACAAGTAGCACACGTTCACTCAATACGTTTGGTACATGGTGAAGTAAAAGCACCTGGCCGGGTTTACCTTCTAGGTCTCCGCGGCGCAGCAGATTAGAAATATACCCTTCGCTGATTTTATCCAGCTGCTCCCCTACGGGTGAAAGGCGGCGTGGTTCGTATACGCCGACAACAATACACGCACTGCGTTGTTTTTCTGGGCTACCACTTTTTACGCTGAATTCCATTGCGACTCCTGAGTCAATGTGCTGTCTTTTTTGAACTTTTTATGCCTCAGCCACTCCATTTCTAGGTGCTGAACTAAAAAACGGCTAACTGACGCGTGCATTTGGCGCTTTAGCCTGTTGCTTTAGTAGGATATTTGGATCCGATGGCATATAATAAAGTGATTAAAATAACCAGTTTACTCAAAATTTCCTACTATTCCAGTGAAATGAGACGTTTTATAGGGGCGGACATTGCTTATTTTTCGATATCTGACTGCTGAGATATTAAAATCTCAGGTCGCCGTTTTTATGACCCTTATGACCATCTTCATCTCGCAGAAGTTTGTCCGGATTTTGGCTGAGGCCTCAGGTGGCAGCATTCCGGGAAAACTTGTTATGTCTTTTCTGGCCCTAAACTTACCTAAGCTGGCGGTATATATCCTGCCATTAAGCTTATTTTTGGGCATTATCCTCGCCTATAGTCGGGTCTATGCTGACAGCGAAATGACAGTGCTTAAAGCGTGCGGCGTCAGTGAATGGTATGTCGTGCGCGTGACTTTGGTGTCCAGTTTTGTGATTGCGTTGATGGCTGCTGTGCTGAGCTTATATCTGGCGCCCTGGGCGGGTGAAAAAGAAAATCAGCTGCGCGAACAAGCCAATGCAGAATCCGGGCTCAGTCAGATCCGGGCCGGGCGCTTCCAGCAAACGGGCAATGAAAAGGCGGTGGTATTTGTCCACAACACCAGTGATCAGGGCAAAGAGCTAAATCGAGTGTTTGTTGCTCAGTTACCCGATCGCGATTCAAATCAGGCTGCACGTATCGTGTTTGCTCAGAATGGCCGGGTTGTTGAAGAGGGAACCGGTGAGCAGCAGCTGGTGCTCAGTGAGGGAAAACGATTCGAAACCGACGGTTTCAGTCAGGCGCTGAACAAAACTGAGTTTAGCAGCTACCAGGTGCAGATCCGTGAGCAGGAAATTGAACAGCGACGTCGTAAGCTTGAAGACTTGCCCTCGTCCAGCCTGCTGCAGATGGGCACACCCGAGGCTATTGCCCAGTTCCAGCTACGTTTATCTGTGCCAATTTCTATTATTTTGCTGACCTTACTGGCGGTTCCGCTGAGTGTCGTTAATCCCAGACAGGGTAAGTTTGCCAAACTGGTTCCGGCGATTTGTATTTATCTGGGTTACTTTATCATGCTCAATGCGGGTAAATATCTGGTCGCCGAAGGTAAGGTACCAACCTCGGTTGGCTTGTGGTGGATCCACTTGTGTGTGTTATTTATTGGTGCTTACCTGATAGCCAAAGGCCGGCCTTTTGGTGTTTGGGTGCGCGCTATGCTGTTAAAACGGGAGCCACAGCAATGATGAAAACCCTGGATTGGTATCTCGGGCGCAGCATTTTACAAACCACAGGCTTTGCCTTGTTGGTGTTTGTGGGGATCAATACCTTAATTAAATTTATTGAGCAGTTACGCTCTGTGGGTCGTGGCACCTATGATGTCATGGATGCGTTGCTGTTCACGCTGTACAGCATGCCCAGTGATATTGTGGTGTTCTTTCCAATGGCGGCTCTGATTGGTGGCCTGACCGGGCTTGGGGCTTTGGCTTCGAGCAGCGAATTAGTGGTGATGCAGGCTGCGGGGATGTCGCGATTACAGATCATTGGGTCGGTGATGAAATCGGCAATTGTGCTGGCATTATGCATGATGGCATTGGGTGAGTGGGGCGCGCCACAGGCCGAAAAAACGGCTAAACAACTGCGTAATCAGGCAATTAATGGTGGTGAGGTGTTTGAGGCGCAGCAGGGCGTGTGGGCCAAAGATGGCAGTAATTTTATTAATATTGCTAACATCGAAAAATCCGGCAATCTGCAAAATATCAATATTTATCATTTCGATGATGATCTTAACCTGCTGAAAATCACCCGTGCTAAGTCTGGTACTGCGACCGATGACGGTTGGCAGCTTAAAGCCATTGAGGAAGTGACCATTGAAGAGCAACAGATCACTACGCAATACGCTCAGACACTTAATTATGCATCACAGCTGACGCTGGACCGACTGGACGTGGCTTCGGTAGAACCAGACGCATTGTCTTTCTCTGGATTGTGGTCGTATTTGCAGTATCTGAAGCAAAATGAGCAGGACACCAGTAACTATGAACTGGCGCTGTGGCGCAAAGTGATGCAACCGGTCACGATTGCAGTAATGCTGCTGGTAGCTCTGTCTTTTATATTTGGGCCACTACGTTCTGTGAGCATGGGCGCGCGTATTATCATGGGGGTGATCACCGGGCTTATCTTCCACCTGAGCAACGAAATTTTCGGTCCAATCGTTATGGTGTATCAGATCCCGCCGGTCGTAGGGGCTGTGATGCCTAGCGTCTTATTTACCGCAACGGCGTTTTATCTTCTTAACCGCCAACGCGGGTAAGAAAGAGGATGAAAACAAAAAAGCCTGACTGAGTCAGGCTTTTTTGTTGCAATGCTATGACCTTCTTAATCCAGGCTGTCGTAAATGCGTTTGTTCTCTTCTTTGCTCAGCACCACGACTTCAGTGCCACAAATCATATCTTGCAGAGCGCGTTTGTGTTTAAAGTCGAGTAATACCAGCAGGTTACCCAGCCCCAGCAATGCGCATAAGGCCCGTGCACAAGCTCTTGGCCAGCCGAGTAGCTCACCATCTGGCGTTTGTACTTTCAGTCGCCAGGCGCGCATGCCGATGGTTTGACCGCTTTTAACCCAAAAGTAAGCAAAAAACAGCACAGATACGGCAATCAGCACAAATCCGCGGAAAAATGACAACAGGGGAGAGGCCTGAATCAGCGCTGACACGTCTTCATGGTTTCCTTGTGAGATCCAGCCCAAAGAGATAAAGCCTTCAATTATCAATAAAAAAACCACCATGGATAGCATTGCAAATGCAATCACAACCAGACCATCATAGATCAGAGATGCAAGACGACGGGTTAAGCCCGCACGGGGAAACGAAGCCATTTAGTTCACTCATTAAAGCCGAAATATGACTTATTCTACCTGATTTTTAATCTAACACTAAAAAACCCGACTAGTTTTCAGCGACTGTTCATTTACCAAGCACTTAAACGACGTTTTGTAAAAAATGCTTGCTACCCTCCCGCCAATTTGTATAATGCTGGGCATAGAGACGAAGGCATATAAAACAAAGCCTAAGCTCAAAGTGGTTTTTCTTTATTTTCTCTTGGTTAGAAGATTAAAGAAAAATTATGCCAGTGTGATGGAATTGGTAGACATGACGGATTCAAAATCCGTTGCCTTCGGGCGTGGCGGTTCAAGTCCGCCCACTGGTACCACTTTTTATAACCCTGACCGATTAGGTCAGGGTTTTTTTATGCCTGAATTTTAATGTTTTGTTGAGTGTGGTGTAGGACTTGAGCCCCACGCCGGGCGTGGCACTGATATAAGTTAAGAGTCCGCTCAAGGGTACCACTTTTTATAACCCAGCTTTTTAGCTGGGTTTTTTTATGCCTAAATTTTAATGTTTAGCCGAGTGTGGTGTCGGACTTGAGCCCCACGCCGGGCGTGGCACTGATGTAAGTTAAGAGTCCGCTCAAGGTTACCACTTTTTATAACCCAGCTTTTTAGCTAGGTTTTTTATAGCTGAGATTCAAAGAACCATGCTGAAGTTCGAAGCAGTGTTTGGACTTGAGCGCATGGTGGGTTAATTCAATCTCCTCTTTGCTCGCTGAACGCGTACCTTAGCCAGCAGGTACCAATGCTGTTTTCACTCAGATCATTATGTCAGTAAGGTGAGCTCAAACCTTTATCTGAGGCGGGCTCAAATTCAATAATCGGCGATTTTTGAGAAAATGATAAATTTTTTCCAGTATTGAACGTCTAGTAAGATCAGAGCAAAGCGGTTTTTGGCCTGTGACGTTTTAATATCGCAACGCGCGCTGGCTATCAGGTGCAATCCCGACAACTTTTAAAGAGGCTCAGGGATTGTTAAAATACACCTCCAGTTGCCGGTTTTATCAGTACCCAACAATTAAAAACCGCCCTATTGACCCTTATACTTCAACAATAGAGAGATAAAATGAGAACTTTAATTGTATTACTTATGGCTGCTGTTTTTTCAACAACGGTACAAGCGAGTGATGAATCGGGCGAAAAATCTATTCAACACCTTAAAGTGGCAGACGTGACTTCCATCGAAGATGCAAGAAAGATTTTCATTGAAAAAACCTCAGAAATTAGAAGCAAACGAGATCTGGACGAAGCTGAGTTACAGCAGATCCACGTGATCACGTATACGCTTGAGAAAAGCGTTGAATTTTTCACATTTAACCTTATCGGCGACAACAAAAAGCTCGCAGATGATCTTGCGGTTGTGGTAGAAAACATCCACCTTAATTCAGAAAGAAACCGTAAAGAGCAGACTAAAAAGCACCTTAATCAGTATTTTGTGTTAGCAGACAGACTGATTGCGAGTTTTTAATTTAGCACGCTGAGCACGCCTTTCTATACTGACGAGGCCGGGTGAACCTGGCCCCGTTGTCCTCCCCACAGCTCCACAACGTATATTCATCGCAAGCGCAAATTAAGCAGGCTGGCGGATTGGGCCTATAGCGTCCTGGCAGCCGTGTCCGGCCAATTGGCGTTTACATTATTGATACATATAAGGTGTTCGGGCCGGCCCTTTTGTTCCATTGATTGGTTTTGCGCAATAACTGCGTTCGACTATGCTTATCTTCAGGGTGAACAAGGGGGTTTCCATGGCCTTGATAGAGCTTATTTATGTCAGCACTGTAACGGCACCTCTGTCTGATGAGCAGTTGGTTGAGTTAAATCGTTTTTGCAAATCGACTAATCAGCTCAATGGCATTTCCGGCATGTTACTTTATGATGGACATCACTTCATGCAAGTGATTGAAGGTGAAAGAGATCATGTTGAGCGTTTGTATAAGAATATTCAACAAGATCCAAGGCATACCGAAGTGGTCGCGTTGATCATTAACGACCTGCCAAAGCGTAATTTTTCGCGTTGGTCCATGGGGGTGATTGATCTCTCCAAACATCCGAGTTATCGCAAGGTCAAAACGACACGGCCACACCGACGGCTGCCGCTCAGTTATAAGTTGCTTAAGTCATTTCGCGATCAAGAAATGGAGTTTGAAGAGCGGGTCAGAAAATCGTTTGGTTGAAGTCTAAATTGGTGCTTCATAACGGACAGAGCGACCTTGGAATGGTCGCTCTGTTGTCACACCAATTAAGCGTTATGCGGCTGGTTTTGGGTGAGGCAGCACCAGGTTAAGCACAATGCCAAGAATGGCGCAAAGGCTTACCCCTTGTAGACTAAACTCTGTACCACCCAGTTGCATTCCACCAATACCAAATACCAATATCAGTGCAATGATGCTGAGGTTACGGGGGGCACTGAGGTCGGTTTCTGATTTCACTAAAGTGTTTAAACCGACGACCGCGATTGAGCCAAACAACAGGGTCATGATCCCGCCCATCACCGGCGTTGGAATGGTTTGCAAGCTGGCGCCCATCTTACCGACAAATGCCAGCACGATGGCTATCACCGCTGTCCAGGTCATTACCTGAGGGTTGAAGTTGCGGGTCAGCATAACGGCACCGGTTACTTCTGAGTAGGTGGTATTGGGTGGGCCGCCAAACAAAGAAGCCGTTGAGGTTGCCAGGCCATCTCCCAGCAAAGTGCGGTGCAGGCCGGGTTTTTCGAGGTAATCTTTACCTGTGACGTTACTGATCGCCATCATATCGCCGATATGTTCAATGGCCGGGGCAATGGCCACAGGCACCATAAACAGAATGGCCGGCCAGTAAAACTCTGGCCAGACAAAGGCAGGGACGGCCAGCCAGCTGGCATTGTGCACCGCATCAAATTGTACGATACCAAATGTCAGAGATAAGCCGTAACCTGTGATGATACCCGCCAGAATAGGGATCAGGCGGAAAATTCCTTTGGCTGTCACTGCCACGATTAAGGTGACTATCAGTGAGGATAATGAAATGATCAATGCCTGATCGTAGGCTACCAGCTGAGCACTGCCGTCACCACTTTTACCCATGGCCATGTTCACCGCAACAGGCGCAAGGGCCAGTCCGATGACCATAATGACCGGGCCAACCACCACGGGGGGTAAGATCTTATGCAGAATATCGGCACCTTTAAAGCGTACCAGCAAGCTCAGCAGGATATAGGCAAACCCGGCTGCCATGAGCCCACCCATAGTGGCGGGGATCCCCCACACCTGCACGCTGGCAATGATTGGGGCGATAAACGCAAAGGAAGACGCCAGAAAGACCGGCACTTGTCCGCGGGTGACAAACTGAAACACCAAAGTACCGAGGCCTGCTGTAAACAGCGCGACATTGGGGTCCAGGCCAGTCAGCAGAGGCACCAGCACGAGTGCTCCAAAGGCAACAAAGAGCATCTGAGCACCGCTCAGTATGGTCTTGAGCGATGTCAGAGAATTAAGGGAGGTGTTGGACATTCAGGGCGTCCTACACAGTGCCAAAAATTTTGTCACCGGCGTCGCCCAGTCCAGGCACTATGTAACCTTTTTCATTCAGGTGACTGTCCAACGAGGCGGTAAAAATCTCGACATCAGGGTGTGCCGCCAGAGTTTTTTCCACCCCTTCAGGCGCGGCGACCAGCACAATCACTTTGATCTCTTTACAGCCCGCTTTCTTTAACATGTCGATTGTGGCAATCATTGAACCACCGGTGGCCAGCATAGGGTCAATCACCAGGCCCATGCGCTCTTCAATGTTACCAACGAGCTTTTCAAAGTAAGGCACAGGCTCAAGTGTTTCTTCGTTGCGTTGCAGCCCGACCACACTGACCTTAGCGCTTGGGATCAACTGCATCACACCTTCCATCATCCCCAGCCCTGCGCGCAGGATAGGCACAACGGTGATTTTCTTGCCTTTGATGTGCTGTACGGTGAGGTCATCACCCTGCCAGCCTTTGATGGTAATATCTTCTAATGGGATGTCTTTGGTTGCCTCATAGGTCAGCAAAGTGCCCACTTCCTGACATAACTCGCGAAAGCTTTTTGTGCTGATCCCGTGCTCGCGCATCAGGCCAAGTTTATGCTGTACAAGTGGGTGTTTGATTACATGAATACTCATTGAAAAGATACTCCAAATAAAATTTAACGCTATTTTAGCTTAGCTATTTGAGAATTACCCTGAGATAACGCAAATAATTTATTCAATGAGTTAGGTGTAGTTTACAGCACTCAATGTAGATAGCTTAAAAGCTTAGTATGCTGGCAGAGGCAGCTGTACGGCCTGAGCAGCGGCGGGTAGTGTGAGGTGAATAACGCGTCGTTCCGACAACCGGTGGCGTTGTTGTAAGTAACCAAAATGCTTGCGCATTAGGCGGGTTTGCAATCCATTCCTTTGCGCACGTTCCAGTGCTCGGGTGAGAATGGAAATATGGGCTTTGTTTTGTGGGTGCAGATAAAAATGAAAATCCAGCGGGTAGCTGAGTACCAGATTAGGTTCGATGATCAACCCATCGCTCAGTGGGTAATCATCTATTTCATTGATGCCCCGAGAGAAGTAATCAAACCCCCGATTGCCGCCTGTGAGCATACGCACTATCGTGCCGTGGTCGCTGGCACTTTCAATATAAGGCAGCTGATTGGCCTGCCAGATCTGCGTGTCATACCAGCCGGGCGCAAAAACGCCGACTAATTTACTGTCCCGAAAAGAGTCCAGTGATTGCACGGCATCAAAGCGTGCCTGGGTTCGCTGATGGATCAATAGCAGCCTTTTGCCAATCAAACTTTGTGTCAGTGGCACATTGATTTTGTGAAATGTGGCATCGCGTTGCGGTGTTGCCAGCCGCATTATCATGGTGATTTGGCCACTGTTTAGTAATCTGGATTCACGTTTATATAAAGGGTTAGGGGTCATGGTGAGTGTCAGGTTATAGCCAAGGTCTGCCAGCGAGACATGCAGCAGCTCACTGATGTACTTTTGCAGCTTAACCTGGCGGACAGGGAGGGTGATATGAAGTTCCGGGGGCGTCGCGTCTTTGCTTATTTGCTGTGCCCTGACGGGCGAGAAAAGCTGCACAACGACAAGTAAAAAAATAAGGCTTTGTACTATCCACACAAATTGACTACCCAACCACACAAACTGACTACCCAAAAACCACCGTCACAATTAGTATAGGCAATTTATCGCTATTATTATGCGATGCTTTTCTTTTTTTATTGTTTATGTGAGAATCTGACCCGTTACCCTGAGGGCCTTATGAATAAATTCACCGCAACATTACTGATGATACTCGCTTTGTTTGCCTTTGTTGTGCAAGGTATGGCGAATGCTGTGGTGGCGTGTGAAGCACATATGCAGGGCCACGACATGCCAGGGACCATGATGACACATCAGCATGCGTCAATGGACAATCACCTTATGTCGCACAGTGAGTCAAATATGATGAGCCATTCGCAGCACGCAATGGATTGCTGCGACGATGACAGTGAGTGTGTATGTCTGACTCATGCTTGCGGTAGCGCCCAACTGCTGCCTGTGGCTGAATTCTCTTTGGCAACAGACCTTAGCTATACGGCTGCTTTATGGCAGGAAAACCAACCCCCGGTTGCTGTCGCTCGATCTCTTTATCGTCCCCCCATTTTTGCCTGACCCAGGTGAAGTGCGTCTGAAATTCGGCATCTGAGCCTGTTTATCCAACTTCTTTTGATGATTTCACTGCATTTTGCAGTGTGATGTTTACATTGATTCTGACCCGGGCATGCCATATCGAGTTGCTGTGGGCCAGAAGGAGACGGAGGCAAGTGTGTCCTTTACTACCAATAAATATTTTCTATTTCTGAGTGCCTGTTTGTTTTGGTTGCTGAGCCTGAGTAGTTACGCTCAGAGCAGCCCGAAGCAGGCTTTAACTGTGTATAAAACGCCAACCTGTGGCTGTTGTAAAAAATGGCTGTCGCACCTGCTTGAGCAAGGTGTAAACGCACAAGGGCAGGAACTGGCATCGCTCAGTGCAATTAAGTCACGGTATGGGATCGCTGCGCGTTATCGTTCATGCCACACCGCTGTCAGTCACGATGGCTGGGTATTTGAAGGGCATGTCCCGGCCAGGTTTATTCAACAATTTTTAGCCAATCCCCAGAAGGACGCTATCGGTCTTGCTGTGCCAGCCATGCCGCTGGGATCGCCGGGTATGGAGGTGGGCGGCCGCTTCATGCCCTATCAGGTTCTGCTTTTGATGAAAGACGGCAGCCACCAGATCTATGCGCAGGTGAATACCTATAAGGAGCAGTTTTGATGCAACCTCTTACTATCCGGATAGTCAGTTTGACACTGTTGAGTGCACTGACATTGAGTGTCACTGCCGTACAGGCGTCGGAGCGATTGTCATTACAAAAAGCAATTGAGCTGGCAACGAAACAGGATCCGATATTACAAAAGCAGCATTACCAGCAGCGCGCAACACAAGCGCAAAGCGTTGCTGCCGGTACCTTGCCGGACCCCAAAGTGGCTTTATCTATGATGAATCTGCCTGTAGATGGCTGGCAGCATGACCGTGAAGCAATGACGCAGCTCAAAGTGGGCGTGAGTCAGCAGTTTGGTCGGGGTGACGAGCTGGCACTGAAACGTCAGCAGCTGATGATTGCCAGTAGCAAATATGCCTTGCTGCGAGCCGACCGCACTGCGCAGATCCGCGCTCAGGTGAGTCAATTATGGCTCGATACGTACCTGGCAGAGCGCACCATCGCTTTGATTGAGCAGGACAAAGCACTTTTTGAGCAACTGGTTGATGTGAGTAAGGCCAGTTATGCCAATGCCGTGGGGCGTACCCGTCAGCAGGATGTGATCCGCGCTCAGCTGGAGCTGGTGCAGTTGGATGACCGTCTCAATGTCGAATATCAAAAACGCGACGCCGCACGTGCTCAGCTAATGTCCTGGCTACAAAGCGGCCAGATACAAACGGCCTGGTCTGATACCCGCTTAGCTCAGGGGCTTCCATCACTTCAGGTTGCGGTTCCGACGCTGTTTGTACAAGGCAAGCCGGATATGCAGCGGTTGCTAAACCGGCTAACCAGTCACCCAGTGGTGCTGGCGCAGGACGTGCGTATTGAGGTCGCCGCAAAAGGCGTCGCGATTGCCCGTCAGCAATATAAACCGCAGTGGGGCGTGAACGCCAGTTATGGTCATCGCAGTGATATGCCTGATGGCAGCAGTCGGGCGGACTTTTTCTCAGTGGGAGTGAGCGTTGATGTGCCTTTGTTTACTGCTAATCGTCAGGACCAATGGCTGAGTGCCTCACAGGCTGATCAGGAAGCGATCAAAACGGACAAGCTGTTGCTGCTCAGAGACTTGTCAGGTCAGGTTGAAAAAGAAGCGAGCCAGCTGAGGCGCCTGTCTGAGCGTCAGGTTTTGTACCGGGAGCAACTGTTACAGCAAACCTACGAGCAGGCCGAAGCCGCTCTGACGGCCTACACCAATGACAGTGGCGATTTTGCCGAAGTGGTGCGCGCTCGGATCGCTCAGTTGAATGCCAGAGTGGCCGCAAAACAAATTGACGTAGATGCGCTGAAAGCCGTTGCTCGATTGAACTATTACCTCACGACTTACCAGCCAGGAGCTGCACATGAATAACACACTTAAACTCTTGCTGGCTGGACTATCTGGGGGCGCACTGAGCTATGTTGTGATGACGATGAGCACAGCTCCGTCTGACACGCCGCAAGGTGAAGATAACAGTAAGCAGCCACTCTACTGGGTCGCACCAATGGACAGTAATTACCGCCGTGATAAGCCCGGTAAATCGCCGATGGGCATGGATTTGGTGCCTGTCTATGCAGAGAGTGAGACGCAAGAGGCCGGCGCGGTCACTATCTCACCTGAAGTGGTGAATAACCTGGGGATGAGAACGGCTATCGTGGAGACCGGCCCGCTGCACAGCATGATCTCGACAGTCGGTTACGTACAATATGATGAAGATAAGCTGGTGCACATTCATCCGCGCGTTGATGGTTGGGTAGAAACCTTATACATCAAAGCCGCCGGAGAGCCGGTGGAGCAGGGGCAGCCTCTGTACTCGCTCTATTCACCGCAGCTGGTAAATGCTCAGGAAGAGTTTCTGATCGCCCTGAACCGCAACAATGCCGCGCTGATCAAAGCAGCACGGGAGCGTTTAATGGCATTGCAATTGTCGGCTGATTTTATTCGCAGTTTAGAAGCGCAGCGTCAGGTACGCCAGACCATTACTTTTTATGCCCGCCAGAGCGGTGTAGTCGCCGATCTGAAGATCCGTGAAGGTTTTTATGTCAATCCGGGCAATACCCTGATGAGCATTGCTCAGCTGGATCAGGTTTGGGTGGAAGCCGAAGTGTTCGAGCGGGATACTGCGCTGGTTAAGGCTGGCCAGCCGGTTGTGATGACACTGGATTATTTACCCGGTAAGCGTTGGCAGGGCAGCGTAGACTATGTTTATCCGACGTTGAATGAAACGACCCGAACGCTGCGGGTGCGGCTCAAGTTCGACAATGCTGCACGGGAGCTGAAACCCAATATGTTTGCTCAGGTGCAGATCCAGGCGGGCAGCAAAGCAGACACCATGTTGGTGCCTAGTGAGGCGGTGATCCGCACCGGTAAGCAGGACAGGGTGGTTGTTGCGCTGGGCGAGGGACGCTTTAAGTCCGTCGCAGTGACCTTGGGTCGGGTCGGTCTCGAACAGATTGAGATCCTGGAGGGGCTGCAACAGGATGATCGGGTCGTTACATCGGCTCAGTTTCTGATTGATTCAGAGTCCAGCAAAAGCTCCGACTTTAAGCGTATGAGTGCTGATGCAAAACCGACTCAGGTCTGGATGGCCGGTACGGTGAATCACTATGAGGCGCAGTCAAACGTGATCAATATTACCCATGATGCCGTGCCCGAGTGGGAATGGCCAGAAATGACCATGGACTTTCAGCTGGCTGATAAGCTCGATAGCAGTGCGCTTAAAACCGGACAGTCACTACATTTTGAGGTCACCAAAACGGATGCCGGGTATGAAATCACCACCATTCATATTATGGCTGAACCGACCCTTCCAACGGCAACCGTGGGGGGCCACATCAAGGCAATAGACATCGCGTCTCGCATCGCCACAATCCATCGCGGCGCGATTGAAAAATGGGGGCGTGACCCCGCCACGATGGACTTCGTCATAGCCGAGGATATCGACTTGAAGGCGTTTAACGCTGGCGATCAGATAACCTTTACCTTTGAGGTGGGGGATGACTTTGTTGTAACCGAGATGCAGCACGGTGAGCAAGCCCCGGCTATGTCTGATCATGCACACCATTAAGCCAGGAGGACAATCATGATAGCAGCAGTCATAACCTGGTCTTTGCACAATCGTGTGCTGGTCCTGCTGAGCACTTTGATGCTGGTGGCTGGCGGTTTATTTGCCGTTAAGCAAACGCCGGTTGATGCCATTCCGGATCTGTCGGATGTGCAAGTGATCGTAAAAACCAGTTATCCGGGTCAATCGCCACAGGTGGTCCAGGATCAGGTGACTTTTCCGCTCACCACCGCCATGTTGTCGGTGCCCGGCGCAACCACAGTGCGGGGTTACTCCTTTTATGGTGATTCCTATGTGTATGTGATTTTCGATGACGACACCGATCTCTACTGGGCGCGCAGTCGGGTACTGGAATACCTTAGTCAGGCAGCCAACTTATTGCCATCAACCGCCAAGCCACAACTTGGGCCGGACGCGACCGGCGTAGGCTGGGTGTATATTTATGCCCTGACCGACCGCTCGGGTCAGCATGACATCAGTCAGCTGCGTAGCCTCCAGGACTGGTTTTTGAAATACGAGTTACAAACGGTACCGGGGGTATCCGAAGTCGCGTCGGTGGGCGGCATGGTAAAGCAATATCAGGTACAAGTTGATCCGGATAAACTGCGTGCCTATGGGTTGCCTTTGAGCCATATTCAGCAAGCACTGCAGCGGGGCAACCAGGAAACCGGGGCGTCTGTGATTGAAATGGCGGAAGCCGAATATATGGTCACGGCTACCGGATACATTCGCTCCGTGACTGATATTGCTCAGATCCCTCTTGGCCTCAATGCACAAGGGACCGCACTGACCATGGGAGATGTGGCACAGATCACGCTTGGCCCGCAAATGCGCCGGGGCATTGCCGAACTCAATGGCGCAGGCGAAGTAGTCGGTGGTGTCGTGGTGATGCGCTTTGGTGAAAATGCTCAGCAAACCATTGCGGGCGTGAAGACCCGGCTCGCTGAGTTGCAAGCGTCCTTACCTGAGGGGGTTGAGGTCGTTACTGTGTATGATCGCAGTCAGCTGATTGAGCGGGCAGTGGATAATTTATGGCAGAAACTGCTTGAAGAGTTGCTGGTCGTAGCTGTGATTTGTGTGGCCTTCCTGTTCCATTTACGCTCTTCGCTGGTGGCCGTGATCACCTTACCGCTGGGGATATTGGTGGCCTTTATCGTGATGTACTTTCAGGGGATCAACGCCAACATCATGTCGCTTGGCGGCATTGCCATTGCCATTGGTGCGATGACGGATGGCGCCATTGTGATGATAGAAAACCTCCACAAGCACATGGAAAAGACCCCGTTAACCGATGACAATCGCTGGCAAATAGTGGCAAAAGCGGCGACTGAAGTCGGGCCTGCCTTGTTCTTCAGTTTGCTTATCATCACCGTATCGTTCTTGCCGGTGTTTATTCTTGAGGCGCAGGAGGGGCGCATGTTTGCACCTTTGGCGTATACCAAAACCTATGCCATGGCAGCTGCGGCCGGACTGGCCATTACCTTGGTGCCGGTGCTGATGGGATATTTTATTCGGGGAAAAGTCACGCCTGAGCGCAAAAATCCGCTTAACCGTTTGCTGATTGCTGCGTATATGCCGTTGCTTCGTCAGGTCATGCGTTTTCCTAAAACCACGTTGTTAGCGGCAGTGACGCTGACCGTGGCAGGGTTTTACCCGCTGAATAAAATTGGCAGCGAGTTTATTCCGCCGTTGGATGAGGGCGACCTCATGTATATGCCAACTACGTACCCGGGGATTTCTATCGGCAAAGCGCGTGAGCTGTTACAGCAAACAGATAAGCTTATTGCCACGGTGCCGGAAGTGGATAATGTATTTGGTAAAGTCGGGCGTGCTGAGTCGGCCACCGATCCGGCACCATTGACTATGATTGAGACCTTTATTCAGCTTAAGCCCCGCAGCGAATGGCGAGCGGGGATGACGACCGACAAGCTTAAAGCAGAGCTGGACCGCCTGGTAAAACTGCCAGGTGTTAGTAATGCCTGGGTGATGCCAATCAAAACCCGTATCGACATGCTGGCAACGGGGATCAAAACGCCGGTGGGGGTCAAGATTGCAGGTCCGGATCTGGCCGTGATTGAATCACTGGGCCAGCGTCTTGAAAGCATTCTTAAAACAGTGCCTGGCACCGCTTCGGTGTATTCAGAGCGCGTTGCTGGTGGGCGCTATATCAAAGTGGATATTCGTCGCGAGCAGGCTAGCCGCTTTGGACTTAATATTGCTGACGTACAGCAGGTTGTGGCCACCGCAATTGGCGGCATGAATGTCACACAAACTGTGGAAGGACAGGAGCGATATCCGGTTAATCTGCGCTATCCACAGGATTACCGCAGCTCGCCTGAACAGCTGGCTCGTTTGCCTATCGTAACGCCCACTGGGCAGCGGATCGCCCTTGGTGATGTCGCGGATGTCTACGTTGAAAGCGGTGCGCCGGGGATCAAAAGTGAAAATGCCAGGATCAATGGCTGGACCTTTGTTGACATCGATGGGGTTGACTTGGGCAGTTATGTTGAACAGGCGCGTAGTGTGGTCGCCGAGGAACTGGATTTACCTGCCGGATACTCACTGAACTGGGCTGGCCAGTATGAGTATATGATCCGCGCACAGGAAAAGCTCAGCTATGTACTGCCGCTGACATTAGCGATCATCATGTTGCTCTTGTACCTCAATTTCCGTCGATTTGGAGAGGTAGCGTTGATCCTGCTGACTTTGCCCATGGCTACCATCGGGGGCTTGTGGTTAATGTACTTGCAAGGCTTTAACTTCTCCGTTGCCGTTGGTGTCGGCTTTATTGCACTGGCCGGTGTCGCGGTTGAAATAGGGGTGATCATGCTGGTATATCTGGAACAAGCTTTTAAAGACTTACAAAGTGAGGCGCAATCCCGCCAGGCGCCTGTCAGTGAGTCGCAGTATATCGACGCTTTGCTGCAAGGGGCTGCGCTGCGGGTTCGACCTGTGATGATGACGGTATCGACGATCATTATCGGCTTACTGCCCATCTTATATGGTACGGGCACGGGGTCTGAAATTATGAGCCGGATTGCCGCGCCTATGGTGGGTGGCATGTTGAGTGCGTTGGTGTTAGCGTTATTGGTATTGCCTGTGTGCTATAGCCTGATGAAAAAGCCGGCGTTGCGACAGTTCAACGCGCACATGCAACAGCATAATTAACTGCATTAAGTTGGGAAAGTCAGCCCATTGTTGACCTGAGTGGCTGCCACAAAGGCATCAAAGGCGCTGAGTTTCCCTAACAATGCCACCTTGGTCGCGTGCCATTCTCTGCGCTGATAACCGCCAATCTCTTGCCAGCTGGCCATCTCATCGGCGCTTGGATAATAAATCGTGGCACCATTTCTGAGCAGGCCGCGCTGGCAGTATAGCGCAGCCTGACGGGCCATAGATAAATGCTGCACAAAGGTTTTTTCTGCCCCTTCCCAGACGGCAATACGCAGCTTGCGCGGTAAGGATTTAAGCCACCTTTGATTGATCACTGACACCCAGCCATCTTGTACTGAATTGATTAAAGAGACGGCCCCGATATGTTGATTCAGACCATTTGGTCCATTGTATAACCCAGTCACAGAGGGGTCGAGGGCATCAAAGCGTTTGTTGGCGGCCAGCATCGCCGCTTTGTGCCAGGCGACCTGGACGGGAGTGGTACCACACAGCTGATAAAATTGTCTCAGCACCTGGCTCACGGGCACGCGAAAAACCACATCAATGATATCACTGGGTGTTTTCAGCAGCTTGCCATACTGACGGGTGGAGGTCAGTGTTCTGGCGCCGGGTAAATGATATAGCAGGATCGCGACATCGCTCCGGGTGCGGATCTGCTCGGTCACCTGCTGCTGCCACAAATCGGAAGTGATCAGATTCAGGTAAGCCTGAGATTCAGCGGCCCAAAATGGAATGTTTAATATATCCAGTTTAGGCACTATGGGGGAGAGATTAGACACACTCAGCAGCGCCCCCTGGATCACGCCTCGTGAAACTTGTACTGCCAGGTCATGACCAACTCCCTGACTGCCTTTATCGCGGATTTCGACACAAATCTTACCGTTAGAAAAGTCTTCAATGTTGTGTTTGAGTTGCTGATGCATATGAGGTGATGAGAGCCAAAGTTCGCTGTTATAGGGCGAAGCAAATATCAGTTTGTAACGAGCGCCAGGACAGGTTTGTGGTAGTGCCATCGCTGTGGGTGGCCACGCACTGACTAGCGGCAGTAGCGCGGCGCTTTGGCGTATAAAGGTACGTCGACTTGGGGATGGTGGGCTTTCGGTTTTACTCAAGTTGCTCATGCCTTCATTCATGGTAACGACAGCCCAAACAACATCGATTTGCATAAGCCACAATGTTAAAGTCTAGACGCCATTGCAATAAATGGAAAACCGGGCTTTGGGTGATAAGTTAGATGTGTATTTTAAGCGGGTACATATGAAACCGAAAAGCGGAATGGAGCAAAGTCCGTGGCTGGGCTCGCCGAACCTGCCGATGTTGTCTAAGCTTAGGAAGAACGGGGCAAGTCGGGAACTTATTTGTGCAGCTAAAACAGTCACTTTTGTTATTTAAAGTGGCCGCAGTTGGTGCGGCGGTGATCATTGCGACGGTGAGCTGGTTTCTTTATCGGGAGCTGGACCACAGTAAGCAACTCAATGATCATCTGTTCAAATTACAAACCCAGATCCAGCGCTTGTTGGATCAGGAAGAGCGGTTTGTGATTGAAAGACAAAAAGCCTCACTGTTGTCCATTGATGATTATCGCTATGCATACCGCGATAGCTTTAACGAGTTAGTTGCGTTACTGGTCACCGATCATCAGCACCTTGAGCTGATGTTTAAACTGGATGAGCAGGTTAACCGCTTTGCTGAGTTGTATGAACAGTTGGCCTCCATGCAGGCATTATTAGGTTACGACAAAGACGATGGCGTTTATGGCGAATTCCGCAGTAAAGCGCATGCCCTGCAGGCACTGGCCAAAGAAGCACAAGATCCGCAATTAGAAATTCTGCTGCTGGAGCTGAGGCGGCGGGAAAAAGATTTTTTGCTGAGGCTGGACAGAAGCTACCTGAATCAGCATGGTGATTTGATCCAGCAAGCCAAGAACCGCATCCGGGCGCAATTTCCGGCGCGTGCTGATGCCTATTTAATGACGCTGGAGCAATATCAGAACGGCTTTATCGTTTATACCAATGTGTTGCAAAAGCAGGGGCTGGACCACAACCAGGGAGTGCGTGGTGAGCTGGGCGAGTTGAAGTTGGCTATTCGCGGCCACTTTACCATAGTGGCCAAGCAACTCTTCAGCGCTTATCAGGAAGAGCAGCAACAGCTGATCCTGATCAGCTTATTATCGATCGTGTTAAGCAGTGGTTTTAGCTTGTTACTGCTGTACTATCTCAATAGCCGGGTGTCCGAGCAGGTGATGGCGATCGGTCGGGTACTGGTCAGAGTGGCTAAGCATGAAGACTTTTCTTTGCGGGTTAACCTGAACAGCGAAGACGAAATTGCCCAGATTGGTCACCACCTGGACGAGCTGCTGGACTTTATTGAGACACTGATGGCACGACTCAGCGCGGCTCAGCAGCGGCTGATCGAAGAGGCTAAAATGGCCAGTCTGAGTAACATGGTGAGTGGCTTTGCCCATGAGCTGAATACACCGCTGGGTATTGCCATTACCAGCCAGTCGCATCTCAAAGAACAGGTGGAGAGCATGCGCCGTGATCTGGACAGTGGGCAGCTGAAAAAACAGACCTTGACCAACCTCATCGGAGAGGCCGAATCGGCGTTGTTTTTGCTCGAAAATAACTTACACCGCACGGCATCTCTGATTGATGACTTCAAAAAAGTATCGGCGCAGCAGCATTATGATACGGAAATGGAGTTTGATCTGAAAACCCTGGTAGAAGGCGTGTTTGATTGCTATCGCAGTGATTTATCGGAGGATGAATACAAAATTGAGGTCGAAATACCGGATAACCTGATCCTCAGTAGTTACCCCAATGTGTTCAATCAGATTATCAGTTACAGTCTGAATAACAGTATTTTGCACGGCAAACACCCGGACAGACCGTTGACCATCATTGTGTCGGCGCACATAGTGAATGACTATGTGCATTTTTATTTTAAAGACGACGGGCAGGGCATAGACAAAGAACTGCTGCCTGTGATCTTTGAGCCCTTTGTGACGTCGAAACGACATTCGGGCGGGACCGGACTGGGTCTCAGTATTATTTATAACCTGGTGACGCAAAAGCTGGGCGGGGAGATTAAAATACAAAGCCCCGCACATGGCGGGGCTTGTTTACACATCATTCTGGCGAACACACAATTTAAGCTGGTGTCGCCAGAGTAACGGGTCATCGGGGCTGGTTACGCTTTTTTGCTGGCAACCCACTCGTTGACGAACTGCTCCAGTACATTCAGTGGTACCGGGCCGTTTTTCAGTACTACGTCGTGGAACTGACGGATATCGAACTTATCGCCCAGTTCTTTTCTGGCCGCTTCACGAAGTTCAACAATTTTCAGCATACCAATCTTATAGGCTGTTGCCTGAGATGGGATCACGATGTGACGTTCTACCATTTTAACTGCGTCTGATTTCGCGTTTGGCGTGTTGTTCACGTAGTAATCAATCCCTTCCTGGCGAGTCCACTTCATTGCGTGGATACCTGTGTCTACCACCAGGCGGCAGGCACGCCACAGTTCCATGGCCAGTCGACCGAAGTCAGAATACGGGTCTTCATACAGGCCCATTTCTTTTGGTACCAGCTCAGAGTATAGTCCCCAGCCTTCAGTGTAAGCGGTGTAGCGACCGAACTTACGGAACTTAGGCATGTTTTCCAGTTCCATCGCAATGGCGATTTGCATGTGGTGACCAGGTACACCTTCGTGGTAAGCCAGCGCTTCCATTTGATAGGTTGGCATGGCTTCCATGTCATACAAGTTTGCGTAGTAGATACCCGGGCGTGAACCGTCCGGAGAAGGCTGTTGATAGAAAGCTTTACCCGCTGATTTTTCACGGAAGGCTTCAACGCGCTTAACGATCATGTCGGCCTTAGGCTTCACGATGAACAGCTCGTCCAGGCGATCTTTCATGTTGTCGATCATCGCCGTGGCATCAGCCAGGTATTTGGCTTTCCCTTCTTCACTATTTGGCAGGTAGAACTGCTTGTCGGTGCGCATGAATTCCATAAAGGCTTTCAGATCGCCCTTGAAGCCAACTTTTTCTTTGATTTCACGCATTTCATCATGGATACGTGCAACCTCAGACAAGCCGATTTTGTGGATCTCTGCGGCAGTTAAGTCTGTGGTCGTAGTACGTGCCAGTGCGTTGTTGAAGTATTTCTCACCATCAGGGAACTTCCAGGCACCGTCACGGGTGTCAGCGCGCTTTTCAAGTTGTTGCAGGTAACTGATCAGTTTGCTGTAAGCTGGCTTCACGGCTGCTTTTAATGCGTCAGTTGCTTCAGCGATCAGCGCTTGCTTTTCGTTGTCTGCAATTTCCAGCTTTTCTACTTTGCGTTTAAAGTCAGCCAGTAAGGTTGAATCTTCACCGTCAACAAACGGGGCACCCTTAATGATGTTTTTGCTTGAATCAATGACATGTGGGAAAACAAACTTGGGCGCGATGATCCCTTTGTCAGCGCGAACTTCAAGGTTTACGATCAACTGCTCAAAGACAGCAGGAATGCCGTTCAGGCGTGAAATATACGCTTTGGCGTCTTTTACGTCTGTGATCTGATGTTGGTTGATCAAAAATGCCGGTAGCATTGAGTGCGTACCATACATCTGGTTAACCGGGTAGTTATGGAAGCGCCATTGGAAGTCGGCGATTTCATTTTCAAGGTTTTGCTTGAACAGGTCGTAGCTGACCTGAGTTTGGCCATCCAGTTTGCTGCGATCAATGGCTTGCAGGGCAACCAGGTCTTTCTTCGTTAGCTCCAGATCTTCGAGCCGACGCGCTTCTGAGTCATCGTCCCATTTGTCATAGTCTTGTTTGATGCCCAGGTAAGTTTGATAAACCGGGCTGCGCATTACACCGCGCATGAAGACTTCATCGAAAAAGGCATTGGCCTTCTCGACTTCACTCTGGACTACTTGTTGTGTTGTTTCCGCTTTAGCGGAGTTGGTTGGTTGCTCTGCTGTTTGCTGACAACCAGATAGAAGCGCTGCTGCCACGGCTGCGGCAAGGAGTGTCATTTTACGCATGGGTTACCTTTTTTATTTTATTCCATTGGATTCGGGTGTTGGTGCAATGTTACCAACAAAACTGTATCGCGAAAGATGTCTTTCATCTATTGGGCGAATTCACCTGTTCAATCTTATCCTATGAACAGGTATCAGACGAACAATTCTAGCAGGTCATTCAAATATCTGTGGCCCTTAATTGTTACCAACCATGAATCTCCCTGGTCAATCAACAACCCTTGTTCAAGTGCCCGGTTAATCGCGGGCTCAATATCGCTGAGTGTTAAGCCGGTATAATCGCAAAAATCCTGTTTAGCACAAGGCGCATGTAAGCGGAAACAATTCATAAAGAACTCAAATGGCCGATCGGCTGGCTCTACCTGCCAGCTGTCGTATAAATACGACTTGCTAAGATCCATGTAGCCACGGGGGTGCTTAACTTTTACGGTACGCAGTATCTGGTTACTATTGGGTTGAGTGATTTTGCCATGTGCGCCACAGCCAATCCCCAGATAGTCGCCGAATTGCCAGTAATTCAGGTTATGCTTACACTGATAACCCGCTTTAGCATAGCCTGAGATCTCGTATTGATGGTAGCCATGTTTGGCCAACAAAGCTTGCCCTTGCTCCTGAATATCCCACAAAATTTCGTCCTGGGGCAGCTTAGGTGGCTTAGACGCAAACTGTGTGTTTGGCTCAATTGTGAGCTGATACCAGGATAAATGCGGGGGGTTGAGGTCAATGACTTGCTGCAGGTCGCTCAAGGCATCTGCAACGGATTGGTTTGGCAAGCCGTGCATCAAGTCCATATTAAAGCTATTAAGGCCCGCGTCGTGCGCTTCTAAGGCGGCGTGGCGGGCTTCCTGCTCGCCATGAATGCGCCCCAGTGCTTTGAGCTTATCCGCCTGCAGGCTTTGTACACCGATTGAGATACGGTTGATACCGGCTGCAACATAATGTTTAAAGCGGTCGGTTTCTACCGTCCCAGGATTCGCTTCAAGTGTGATCTCTATGTCATCACTAAAGCCAATCAGTGCTTCGATTTCGCCCAACAGGTGGGTGTATGCTTCGCCACTGAGCAGGCTGGGCGTGCCCCCGCCAATAAAAATGCTATGCAGTGTGCGTCCCTGTACAAGGTGCAGGTCAGCACGTAAATCTGCGAGCAGATGCTGAATATATTCCTGTTCAGGGATCTCGCCTTTCTGGCCATGACTGTTAAAGTCGCAATATGGGCATTTTTGCACGCACCAGGGGACATGAATGTATAAACTTAACGGAGGGAGATTCACAGCTGGCCTTCAAAGTGTGCCAGCAGCTGCTGCAATGCCTGGCCGCGATGGCTAAGGGCATTTTTCTGCGCTTTGCTCAATTGTGCTGAAGTGCATTGAGCTGCTTCAACCCAGAATACGGGGTCGTAGCCAAAGCCTTGTAAACCTTGCTGATCTTCAGTGATGCGACCTTCCCAGCTGGCCTGGCAAATGACCGGCGTAGGATCATCGGCATGGCGCATATAGACGAGTACGCACCAGAAGCGTGCTGTGCGCAGTGTTTCGCCGCTCATCGCTGCAAGCAATTTTTCGATGTTATCCTGATCGCTGGCATCCGCACCGGCATAACGGGCAGAATACACACCCGGTGCCCCTTGCAGGGCATCGACTTCCAGACCCGAGTCATCCGCAATGGCGGGTAATCCTGTGACTTTAGCGGCGTGACGCGCTTTGATGATGGCATTTTCTACAAAAGTAGTGCCCGTTTCTGCCACTTCGCTCACGTTGAACTGGCTTTGTGGCAGGATTTCGATATTCAGGTCTTTAAGCATGCTGTCAAGCTCGGCTACTTTACCCTGATTGCCGGTGGCAAGAACAATTTGTCTGGTCATATTAATCTACATAAAACTTTTGCTGAAATTTAAGCACGTGTCGGGTATTCCCCTGACGGATTGTGACTTCAAAGCGATAGGTGTCTTCGTGGTCAACATCCATCTGCGCCAGGTAATAAACGGCGTCACCTTCCACCACTTCTTTAAAAGTCAAAGTGGTTTTATTGCCTATCAGGTTGCGCGCCTGGCCTGTTAAGGTGGCGCGTTGTGCGGTGTTGTTGGCATCATCAGCCAGCACTGAAATGTTGATAATGGCCTTGCTGTTGCTACGGGTTAAACCGTAAGCACTGGCAATGTTAGGCTGAATAAAGGTCGACGGAAAGGCGATGTAATGGACCTGCCAGTCACCCAGTTGTTTATATTGCCCACCTTGTTCATTGGTGGCATGCGCTGGTTGTGCTAGTAGTAGCACGGCCAGTATTGAAATCAGTGTAAATAAGGTTTTCATTGTGACGACTCCGAGTGCTTAACGTAGCAGATCCATCATTAAAATTTGTAAGAACTGCATACCAATCAGAACGACCAGGATCGATAAATCCAGACCACCCAGTGGCGGAATTATTTTACGAATCGGACGCAGCATAGGTTCAGTGAGCTGATCAAAGACCGCAGCGATTGGGTTGTAGCCCTGAGCCACCCAGCTGAGAATAGCGCGGATAACTAACACCCAGAATACTAATGAAAAGGCTTCTTTGGCCACGGTTAACGCACCATCAATAGCAGCACCCATTGGGTCCCAGTATCCGCCCAGCATGAGCATCAATACGGACACCTTGGCAAAACCAACCAACAGCGCCACAACCAAAGACGCCAGATCTAAACCGCCCAGTCCGGGAATAAGCTTACGGAGCGGGTTCACGGCAAACGATGTTGCTTTAATTACGGCCTGGCTCAGCGGGTTATAAAAATCTGCTTTGACCAATTGCAGCCAAAAACGCAACAGTACGACCATCAAAAACAGGTCAAAAATAATCCCTACCAAAAAATGCATGGCGTTCATTGTATGTCCTCTAGATTTGTTGTTCCATTTCCTCGGCCCGCGCAATGCAGGCGTCCATGGCATCGGCCACGGTTTGCGGTAACTGGTTTGCTTTCAAATGTTCAACAGCTTCGTGGGTCGTGCCGCCTTTTGAGGTGACGTTAGCACGTAATTGCGCAATGCTGATGTCTTGCTGAGACAGGGCCATTTCTGCGGCACCCAGTGCGGTTTGCTGCACTAGTGCGCGTGCCTGCTCTGGGGAAAAGCCCAGTGCAATGGCTTTTTCTTCAATGGCTTCCATAAACAGGAAGAAATAGGCGGGTGAGGAGCCCGTAACGGCAATGACATCGTTGATTTGTGATTCTTGCTCCAGCCAGATGGCAATGCCCGTTGATGAAAAGACCTGTTCGATATAGGCTTTTTCCTCACCGTTGATATCTGCGGCAAACAGACCCGAAACACCACGTCCCAGTAAGGACGGAGTATTGGGCATACAACGCACCAGTTTAACATCTTCTGCCAGCATTTCGCGCAGGCGCTTAACGGTTATCCCGGCAGCGACAGAAACAAATAGTTTGTTGCTGAGATCCAGTCCTCCATCCACAAACGTCTGACATAGTTCGGCCATCATTTGCGGCTTCACAGACAGCACCACGACATCGGCTTGCTCAACCGCTTTGAGATTATCCTGTTCGGTACGCACCCCGAAATCGGCGTGAGCCTTAGCCAGCTTGTCAGCGTTGCGGTTGGTTGCAATGATACTGTGTGGGGCAAATCCGTTTTTGATCATGCCACCAATGATGGCATAGCTCATATTACCAGTGCCGATAAATGCGATCGTTTTATTAGCCATTAGGAGTGTGTCACCTTATTGTCGTTTACCAAAAATATCCGTGCCGATACGCACCATGGTCGCGCCACCTTGAATGGCCATTTCCAGATCGCCACTCATACCCATCGACAAGGTATCCAGCTGTTGATATTGAGTCTTTAGTTTATCAAAGCAAGCCTTCATTTGGCTAAAATATTGCAATTGCTGTTGTACGTCCTCAGTTTGCGCTGTAATTGTCATCAACCCACGCAGTTCAAGCTGACGCGCGCCATCAATGTATGCGGCCAATTCGTCCAGTTCATCCAGCGCGCATCCGGATTTTTGTTCGTCGTTACTGATATTCACCTGAATTAACACTTTGATCGGCATCAGGTTAGTAGGTCTTTGTTCATTCAAACGACGTGCAATTTTCAGGCGGTCGACACTTTGCACCCAGGAGAAATGTTCGGCGATCTGGCGCGACTTATTAGATTGGATGGGACCGATGAAATGCCATTCAATGTCTTTTTGCTGTTGAAAGTGGCGAACTTTATCGACGGCTTCCTGGACATAGGATTCACCAAATAAGCGCTGACCTGCCGCATAGGCTTGTTCAATGAGTTCGACAGGTTTGGTTTTCGATACGGCCAGTAATGCGACCTCGTGGTCTGTGGCACACTTTTGCTGTGCTTTTGCTATGCGATCATAGGCGTTGTTCAGCCGTTCTGCTATTGTAACCATATTATTATTTGCTCGTTGTGGAGTCTGAAATGGATATTACTGAATTATTGGCCTTTAGTGTGCAACACAAAGCATCGGATTTACACCTTTCATCGGGAGTTTCACCGATGATCCGGGTTGATGGCGATGTGCGCCGGGTAAACATTCCTGCACTGGAAGCGAAGGACGTTAACAGCCTCGTTTACGATATTATGAATGATAACCAGCGTAAGGACTATGAGCAAAATCTTGAGGTAGATTTCTCATTTGAAGTGCCTAACCTGGCTCGCTTTCGTGTTAATGCTTTTAACGCCAGCCGTGGTCCGGCGGCGGTGTTCAGGACCATCCCCAGCTCAGTGCTGACTCTGGAAGACTTGGGCGCACCGGAGATTTTCCGGAAGATTTCGGATTGCCCGCGTGGTTTAGTACTGGTTACGGGCCCAACCGGGTCGGGTAAATCGACGACGCTGGCTGCCATGGTGGATTACATCAACAGTAACAAGCATCATCACATTCTGACGATTGAAGACCCCATTGAATTTGTTCACGATAACAAATTAAGCCTGATCAATCAGCGTGAAGTGCATCGTGACACACACAGTTTTAACGCCGCGTTGCGCAGTGCGTTGCGTGAAGACCCGGATGTCATTCTGGTTGGTGAATTGCGTGATTTGGAAACCATCCGATTGGCCATGACTGCGGCTGAAACAGGTCACCTGGTGTTTGGTACTTTGCACACCACCTCGGCGCCTAAAACCATTGACCGTATCATTGACGTTTTCCCGGGTGAGGAAAAAGACATGGTGCGTTCTATGTTATCTGAGTCCCTGCAAGCCGTTATTTCACAAACGCTGGTGAAAAAAGTGGGCGGTGGTCGGGTCGCTGCACATGAGATCATGATGGGGATCCCGGCTATTCGTAACCTCATTCGCGAAGATAAAATTGCGCAAATGTACTCGTCTATACAAACCGGTGCGATGCACGGTATGCAGACCATGGACCAGTGTCTGACTAACCTGGTTAACCGCGGCCTGATCACCAATCAGGATGCCCAGGCGAAAGCCCATGATAAGAGCCAGTTTGGCACCACCTATTAATCCCGGGAGGCTATGATGGAGCTTGTACATTATCTGCAAACGATGAAAGACAAAGGGGCATCGGATCTGTTTGTATCTGCCGGTCTGCCCGTGAGCGCCAAAATCGATGGTGAGCTGCGTGCACTGGATGATGACCAATTGGATGCTGAGGCGGCATTGGCCATGGTCGAATCAGCCATGAGCGAGAAACAAAAACAGCAGTTTCATGGTGAGAAAGAGTGCAATTTTGCGGTGGCCAATGAAATAGGTCGTTTCCGGGTTTCTGCTTTTTGGCAACGTGATTGCGCCGGTATGGTGATCCGGCGCATTGTCACGGATATCCCTGAGGTGACTGACTTAGGCCTGCCTTCGGTGCTGACTGATGTGATCATGTCTAAGCGTGGCCTGGTGCTATTTGTCGGCGGTACCGGCACCGGTAAGTCGACGTCTCTGGCAGCCTTACTGGGCTATCGCAATCGTAATCAACGCGGTCATATACTGACTATCGAAGATCCCATTGAATTTGTGCATCAGCACCGCAAGAGCATTATTACTCAGCGTGAAGTCGGGCTGGATACGGAGAGCTTTGAGTCGGCACTGAAAAGCTCGCTGCGTCAGGCGCCGGATGTGATTCTGATTGGTGAGATACGCTCTCGTGAGACCATGGAATATGCGTTGAGTTTTGCTGAAACCGGCCACCTGTGTGTTGCAACGTTACACGCCAATAATGCCAACCAGGCCATCGACCGTATTATGCACCTGGTACCAAAAGAGAAGCACGATAAGCTAAAGTACGACTTGGCGCTTAACCTCAGGGCCATTGTCGCGCAACAACTGGTTCCATCAGCTAAAGGGGAAGGGCGTGTAGCGGCCATTGAGGTGTTGCTCAATTCACCTATGGTGGCTGAGCTGATTAAGAAAGGTGACATTGGCTCAATTAAAGAAACTATGTCTAAGTCGAAGGAAATGGGGATGCAAACCTTTGACCAGGCGCTGTTCGATTTGTATAAGCAGCAAAGGATCAACTACGCGGATGCCCTGCATCATGCTGATTCACCGAATGACCTGCGCCTGATGATTAAACTGCAAAACAATGAGCAAAAAGGAGCGGGCTTCTTGCAAGGGGTGACCGTTGACGGCCTGGACGATAAAAAGCGCTGATTGGGCCAGGCACGGGGCCATATTGGCCCTGTGTTGCTTAGCCGCTTTATTTCCGGCAACGGCGAGTGAACGTGTTGCTGAGCAATCTGCCGCTCACAATGTGGTGGATATGTATATCCGCGATGACGTGTATGCCGATTATCTGCGCTTTTTGAATGGCCGCGCCCCGCTCGAAGTTTCCCAGTTTTCGGGCAATTATGTGCGCAGAGACGTTGTTGATATGGTATTGGTGCAACAGGCGCTGGCACTGGGCGGATTTAAAAAATCATTCACCTATCGGCCGGGCAATGTGAGCTTTCGCCATTCTAATTTACTGGAGCAGGGTAAGTTGCTGCTCAGCTTTGACAGTTATTGGTTGGATGATGCGAAGGCAAAAGTGGATAAGCTATTTATTAGCGATGCGGTGATCCGCCGGGGAGAGTATTTTGCCGGGATTTTTTATGCCCCCGAGAATCTGGCAGTGGCACGGATCACTCAGTTAAACGAATTACGTGAGTTGAGTGCCGTGTCTACCAGTCGCTGGCGAACAGACTGGCAAACCTTGAACAACCTGGGACTTAAGCATTTGATGAATGAGCCTGTCTGGGCGTCACAAGCACAAATGGTTAATCGCCAGTGGGTGGATTTTATGTTGATGCCGTTAATGCCAAGCCTGAATAATGAGTTCAGGCTGGATGATATTCTTTTGGTGGCCCATCCCAATTTAGTGGTGCAGTTTGATGGCAGTCGTCACTTTGTGGTGTCGCGGCTTCATCCTGACGGAGAGCGTGCATTTAAGGCACTGCAAAGTGGCTTAAAGCAACTCAGGTCACAAGGTCGGATCCGTCAGGCCTATCAGCAGGCCGGATTTATCCCTGATCTGCAACGCTATCGGGTACTTAACCCCATTGCGCCTCAAAAAAACTCTCCAGAATGATTATGGCCGACATGCCATCAATCTTGTCTTTTGCCAGCGAGCGATAACCCCCTTGTTCAAACAGTCGGGCTTTGGCATCTGCCGTGGTCAGGCGCTCATCCTGAGTCTCGACAGGTAAGCGAAACTGGTTGTGCAGCCGGTTGGCAAACTTTTTAGCGCGAAAGGTCAGATCCTGATTCGTGCCATCCATATTTAATGGCAAACCAACAACCAGCAGATCGGGTTTCCACTGTTCGATATACGGGGCGATATCCTGCCAGTCGGGAATTCCGTCACGGGCTTTGACTGCCCCCAGACTGCTGGCGGTGCCCGTTATTTCCTGACCGACTGCCAGGCCGATGCTTCGGGTACCAAAATCAAAGCCTATGACCGTACGCTGGCCGGGTGCTGTTTTATCGTTATTACTCATGGTGTATTCTCAAGTGCATACAGCTTGTCGCCAACAAATGTAAGGGCGACAGGCTATTAACTGGGGTGGTCTGTTTTAGGCGTGTCCCGCCTCAGTGCTCAGTTGCCCGGCATCGATGCCGAGCATTTCGACTGCTTTTTCCCAGCGTTTTTCTGGGGGCGTATTAAAAATAATGGCCGGATCGGCTTCAATGATCAACCAGGAGTTTTCCAGGATCTCTTTTTCCAGCTGTCCCTGTTCCCACCCTGAATAGCCCAGAGTAATGATAAAGGCATCCGGACAGTTATGTGAGGTCAGTGAGGCCAGCACATCTTTGGAAGTGGTGATCATCATGTCTGAACTGAGTTCCCGGCTAGACGCGTAACCGGGTTTGGGTGTATGTAATACAAAGCCGCGGTCAGTATGTACTGGCCCACCGGCAAACACAGACTGGCTTGCCGCGTTACTGGATTTATCGTTATCAATTTCTATCTGATCAAGCAGTTCACCCACAGTCACGTTAATGGGGTGATTGACGACCAGGCCCATTGCGCCTTCTTCGTTGTGCTCACAAATATAGGTGACTGTGTGCTTAAAGAAGGGATCTTGCAAATTTGGCATGGCGACCAAAAAATGATTTGCGAGTGATTGCATAGCGAGACCCCCTTTTAATTACCCTTTAGTATGGTCGAGTTTTGCTGCAATGGCATCAAAAAACTTATCCATAATCGAAATATCATACGCCGCCTCAATTTCTTTAACACAGGTTGGCGCTGTGACATTAATCTCGGTGAGCTTGTCACCAATGATGTCCAGACCGACAAAAATCAGACCTTTTTCTTTCAGGACAGGGGCAACCGCTTCTGCAATTTTTCGGTCGCTATCGCTGATAGGGCGCGCTTCGCCACGACCGCCTGCGGCGAGGTTGCCACGTGTTTCGCCCCCTTGTGGGATGCGGGCAAGACAGTAGGGCATGACTTCTCCGTCGACCACCAGGACGCGTTTGTCGCCGTCTTTAATGGCTGGCACGTAATTTTGCGCCATCGCAAAGCGACTGCCATGTTCGGTGAGGGTTTCACAGATCACGCCTATGTTCGGGTCATCCTGACGTACCCGGAAAATTGAGGCGCCACCCATGCCATCCAGCGGCTTAAGAATGATATCTCCGTGTTTGGTCAAAAACTCACGGATCTGAGACGCAGAGCGTGTCACTAAGGTATCTGGCGTATGCTCGCTGAACCAGGCGGTAAACAGCTTTTCATTGGCGTCGCGCAGGCTTTGTGGTTTGTTGATTACCAATGTACCGGCTTGTTCAGCGCGCTCCAGTATGTAGGTCGCGTAAATATATTCAGTATCGAACGGGGGATCTTTGCGCATTAAAATCACATCCAGATCGCTCAGTGCTATGTCATCTTTGTCTGCCAGTTCATACCAGTGCTGTTCATCGTCAAACACGGTGGCCTTAGCGGCGGTTGCCCGGGCTTCACCCTGATACAAATACAGATCCTGCATTTCCATGTAGTAAAGCTCATAACCACGTGCCTGCGCTGCCAGCATCATGGCGAAGCCAGTATCTTTTTTGATATTAAAGCCACTGATTGGATCTGAGATGATCCCGAGTTTCGCTGCCATTGGGGTTACCTTATGTAAAGTTAATCAATTCAACTGCTAAGTGTCTGATTAGGATATAAGGGCGAAACTGACTTTTTAAAGGGCCAGGTCGCCGAACTCAAGCTGTAATGCGCTGAGTACGGTCAGCGCTGCGGTTTCTGTGCGCAATACGCGCGGGCCGAGGCGAATATCGATGAAGCCTTGCTGGGCTGTGGCAGCTATTTCTTCGTCGGTAAAGCCGCCTTCAGGACCAACTAGGAAACGGATACCATGCTCAGGGGCAGGCAGGGTTTTAATGGAGTGTTCGGCTCTGGGGTGCAGTGTCAGCTTTAAAGCGTCACTCGTCTGTGCCAGCCAGTCATCAATTGAAATCGGCGGATGAATGGTGGTTATGGTATTTCGTCCAGACTGTTCCGCGGCTGCGATGGCGATTTTCTGCCATTGCTGATGTTTCTTTGCCAACCGTTCGCCACTGAGTTTAACACCGCAGCGGGTAGTGAATAAGGGAGTGATCTCAGTGATCCCCAACTCCACTGATTTCTGAATGGTAAAGTCCATTTTGTCGCCGCGAGAAATGCCCTGACCGAGATGAATGGACAGTGGTGACTCAACGTGCTTATCAATGAATTGCTCAGGCATTACCCGAACTTTCTTTTTACTGACCTCGCTGATGGTTGCCAGATACTCGCCGCCCTGGCCATTGAACAAGCTGAGTTTGTCACCTTCTCCCATACGCAGTACACGGGCAACGTGCCCGGCGGCATCATCGCCAAGGTCAATTGCTTCGCCAATAACAAGGTCGGAAGGCTGGTAAATATGAGGTATGCGCATGGAGGACTATTCCGCTGTTAAATAGCCGTAATGGTAAGGGGTTATGTACAGTGAGTCCAGCACCTATTCGGCTTTGTCCGTGTGATGTTGGCTGAAGTCGAGCACGGAATCCTGGGTCGTCGCAGAGACGGTTGAGTGGCAGGTCAGGTGGTTGTTGTTAAAGGGATCACGAAGTGGATGATAGACGTATCCCCGGTCGCTTTGTTCAACCGTAATACGCTGACGGTGAAGCGAGTTAAAGATAAAACGCTGAGTCTCGTCTGCCAGATGATAGTCGAGTGCATAAATTAACACCCCTTTCACTTTGTGATGCTCATGCAGATAGGACGCCAGTTCCGAAACGCTGATTTCATTCGCAAAGTCACAGTAACAATAGTCTTTGACTTGCTCCTGAAACATCATTTTCAGCATTTGCTTGGTATTGTCACCGGCAATCAGCAGCTCACTGGGCGCATCAGGATGTTGCGCCTTGAGGTGTGCAGCAAACTCTCTGCTGAATTCCCAGTTGCTGTCGACCAGCAAGAAGTTTTCTAGGTTTAAACGCACTAACAAGCCTGGTTACATTGAGAACATGTTAATAAGTAAATAGCCTATTGCGCAGAAAACAGCAAACTCCAGACAGGCAATACCGATATTATCCTGATGGTCGACTTCCAGCCCAATGTCCACTCTGGGCAACGCCAGCTGCAATAACAAATGGCTGATACCGTATAGTAACAGCCACATTACGCCACAGTGCATGACAATTACAAAGAGGTTTTCTACCACTTTGGCACCATGATAAGGGGCACTGTGCAGACCTGCATAAATGGCCAATGCCAGGCCAATGCTCTTACCCGCATAGCGGATCCCAATCGAGGTGTTAGCCAGATTGAAATTTTGCTGTAAGGATGCGCCCTGATTGTAGCGGGCAAAGCGCCATTCACGAATTTTACTGTCCAACGCGCACATTAACTGCACCACCAAAAAGCTGAGGGTGACCACCAGTAAGTTACCAAAGCCCTGAGGGTGGATCCAATGATACAGTCCGAGCACCAAAATGGTGTTGCCGACCAGCATGCCGGAGTCGACTACCGCAGCACAGACGTTCTGTTTTAGGATTGCCTGTTCCTCGTTGAAGCGATGGAGGATCCACTTGCGATGAATGTGCTGGCCAAAATAAATAAACACCAGGATCAGCAGCAGAATAATGCCGCTGCGCAATGATTCGGCCTGCAACACCATCATGCCGGTGTCATTGAAAACGTAAGCACAGCAGATCACCAGTACGGCCAGGTGTGTGGCATAGCTGATCCCCAATGCAAAGTTGTCTCGTTTGGCCAGTTCATCTTCCAGCATTTGTCTGGCGCTGAACTGCACGTACAAACGCAGCGCAATGGTGAACAGGCAAATAACAATAAAACTGACTAAGATGGCGAAAAAGTTGATATTGGCTAAAGACAAATAACTCATGCTAAGTGTATGGTGATGGCAATTAAGTTTACTATAACACCGCTTTTTGCAATTGCACTGGAGATTTTTCTATGGATTTCGGTGGCTTGCCCCAGGCTCTTGGGGAGCTGGCAGAGGAACGCTGTCAGGCACTGTTTGCCCAACACACAAGCAACCCAGCCGTGCTCAGGCTACTTGGATTGAGTGATTTTGCGTATCGTATATTGCAGCGTCATCCAGACTGGATTGAGTGGTTGCTGGATCACGAACAAATGCAACAAAGAGCCTGCCCGGCACCACTCACGGAACCGCTCGCGGAACTGGATGAAGCCAGCTGCTTCAGGCAACTGCGTGAATACCGTCAGCGCTACTGGCTTAAGCTGATGTGGCTTGACCTGGTGGAGGGGAATTCAATCGCTGACAGTATTGCCTACCAGTCACGGCTCAGTGAAACGCTGATCGATTGGGCAAACCGTTGGGCACAAGCCAATGTTGCCAAAAGCAATGGTCAGGTGTGCGATGAACATCAAACGCCTGTGCCTATGCTGGTGTTGGGGATGGGTAAGTTGGGTGGTGGTGAACTGAATTTTTCTTCGGATATTGATCTGATTTTTACCTATCCGCTTGCCAAATCGACTGAAGGTGGACGCCGCAGTATTGAGGCACAGGTGTTTTATACAAAAGTGGCGCAAAAACTCATTGCTGCGCTCGATCAATGTACCGCCGATGGGCAGGTGTTTCGTGTTGATATGCGCCTGCGGCCTTTTGGCGACAGTGGCCCTTTGGTTATGAGCTTTGCTGCCATGGAAGATTACTATCAGGATCAGGGTAGGGAGTGGGAGCGCTATGCGATGCTCAAGGCGCGTCTGCTTGGTGAAGAAAACCCGTACTGGGATGAGTTTAAAACCCTGATCCGCCCTTTTGTGTTTCGTCGTTATATTGACTTCTCGGTGATTGAGTCCTTGCGCAAAATGAAGCACATGATTGCTCAGGAGGTTCGGCGTAAAGGGCTGACGAATAACATTAAGCTCGGCGCGGGCGGGATCCGCGAAGTGGAGTTTATTGTTCAGGCACTGCAAATGATCCGTGGCGGTCGCGAACCGGAATTGCAAACCCCATCACTATTGTCAGCATTAGAGCAGCTTCAGCACTTGTCTTTGATCCCACCGGAAGTCGGTGAAGTGCTGTCTCAGCAATATCTGTTACTGCGTCGTACAGAACAATATTTACAGGCGTTTGATGACTGTCAGACACAGACTTTGCCGGATGATGAGCTAGGTCAGCAGCGTCTGGCGGTACTGCTGGAGTGCACTCAGTATAGCGATGTATTGGCTATGCTCGAGCAGGCCCAGGTTGCGGTACGGGCCGAGTTTACTCAGGTTATAGGAGAAGAGCCTGAGCTTGGCGAGGCGCTGGCACCGGAATATGTCTCTGCCTGGGAGCAACGCGATATCAGCTATCTGGAATCGCCGCTACCAGAGGCTGTCAGTGCTGCCTGGCAGCAGTCTCTGGAGCAATTTCACCTCGGATTGAGTAAAACGCAAATGGGCACGCGCGGCAGAGATGTGCTGGATAAACTGATGCCGGCTTTGCTCTGCGAAATAACCCGAGCCCCGGTGGCTGAAATACTCGACAGGGTGTTACAGGTGATCCTGAAAATCGCCTCGCGCACGGCTTACCTGGAATTACTGTTTGAAAATCGTGGGGCATTACAGCAATTGATTAAGCTATGTGCGCACAGTGTCTGGATAGCTGAGCAGGTAGCACGCTATCCTATCTTGCTCGATGAGTTGATCGATCCAGCGGTATTGTACCGGCCGCTGCCGCTGAGCGCCTATTATAGTGAAGTTCAGCAGTACTTTTTACGTATCGACAGTGAAGATCTCGAATTACAAATGGAAGCGCTGCGTCAGTTTAAGCAAACTCAGGCATTACGGATTGCCGCTGCAGATGCCACTGGGGTGCTGGATATCATGAAAGTCAGCGATCACCTGACTGCACTGTCCGAAGCCATTATCGCCAAAGCGGTGGATATCGCCTGGCAACAAATGGTGAGACGTTATGGGGTACCCGAAGGGGCTGATGCAGAGCACAAAGGTTTTGCCGTGGTGGCCTATGGTAAAGCGGGTGGGCTGGAGCTGGGATACAACTCAGACCTCGATCTGGTGTTTGTGCATAATCGCGATGGTAACAGTGTCACCACCGGGGACAAATCGATTTCATCACGTCAGTTTTATTTGAAACTGGCGCAGCGCTTAATGCACCTGTTCAATACCCGTACTAATTCCGGCATTTTGTATGAACTGGATACCCGCTTGAGACCGGAAGGGAACTCGGGCCTGCTGGCGATTAACATCGAGAGTTTTTATCAATATCAGCAAGAGCAAGCCTGGACCTGGGAGCATCAGGCACTGGTGCGCTCGCGTATGGTGCTGGGCGAGCCCGAACTGGTCACGCGGTTTAATGAGATCCGCCACGAGATACTGTGTCAGCATCGCGATAACAGCACACTGAGCAAAGACATTGTTGAGATGCGCGAAAAGATGCGCGGGCATCTGGACAAGAGCACTGAGGTGGAGTTTGATTTAAAGCAGGGTGTTGGCGGGATGACGGACATCGAGTTTATTGCGCAGTACCTGGTGCTCAACTACGCGCATGCCCATCCGGAGCTGGCAAGATTCCCCGATAATATTCGGATCTTTGAAATGGCCCATCATGCCGGAGTGATTGACAATGCCACTCAGTCAGCCCTGACTGAGGCATATTGTGAGTTCCGCGATCGTTATCACCTGCATAGCCTTAACGCAGGCGGTCGCGGTGTGGCCATGCATGAGGTGGCTGAGTGGGTGGATACAGTGAAGGTCGCCTGGCAGCGCCTGTTGGGTTAATCGCAGCCGGAGAAGAGACTTTTCTCCGGCCAGAAAGCTTATTTGGTTAACCGACGGCAGTTTTCACGCACAAAGCGAGAGGGCTTTTGGGTGATGATGGCGGCGCGCTGGCGGTGACAAAAGAAAGTGAATACTTCAAACTCAAAATCATCGTTGATGGCGGTGCCGACCTGATACAGGGTCGAAACAAAGTTGGTATCGACACGGAAATTGTGTTTCACCACATAATCTTTGTCCAGGTACCAGAACAGCTCGATGTCTTCTTGTTTGGCATAGTTGGTCAGCACGCCACGCAGGGTATCGCCACTATCAAAGCGACGCGGTTGGATCTCTCCGGTCCAACGCTGTGGTGCTGGTTTGACTACCAGGCCACGCTGCGCAATTGCATCATCCAATGGGTAAGTCGGTTTGCCCAAGTCCAGTACGTATTTTTCACGCTCTGTATTGCGCTCATTAAAATTGCGTTTAAACCCTTCGTAAAACTGGGTAAATCCGCGTGCGGCGGCATTGGTAGTGTCACGAAATTCCATTGACGGGACATTGCCATACAAAAAGTAAAAGGCGGCCCACACCAACAACACGCCTAACGATAGGTGTTTGGTCCAGAACCACAGATTTGATAAGCGTTTTGAACGTTTTTTAGCCATACTGTCACGACACACTTTATGCTAACGGTTACTCATAATACGATGGCGCATTTTCATCCGGACGTGTTTTAAAGCGTCGGTGTAGCCACATGTATTGTTCCGGGGCCTCACTAATGGCCTGCTCCATACGCTGATTGACTCGGGTGACGTCGGTAAGCGGGTCGTCACTTGGGAAGTCAGTTAGCGCAGGTTGGATTTCTATGTGGTATTTACCCTGCTCATCACGAACGCCATGTAAGCTTAATGTCTCACAATTTTTGCTTCCTGCAAAGAGCAGTGTTCCTGTTGTAGAGGCAGCGTCGGGCACGGCAAAGAAAGGCGCAAATTCGCAGCGATTGCGACCATAGTCTTGATCAGGCAGGTAGTAGCACATTTTTTTGTTTTTCAGCGCCTGTAATAAACCTTTGACATCGCGCTTGCCAATCAGGTACTCATTGGAGCGCAAGCGACCTTTGGTCATAAAGTACTCCATCAGTGGATTGTTGTGTGGGCGGTAAAAACCGATCCCCGGCTGTGCAATACCCAGCACTCTGCCCAGCATTTCCAGGTGTAGCATATGCGGGACTAGCAACAGAACACCTTTGCCATTGGCTTGTGCTTGCTCAACGTGTTCTATTCCCTTTATTGAGCCGACGACCCGATTTAGTCGCCATTGGGGCCACCACCAGGCCATTGAGGTTTCGAAGGTAGCGATACCCGTGTTTTCCATATTTTTCAGTACCATATCAGCACGCTGTTGCGCATCCATAGTAGGAAAACATAAGCGTAAATTGACATCCGCAATACGGCGACGCTTTTTTAACAGGCGGTGCACCAGGCGACCGAGCATTTTTCCCAGCCACAACTGAATACCTTGCGGTAGCCAGGACAGAGCATACAGAAAAAACACACTCAGCCAGGTTGGCCAGAATTTTGGGGCTAAAAATGCCAGCTTAAAGGTGGGGTTGTTAACCAAAGGTGCACTCTCTTTCAAACTTCAAACGGTTAGTTTAGCGATATCGGCTGAACAGCTCAAGAGAGTGATGATGAGCGCGGACCTGATGCGACCTATCTGGCAGGGTAAATCGCAGACAGAAAAAAACCGGCTTGCACCGGTTTTTTGCTCGAGCGAAATTTGGGTTAGCCTGCAACTAAGCCTTTGTTGATGGCCTCTAAATCGCTGCGATTCAGTGTACCAGCCGCTTGTTTCAGCTTCAGGGTTGATAACACATACTGATAACGCAAGTTAGCTAGATTACGCTTAGCGCTATATAGGTTACGGGTGCTTACCAGTACGTCAACAATAGTACGAGTACCTACTTCAAAGCCCGCTTCTGTCGCCTGTAATGCACTTTCTGCTGAGACAACCGCTTGCTCTAGTGCGCGATAGGTTGCTACGTCAGACATCACCTGGTTATATGAGGTGATCACCGAGCGTGTAACGTTACGCATAGAGGCTTCCAGATCTTCACTGGCTGCTACGTATAAGGCGCGTGCCTGGTCGGTTGCTGCGACTGTTTTGCCACCCGAATAGATGGGCACATTGAAACTCAGGCCGATGCTGGTGCCATCTGTACGAGGTGACAGTTCAGCGCCTTCCGTGTTACCCAAAGAGTCAGAATACGACGCTTGTAAACTCAGCGTTGGATAGTGACCTGCTTGCGCCAGGTCGATTTGATCCTGTGCAATATCCAGCGCCGATTTAGCGACCTGTAATGACAGGTTTTGTTCTTTAGCTAAGGTAATGAAGTCGTTGGACTGTCTGTTTGGCTTCACGGTAGAGAAGCTGTCAGTATTTAGCTTATCCAGTTTGGCATGGTACTTACCTGTGATGGTACGCAGGGTTTCGCGAGCCGTTTCAACGGTGTTTTGAGCAACAATTTCGTTGGCCACAGATTGGTCGAACTGAGCCTGAGCTTCGTGTACGTCTGTGATGGCGGTCAGACCTACTTCATAGCGTTGCTTGGTTTGCTCTAGCTGACGCTCGATGGCGCGTTTTTCAGCCTGTACAAATTCCAGGTTGTCCAGTGCACTCAGTACATCAAAGTAGCCTTGTGCAACACGCACAATCAGGTCTTGTTGCTGCTGCTCGTAGCTGGTCAGCGCCTGCATCGCCTGTTTCTCAGCAATGGTCAGATTCTGCCAAGTGGCCATACTAAAAATAGTCTGGTTCAGAGTGATACTACGCGTGATTGAATCACTCCAAGTATCCACTACGGTGTAGCCTGATGCATCGTTTTGACCGGGTAATGTAGACTCACCATCGTTATCGGTGTAGCTCATTGAAAAACCCAATGAAGGCAACAGATCGCCTAACGCGGAATCTTGGGCATATTTTTGTGCGTCGGCTTGGGCCTTAGCTTTTAATACCGTTGGATCGTTAGCGGTGGCAATTTCGTACACTTGCAACAGATCTTCTGCCTGTGAAGCTGTGCTGGACAGGGCGCAGGCAACACCGATAAACAGAGATAGAATGCTTTTTTTCATTGTTTGCTCAGTCCTTAGACAATTTTTCGTTGTCGGCATGTTACCTTGTTTTAGTCAATTCCCATATAAGGAAAATAGTAAATCGGTCAGAACAAGTGTAACAGAATATAATACTGTGCCACCTGAGACTTCTGGCAGGTAACGAGCAGTAAAATAAGATAAAATTCGAGAATACCTATGATGGGGGTTCAGGGTTAAAAATTAAACCCCGATCAAGAAAAAAATGAGATGAAACATGAAACCAATTGCACAATTTAATCATCAGGACGTCGCATTAGAAGCGCCTAAGCGGTGTTATGACGAATTCTTTAAAATTGACCTGTATAGCTTTAAACATGCGTTATTTGCCGGTGGTCAGTCCCAGACTATCCACCGTGAGATACTAGAGCGCGGTCATGCCGTGGCGGTGTTGCCTTATGACCCTGTGACGGATCAGGTATTACTTATCGAGCAGATCCGCATTGGAGCACTGGCAACCAAAGACTCTCCATGGTTACTCGAATGCATTGCAGGTATGGCTGAGGGCAGTCTGGATTATGAAGGGGTGGTGCGCAAAGAAGCGATGGAAGAAGCTGGACTTGAGTTAGATGAGCTGCATTACATGACATCTTACCTGTCCAGTCCGGGCGGCACGACGGAGCGTTTGTATTTGTACCTAGCTAAGGCTGATCTGAGCCAGGCGGGGGGCATTTATGGTTTACCAGAAGAAGGGGAAGACATTAAAGTGCATGTGATACCCTTTAGCGATGCCATGGCGAGACTGGAAAGTGAGGAAATTGATAACGCTGCCACTGTGATTAGTCTACAATGGTTGGCGTTACACAAACCCAAGATGTTGGCGCAGTGGCAATCTCAGCCGGTATAAAGTGAGGTCGTTTGATCAGCGGTTATGCAAAAAGAATACATCCAGTCTTTACCGAAATACATTACCCTGTGTGAGCGCAATTATTTGCGGGCACTGAAACTCCTGCCTGAAGAAACCGTCGGAAATAGTCGGGAGTTGCACCTTGGGGCCGCAAGTTATCAGATCCGCATTGATGGTATTGCTCGCTATACCACGGATATTGCGGTGGTTCAGAAGCAACAGATCAGCGCCCATCTGGATGATTTTGTGTTGTCTGTGCGCCTTTACCACGATGCCAAAGTGGCAGAGGTGATCCATCACGATTTTCACCAGCGCATTAAGCCATCTTATCGCTACCCTAATCCGGATATGCATCATAAAGATGAAAAATACCAGCTCAATGCGTTTTTAGCGGACTGGCTGATGGCGTGTCTCGAAAGTGGCCGGATACCACTCAACTGGGATGTCAATAATGGCTTGGTTTGAACAACGTCATCAGTTTTACGGGGCAGAGTTACGTCTGGCACATATCACAGACAGCCACCTGTTTGGCAGCCGCGATGGATGCTATTTTGAAGTCAATACGGCGAAACACTTCATCTGGGTGCTCAATGCTTTGGCGCAGGAGCAACTGGATGGAGTGGTATTTGGCGGTGACTTAACTCAGGACCACAGTGCGGCCTCGTATGCATTATTCGCTGAGCTGGTGGCGCAATCGGCGCTTGAATGTCCGTTGTTTTGGGTACCAGGGAATCACGATGATCTGACTTTGCTGACACAGATCAGTGAAGGGCAGATCAGTGCTGCCAAGCTTTTACAATGCGAACTGGGTGATATTATGTTGCTCAATAGCAAGGGGCCAACGCCTGCAGGCTGGTGTGAGGCTGAACACCTGACGGAGTTGCAGCGACAATTAAGTGACGGTGATCACGCTGTTTTGACCTTTTGTCATCATCACCCACTGCCGATTGATGGTTATCTTGACAAGCATATGCTGGAAAATGGGCCTCAACTGCTGAATACGTTGGTCAACAGCCAACGTGTTGAGGCGCTTATTCATGGTCATGTACATAATGCGTATAGCCAGTCGTTTCGTTCTTTACCTGTCTACGCCACGCCGGCGACTTCTATCCAGTTCGCTAAGCATACAAGTGACTGGCAGCAGCACAACACAGGCCCTGCTTACCGCCTAGTTCACTGGACAGCACAGGGGTTGCATACTGAGGTCAAATGGCTCACAAACTAATTTATATTCATGGCTTTAATAGCTCAGAGCAGTCCTTCAAAGCGCAACAGTTAAGGCAGTGGCTTGCGCAGCAAGCGTTTCCCTGTCGCTATCTGACGCCGCGTTTGCACTACGATCCGGCGGTTGCTATTGTGCAGCTTGAGCAATTAATAGATGCAGACACCGCGCTGATCGGTAGCTCCCTGGGCGGGTATTACGCCACCTATCTGGCGCAGCGGCACGGTTTGCGCGCTGTGGTTGTGAACCCGGCGGTAAGACCATTTGAATTGTTGCATGATTATCTCGGTCCTCAGTATAATCCTTACCAACAACAGCATTACACGCTGACGCACCAGCATGTTGAAACTTTGCGTCAGCTCTACGTTGAGTCTCTGCACTCACCAGAAAATATTTTATTGCTACAACAAAGCGGCGATGAAGTGTTACCCTATCAAGAGGCGGTGAACTACTTCAGCGCCAGCCCCGGCCACATTGAATTTGGCGGGGACCATAGTTTTATGGGTTTTGAGCGTTACTTTGAGACCCTAGTCAGGTTTCTTAACATCACCAACACAAGCGAAGAAAATCAGATCCAATTATGAGTCAGCAGAATTATAATGCCGAAGCCATTGAGGTGTTGAATGGCCTGGAGCCGGTGAAACGCCGACCTGGCATGTATACCGACACCACACGACCGAACCACCTGGGTCAGGAAGTGATAGACAACAGTGTCGATGAAGCCCTGGCCGGTCATGCCAGTAAGATCGATGTGATCTTGCATGAAGATAACTCGCTGCAGGTGATCGACGATGGCCGCGGCATGCCCGTGGATATCCACCCTGAAGAAGGGATCCCGGGGGTCGAGCTGATCCTGACCAAACTTCACGCTGGTGGTAAATTCTCCAATAAAAACTATCAATTTTCCGGGGGTCTGCACGGGGTAGGTATCTCGGTAGTGAATGCCTTATCGACCCGGGTTGAGATCACGGTTAAGCGCGATGCTCAGGTGTATCAGATGGCCTTTGAGCACGGCGACAAAGTCGAAGATTTAGAAGTCACAGGCACAGTTGGGAAACGCAATACCGGCACTTCAGTCCAGTTTTGGCCTGACGCCAGCTATTTTGATTCTGCTAACTTCTCACTCAGCAAGCTCAATTATCTGCTGAAAGCCAAAGCGGTATTGTGTCCTGGCCTGCGTATTCGTTTTATCAATAAACAAACCAAAGAAACGCAGGAGTGGTGCTACGAGTCGGGTCTGGAAGATTACTTAAAAGACAGTGCGAAAGGGTATGAGACCTTGCCGCAAAGCCCGTTTGTGGGCAGTTTCAGCGGTTCAACCGAAGGGGTTGACTGGGCATTACACTGGTTGCCTGAGGGCGGCGAGTCTATTACCGAAAGCTATGTGAACCTGATCCCAACTGCGCAAGGTGGAACACACGTCAACGGCCTGCGTCAGGGCCTGCTGGAAGCCATGCGTGAGTTTTGTGAATTCCGTAACCTGTTACCACGCGGCGTGAAATTGACTCCAGACGATGTGTGGGACAAGTGCAGCTATGTATTATCGGTGAAAATGCAGGATCCGCAATTTGCCGGTCAAACCAAAGAAAAACTATCATCACGCTCTTGCGCTACGTTTGTTTCGGGCATTGTAAAAGATGCCTTCAGTCTGTGGCTGAATGAGCACACAGACACCGCCGAAGCCCTGGCTGAGTTGTGTATCAGCAATGCGCAGAAACGTATGCGAGCAGCTAAAAAAGTGGTGCGTAAAAAGGTCACCAGTGGCCCGGCATTACCCGGTAAACTGACCGACTGTTCTGGCTCAGAAACCGAGCGCTCTGAGCTGTTTCTGGTGGAAGGGGACTCGGCGGGCGGTTCAGCCAAACAAGCGCGCGATCGTGAGTTTCAGGCCATTATGCCGTTGCGGGGTAAAATCCTGAATACCTGGGAAGTCGATTCCGGGCAGATCTTGGCCTCGCAGGAAGTTCATGACATCTCAGTGGCCTTGGGTATTGACCCGGACTCTGAAGACCTGTCAGCGCTGCGCTACGGCAAAGTCTGTATTCTGGCTGATGCTGACTCCGACGGACTCCATATTGCTACTTTGCTGTGTGCCTTGTTTGTTAAGCACTTTCCGGAGCTGGTACGTCGTGGTCATGTGTATGTGGCCATGCCACCGCTGTTCCGTATCGATGTCGGTAAAGAGGTGTTCTATGCGCTGGACGAAGATGAAAAGCGCGGCATATTAGACCGCATTGAAGCAGAGAAAAAGCGCGGTAAAGTCAATGTACAGCGCTTTAAAGGATTGGGTGAAATGAACCCGATGCAGCTGCGTGAAACCACTATGGATCCAAATACCCGCCGTCTGGTGCAACTGACCCTGGATGAGCCAGAAGAAACGCTCGAAGTGATGGACATGCTACTGGCGAAGAAGCGTGCCGGCGACAGAAAGAGCTGGCTGGAACAACATGGTGATAAAGCAGAAGTTTAAGCTTGCTGCCAAGAATTGAATTCGGATGATTACGCCAACGCGATAACTCGTGTGCGGTACAACAAACAATAAGGTGTATCATGACAGATCCGCAAACCCTGTCCTTGCAGGGGATTGAACAACTGGCGATGGGCCGCTTCACAGAAGACGCCTATCTCAATTACTCCATGTATGTGATCATGGACCGGGCTTTGCCGCATATTGGCGACGGTCTGAAGCCAGTACAAAGGCGTATTGTGTATGCCATGAGTGAGCTGGGCCTGTCGGCCGCGGCTAAGTATAAAAAATCAGCCCGTACTGTGGGTGATGTGTTGGGTAAATACCACCCACACGGTGACAGCGCCTGTTACGAAGCCATGGTGTTGATGGCGCAGCCGTTTTCTTACCGTTACCCGCTGATCGATGGCCAGGGTAACTGGGGTGCTGCTGACGACCCTAAGTCATTTGCAGCAATGCGTTACACCGAAGCGCGTTTGTCAAAATTCTCAGAAGTCTTATTGAAAGAACTGGGTCAGGGCACCGTTGACTGGATCCCTAACTTTGACGGCACGATGAATGAGCCTATGGTGCTGCCAGCTCGGCTGCCACATATTCTGCTCAATGGCGTTACCGGCATTGCGGTAGGCATGGCTACCGACATTCCACCGCATAACGTACGCGAGCTGGCTGAAGCCTGCTGTACTTTGCTGGATAAGCCGAAAACGACTCTGGAAGAAGTACTGGAGATGGTCCAGGCGCCAGATTATCCGACCGAAGCTGAAATCATCACACCGAAAGCAGAGATCCAGAAGATTTACACCACCGGACGTGGTTCCATCAAAATGCGTGCGGTGTATGAAGAAGATCAGGGCGAAGTGGTGATCACTGCGCTGCCGCATCAGGTGTCTGGTGGCAAAGTGCTGGAGCAAATTGCTGCACAGATGACTGCCAAAAAGCTGCCTATGGTCGCCGATCTGCGCGATGAATCAGACCATGAAAACCCCACCCGTATTGTGGTGGTACCGCGTTCAAATCGCGTCAAAGTTGAGCCGCTGATGGCGCACCTGTTTGCCACCACAGATCTGGAAAAGAACTACCGGGTTAACCTCAACATGATTGGCCTGGATGGTCGTCCTCAGGTCAAAGATTTGCGCACTATCCTGGCCGAGTGGCTGGTGTTCCGTCGTGATACGGTGCGTCGTCGCTTGCAGCATCGCCTCGATAAGGTGCTGGCACGCTTGCATATTCTTGAAGGTTTAATGATTGCCTTTTTGAATATCGACGAAGTGATTGAGATCATTCGTACCGAAGACAAGCCAAAAGAAGAGTTAATGAACCGCTTTGGGCTGTCGGACAAACAGGCTGAAGCCATTTTAGACTTAAAGCTGCGTCACCTGGCGAAGCTTGAAGAAATGAAGATCCGCGGCGAGCAGGATGAACTGAGTGCTGAGCGTGACAAGCTGGAGCAGACACTGGGCTCAGAGCGCAGAATGTCGACGTTGCTGAAAAAAGAAATTCGTGAAGCCGCCGAGTTGTACGGCGATGAGCGTCGTTCACCAGTTGTTGAGCGCCTTGAAGCTAAAGCTCTAAGTGAGAAAGATCTGATCCCGTCGGAATCAGTCACTGTGGTGCTGTCTGAAAAAGGCTGGGCCCGGGTTGCTAAAGGTCACGACATTGATGCTGAAGGGCTTAATTATCGCGCCGGGGACAGCTATAAAGCGTCTGCGAAAGGCCGTAGTAATCAGCCTGCGGTATTCCTCGACAGCTCCGGCCGGGCATTTGCTACCGATGCGCATAGCCTACCATCCGCTCGTAGCCAGGGGGAGCCGATGACAGGTCGCTTTAATCTGGCTGCGGGGACTAATTTTGAACATGTAGTGATGGGAGAAGAGCAGTCGCTCTACCTGATGGCGACTGATGGGGGTTATGGTTTTATCGCTGAGTTTAACGACCTGGTCAGTAAAAACAAAAACGGTAAGGCCCTGGTCAGCATCCCGAAAGGGGCAGAGCTGATGGCACCCATCACCGTAGGCGATGTGGCTACCGATCGTTGTATGGCGATCTCTAACGAAGGCCGGATGTTGATCTTCCCATTGCGCGACCTGCCCAAGTTGGCCAAAGGTAAAGGCAATAAGATCATCTCTATCCCGAGTGCCAAAGTGCAGGCCCGTGAGGAGTTTGTGAAAGTGCTGGCAGCAATACCTGATGGCTGTGCCGTGACCTTACATGCTGGTAAGCGAAAACTTACGCTTAAACCTGGCGATCTGGAGCATTACTATGGTGAACGAGGTCGTCGCGGTAATAAGTTGCCCAGAGGCTTGCAACGGGTCGATGGGTTTGAAATTGAATTCAATGGCCAGGATGCCACAGACTCGCAAGACAACGAGCAGTTATCAGACGAATCTTAATCTATTAGCAGGCATAATGCTTATTATGCCTGCTTGTTTCCTCTTTACTCACACTCGCTGACATTGACCTCATTACCCGATTTAGGATCCATCTTCACATACCCAGGTATTTCAAAGTCGTTGTCTTTTATTATTTGTTGTTCGAAAGACTCTATTTAATACCAATTTCACTTAATACCTGGTCTATTTGAAGGAGCAAATATGACGCTAACAGCGTTAAAAATTTCTCATTTAGAACAACTAAATAGCAAAATTTTTGCCTAGTTATCGACTATATTTTCTCGCCTCAAAATAGAACACTTAATTAAGCAAACTGGTATAAGTGTTTGATTAAAATAGCTGTATGTTCAAAAATATTGCTGTGAACAGGACACAGTAAGGCGATTATGCAGAGGTTAAAGGCACCACTAAAATTGGTATGTCTGACCATGGCGGGCACTGTTTTGGCTGGGTGTAGCTACTTTTGGGATCATGATATCGAGCTAAAGGGCTGTTTTCCTGCGCTTGAATACCGTATCTCAGCCGCAGATGAGCCCATTTACCGAGCATCATTCATTGATAGTCACAATTCACTGATTGCTGCAGGTTACGATTTCTATGTGGTCAATTATTATATGCCGTCATCTTATGCCGGAGAAAATGGGGAGTCACTGCGGCAAAAGGTGATACAGATGTCAGGCAACTACAACATGAATGGTGACATGGTTATATCTGTACCTAGCTGGGGTGAGAGGTATCTGGGTGGGAGTGCAATTGCCTTGAATTTCTCCATTGTCTATCAAGGAGAAAATGGCGTGCTTGATGCCTACACAATGGGAGACAAGGGTATCGCATTACCGCAAGGGCTCAGTGCGCACTGCAAGGAGAGGATTGCCGATGCATGCGAAGGGCGGCTCTGCCGGTTTTTAAAATATCTGGATATAGAGCCTTCGCGCCAAACGTTCAGGGGCCAGGTTTCTTAATACTCAGTGAAACGCTAAATACCTGGTTGTTGTGTTGGGCTTCAAAGCCCACATTAAATTTATCCATCAACGCGGTTACTAACTGCAGTCCCAGACCAAAGTTTTCATGAGTCGATGTTTCATCCGGCGTTTGCACCGTGGGATTGCAGAAACGGATCTGGGATGGGCTGATGCTAATCTGCCAGTATTTATCGGCCTCTGATGTTTGGCAATGATGGATCACATTGGTTAATAGATTCAATATAACCAGTTCTAAAACGGTCTCAGGGACTGGCAATTTGAGTGCATTGAGCGGATCCGGCTCATTAATTCGCACATCAATTTGATGCAGGGCTATCAGTGCCTGAGACTCCGATAGAACGGTGTCGAGTATATGGCGGACCTGTGTGGTATGTTGCTCTTCTGCATCTGATGTAAGCCACAGCAATGCACTGCTGATCCGGTGCATTCTCGCAATGGCCTTGTCGAGACGATGATATGACTTTAGTGAGGCTACTTCGGGTGTTGAGGCACTGATCAGCTCCATCGAGTGCGACATCACTTGTAAGGGCGTTCTTATCTCATGGGCCATACCTTGATTAAAGGCAATTTGCTGCTGCAACAGGTGTGTTTTTTGTTCCAGTGCAGTCACTAATTTTTTTGCAATGACTTGAATATCTTGTTCTTCAATGTCGCACAGTGCGGCTTTGAACTCATTGATGTGCAAGTGCTCAGAAGCAATGGCATGGTGGATTTTGCTAAATGGCTGCAGTGCTTTTGCAGAGAGCTTATTAGAAAACCAGTAGGTCAGAAGTAATGTGGGCAGCAACATCAACAATAAAATTACCAAAATATCATCGATAGCGCGGGATATGATCCCCAACTCTGAGCTATTGAGGAGCAGGACGCCAAGATCGGTTTTCATAAAATGAAAATGCTGATCACCCTGGTTAAATTCTCCAAAGTGCGCGTCAAACTCAAAGTATTTAAGCTGCTCACTGTCAGACAGAGTGAAGGTATCGGTTTGTGTGACTAAGGTCATGTTAGCGGGTAATGATCCACCTTGCTGGATCACGTGATAGGTCTGCTTAAGTTGATCTTTAAAAACGGCATCTTCCAAAGCAAAGACAATAAACAGGGTCATACCTGAAAAGAGCAAGAACAGCGTTAATGCGAGCCATAAGCTGTGTTGCCTGACACGTGAGAGTAAGGTGGGTTGACTTGATGAATTAAACAACATGATTCCTGGCCAGGGTAAATTTGTATCCGACTCCTTTGATCGTCTCGATAAAATCTTGATCGAAGTGGGCTTTGAGTTGTTTTCTCAGTTTGTATATGTGTGCTCTGAGTGGGTCGCTGTCTGGCGTTTCATCTGGCCATAAATGGGCATGGAGCGTTTGTGTTTTTACCACGCCTGGAGCCTGAGAAATAAGCAACTTTAATATCTCATAACCGATATTATGTAGCTGCAGACTTGTGTTCTGATAGGTGAGCAGCAATGTCTCCGGGTCGAGTATCACGTTGTCAAAGGTAATGACATCGGTTGGCGTGGTTGGTGGCATTGATTTCATTAATCCAACGTCGATCCGGGCAGTCAGCTCGGCAAAAGAGAAGGGCTTTTTTAAGTAATCCCAGGCACCACTGGCAAAGCCTTGCAGGATGTCTTGCTCGTGGCTACGAGAAGACATCATGATCACCGGGATTTTGGCTAAATGCTGGCCCAGTGCGTTGTCTGACAACTGACGGCAGACATCGTAACCATTCACAAATGGTAAGTTGATATCTAACAAAACGAGTTGATAACGGTTTTGCTCCAGTAAAACGAGGGCTTGTTTACCTGTGTAGGCAAAGTCGAGTTCATGTCCTTTGGGTTCCAAGAACTCAGCAATGCCTTGTGCAATATCCATATCATCTTCAACTACCAGAATATGCGCCATGTTTAATTCACTTTATAACTCGGTATTAGCGTTTTGAGCACGCAAATGAGGTGCGTCAATAAGGGTATAAATGTGGGGGATTAACCACTTTTCGAGTGCCACCCAGCCATCTTCTACCTGCATCATGGCGACCACTTCAAGCTGAGATTTTGGGTCGCTCCAGAATATTGTACCGCCCATACCACCCCAAAAGAAGGTGCCTTCCTGACGAAGATCGTCGGTAGCTTCTTTAACTCCTACACCGTAACCAAAACCCACGCCTTTGTATACCCGAGGCATAAAGTGGGTGTCCAGCCCCTGCGTTTTCGAACTGAGCATAGTGTCAACCAAGTGCTCTGATAACAGGGTCTGGCCATTAAACTTCCCCTGATTGGAGAGCATAGAAACGAAGTTACTGTAATCTTGTGCTGTTGAGACCAACCCGCCACCACCCGAAAGTAACACCGGCTTGTTTAAATAGTCGCTATCTGCGCCTTTTTCACTAAAGAGAATTTTGTCTTTGTTGAATACGTAGGCTTCTTCAAAGGTTGTCGCGTCATACTCATACATATCAACCAGCCGGTGCTCGCTGCCCTTTGGCACTGAGAAATGGGTGTCTTGCATGTTGAGTGGCTCAAAAAGATGGCGTGTCAGATAGGTATCTAAAGGCAGGCCTGACACTTTTTCGATAATGGCACCTTGAATATCGCTGGCAATCGAATACTCAAAGCGTTCCCCCGGCGTAAACTTAAGGTCTATGCCAGACAGGTCATCAATCATCTCGTCCAGGGTATTGCCGCGGCTCAGTGGGTTAGCCAATAAGTAGCGAATATCAACCCAGCTTTTTAGCCCACCGCCATAACCAAATCCGGCGGTATGCGAGAGCAAGTGATGGATGGTGACCGTATGTGGTTGTCCATCAACTTCGAGCACATCCAGCTCAGGTAAAAATTTGCGAATATCATCCGTTAAAGCGATCTGACCTCTGTCTACTAACTGTAATAAAGCCACTGAAGTGATGGGTTTACTCATTGAAAAAATACGGAACAGCGCATCTTTTGACATCGGCTTGGATTTCTTGACGTTTACTTTGCCGTACGCATTGTAATGTACCAGTTTATTTTGGTGTTTCACCATCAGCACTAAACCCGGTAAGTGGTGCTCTGCGAGTAAGTGCTCTATGTGTGTATCGAGCGTGTGTGAGGCCGTGTGCGCTGCGATTGGCGCCGTGGTTTTGGTAACTGTTACGTCAGACGCTGTCACCGTATGTGATGCCAGGCTGAATAGGGCCGCGGAGATCAGTGTTGTCAGTGCGCCTTGTTTTGGCTTGATAGTCTTTGTACGCATGGTGTTTCCTTGAATTGGGTGGTTGTTAGCTGTTGAGTCACAGATTAAATCAACCCAGGTAAACTCAATGTAAAATGGCTAACGTCACTGCGAGAAAATCATACATTTGCTTTGAGAGCCGCGTATGGGAAGGTAAGTCAGCGTTTGTTGAAGCTTATATGTTGATGAAAAACAAAGTATACAACTGAGTGGGGGCTTGAGAGATAAGGAGCTTTCTGGGCATATCCAGGCAACGCGCGGTAGTTATGGGTGGCACTGGCCTTTTCTTCGCGGATCAGGGCTATCAGGTTCAGTCCCTCGTGCATGCTCCTTGAAAGATGTGTATTTGAGCCCCGTCTGACCGTTGTTGATTTGAATATGTTTACTTTGCCGGTGTATCCATTAGCTCACTTAACCCTGTTTTAAGGTGTGATAGGAGCGCAGTGACTTTTTTCTGCGGGTATTTACGACCTGAGTAAAATGCATATAACACCAGATCTTCCGGCTCATGGTCTAACGTGAGCTCCACTAAAGTGCCTGCCTCCAGCTCTGCCTGGCACATATGTCGCGGTAAAATGGCAAAGCCCAGTCCCTGGATTGCGGCAGCTTTGGCCATGTGGCCACTATTCACTTTATAACTGGATTGCACATGCAAGGTTCTATTGTGTTTGAATCGCCACGGGGTGCCCTGTAGCGCGGTCAGGCTGGTAATACAGGGCACTTTACTGAGTGTATCCAGCGAGTGCACATGTGCATGACGGTGCAGCAGCTCAGGTGCACCCACAACACAGCTGGGCAGATGCAGAAGGGCTTGCGCTACCCAGCCCGAGTCTTCCAGTGTGCCCCGGCCAAAGCGCACCACCAAATCTAATCCCTCCAGCATGCCTTCAGTGGGGTTTAATTGTGTATCACAACTGAGTTGTATATCAGGGTGTTGGTGGCAGAAATTGGCAATAAGCGTTGCCAGTACAGGCAAATCTGGCATGACCAGATTGAGGTGGCCAGACAACGCGTCATGGTGCTGAGATACCTCTGTCAGTGCATCATCCATTGTGTGAATGAGCGGCTTAAGTGTCAGATAAAGTTGTTTGCCTGCCGCTGTCGGGCGCATTTTTCGCGTTGTTCGCTCCAGCAGCCGGGTGTTTAAGTGTTGCTCCAGCTGGGCCACATGGCGGCTGATATTGGATGTGGGCAGCTGGCGATGTTGTGCAGCCTGCTTAAAGCTTAACTTTTCATAGACTGCCGCAAAGCTCAATAGCCACTGAATATCAGTCCTTTCGATCATTTACTATCTCATAAAATGGGATTTATAAAGCCATTTTATCATATTTATCCCATTTAGCTGCTTTGTCACACTGCACTCAAGATATTGAATGGAGTGAATAATGCAGAAAAAGCGAATTGCGATTATAGGGGCTGGCGTTGCTGGTATGGCACTGGCTCTGCTGGCAAGCAAACAAGGGCATGAGGTGCAGGTGTACGAGCGTGCAGCCGCGCACAGGGTGATGGGAGCTGGCGTCACGTTGTGGCCTAACGCGATGTTTGTGTTAGAGCAAATGGGGTTAGCATCGGACATCATTCGAGCCGGTGGAACACCCGAGTTTGTGTGTCAGTATGACCGCAGTGGCAACCGGCAAAATGCGCTGGATATTGATGAGTTAAATCGGCTCAGTGGTCACGCGACCGTGACCATATTGCGCCGTGATTTGATCCACGTATTGGGTGACGCACTAAGCGCGCAGGGGGTATCTATTGCATTTGCAACCACAGTGACTGAGCAGGATATAGATAAGCTCAGGCAGACATATGATTTAGTCGTTGGTGCTGATGGGAGAATGCATTCGGTGGCGCGTGAGGCGCTATTTACTTCGCCAGTTTCACCGTGCTACCAGGGATTTATCAATGTGATAGGGATCAGTCAGCTTGAACCTGGCACCTTACCAAACAGTATTGGCGACTTCCGTTATCCTGGTGAACGTTTCGGCATTGTGCCCGTAAAGCCTCAAACGTGTTATTGGGCAGGGGCGTGGCGCACACCGCTCGATAAAAGTTGTAGTCAGCGCGACTGGCTGTGCGAGTTAAAGCAGCGATTTGGCGGATGGACTGAAGCGGTTCAATCTGTTTTGAGGCATGCTGAGCCGGGATCTGTCAGGGCTATTTTTGTGCATGATTTAGATCCACTTCCATACTGGCATAAAGGCAATGTCGTTGTAATAGGTGATGCGGCGCACGCTGCATTACCGACTTCAGGGCAAGGGGCGTGTCAGGCACTGGAAGATGCCTGGTTGTTGAGCTGCCTGATGTCACAGCAGCACGATCTCAGCGTGGTACTCGGCAGGTTTTATCAGCTGCGGATTGAAAAAGTGACAATGGCCCAGAACGCTGGTCGGCAATTAGCGCAGCAGCTTTTTTCCGGACACCGTGAGGAATCGACTGCGCCGTCAGGCGTATCTCTTGCCCAGCTGAGCCAGTTATGGATGCAGGGGCTGAATGCATAGCATAGGGAATTGAAATAGGCCTGCTGGCGTTGCAAGAGGGGGCTATCTTAAAGATGGTTATTCTGGCGGGTCACCGGGCACTTCTTTACGCTTACGCTGCTCTTGTTTCGCCTTTGCCACATTTTTAAATACGGGCGGTGGAATAGGAAACAAAGACAGCAATGGAAAGATTGCCATCACCAGATAAGCGGCTTTGGGCATCCCTTTGGCCCATTTCACTATCCTGATCAGACACCAGAGGCTGAGCACACTCATTGTGAGAATCAGCCCTGCTTTTAGTATTATCTGTATCAGGGTCAGGTCGTCGTTGTTCATCAGCGTTATTCCTTTTGCTTAATTAATCTTCTTAATAGGTACGCGCTGACTAAAAGTCAAGCGGCTTGTATTGTACTGAGATTGTTCAGAAAATCTGATTATGGTGTTTTTATGGTACTAAATTAATCCATTGTTCTTATTTTTTTGTTGATTTTTTGTGTTTTGACGCGCATCATGGCCTCAGATTGCAAAGATAATAATGGAAGCACTCACTCCTAATGGAATAGGAAATCGCATCATACAGCGGAGGTAGATGTGTCATTACTTTGTGTTGTATTAGCCTGAATTTGGATGAACCGAACGAGTTTATTACCATGCTAAAAACATCACTTTCTTTGATTGCCCTGGTGGCGTCTTCTGTTTCTTACGCGAACACTTGTAGTGGCCAGCTATATGGCATTAATGCGGGTCGTGGCGATGTGGGGATTTTATTTGGTCTGAATGAACAAGATAACAGTGCCTATGCACAAACGCTGGCGGAATTTAGTGCCTCAGCATTGGCTTATGACCCGGCCAGCAAACGTATGTATTATGTGTCAGCGCCCAGACCGTTTGAATATCAGGTTGACGTGAGTCACCTTAACCTCAGTGCAGAGCAGTTAACGCACCTTCCAATAGAGGGCAAGCGCTTTAAATATTTGCGCCTGGCATACTATGATTTTGCTACCGATACGCACACGCTGGTGGGCAGAACCTCTCAGGTGCTGAGTATGGTGTATGATCCCGAGCGCGATGCGCTGCTGGGCACCGATTTTAAAAAGCTCTATGAAATAAATAAAAACACGGGTGAAGCGACAGAGCTGGGTGCACTGGGCTCGCTCAAAGGCAAGTTTCGTGGCGACTTAGTGATCCAAAATGGCAACTGGTATTTGATCACCAGTCGCAGTGTTTATCAGATAGATAAAACCACCTTCGAGGCCACTAAACTGGCGAACCATAGCCTGACCGCAGCCACAGGGGCTGCGTTAAATCAGGCCGGTGAAGTGGTTGTCAGCCGTACCTTGATCAACGATTATGGGCATGTGAATCGCTCCAAGCTATACAAACTCAACCCTCAGTCGGGTAACACCTGTTTACTGGCTACGGTGCCCGTGCGGCTCAACGATTTGGCAGTCAATACCGATCAGGCTGTGGCCTGTTACACCACACCCAGTTGTGAAACTGATCCTGAACCGACCTTCACGGTCGAAGCAATCACGGATACGGTATCGGAAGGGGGGCAGCTCGAATATCAAGTAGCTTTAAGTAATGCCTATTATCAGGATGTGACGCTCGACGTCAGTGTGCTGGATGACACTACCTCTGCCGGCGATTACACCTCGCCATCTGCCAGCGTCACGATTGCTGCGGGCGAAACCAGTGCGACCATTAATATTGCCACCCTGGATGATGCCAACCATGAAGACAGCGAGGCGCTGACCTTAGTGGTTGAGGGGGCAACATATACCAGTGGTTCCGCGTCTGTGTCGGGCACCATAGAAGACAATGACCCGGCTTGTACGCCGGATAACTACACCCGTATTCATTATCAGTTTGTCAGCGAAAGCGCAGGCTACAATAATGACTGGGGTATCCGGGTGAATGGTAGCTATGTGAAATTGCTGGACGAATACGGTGGCGCAGGCAGTTATGATGTCATTGAAGGGGCCAGTTATGACTATGTGTTATCCATTAATGGCAATTCTAACCAGCTGACCACCAATTATCGTGTTTATGGAGATAAGCAGTACTGGGAAGATCAAAACGACCGCGACTATAACGACTTTATAGTGAAGGTTTGGACATCCAGTATTCAAAAAGGCTGTGACTGATAAGCTCAGGACTGCTTAGGGCAGTCCTGACAATCTTGAAAGGGGGTTATTCTCCTTGTATAAAAGCCCTATACTCCGAGCCCAGGTGCCGTAGCAATTGCTCACGTCGCACCTCGGTGTCATTGCCTTTCAAATAGCCTTTGATGGCATATCTTAGCGTCATAGGCTCTTTATCTTCCGGCCCGAGTATGTAATTTGCTAATGTTTCGTCACTTTGCGTGTAGCCCAGTGCAGCCAGGTTTGCAATACCATCCATAGCCGCGGCGCGAATACTCAATTCACGAGATTCGTAGGAAGGACCATGACTGTGATCAGAAGAGATTTTTGGTGCAAATGTGTAGTCTGGTTTGGAGATCGCAATCTCATATAGTTTGTCATTAGCCAGTGGGCTGTTCAGTTCACTCAATATATGCACCGCAGACCAGCGCCGCATCTGACCTTCAACTGTAAGTGCAGTATCATCATAGATTTTGAACAGTTCAGGCACAACGAGATGGGCGTTTTTGCGCAGGGTCTCCAGGGATTTAGCATACTGTTGATTTGCGTCTTCTCCCATACCAAATAAGTTGTTGAAGTGGGCCTCAATCATTTGCTCTAGTTGAACGCTGCTGTAATTTATTGCACTGAGTTGAGACTGAGGATTCAAGTCTTCTGCTTCAGCAACAAGCTCGGCAGGGATCAGGCTGAATAGATCGAACGGGTAATGTTGAATATGTACCCCTGCTTCTACCTGGATGCTTTTGGCTCTGAACTGACCGACCTGTAGCTTATTATCAGGCAAGGTTGTCAGAGTGAGGTTGGCATCTGGTGAAAACCACACGCCGTCAAAGGTGTGAGAGAGCTTGATGTCAGTTGAACCCAGATATATGACTGCCAGTGCGCCATGCGTGCGATTATCGATAACTGGCAGAGTCTCCAGGTCGCCATGAACGTAAAGTACGGTGTTGTTTGTGTTTTCAGGGTTGCTTTCTATTACAATTTTAGAGTTTTCACCTGCGTTGAGTGACATCAGGTGAAAAGCTCCGGGCGTTATATGCCAGCTGGAATTCGGCTTAATAGTCACATTTTGATAGCTGCCGGGTTTGCTGACCTGTTTCGCATTTTGCTTAGCGCCCGTTGCTGTCACATGGACATTGCTTTTCGGTGTGTTAATTTGCCAGTTTAATTCTTCAATGCTCATGTCCAGTGCTGCAAGTTGTCGCAGGTTTTCAGGGGAAGTCGGCAGCGGACTATTATAGTGCCTGGCATAGAACTGGGTGTTGCTCGGTGGTTTATGTGAAAAGCGCATTTCTTTAAATGCCAGTGCATGTTGCATGGCATGGCCTTCACCCGTTATATCGAGAGTTTCAAAGCTAACGACGGATCCCGGGACTTGGCGAATATTGCCCGATACCAGGTGTTCAATTGCACTCAACTGCAATGTGTTGGACAGTTCGATAGATCTTGATGCAGTCAGCGGGACATGCTTTAACGCCATGGCATTTAATTTGAACAGCGCCACCGAGCAAGTAATATTCGCCTCTGTTACTTCGCACGTTAAAGGTTTAAGTAAATCTTCAGCGGTGGTTTTACTGCTAGCGGTTGCGCAAAATGGCAGGCCTAATGCTGTGACCACAAACAGAAAATAGGAGTACTTCATACGATACCTTTTAAAGCCCCTTTGCAGGGGCTGAATGTTAAAACGAGCGTTATTTAGGGCCTGTCGCGACACAGATCCACGGAGGAGGTCCCATGTTATGTGGATTGTGACGGCATTCAACTTTAGTTGGTTGTTTACCATATTTATTCACAAAGCCAGATGTTGCTTGTGAGCGCACCGTTGATTCTACCCCGCCTGCTGCGGTGAAGGTTACTGTGTTTGATGGTTCTATAGGGCGACTTAAACCAGATGCCGTTGATTTATTGATGATTTCAGCATCTTTGTCTGCATGATACGATGGCGGTGTAACGAAGCGGCGATTGATTGTGTAGTTTGCCTGTTGCTCAGCACTGGCCCGCATTGCCGGGGTTGCATCGTTAGCATTGACCGCAAACCACCATAACCATAAAGCTTCATAAGTATTTGAGCCGTTATAGCTCCAGTTGGGGTCACAGCTTGAGCCGCTGCACGCACCGCCGGCGCTACCATGTGATTTGTCCATATGCCTGGCTTCGTGTACAAGTGTTGCAGCTCGTCCAATCACATCCTGATCGTACAGGCCTGGGCGGCTGATGCTCATTTCTGAACGTTTTACCCATTCCCAGCTGTAGAACTTTTTCTTCCACTTAAATCTGGCAAAGACACTCTCGTCACAAATTGAATGGGTGTTGTGAACGTCTTTTTGTGATTCGTGATAGGCCCAGCCTAAAATTGAGTTGTCACCTGATTTATCAGCGTTGTCCAGTAACCAGATACTGTTGAACAATCGTCCTTTCGGTGACGTGTAATCACACGCACTGCCGGCAAAGCTACTTTCATTGACTGCAAAATTTGAGCGATAAGTTGATTGCTTGTTGCTGTCACAAAATTTTCGACCAATTGCGGCTTCGAACCGGGCGTCCGTATCGCTTTTACTGTGTGAGCGGCCACACATTTCATAGCTGTCACTGCCAAAAGAGAGCGTTGCAACTTGTGCGGTAGCAGTACAATACCAGGGGAGTGGATAATTAGTTGAGCGGCAACTGGTGCGCACGTTGGACAGTGGGTTACCATTTGCTTGTCGCTCAAGTGCAGAAATTGCAGCGATTTTGCCTTGTTCTTGAGTGTGGCCATAGGAGCCGGAAGAAATTGTTTTAGCAGCGTTTGCGGCAAATGGGGCCACCGTAATTGCCGCTACCAGTAGGGTATGTTTCATTCATTTTCCTTATTGATTTTGTAGTGTCACAGAGAACCTGATTAGGGTACATTGTGTGGAATTTAAACACAATGTATTAATTCCAAAGTTACATTAGTTTTATTCATGTATCTAAATGTAATAACTTGACGGCAATGCCATAAAGAAGTCGTGGTCTTGCCGTTCAGTCTGGATAGCACCGATTTGGCAGGTGGACACCCAAAATAGCGAATCAAACAGGGTAAAGTGGTTTGAAGTTGTCAGGACAAGGTCTGGTATACCTAGATGTCGACATCGTCAATGAGCAGTAATAGGTCTGTATCACCTATGTCTTCGTCCAGTTGAGAAAACAGAGTTGTAACTTGTCCTCTGTGATGAGTCTGGTGGTTAAAAAAGTGCATCAGCAGGCTACTTAGAGGTTTGCTGAAGCCGATACCTCTAGTATTGCGGTAAGTCAGGATGGTACCCAAATCGGACTCCTGCAGCTCATCAATAAAACACAAAATTTGTTTGTCGAGCCATTGACGATGTGTAGTCAGGTGCGAGAGGTCTTGAAAAAGGCACTGGGCCAGGCTGGTGGGATTGGGCTGTTCCAATATGGATTGCAGAGCGCTGGAGCCCGCCTGGTTTGAAGCAAACCGTTTTAGCCAGATAATGTCTGCCACTACAAGGTGGTTTAATGTGCCAAATATTGAGCCGAAAAAAGCGCCTCGCTCTTGTTTTAATGCCTCTTCGCTCAGGCGCGTAGCTGCCTGATAAATTTTTTGATTCATCCATTGGTTATAGTCGGCCAGCAGTCTGAACTGGGTTAGTTGGCTCATGAGTGTTTCCTTCAGTATATTTGAATAGAGTTATAAACCCGGTAAGTGGGGAAAACAAGCCTTTCTCAGATTCATCATCCTGTAAAAAAACTGCGCTAGCGCAAGCAATTTTTTTTCGACTCAGCTAAAATACTCGGTTATACGTTATTCTCAGCCGTGCTGATTGCTGTGGTGTCTGTAGCGGCACTTTAAAAACACAGGTTTGCGCGGTGTTCTTTGCTCAATGACACGGGGTTTGTATGTCTGACAAGTGCTATATCACGGCGCAACAATTACTTGAAGATTCATTTCGACTGGCCGCTCAGGTTTATGAAGATGGATTTCGTCCTGACTTTATTATCGGCATTTGGCGCGGTGGCGCGCCTATCGGGATTGCAGTTCAGGAATATTATGATTACAAAGGCATAGAAACCGATCATATCGCCGTGCGTACCTCGTCTTACTATGGCATTGGCAAGCAGTCGAAAGAGATCAAGGTACACGGCTTACACTATATTGTTGAAAACGCTAATGCGGGTGACTCGTTGCTGATTGTGGATGATGTATTTGACTCGGGCCGCAGTATTTATGCACTACGTGAAAAACTCGAAGAGCTGATGCGTCTGAACCTGCCTAAAGACATTCGTGTCGCCTGTCCATATTACAAGCCGACCAATAAAAAAGTTCCTATGACGCCGGATTACTTTATTCACGAGTCGGACGAATGGCTGGTGTTCCCGCACGAATTATCAGGTTTAACGCCGGATGAGCTGATCGCTGGTAAATCAGATTTGGCCAATATCAAAGAGCTGTTTACCAAGTAAGCCGGGCCAACAGGTATCAAGAAAAAGCCGCACAGACACTGCTCTGTGCGGCTTTTTTGTGGCCACAGATCTGTTACACTCGCGCTATTGTGCTTTTTGAGATGATGACCGTTTTTATGACAACAGCCTCGCCCGATTATCAGGCTATTTTGCAACACGTTGCACAGCAGGTTCAGCCCTTGTCCCACCAGGGAAAGGTCGCTGATTATATTCCTGCGCTGGCTGAGCAGCCACTGGGGCAATTTGCCATTGCACTGCACACTGCCGACGGACAGACCTTCAGTGCCGGCCACTGTGATAGCCGTTTTACCATTCAATCTGTCTCTAAGGTCATGACCTTGACGCTGGCGTTACAGCGTTATGGGGATGAGTTGTGGCAGCGGGTGGGTAAAGAGCCGTCGGGCACCGCATTTAACTCCCTCACTCAGCTTGAGTTTGAAAATGGCACTCCCCGTAATCCCTTTATTAATGCCGGAGCCATTGTTACCTGTGATGCCTTGTTCAGCCGCCTGAGTGCGCCTATCCACACTATGCTGGAAAGTTACCGTAGTCATACAGCGAATCCAAAAGTGGCTATTAATAAGTTGGTAGCGCAATCCGAGTATGATCATCGTTATCGCAATGCCGCCATGGCCTATCTGATGAAGTCATTTGGTAACTTTGATAACCAGGTTGAAGAGGTACTGTGGTCGTACTTTAATTTTTGCGCCATTGAACTCAATGTATGCGAACTAGCACGGGCATTTTCTTATCTTTCAACGGGTGGGGTATGTCAGCAAAGTGGTCAGCAGGTGCTAAGTGCACGTCAAACCCAGCAGCTTAATTCTTTGCTGTTTACCAGTGGTTTGTATGATGCTGCCGGGGACTTTGCCTATCGGGTGGGGATGCCGGGTAAGTCCGGGGTATCAGGCACCATCATTGCCGTCGCTCCGGGTCGATTTACCGTGGCGGTATGGTCGCCGGGGCTGGATAAAGTAGGCAACTCTGTTGCGGGTATTGCGGCGCTTGAGTTACTGGCTGAAAAGCTTGGCACCGCTTTATTTTAGGTGACAGTGAGATACAAAAAACGGGAGCCATGGCTCCCGTTTTTGCTTACTGGTCCCAGTAAGTTTGTTCGAGCGAGTCTTCGCGCTCTGGCAGGCCACGCGACAGGCGTGGTGAGTGCTGTACTAATACCTCATAGCTGGCACGGTTAGCATACTTACTGATCTGTGCCAGTGAAGAATAGGTAATGGCATGCTGTTCGTGTTTGGCTGAGTTTGGCACGTTGAGCTTGTGGTATACGTTCGCTGACAGGTCGTGTAAGACTGCCGCCAATGCACAGTCTCCGGCTCCATTGGTATTTTTAATGGTATCCGGGCCACCCATGTAAGGAGCGGTGTGGCTGTATGCCTTGATTGGCTGTTTACACGCGCTACGACGCATTGCCCGTGAGAATTCATACTGGTTGAATTCTGGAATAGCGCCAGGCAGCAGCGGGTACTCGGTTTCGCGCTTTTTCTCATCATCCACGTAACCGGCCATAAACAGGCCCTTAGGCCCGGCTGTACAGATCACTAAGTCAACCCAGTCCAGCGCTTTGTCAGCGGCCAGCAACGGATCGTCAAAACCGGTGATGGCTTCGCCTTCTTCCTCATTCATGGCCAGAATATCGACGTGTTTCTCTACGAATTCAGCCCACCAGGTCGGGTCTTGCTCAATCAGGAATTTAGTACCCAGCGTTAATACCACGGGCACACCGGCATCGTTGGCATATTTCACTGCCTGCATGGTGGCCTGGGTCATGGTTTCTTCGCCTGAAGTACGCATCAGATAAGCGCTGATCACCAATGCTGAGGCGTGTTCAATCAATGACTTGTCAATGGACTCAGGTTTTAGGTGGTTCATCATGCCGGCACTGATGGCGAAGGTCCGCTCACCACTGTCGTCAATCAGTGTAAAGCAACGGCCGATGGGACCCAGGACGGGTTGCAGGTAATCGAGATCGACCCGGCTGGAGGTGTTGCACAAAAACTTATACGCATAACTGCCGATTTGAATGTTTTCGCTCATGACGCCCAGTAACACCGAGCGGCTATCAGCCAGCACCGAGTAGTTGTGCATGGTATTGCCAATGGTGCCGCCAGCAAATTCATAGTCAATCATGTCATCACGTTTCAGGCGATCGTAAAGCGCATTGGTGACATCATTGTCTATCACTTGAGACATACCGCGTTGCAACCCAAACTCATCTAGAAAGGCCTGATCGACCTTAGCTTCGATGTCTACTACGATTTGGTCTATACCACAAATGTAGTTGCGTTTAAGTCGATCAACGACATGTAACTGGTTAATTATAGGGTCTTTATCTTCGACTGGAAAATAATGTTTATGTCTTCTGCGGCCCGGAAATTTCATGTTTTACCCGTGTGTGTTGAGCTCGTCAAATAAAAAAAGCGGCGAATTATAGCTTAAATTGATGTCATTGAGCCATGGCAATTTGCTAATTTTAGCAATATAACTGTCACAGTGCGCAGTTCGCGACAATACGCTAGAATATCCCCCATTTTGTACCCAGGAGCATTTAGGTGGACGAACAACAGCAAGATCTGTATTGGATGCAGCGTGCATTGGAGTATGCCGACAAGGCCGAACAGGAAGATGAGATCCCGGTTGGCGCCGTTGTGGTAAGAGATGGTGAGCTGGTTGGCGCGGGCTGGAACCGCTCCATTTGTTGCCACGATCCTTCGGCCCATGCGGAAATGCTGGCGATCCGGGATGCCGGTCAGCGCATCGAAAATTATCGCCTGGTAGATTGCACTTTATATGTCACGCTGGAGCCGTGTCCTATGTGTGCTGGTTTGCTGGTACATAGCCGGATTAAACGGGTGGTGTTTGGTGCGTCGGATGCGAAAACAGGGGCCGCAGGGTCAATCATGAATTTGTTGCAGGAACCAAAACTGAATCACCAGGTCGAGGTGAGCGGCGGGGTATTAGCCGAGCAATGTGGCGAGAAGTTATCAGCATTTTTTCGGCGTCGGCGCAAAGAGATCAAGGCGCAGAAAAAAGCCAGGCAAGCGGGGTCAAACGACCAAGCAGCTCAGGATTGAGCCGCTCTTTCGTCTGCCGCTATCTGGATCAGTGCATAGATGCGGCGGCGTAATAATATCTTACGGTTGATGTTGCGTAACATAATACGGCGACGATTTGGATTCGTGTTGCGCGTGTTACGTTTAAACTGATGAGTTCGACGTCTTCTTAGCATCGTAACCTCCATTTTTAGTGAGAGAACAACTACGCGCGACAGCTATAGCGTATTCGTGTGTCAACTTGATGACATACTCTGAATAGCGTACCGGATACTTACCAGAGCGCCTTGTCGATCATTGGGTTGGTTGCTCTGAGTCTGTATTGACTTGAAGGGCCCCATTTTCGTCTAACCAGATCAGGGCGTCGTAGTATCGGCGAATATTATCTACATAGGTTACTGCCACATCGCCGCGCGCATATCCATATTTTGTCTCTCGATAGTAGCGCTTTTTAGTCAGCAGTGGTAGTCGTTTTTTCACCTCTGCCCAGCTAGTTGGATTGCCCCCCTGACGCATCGTGAGTTTGCGTGCATCATTCACGTGACCCCACCCAACGTTATACGCTGCAAGCGCAAACCAGGTTCTGTCTGGTGCACCGATCTGTTTGGGGATGCGATTAATGAGTTTACGTAAGTAGCGGGCGCCACCGCGAATATTTTGTTCTGGTTTGAGTCTGTGCGTTACGCCAACTTGTTTGGCTGTGCGCTGTGTGAGCATCATGATCCCGCGTACACCGGTGGGCGATTTGGCTCTGGGATTCCACATCGATTCCTGATAGCTCAGTGCGGCGAGTAAGCGCCAGTCCAGCTGGTGCTGCTCAGCGTATTGCATAAACCAGTCCTGATATTTAGGCAGCGTGGTTTTACTCGCTTCGACAAAAGCCAGAGTGTTGACGTAATTAAAGCGCCTGACATGACCAAAGTACTTCTCCTCGAGCGCGGCCAGTTGCTGAGATTGTTGCACCTTGGCAAAAAATGGCGGCAGCAGTGCGTATAAAGAGTCGTCTTTTTCGTTGCGCAGCACCCAGGAAACCGGATCGGCCTGAGTGACGGAAAATGCAATGCTGACATTGGGGTGGTAACGTCGGAACAGGGCTAGCGAGTGCGAGTCGACAACTGTGTATTGTATGTCACCGTCGATGATCCCCTGCAATAGCTCTTCCTGATCCCGGTCATCGACTTCATGCCAGCTAAGCTCGGGGTACTGCTTTTGTGCCGCCTGCAAAGAGATCACATGATGGCTGTCCGCTAAAACGGTGATAGGCCCAGTTAACTGGGCAAAGTTGCGTGGTCGGGTATTGCCTTGTTTAAAGACCAATTTTTGGCTTATCTCCCGATAGCTCGGGCCAAAACGAAAATGGACAGCACGCTGAGGGTGGTAGCTAAGTCCCGCCGCAGCCATATCCAGATCGCCACTTTGCAGGCGTTCGAACAGTTTTTTCAGGCTGAAAAAAGGCACCATTTGCAACTCAACGCCGAGCTCATTGGCAAACTGTTCAGCCAGTTCGTACTCAAACCCCTGTTCACCGCCAATGCCCTGATAAAAGGTTGCGGGTCCCACCAGGGTGCCAATGCGGATCACTTCCTGCGCTTTGATCTGTTGTAATTGAGTGGCGGGCATTTTTTCACAGCTGCTCATTAGCAATAAACAGCACAGTACCAGCACAGAGGAAAGCAAACGCATAAGTGACTTTTGGCTCCTTGGTCAAATGAGAGTGACAGACCGCTCCATGCTCGCAATTAACGGCGCTTTTGTGAAGGGGCTTTTTTTCGATAATTGCTAAATTTGAGTTAAATAAGGAGGGCAAATCGACTATAATAGCGGCCCAAAATATCGTTCAATCCTTAACCCCGGATGAAAATACCTATGTTGATCCTACGTGGTGCACCTGCACTTTCTGATTTCAAAGTTCAAAAAATCCTTAAAAGCTGTAACGATGCGCAATTACCAGTGACTGGTGTGTATGCTGAGTTCATGCATTTTGCTGATCTGACAGCGGAACTTTCTGAGTCTGAACTGGACAAGCTGAGCAAGCTTTTAAAGTACGGCCCGACCATTGCCGAACATGCGCCTGAAGGAACCCTGATTTTAGTCACACCGCGAATTGGTACGATTTCGCCTTGGGCATCGAAAGCCACTGACATCGCCAATAATTGTGGCTTGGATAAAGTACACCGCGTTGAGCGTGGTATTGCTTACTATGTCGAGGGCGCACTGAGTGCAGAGCAGATCGATGAGGTAGCGAAACTTTTACATGATCGCATGACAGAGTCAGTACACAGTTCACTGGAAGATGCCGGTCAGTTATTCCGCGTTGAAGAGCCTCGCCCAATGTCTTCAGTTGACATTCTTGGCGGTGGCCGTGAAGCACTTGCTACTGCAAACGTTGAACAAGGCTTTGCTCTGGCGGATGACGAAATTGATTACCTGGTAGAGAATTTCCAAAAACTAGGGCGTAACCCGAACGACATCGAGCTGTTCATGTTCGCACAGGCGAACTCTGAGCACTGTCGTCATAAAATTTTCAACGCCGATTGGACAATCGACGGTGAACAGCAGCCTAAGTCGCTGTTCAAAATGATCAAAAATACATACGAAACGCACCCTGAAAATGTACTGTCTGCGTATAAAGATAACGCTGCGGTAATGAAAGGATCAAAAGCGGGTCGTTTCTTCCCAAATAAAGACGGTGAGTACAGCTACAATCAGGAAAACATTGAAATCCTGATGAAGGTTGAAACCCACAACCACCCAACCGCGATTGCCCCTTTCTCTGGTGCATCAACGGGCTCTGGTGGTGAAATTCGCGACGAAGGTGCGACAGGCCGTGGTTCTAAGCCAAAAGCGGGCCTGGTCGGTTTTACGGTATCTAACTTGCGAATCCCTGGCTTCGAGCAGCCGTGGGAAAGCAACTTCGGCAAACCTGGTCGCATTGTTAATGCACTCGATATCATGATCGATGGTCCTCTGGGTGGCGCGGCGTTCAATAACGAATTTGGTCGCCCTAATCTGCTTGGTTACTTCCGTACTTACGAAGAAAAAGTGAACAGCCACAACGGTGAAGAAGTGCGTGGTTACCACAAGCCAATCATGCTGGCAGGGGGTCTGGGCAACATCCGTACTGAGCACGTACAAAAAGGTGAAATCCCTGTCGGTGCTAAGCTAGTTGCACTGGGCGGCCCTGCGATGAACATCGGTCTGGGTGGTGGTGCTGCATCATCAATGGCATCTGGCCAGTCAAATGAAGACCTGGATTTTGCGTCTGTACAGCGTGAAAACCCAGAAATGGAACGTCGTTGTCAGGAAGTGATCGACAAATGTTGGCAGTTGGGTGACGAAAACCCCATCGCGTTTATCCACGATGTGGGCGCAGGTGGTCTTTCTAATGCATTCCCTGAGCTGGTAGATGACGGTGGTCGTGGTGGTAAATTCCAGCTACGTAACATCCCGAACGATGAGCCAGGCATGGCACCACACGAGATCTGGTGTAACGAATCTCAAGAACGTTATGTACTGGCCGTAGCTGCTGAAGACTTTGACCGCTTTGAAGCCATCTGTCAGCGTGAACGTGCACAATACGCAGTCATTGGTGAGGCAACGGAAGAGCGTCACTTAACTGTTGCGGATAGTCATTTCGACAATAATCCAGTAGACCTGCCGCTTGAAGTCCTGCTTGGTAAAGCTCCTAAGATGCACCGTGACGTAGAGTCGAAGAAAGTCGAAGGTGAAGCCCTTAACACTGACAGCATCGATGTAGAAGAAGCGGCTAAGCGTTTACTTCGTCTACCTACTATCGCTGAGAAAACATTCCTTATCACGATTGGTGACCGTACGGTGACAGGTCTGGTAGCACGTGACCAAATGGTTGGCCCCTGGCAGGTACCGGTAGCAAACTGTGCTGTGACAGCAGCTGCGTTTGACACTTACCACGGTGAAGCAATGTCAATGGGTGAACGCACACCTGCGGCACTTCTAAACTACGGTGCTTCTGCACGTTTGGCAGTAGCAGAAGCGCTCACTAATATTGCTGGCGCAAACATTGGTGGTCTTGAGAATATCAAGCTATCTGCAAACTGGATGGCAGCAGCGGGTCACCCAGGTGAAGACGCAGGTCTTTACGAAGCGGTTAAAGCCGTAGGTGAAGAGCTATGTCCGGCGCTGGGTCTAACTATTCCGGTTGGTAAAGACTCAATGTCGATGAAAACCACCTGGCAAGACGAGGGTGAAGACAAAGCGGTAACAGCACCACTTTCTCTGATCATCACTGCGTTTGGCCGTGTTGAAGACATTCGTAAAACGGTAACGCCTCAGCTTCGCACTGATAAAGGCGAATCAAGCCTGATCTTAGTTGATTTAGGTGCAGGTCAAAACCGACTGGGTGCATCAAGCCTTGCACAGGTTTACAAGCAGCTTGGTGATAAGACGCCTGACGTAGATAGCCCTGAGCTATTAAAAGGCTTCTACAACGCGATGCAAGCTCTTGTAGCTGAAGAAAAACTACTGGCTTACCACGACCGTTCAGACGGTGGTCTATTCACAACCGTTGCTGAAATGGCATTCGCAGGTCGCACCGGTGTCACGGTAAACCTTGATAGCTTAGTTGGTTCTGACATCGAAGTACTTTACAACGAAGAGCTGGGTGCCGTTATTCAGGTTCGTAACGATGACCTGGCTGCGGTTGAAGCAATTCTTGCTGACAATGGCCTTGCAACAATCAGCCACACTATCGGTGCACTAAACACTGAAGACAAAGTAATCTTCAACCGTGGCGGTGAAGCAGTACTGGCAAATACACGTACTGAACTACGTACTATTTGGGCTGAAACCACATATAAGATGCAGGCACTTCGTGACAACCCAGAGTGCGCTAAACAAGAATTTGATGCCAAGTTTGATGAAAAAGACCCAGGTCTGAACGTGAAACTAAGCTTTGATTTAAATGAAGACGTTGCTGCACCTTACATTGCAACAGGCGCTAAGCCTAAGATGGCTATCTTGCGTGAGCAAGGCGTTAACTCACACGTTGAAATGGCCGCCGCATTTAACCGTGCAGGGTTTGCAGCAGTAGACGTACACATGAGTGACATCCTTGAAGGTCGCCTGACTCTGGAAGAGTTCAAAGGCCTTGTAGCGTGTGGTGGCTTCTCTTACGGTGACGTGCTGGGGGCGGGTGAAGGCTGGGCTAAGTCAATCCTGTTCAATGACATGGCACGCGATCAGTTCCAAACCTTCTTTGAACGTCAAGATACGTTCAGCTTAGGTGTCTGTAACGGTTGTCAGATGTTATCCACTCTGAAAGAGCTTATCCCGGGCACTGAACACTGGCCACGATTTGTAACCAATAAGTCAGAGCGTTTTGAAGCACGCTTCAGCCTTGTAGAAGTACAAGAAAGCCCGTCGGTATTCTTCCATGGCATGGCAGGCTCTCGTATGCCAATCGCAGTCTCACACGGTGAAGGCCATGCTGAGTTTGCCAACGATGCAGCAGTAAAAGCGGCGCTTGAATCTGGCACAGTAGCCGTTCAGTACGTTGACAATTTTGGTAACCCAACAACGCAATACCCGAACAACCCGAATGGTTCACCAGAAGGTATTACAGGTATTACATCAACTGATGGTCGTGCAACAGTCATGATGCCACACCCAGAGCGTGTATTCCGTGCCGTAGCGAACTCTTGGCACCCGGATGAGTGGAAAGAGGACAGCCCTTGGATGCGCATGTTCCGTAACGCACGTAAGAACGTGAGCTAATTGAGAGCATTTTAACTTTTGAAAAGGGTCACTTCGGTGGCCTTTTTTATTGCTTGAAGAAAGCGAACTCTTGGCAGCGATACCCATGACAAGAGTGGAAAGAGGACAGCCCGTGGATGCGCATGTTCCGTAACGCACGTAAGAACGTGAGCTAATTGAGAGCATTTTAACTTTTGAAAAGGGTCACTTCGATGGCCTTTTTTATTGCTTGAAGAAAGCGAACTCTTGGCAGCGATACCCATGACAAGAGTGGAAGAGGACAGCCCTTGGATGCGCATGTTCCGTAACGCACGTAAGAACGTGAGTTAATTGAGAGCATTTTAACTTTTGAAAAGGGTCACTTCGATGGCCTTTTTTATTGCTTGAAGAAAGCGAACTCTTGGCAGCGATACCCATGACAAGAGTGGAAGAGGACAGCCCTTGGATGCGCATGTTCCGTAACGCACGTAAGAACGTGAGTTAATTGAGAACATTATAACTTTTGAAAAAGGTCACTGCGGTGGCCTTTTTTATTGCCTGTCACATCACTGTGTTCATGGTTTGGTATTATTCATGCCGTATGCTTTCTCTCCTCAAGTATTCTATGTAAATACCGATACAATGGTTGAATTAGAGGTACCTCCAGGCGCAGAGCGACGCCTACAGACCAATAATGACAGTCAAGGAGTGAGTATGGACATACAAGTACACCCAGGTAGTGCTTCTGTAAGCAAGCCGGTATCGCATGTGCAAGTGCGCAATAACAGTGATAAAGCGTCTGATGCTAAGGTCAGTGTGGATATACAGAACCGTGATGAGATTGGTACCGTTCCCCCCTTGCTGTCACAGGAACTGGATGAAGAGGCGGGTCAGTACAAAGAAGACAACCCGGTATTCAAAGAGGACTACGAGGAACTGGAAAAAGCCATGGCATTGATCCAGGCGTTTATCCGTAAGCTACAGGCACAGCTCAGTAAGCTCATGCAATCTGTGCAACAGCGCCGTCTTCAGGTGCAGGAACATGTAGAAGCAGAAGCCTCACCGGATGGGGCGATTGTTGAGCACATTGGCTTAAAACAATATCGTGACAGTACTAAAGTGGATGAAATTGCACTGCTGGAGCAGCAGCTTTCAGAGTATAAGCAACTCGAAGCTGATATTCGCGTTAATATGATTAAAATGATCCTTGCAGAGCGTGAACGACTCGAAGAGCTCAAGCGCAAAGGTAAGCTGTAAAGCCGTTAGAGGACGAAGTAATGACCTATTTGTAAGAGATTTTTGCGAACTTAACATCTTCTTACCTGGGCAAGCATTACATCGTTAGCAAGATCCCTTACACTTAAGCCAGTTTTCACTGAATACCAGGTACCGATGCGGCGCTTTTTTCTTATTCTGTTATTTGCCCTGTTTACAATTGGGATCACTGTTTATTATTTTCGCGTGCCACTGACGCTCACGATTGGTAAACAGATACTGACCGAGGAGCAGGGGTTGCTTGAGTGTCTGGACTGGTCAGTAGACAGTTGGGACAGGCTTGCAGTAGAGCGTATGTGCTGGCGCAGTGAAGCCGTATCCGTTGAGCTCAGCGATGCTACCTTTGATGGCGACCACTTCCAGGTGGGGAACATGAGGGTGGTTCATCAGCAAACTCAGACGGATAACAACACTCAGGTGACCTATGCGCCTGCACCTTTACAGCTTGATTTACCTGAAGGTATGCCCACGGTTGAGGTTGAGAAGCTCACCGTATCCAGTCCATTATTACCTGAGTCACTGAATTTAAGCGTGAAGCAAACTGATGATTTCGCCTTTACCGTTGACGGGGATGTGCAAGCCGACCTTGCCCTGAGTGATACAAAGCTGCATGCGGCACTGAGGTTAACCAGTCCGGTTGTGCAGAGGTTTTTACGTGAGGCGAAACTCCCTGTGAGCGTGTCGGCACTGACTGGCAAAATTGAAGCCGAGTTCAACGGTCAAGTTATCAACGCTGATATCCAGTTACAGAGCATATTAAACTATACCCTACCTCAATGCCGGCCCGAGATTCAGGTCAGTGGGGTGGCTACCGGGCAATGGGACTTTACAGACGAGCGCGCAACGCTGGATTTGCGTCAGCTACCTGTTGATTTGGCCGTTGCTGAGTGCCAGGCGTTGCTGGCTGAGTTGCCACAAGGCTGGAAAGACAGCATTTGGTCCGGACGTTGGCAAGCGCGTGTATCAGAGCCAGTGATAATCAACGCGCAGACTCTTACACTGCCTGCCTTGAGCGTACAGGATGTTGCGCACGTTAGCACAGTCACCTTGAGTGAGTTTGTCTATCAGCTGCCTGAGCAGCAGATGCAGGGCAAACTGATGGTGTCGCATCACAGTGAGGCATTTCCGTTGCTGGATGCGCAAGTTGATTTTCTGCTCGCAGGAACACAACTGGAAAGTCAGGGCATCGCGACTTTTGAACTTGCGCAGGCACCTGAGGAGCTCCCCTTCAACTGGCAGGCATTGAGCATGCGCAGTGATTTCTCATTGCAGGGCAAAGTGAACGAACAACTGATGCTCAACATCACAGCAAAACCACAGGCTCAGTCTGTCGTGACGGAAGCAATGATGCTAGACAAGTTAACTACCTCTGTGTCGGCCCAAGCCCTATTCGCGATGAGCGAGCGTCATATTAAAACGCAACAGACACCGTTTGAACAATTGCAATGGCAGCTTGACGCTGAGGCAGAGCGATATCAGATTGATGGGGTTCAGGGACGCAATCTGAGCGTGTCTGGCCATGGTGATATTGATGCCTCGCTGGCGGCTAACGTAAACGCGGATATTCGGGTTGGCTCGTTCAAGCGCGAGAATGTACGGGGCAAAGAGTTACATCAACAGCTTGGCTTTAGCGGTACGCTTCGACCTGAGGGACCTGTTGGTAAACTCAAGGGTAACTCGACCATTGAGCTGGTGGCACATCCTCAGCTGGTGCTTAGAGATGTAGTGCTAAACAGCGAAGGCGACATCAAAGGTGTAGAGCAGTTAGCGCTTACTCACAAGCTGACGCACGACAGTCTAGAACTACAACTGACACATCGTCTTGAAGCCGGGTTAATGCCGTTTACCCTGACACTGGGTGAGCATGGCCTGGGGGCGATTCAGTCTGTGGCCAGCCAGTTTGTGCCTAAACTTAAAATAGAAGAGGGCCTGATTAGTGCCAGTGTTTCAGGTGAATTGTCGCGTCAGGTTTTTGACTTCGAAATAGGTGTCGGTGATGCCTCGTTTTTGTATGATCATCACTACGTATCTGGACTTGAATTGCCTCTGAAGGGCAAGTGGCATGCGGGGGAGCTTATGATAGAGCCCGCACCACTGAGTATTACGGAGGTACGGTCAGGGCCAGTGTTAACAGACGTACGAGGTCAGATAACTTCAGACAACAACTTGCTTGTGTTGCGTCAGTTTAGCGCCAATATTTTCAGTGGCCAGCTCGCGGCTGAGCAGGTTTTACTCGACAAGCAGGATCAGGAAGTTTTAGTGACGGCCAGCGATCTGGATTTGATGCTGATCTCTGAAGCTGGCCGTGAGGCTGGAGTTGAGCTTTATGGCCAGGTTTCAGGCAGACTACCTGTGTTTATTCGCAATGGGCAGGCAGAGATCCGCGATGGGTACCTGAGTAACATAGTAGATAGTATGTTGAAAGTAGAGGACAATGCTTCATTTAATGCGTTAAAGTCTCAGCGCCCGGAGTTGCAGCCTGTATTCGATATGTTGGACGAGTTAAGTATTGAAACATTAAGTGCCGATGTGAATATGTCACAAGATGGGCAATTGGAGTTGGCTGTAAAAATTGCTGGCGAAAACAAACAGAAACAACAACCTGTGAATTTTAATTATACGCACAGTGAGAATATTTATACCCTGTTCAGGGCGTTGCGTCTGAGTGATGAAATTACTCAGGCAGTGGAAAAAGCGTTAAACCAATAGGAGCAACTCAGCATGAAATGGATGCTAACTTTGGTGTTTGCTTGTTTGGTGTCGGCTTGTACACATAAAGTGCAGGTAGAGACCAAAGAGCCTATCACCATCAACTTAAACGTCAAAGTTGACCACGAGATCCGTGTTAAGGTCGACAAAGAGCTGGACGATCTGTTCAGCGATGACAGTGAATTATTCTAAGGAGCCAGATCATGAACGCATCTAAGTTACTGACCACGATTGCCGCCGCTTGTATGAGCTTTTCGGTATTTGCCATTACTCTGGACGATGCTAAGTCACAGGGCTTAGTGGGGGAGACCGCAGCGGGTTATTTGGGCGTGATCAAGGGCAGCAGTGAAGTGAAAAAGCTGGTGAAAGAAGTAAACAGTAAACGCAAGGCGAAGTACCAGCAACTTGCTAAGAAAAATGGCATCAGCCTGAGTCAGGTTGAAGCCATGGCTGCCAAGAAAACATTTGCGAAAACGGCGCCGGGCCACTTCGTAAAAGTCGATGGGAAGTGGGTTAAAAAATAGCATTCAGGGCGGAATTCTCCGCCCTGACTGTTAATCTGTTTGATGGCATTGACGTAACAGTTGTTGCCAGAAAGCCGCACCTTTTCGGCGTGCAAGCCTGATGTTGTTATCCGGAATAGACTCTGGATCATCATAACTTTCCAGTGCCTCAGCCATACTGGCCTCGCGGATCACATGTAAAGCTGGGTAAGGGGCTCGGTTTGTGTAGTTGGCCGGATCATCTTGCTCTGACTCTGCAAAAACATAATCCGGGTGGAAGTTGGCGAGCTGGAAGGTGCCTTCATAGCCCTGGGCAACTAACAGTGCGTTTGCCAGGTCTACCAAATCTAAAAATGCATCAAAATCGGTAAAACCCTCAGTAAAAATGAGCAAGCTGGTTTCCCGCGCCGGGTTCTCAGTCAGTGCCTGACATTCATCTAGCATATCCATCACGGCATCTTCGGGTTTTTGTGACGCGCAAACTCGGTAGTGGATTGCGTTTTGTTCCACTTCTTTGCGGGCAAACGGGCAGAAGTTGTATTTTACAATGACTGAGCTGACCCAGTTTTGCATCGCTTTGACGGCAATATGGTGCATTTATTTTCCCAAAAGAGAGTTGATCATAGTAATACTGCGTGCAATGGCGCCCTGATTGCGTGTCAGACACGCTTTTGCATGTGTGCCTAATTCCATTGCACTTTGCTGTGAGCGCAAGTAAACCAGCAAAGTATCGGCCAGCGCTTGCTGATCCGCTACTTCAATAGCACCTTTCAGCGCAAACAGTTCAGGATAAATATGGGCAAAGTTATAGGTATGTGGTCCAGTCAGTACACCGACCGAACAGGCCGCCGCTTCAAGTGGGTTATGACCGCCTCGCTCAATCAGACTGCCGCCAATGTAGGCAATTTGCCCACACCCGTATAACAACTTTAGTTCGCCCAGTGTGTCTGCCAGCAAGACTTGTGATGACGGCGTGTAATTCTGGCTGCGACGACTGTAGCTGAGTGCTCGTGTTTCAATTAAAGTGGCAACTTTATCGAACTGCTCAGGATGTCTGGGCGCTATGATCAACAGAGCATCGCTCTGGTGGGTCAATAGTTGCTGGTGGGCTGTTAAAACCTGTTCATGCTCCGCGGGGTGGGTAGAGCCTGCAACCCACACTGGTCGTGCGCCGAGCTGTGTTTTTATTGCCTCAATCTTGTCCTGCTGAGCGTTATCCAGGGCGATATCAAATTTAATTGAGCCCGTTACTGTGACTTTGTCTGGCGTCAGTCCCAGCTTAATAAAACGCTCGGCATCTTCCTGATTATGGCTCGCCAGCATACTGATTTGAGCCATCAAAAAACGGCTCAGAGACGCCACTTTTTGATATCCCATCAAAGATTTTTCAGACAGGCGGGCATTGATGACGGCGACCGGGCAATGTGCCTTGTTGGCGTAATAAAATAGGTTCGGCCATAGCTCAGTTTCCAGTACTAATAAGATTCTGGGCTTAATTCGTCTGACGAAGCGCCGGGCTGCAAAGGCAAAATCGATAGGTAAGTAGCAAATTGTGATGTCATGTGCACTGTTGCCAAACAGCTGATTAAGCTGTTCGCGACCTGTGGGGGTGTTACAGGTAAGTACAAAAGGTGCTTCAGGGTGTTCTTCTAACAGCGCTTTTATAAGGGGCGCTGCGGCCAGTACTTCCCCGACGGAAGCGCAGTGAATGACCACGGCATGCTTTGTGCGGATTGAGGGAGTAAAGCCAAATCGTTCGCAAAAATGCGCTTTATACAGCGGGTTCTTTTTTCCTCTGATAACGTACAGATACAGCACGATGAATGGACATAAAATCAGTAGTACCAGGGAATATAAATGTCTAATCATGACAGCCAACAGTATAAAAAACGCCTATTTTAACTTGTCAGCCTGAAAAAGCGATAACACGCATACAAATTATCACAGTTGTTGAGGTGCTCAGCGGACGGGAATTTGCTAGGATCTGGCAAAATTTCCAATTTTAAAGGTTTTAAGTTGTCCTTTCGTAATATCACGTTTTCTACTTTGTGTCTGCTGGGCGCAGCGCAGGCCGTCGCTATGCCAACCGCTTTTTTACCTTTGGGTAAAGACAACATCCTGGAATACCAGATTGATCAGATGTTTGCTTTGATCGGTACGACACCAATGTCTAAGCCCTATCGTATCACTGAAGTTAATAAGACTTTATCTGAACTTGAGCGTGTTGACCCAGCATTACATCAAAGCATCAAAACACGATTGGCACCCTACCTGGAAAGAGACGCAATCACACGTCGCGGGATTAAGTTACGGGTTGACTCCGGCGACGTGCAGCAGCTTGCGAATGACCGTGGAAATTCTAGTAGCGAATATGCTGAATTGTCATTTGATGGGATATGGCGTGGTAGTGACACAAGCCTGGTTCAGCTTGGTGCTGAATATCGCGTCGATGCGGGCAAAGTGGTGCCTTATAATACGTTCTACGCCTTGGGTGGAGATAACTTACAACTTACTTTGGGCTATAAAGAGCATTGGTTTTCGCCGTTCAAACATGGTGCTCAGGTCTATTCAAATAATGCACAAGCGCCACTATCTGCATCAGTGGGTTTGAATCTGCCATTGGAAAACTGGTGGAACTTTGACTTTGAGCTTTTCTATTCTGAATTGGAACATGTAGAAGAAGGCATTCTTTATCAAGACACACTGCATGACGGTACTCCTAAGCTGGCGGGTACGCATATTAGCTTCGAGCCGTTGGATAATTGGAAAATTGGTATTAACCGAATCATGCAGTTTGGTGGAGGCCCACGAGAGGTTGGAATCAAAGACGTGGTAAAAGCTTATTTTGACCCGGCCGGTAACGATAACGTAGGCCTGGTTGGTAGTTCCGACGAAGAGCTTGGAGATCAGTGGGCAAGTATTACATCGGTGTTCAAAACGAATTGGTTGATGCCGATTGAATGGTACCTTGAATACGGTGGAGAAGATACAAAAGAGCACAAGAACTATCAGTTTGGTAATATTGCGTCCAATTTTGGATTCTACCTGCCTGCACTTACTCACAGCCTGACATTCAGGTATGAATACTCCAATATGCACAGCTTATGGTACAAGAACTACATTTTTCCGAAGAATGGCAACACGAGAGATGGGTTTGTAGTGGGGCATGCTGTTGCGAATCAGCGTATATTTCAGGATGGCGTTCCCAGCCAGGGTCACCTTGTCGAGCTAACTTATCGAGAAAATCTGGACTCAATGTGGCGTTTGGAGCTATCCACGGTTAAAAATAGCAATCACTTTGTGACGTTCGATGTAGTGAATACTCGAAACTATGAGCAAGCCCGACAGCTTCAGCTAGCTAATACCCGACGTATTTATGACAAGCAAGTAGAGACATCGCTGACCTATGGCAAAGATGTCTTTGGCGAAAGCTACACTTGGTTGTCTGTCAATGTATACTGGTAGTCTGGCGCACAGCGTCACCAATTAATTTAACACGGGTTAGTTTTGACTTTGTATCGATTACAGAGTCGCATTATTTATTAAGGATCACTATGTCAATCAATGATCACATCAAACAAAGCTATCAGGCCAGTTTAGAGCGACATATGGCGTTGTTCGCAAAAATGGCTGATTATCATATCCAGTCCGTGGAATTACTGGCTGCCTGCAAAGCGACCCTGGATGCGGGTGGCAAGGTGATTTGGTTTGGTAATGGTGGCAGTGCGGCCGATGCTCAGCATTTGGCAGCTGAGTTTGTGGTTCGCTACAAGCTCGAACGTGGTCCACTGGCGTCGATTGCTTTGACGACTGATACATCGATTTTAACGGCACACAGCAATGACTACCATTTCAATTCGGTTTTTGAACGTCAGGTGCAAGCGTTATGTAAACCACAAGACTTGGTGATTGGCCTGACCACGTCAGGAACCAGTGAGAATATTAACCTGGCATTACAGGCTGCTAATGAGATTGGTGCATTCACCGTGGCTTTGACTGGGCGTACAGGTGGTACAGTGAAAGACATCGCTAAGTTGCCAATTATCATCGACTTTGATGAGACCGCGCGGATCCAGGAAGCCCATATGTTTATCGGGCACTGGTTATGTGAGGCGGTAGACATGGTCATTGCGGAGCAGTCGGCATGAACCTGAGCGCGCTGAGAAACTTGAATCAGGCGAAGGTCCTGGTGGTTGGTGATGTCATGCTGGATCGCTACTGGCATGGTGATACTGGTCGTATTTCACCAGAAGCGCCTGTTCCCGTCGTCAAGGTAAGCAGCCTTGAAGATAAAGCGGGTGGTGCGGCAAACGTAGCGAAGAACATAGCGCATCTGGATGGTCAGGTCGGGTTACTGGGTCTGATTGGCGAAGATGACAATGGCCGTCAGCTAGAGTCTATTCTGGCAAAAGAACAAATCGCTTCACAACTTGTCAGCGTTGCTGAGTTGCCGACGATTGCAAAAATGCGCGTTATCAGTCGTCACCAGCAAGTCGTGCGACTAGACCTGGAAGAGCCCTTTGTACAGTCTCACAGCAAATTGTTGTTAACCCGATTGGAACAAGTCGTCAATGACTATGATTTTGTTCTGTTTTCAGACTATAACAAAGGCGCTTTAAGTTGCATCGAAGAGATGATTAGTGTGGCAAAGAGCGCGGGCAAAACGGTCCTGATTGACCCGAAGTCGTCTGATTTGACCCGTTATCGGGGCGCCGATTATATTACGCCAAACCTCAATGAATTCCGCCTGGCCGGCGGTGATTCCAGCAGTGAAGAAGCATTGACGATGAGTGCCCGTGCATTGATAAAGCAGGCTGGCATTGGTGCTATGCTGCTGACTCGCTCTGAGCAGGGCATGTCACTGATCACCCAAGACGAGAAACATGACTTCGCTGCGCAGGTCCGGGAAGTCAGTGATGTTACCGGTGCGGGTGATACCGTTATTGCGACATTAACGACTATGTTGGGCGCAGGGTTATCGCCAAGTGAAGCGGTGGAGCTGGCAAATCTGGCTGCGGGAATTGCGGTGGCTAAACTGGGCGCGGCTACCGTGACACCAGAAGAGCTGAGCCGGAAACTGGGGCAATATTTGCGTCAGACTGGTGAACACTACCAAACCCCGTATGAAGAAGTACTAAAACACATTGAGTTTGCCAAACAAAATGGTGAAACCATTGTGTTCACCAATGGCTGCTTTGACATTCTGCATGCAGGTCATGTTCGCTATCTGGCACAAGCCAAAGCCAGAGGAGACCGATTAGTGGTCGGGTTGAATAACGATGACTCCATTTCTCGTTTGAAAGGTCCTGAGCGTCCAATTAATCCACTGAACGAGCGGGCCATGGTTTTGTCTGCACTGGCTTCTGTTGACTGGGTGATCCCATTTGGTAAAGAGAGTGAGGGTGACACACCGGCTAAACTGATAGAACAGATCAGTCCACATATACTGGTCAAAGGTGGTGATTACCAGGTATCAGAGATAGCAGGAGCAGATCATGTCCTTGCTATGGGCGGCCAGGTAGAAGTGTTAGCGTTTCTGGATGGTTGCTCAACCTCTAATATCATTGCGAAAGCAAGAGAGACATAATAGCGACGTCTGACGATTAAGAAGCCGGTTTCACACCGGCTTTTTTTTCATTTCACTTTGATAGACATCGATAAAACTCTGCCAGTCTTGTGGCGGACAAAAGAACTGCGCAGAGCGGCTGGCTTCTTTTTTAAGTGAACGCGCGAGTCGGTCAATATTCGCCATTTGCCATTCTTTTGCAGGCGTTTTGAGCGCGCCTTTATCGAAATCAATGAGGTACACTTCTCCGCAATCATCGAACAGAATATTGTTGCAGTTCAAATCATCATGATAGGCGCCAGCGTGATGAAAGCGTGCCAGCGTGGAGGCAACCTGCTGCCAGCCTTGTGCACTGAGTGGCGCCGACTGCAGTCGTTCACACAGGCTTTGTGCGCCAGAGATGGCATGCGTCAGGATATCAGCGCGATAAATACCCGCTGATACGGTTACTTTGGCGCCTAAAGGAATGGGGACTGGTAAGCCCAAGTCGGCGAGTTGGTTTAGCAGGTGCAGCTCAAGGTATACCCGGGTGTGCTTAAGGCCTGTAAACACGTATTGATCTTTGAGTAACTTACCAATTAACCCGCCACGCCAGTAGTGCTTTAGAACGGCAACATCCTGGTCGGTATAGCGAACGAACCAGGCTGCTGCGCGACCTTGTTTCGAGGTCACAACAGCATTTTTCTGCTGCCAGAATACCATATCGAACCAGTCCAGAGATAAAGTATCTGGGGTATGGTTAGTTTGCAACAAGTAGTGATTGTGATGTTGTTCTATTTTGAGCATGGCCGATTAATAGCAGGACTGAATTGATAAACGCTCAGTGTAACGGCTTTTGTTGTCTGGGAGAATCTCATAGGTTGCAAAATAGTGGGTTTTATTTAAGATCGGGTGCTTATTTTCAGTTACAGGCGAAATGTGTGTCTCAGGCAATTTCTTCCATTTGTATTCTCCGGCTTTCGGCCATTGGTGACGTGTGTCATGCCGTAGCGGCCGTACAAGCGATCCAGCGTGCGCACCCACAGGCGAAAATCACCTGGGTTATAGGCAAGGTTGAAGCCATGCTGTTAGCCGGCTTGCCTGGGGTTGAGTTTGTTATCTTTGACAAGAAACAAGGTAAAGCGGCATTTAAGCAGCTTAAAGCACACTTTAAAGGGCACAAGTTTGATGTGCTTTTGCATATGCAAGTGGCGTTTCGCGCTAACCTTGCAGCACGTTGTATCCCGGCTAAAGTCAAAGTTGGGTTTGACAAAGGGCGTTCTAAGGAACTTCACTCGCTGGTTATTAATCAACGCATTGGTCCACAGCAGGAGCCGCATGTGCTGGAAGGGTTCCAGAACTTTGCCCGAGCGATAGGCGCTGAGTGTGACACGCCGAGTTGGGACATGCCCGTTAGCGATGAAGATAAACGTGAAGCGGAAGTTTTACTTGCCGGACTGACACGTATCTTTGTGATTTCTCCCGCTGCCAGCAAGGCGGAGCGAAACTGGCTACCTGAGCGCTATGCTGCGCTGGCTGAACATGCTGCGGGACAAGGCTTTAGTGTGGTCCTGACAGGAGGCCCAACCGAATTGGAGCGCAATCTGAGTGAAGCCATCATTGCGCATGCGCAGTGTGATATTACTAACCTGGTTGGTAAAACCAAATTAAAAACCTTGCTGTGTGTGCTAGCGCAGGCACAGCTGGTTCTGGCACCGGATACTGGGCCTGCCCATATGGCGGTGACCGTTGGCACCCCGGTTATAGGTTTGTATGCGCATTCTAACCCCAAGCGCACGGGTCCGTATTTGTATCAGGAATATGTGGTAGAGGTCTATCATGACAACCTGATGGCGCAAAAGGGTAAAAGTGCTCAGCAACTTAAGTGGGGAACACGCGTAAAGGGCTGTGATTTGATGAGTCAAATTTCGGTTGAGCGGGTAGCAAAGATGTTTGACCAGGTAGTAAAGCAGGAACAAATATGACACATAAAGCCGTATTTCTGGACAGAGATGGGGTGATCAATCAGGATCATGCCTATGTGCATAAAATTGAAGACTTTGAGTTTATCGATGGCGTGTTTGAGGCCTGCCATCAGTTCCAGGTGTTGGGCTATAAACTGATCGTGGTGACAAACCAGTCCGGTATTGGCCGGGGGTACTATGACGAAGCTCAGTTTGCGCGACTGACAGAGTGGATGTGCCAGCAGTTCAAGGCTCATGGTATCACCATTGATGGCGTCTATTTTTGCCCCCACCACCCGCATAAAGCGCAGCCGCCTTATCAGCGTGAGTGTGCGTGCCGTAAACCGAACCCCGGTATGCTTTTAGAAGCCATTGCGGAGCATAACATTGACCCGAAACAAAGTATTATGGTGGGTGATAAGGGGTCGGATATTCAGGCGGCATTGGCTGCGGGAGTTAGTACTAAAATACTGGTTGAGTCGGGGCAGACTTTCAGTGAACAAGTGCGTGACTCAGCAGACTATGTGTGTGGATCACTATATCAGGCACTTGATCTGCCTCCGTTTATCTCATAAGCGTTTACAAAGCGTCTGCGAACAAGATAATCACAATCCGTGCATTTAAGGTGCGAACCTTTTAAAATATAAGCAACGAATTTTATGACACAGCCGATATTGAGCATAAAGGATATCGGCATTTTAGTGTGTGCCAGGGGCACACACCCCGTGCAACTAATGGAGACTCCCGATGAGAGCAGCGGCATTTTTCAGCCAGCTTCAGCAACAGATTGAAGAAGTAAAAGCTGAGGGTTTATACAAGAAAGAACGTGTGATCACTTCTCAGCAGCAAGCAGAAATTGCAGTATCAACTGGCGAAAGTGTTATTAACTTCTGTGCCAATAACTATCTTGGCCTGGCTAATCACCCGGATTTGATAGCGGCTGCTCAGGGTGGTCTGGATGAGCATGGATTTGGTGTTGCGTCTGTACGCTTTATCTGTGGTACTCAGGATATCCATAAAACACTGGAAGCTAAAGTCAGTGAGTTCCTGCAAACTGAAGATACCATCTTGTACTCTTCTTGTTTTGATGCCAATGCAGGTCTGTTCGAAACCATTTTAGGCCCTGAAGATGCCATTATTTCGGATTCACTGAATCATGCATCTATCATTGATGGTGTGCGCCTGTGTAAAGCGAAACGTTTCCGTTATGCCAATAATGACATGGCAGATCTTGAGAAGCAGCTGATTGCCGCTGATGAAGCAGGCGTGAAAACTAAATTGATTGCGACCGATGGTGTGTTCTCAATGGACGGGGTGATTTGTAACCTGTCTGAGCTGTGCGATCTGGCAGACAAATACGATGCGTTGGTTATGGTTGATGATTCGCACGCAGTTGGTTTTGTGGGCGAAAATGGACGTGGTACGCCAGAGTACTGTGGCGTGATGGATCGCGTTGACATCATTACGGGTACTTTAGGTAAAGCGCTGGGTGGTGCATCAGGCGGTTATACCTCAGGTAAAAAAGAAATTGTTGAGTGGCTGCGTCAGCGCTCGCGCCCTTATTTGTTCTCAAACTCACTGGCCCCGTCTATTGTGACTGCGTCAATCAAAGTGCTGGACATGATGAAAGAAGGTGAGGCACTGCGTAACAAGCTATGGGAAAATGCTGCACACTTCCGCAGTAAAATGGAAGCGGCAGGCTTTACCTGTGCTGGTAAAGATCATGCGATTATTCCTGTCATGCTGGGAGATGCGAAAGTGGCCTCTGATATGGCGGATCGCTTATTAGCCGAAGGCATTTACGTGATTGGCTTCTCATACCCGGTTGTGCCTAAAGGTCAGGCACGTATCCGTACTCAGATCTCTGCGGCGCACACCACAGAGCAGCTGGACAAGGCGATTGAAGCCTTCATTCGCATTGGTAAAGAACTGGGCGTGATTTAATCACAGCCCTACAGCCTGGGCTGTGAGCGATTTTTAACGCAAGCTGATGGCTTGCGTGTTTCTAATGAGTGAAAACACATGAAAGCACTATCCAAGTTAAAAGCAGAAGAAGGGATTTGGATGACGGATGCGCCCAAACCGGAAGTTGGGCATAACGATCTGCTGATCAAAATCCGTAAAACCGCCATTTGCGGTACTGATGTACACATTTATAAATGGGATGAATGGGCGCAAAACACCATTCCAACCCCTATGGTTGTTGGACATGAATACGTAGGTGAAGTCGTAGACATGGGCCAGGAAGTACGTGGCTTTGAGATTGGCGACCGTGTATCAGGTGAAGGTCACATTACTTGTGGTCATTGTCGAAACTGTCGTGCCGGTCGTGTACATTTGTGCCGTAACACCGTAGGTGTGGGCGTCAATCGTGAGGGGTCGTTTGCAGAATATCTGGTTATCCCTGCATACAATGCGTTTAAGATCCCTGATAACATCTCCGATGAACTGGCATCTATCTTTGACCCATTCGGTAATGCTGTACACACTGCCTTGTCTTTTGACCTGGTGGGTGAAGATGTGCTGATCACAGGTGCAGGCCCAATCGGAATTATGGCCGCCGCTGTTGCAAAACATGTGGGTGCACGCCATGTTGTGATCACGGACGTAAATGAATATCGTCTGGAGCTGGCTCGTAAAATGGGTGCAACCCGGGCTGTAAATGTGGCCGAAGAGCAACTTGAAGACGTGATGGCAGAGTTAGGCATGACAGAAGGGTTTGATATCGGCCTGGAAATGTCGGGTGTGCCTGTGGCGTTCAATAGCATGCTGAACAACATGAACCATGGTGGTAAAATTGCCATGCTGGGTATTCCACCAAGCGATATGGCTGTTGACTGGAACCAGGTGATTTTCAAAGGGTTGGTGATCAAAGGTATTTATGGTCGCGAGATGTTTGAAACTTGGTATAAAATGGCGAGTCTGATCCAGTCCGGTCTGAATTTAGACCCGATCATCACTCATCAGTTTCACGTTGATGAGTTCCAGCAAGGCTTTGATACGATGATCTCTGGTCAATCGGGTAAAGTGATCTTAAACTGGGACTAAGGTCTACATGAGCCTGTTTTAAAACACCTCGGGTCCGTGACCGCTAACGAGGTGTTTTTTGTGTCTGCTTATTAATTAGAGAGTACTATGAGTTTTAAACATATTTCAGTCGCCCAAACCAAAGAAATGTTGGCGCAATCTGAGCTGGTTATTGCTGATATCCGTGATGCTAACTCGTTTGCACAAGGACACATTCCGGGGGCGGAACATTTGTCGAATGATAACCTGGGACATTTTTTACAGGAAAAAGAGTTCGAGCACCCAATTATCGTGGTGTGCTATCACGGGATCAGCTCTCAAGGTGCTGCAAATTACCTGGTTGAACAAGGGTTTGAAGAGGTATACAGCATGGATGGCGGTTTCACACAGTGGGCGCAAGAACTTCCGGATAGTGTAGCAAAATGAAACTGTTAGGCTCCCACAATAACCCACGCGCGGTTCAGGGAGTTGCGGACTATCTGAAAACGCATCATATCGAGTGCCGGGTGACCAGTGAAGATGGGCAGCAGGCTTCTGTGTGGGTTGCTGAGCAACACTGGTCTCAGGCCAGTGAGATCTGGCAGGAATTTGTCGCAGATCCCTATCAGGATAAATACCTGGCAGCGTCCTGGCAACTTGCACCGAAAGAATCTCCGCTTGTATATCAGGGCACCAAACTGAACTTGTGGCAGCGTTTTACCCAGCTAAGCTGGATGCTCAAAGCCGTTTTTATCCTCTCTTTGGGGATATTCATGAGCTTCTTTGTGTATGGCGTTGAGCCGGTGTTTGACACTTTGCAGTTTGACCCTCATACCCCCTGGCGCTGGATCACTCCCGCTTTTTTGCATTTTGGCCTGCTACATTTGGTTTTTAATCTGTCCTGGTGGATTTATCTGGGTAATATGATTGAGCGTCGCTTGGGTAATTGGGTGCTCTGGACTGTCTTTGTGGCTGGTGCATTGCTGAGCAACTGGATGCAGTATTTGTTAGCCGATGCGAATTTTGGCGGTCTCAGTGGTGTGGTTTATGCCTTGCTGGGCTTTTGCTGGATCCATTCTGTTAAACATCCACAGTCTCCTCCTTTGATAGGAACCCCTGTCGTTGGCTTTATGTTAATTTGGATGGTGTTGGGCTTTACGGACGTATTATTTGTCAATATGGCGAACTGGGCACACTTGTTTGGCTTATTGGCTGGTATGGGGGTCGCAATGCTGTTGCGTGTTCGCGATTCTGGCCAGGTTTAACGCGAGGCGAATAACCTCGCGACTTTAGTGGTACAAATACTTGGTGAACAGCACTTCGCGGATGATTTCTTGTCCGGTTTCTTCTTTGAGGAGTGTTTTCAGCTTTTCTGCACAACGTTGGCGTATTTCTTCACGCCCTGTCAGTGACTTGATGGTTTCTTCTGGTTCCTTACTCAGGATTTGCACTATGGCATCTCTTAGTAGGGGAGTGTGATGCTCAACAACGGCAATATTGCTGACATCATCAAGCATTAAATCTACCGTCACCCGAACGTAGCCGAGCTTTTTATTGGACTGCCCGATATAGTTGGTAATGATGTCAGGCTCAAATCCAAAGTAGCCAACGGTTGATTCAGCGCGTGAGTTTGTACTCACACAAACTAGCAAAAATGCCATCAACGCGATACAGATCCGATTCATAATAGCCTGAAAATACTTAACTAAATACCAACAATAGGATTAGTTTATACGTAAAATCAGGTTATGAACAGCAGTGAGTAAGGGAAAGGTAAACTTTTTTGCCGGAGTAAGCTTTGCTATTATGGCGCGGTTATTTCCTGAATTGAATTACTGACTTGTTTAATCTGCCAAATTTATTGCAATCAAGCTGGGAACCACTTGCCCGGCATAAGGACATCCCGGACGCCCTGCGCTCATTGCTATGCGAAACTGGCTCTCTGACAGCCTTACTGCGCTCACATTGCAGTATACTGCATGTCGAGGTACTCAGTGAGCAGGTGCGTCAGCTTGATGGGGAAGTACAAGCGATTCTGAACTGTGACAGCGCCTTGTGTCGCGAAGTCGTGCTATATTGTGATGATATTCCCATGGTTTACGGCCAGAGCTGGATACCTGATAGTGCCAATGCACTGGGGTTAGATAACATTGGCACTACCCCGTTAGGTGAACGCTTGTTTGACCAACAGGCGTGGCAAAGAGGCGACATTGAGGTTGCGACACTGGAGCAAAAGCTGCTCCCCTCATTTTTCCCGACCAAAGAGAGACTATACAGTGATCCTTGCTTTGCAAGACGGAGCGTTTTTACGCGTCAAACTTGCAAGGTACTGGTGTGCGAAATCTTCCTGAATGGAGTTATGGTATGAAGCTATCGCGGCTGCGAGCAGACCACGTAAACGAATACAAGCAGCTAATGCGTGTTGAAAAGCCCATTGGTACTTTACTGCTGATGTGGCCAACGCTTTGGAGTTTGTGGATAGCGTCTGGTGGTGTTCCTCAGTGGCATTTGTTACTCATTTTTGCTCTCGGCACGTTTATGATGCGTAGTGCAGGTTGTGTGATTAATGACTTTGCAGATCGTAAGGTCGATGGTGCAGTCAAAAGAACGGCTCAACGGCCACTTGCCAGAGGCGCAGTCAGTGAAGGTGAAGCGCTTTCTTTGTTTTTATTATTGATCGGTGCCTCTTTTGCGCTGGTATTGATGCTGAACTGGCAAACCATCTTATTGTCATTTGGCGCGCTCGTGCTGGCCAGTGTTTACCCTTTCATGAAACGCTATACCAATCTACCCCAGGTTGTTCTTGGCGCCGCGTTTAGCTGGGGAATACCCATGGCGTTTATGGCTGTTCAGGAAACGGTTCCTGCCATTGCCTGGGTGTTATTTATTGCTAACTTGCTCTGGACGGTTGCTTACGACACTAAATATGCCATGGTGGATAAGGACGATGACCTTGTCGTCGGTATTAAATCAACCGCCATCTTGTTCGGTCGTTGGGACAGACACGTTATTGCTGCCCTTAATCTGGCATTTTTGGGCTGTATGGCTTGGGTTGCAACCCAGGTCACTTTGTCTGTGTGGTTTTGGTGTGGCTTTGTGGTTGCCGGAGGGTGGCTGGTTAGGCTGCAATGGCAGATCAATGACAGAAGCAGAGAAAAGTGTTTTCAGGCATTTTTGAGCAATAATTACGTTGGTCTGGCGATGTTTGTCGGAGTGGTTGTTGGTATTTGAGGGGGATCCCCAGTCAATAGCCTAGAGGCTCGTGAGGGGTTATTGTTGAAAGGAAGCGAGTGAGGGTGAGCGAATTTTTTGACTCCATTACCGCGGGTTTATACTAAACACCCGAATAGAATACCTAAAACTCGCTCTAAACTCCCATTTAACCAAACAGTATAAGAAACCTAGTTAGCTAATCGTTAACTATTCACCGCTGTAGCAACGGCGTTTTTCTGTGCTGTTTGTTCAATTAATGACAACAAGTTACTGACGTGTGAACCACTGCCAAGTTGGTGACTGGTCTGCACGACAATTTGCTCATGACTAGCGTCCTTGTTAGTCTTCAGTAAGATCAGTTCCGGGTCTTGCGCGATGACCTTAGAATGTTCAATGCTTGCAATGGCAAAGCTCTGGCTATTCTTCAGTCCGTCAATCACCTGGCTGATATTACCAATTTTGACATTGGTTGATTTGTTAAGCCCTTCAACCGCCTCATTTAGCATGTTCTGCACCTGTTTAGACTGAGAGAAACAGCCGTACATTGGGTACTGAGCAAGCTCACTGCGACGAATACTGTCTTGTGTCGCGAGTGGATGTTGTTTAGCAACAAACAAAACAAGTTGGTCAGGCAGATGGATATCACTCACTAAGCTGGTTGCAGACTCTAGGTAAACACTGATGTCAATTTCACCAAGCTGTAGCTTGCGAAGTAGATCGTGTTCATTCAAAAGTTGCATCTCAACTTTGACGTTAGGGAAATCCGCCAAAAACTGTCCACATGACGTTGGCACTATGCTACTGGCCTGTGCGGTGTAACCAACGACAACACGTTGTTGATCACGACCAAACAAGCTTTGTTTGATAGTGTTTCTGGTTATGTCTAATTCCGATAAGGTCGACTTACAATAATTCAGAAAAAGTTCGCCCTGTTCGGTCAGTTTGACGGAGCGGGTAGATCGTTTGACAAGTTCACAGCCAATTTCATCTTCCAGTGTCTGAATGCTTCTGGTGAGTGCGGAAGTACTGATATTGGTTTGTTCTGCGGCTTGCCTAAAGTGGCGTAAATTGCCTAAAGCAACGAATTGCTCGAGTTGTTCAAATCTCATGTGAAATTCCTTTTATTTCAACAAAAATGCAATGACAACGTTGATTCCCTAATACTAATACAGTTTAGAGAAACATCCAAGTGAATTTTTTACATTTCGCTTACAAAATTTAGTCTGGGTACTGATCGCGTATTGCGATGAATTGTTCCAGATTTTCTACAAACAGATCAACCAGTTTGGGATCAAATTGTTGGCCTCGCTGGGATTTTATCTCTGTTAGAATTTTTTCAAGTGTCCAAACCGGCTTGTAACAGCGAACACTGCCCAATGCATCGAACACATCAGCGAGTGCTGTAATTCTTCCGGCAATGTCTATTTGTTCACCTCTGAGCCCTTGCGGGTATCCACTACCGTCCCACTTTTCATGGTGTTGGTGTGCGATAATTGCGCCGCATTGCAAAATATCATTTGTTGAGTTTTTTAGTATTTCATAACCCTGCTGGGCATGAGTCTTCATTATTGCCCATTCATCGTCATTCAGTTTTCCTGGTTTATTGAGAATGACATCTGGGATGCTAATTTTTCCAATGTCGTGCAACGGTGACGCTAGTTTAATAATTTCGGCTCTATAATCGTTCAATCCGACTAATTTAGCCAGTAATAAACTGTAATGTGCCACGCGCTTAACATGTGACCCTGTTTCTTTAGAGCGTTTCTCTACAGCTTCTCCGAGTATATAAGACAACTCTTTTTGTGATTCTTTTACCGTTTCTCTGAGGTTCAGATTGTCGTATGCTAGCGCAATGTTGTTAGCAAAGAAGGCCAGCAGCTGACAATCTGTAGGTTGTAACAGGCCTTTTTTACTTACGTATAACATGGTCTCGAGGCCTGCCTGACTGGTAAAATAACCGACATACTCGTGGTCGGACTTACTGGACGTTTTACGATTGTGTGTTTCTATAAAGCGACTTTTTACCTTATCCGGTAATGCGGTTTGTTCCGGCTCGATCCCTGCGCCAGACGCAGCCAGTAGCTGAAATTCAGCTCCTGCGCCATTCTGTTTATTCACCGCAGCTGCACAATAAATATCGGAATCAGTGAGACCCATCACATCGGCAACATGGGACAGAATAGTCGAGGCAAAGTCCTGAACATTATTACATTTTAGAAAGCTCGAAGAGGCATCAATAATTCGCTCCAGTCCCCGCTTATGGCGCTCTATAGTCTGAATATCGCGGTGGGAACGCAGTGCAGAGTAGAGCAAGGTCTTTAACTTTACTGCGGTGAGCTCGGTTTTATTTTTGTAATCATTGATATCATAATCACGAATAACTGATTCTTCTGGCGCTTCTCCGGGCTGCCCGGTGCGCAAAATCAGGCGAATGTCATGATTGGCCATGTCGTTGCGAATGAACTTAATGAGATCGAGCCCTGCGTGGTTGCTTTCCATAACAACGTCGATCAGCCCAACAGATATGGACTCTTCGGAATTTAGGATATCCATTGCCTGCTTTGCAGAGTAGGCATGGTGAAAACGCAAGGGTTTTTGTTCAAACCTAAAATCAGATAACACCAATTTGGTTACCTGATGGATATCCTCTTCATCATCAACCACCAGGATATCCCAGTGGGCATTATCCACTGTAATTTGCTCCTCATCCTTAAGCGGCTCATTTGTAAAGAGAAAGCTGCTCACATAGAACCTCTGCTTAGTGCCTGTTCCCTGTTAGTATAGCCAGCAAAAAAGTGAGTTGCTTAATCTTGTATTGGCTTTTTTTCAATATTGTTGAGTTCAATCTCTATGGCATCACAAGAAATGTGTATCTCATAGAGTGAAAGTAGCAAAGAAAGTGCCAAGCAGCAGAGGCTAGCGCCAAACAAAATGACCCCTAAAAGTGCTACTTCAATGAACAGGGCAAACATGGACATAGTGCAGAGTAAAAAGGCGATGACGCCCCATACCTGCATCAGGCGGATAAGCTTGATACGCTTTTTGAGGTTGTCGATTTGGGCGACAACCAATGGTCTGAGTTGGTCACCTTCTCTGGCGTTTAATTCTCTGATCAGTTGCGCCAAAACTAAGAATCGATTGGTGTAGGCAAGTAATAACAAAGAGATTGCAGGGAACAACAATCCTGGTGTGGTGAGCGTCATTTTTGTACTCCGTCTAAGCACGCTACAATAGTGATTATCATAGCAAAATTTTGGAGTCCAGTGATGAGTAATACAATGTTTGACTGGACGTGCGTATATCGCACGGATAACCCATTGGAAGCCCACATTGTACTGGGGTTGCTGGCACAGGCCCGACTTAAAACCCACGTCGAAGGAGAGGCACTGGCAGCTGCTCTGGGAGAAATGCCCTTTGCGCAAAATACAATAAAAATATTTGTCTGTGCGATAAAAGTACCCGAGGCAGAAGAAATCTTGGTAAACTATCAGCAAACTAATTTATCGGAAGATTGGCAGTGCAGCAGCTGTTCTGAACACAATGGTTCGGGGTTTCAATATTGCTGGCACTGTGGAAAAAGCTATGACGAAGGCAAATAACTTTCAGCGCATCAGAGAGCTAAATTATTTACAAAAAGCGGTGCTTGCGGCTGCGATATTAGAACGTATGCTGCCAAATTATGGTTTGTTCAGTGAAGCGACCGGGTTTGGGGATGAGACGACCCTACGCAGTGCACTGAATGTTTGCTGGGAAAAAGTGTTGCTGCCGAAAAGTAAAATCAGCTTAGAAAAACAAATTGAAAAAATTGAGCCTAATGTTCCGGAGCTAAAAGACTTCGACATGTTCGGCGCCTATGCCGCAATCGACGTGGCTACGGCGTTACTCGGCTTTATTCAGGGTGTAATGAGTAAAGATGAAAGTGAGTTTGTCAATGTGGCTAAAATATCTCAAGCAACCGTGGCCAGATACATTGAATTCTTACTGATGGCAGAAGACATTGAGCCGAATAATCAACATGTGAGAGAGCATCCATTGATGCAATACGAAATCGACGTGCTTGGTGAACTCATCGATTGTGTTGCACAAATGCCGAGGATTGATAATCAGTCGGTTAAAACACTTAAGGCATTGGCATTGAGCGACGGCCAGACAAACATTGGTTTGGCAATCGACGCTTGAATCATTTGTCCAAATTTTTAGTAGTGGAGAATCAACATTGCGAATTCTAGGTATCGAATCTTCTTGCGATGAGACGGGGATTGCCATCTATGATGATGAGCAGGGACTTTTGGCGCATCAGTTGTACAGTCAGGTAAAAGTTCACGCGGATTATGGTGGCGTAGTACCGGAACTGGCATCGAGAGATCACGTTCGCAAAACCATTCCTTTAATTGAAGCCGCTTTTAAACAGGCCGGCTGTGGCCCTGAGTCGCTCGATGGCATTGCTTACACAGCAGGGCCTGGCTTGGTGGGGGCTTTGCTTGTAGGCACTTCCATTGGCCGCTCACTGGCGTTTGGTTGGAATATTCCCGCCGTTGCTGTACATCACATGGAAGGGCATTTGCTAGCGCCTATGCTGGAAGATGACATGCCAGAGTTTCCATTTGTTGCTTTACTGGTATCTGGTGGCCACACTATGATGGTGAAAGTGGCAGGCATTGGTGAATACGAAGTACTCGGTGAGTCGGTGGATGATGCCGCTGGTGAGGCCTTTGATAAAACGGCGAAACTCTTAGGGTTAGACTATCCGGGTGGTCCCATGCTGGCTAAGTTAGCAACACAGGGCGTGGCTGGCCGGTTTGTGTTCCCAAGGCCTATGACAGACCGCCCTGGCCTGGATTTTAGCTTTAGTGGTCTGAAAACCGCAGCGGCGAATACCATTAAGTCTGCAGGGGATGACGAGCAAACCAAAGCTGATATTGCCCATGCATTTCAGACGGCCGTAGTTGATACATTGGCGATTAAGTGTAAACGCGCCCTGAAAGAAACTGGCATTAATCGCTTAATCATTGCTGGCGGTGTAAGTGCGAATACTGAGCTGCGCACTAAGCTTGAGCGTATGATGCAGGGGATGAAAGGCAAAGTGTATTACCCTCGTACTGAGTTTTGTACTGATAATGGTGCGATGATCGCTTATGCAGGCATGCAGCGTCTTAAAGCGGGGCAAACTGCTGAGTTAAGTATGAAAACTCAGCCACGTTGGCCACTGGATAGCTTACCGCCACTGTAATGGTCTGACGTTAGTCGACGTTTTTCTTACCGAGCTTAGGCTCGGTCCCACTCAGGAGCCGACGAATGTTGGCTCTGTGGCGAAATATTATCAGTAAAGTCAAAAAGCACACGGGCAATGTGTACATAGGTTTGATGAGCCAGGTGTATGCCGGCGCGGCTAATACGGTTACAATCGCTGCGAGTGACGAGTAACGTGTTAGTGCCAACACGAGCAGCCAGGTACCGATCAGCATCCCCCCAAGTGATAGTCCGATTGGCAGTAGTGCCCCAAACGCTGTCGCAACCGCTTTACCGCCGTTAAAATGGAAAAATACCGGGTAAATATGGCCCAGACAGGCACACACTGCGACAATGCCCAGCCAGATGGGTTCAATGCCCAGAAAATAGGCTCCCCACACTGGGATAGTCCCTTTGAGAATATCAAATACCAGGACCAGAGCGGCAGGAAGTTTACCGCCAAGCCGTAGCACATTGGTTGCGCCAGGGTTATTTGAACCAGAAAAGCGGGGATCGGGCAATGAAAACAGCCTGGAAATCAAAATCGCGGAAGAGATTGAACCAAATAAATAAGCACAAATACATATTAAACTGACTATCACAAGCTTCCTTATTTTTTCTTGCCGTTATTTGGGCTATCATCGTCGCTTTATTTTAAGGCGGCTGAGTACGTGAAAAAGCCGATCCGAATCAGTCATGTCAGGAGTTTACATGGACACGGTCTATATCTCGCAATTACACGTCGAGACCATAATAGGAGTTTACGACTTTGAAAAAGAAAGTAAACAAAGCCTTTTCTTTGATATAGCGATGAAGACTGATATCTCTGCAGCTGCGCGACAGGATGACATTACGTTGGCCGTAGATTATGCCAAAGTCAGTGAGCGGGTGATTGCTCATACTGAGGCGAGTCGGGTTGAACTGCTTGAGACGTTGGTCGAGCAATTGGCAGCCATTATTCTACAAGAGTTTGCTATTGAGGCTATCACTATTCGGGTCAGCAAGCCGGCAGCTGTGCCTCAGGCACAAACTGTTGGCCTGGAAATCACGCGGAACCGATAGTATGGCGCATGTGTTTATCAGTATAGGGTCCAATGTTGATCGCGACCGTCATTTCCGTCAGGGTCTGACAACGCTCATTAAGCATTTTCCGGATTATGTCCATTCGGATGTGTATGAAAGTGAGCCTGTGGGGTTTAACGGTAAAAACTTCTATAACTCTGTGTTTGCGACGCATACCGACATGTCGCTGACAGACTTATGCATTTTGTTAAAACAAATAGAGCGCGATAACGGCAGGACGCCTCAGGACAAGAAATTCAGCCCCAGAACTCTGGATCTGGATATCTTGTTCTACGACGATGTGATTTGTGATTCTCCTGCTCAGCTACCACGTGATGAGGTCACTAAGAACGCCTTTGTGCTCCGGCCTCTGGCTGAAATAGCCCCAGATTTTATTCATCCCGCGCTGGGCTGTCGCATGGTCGAGATCTGGCAAGCTTATGACAACCAAGCGCAAAAACTATGGAAAGTGGAGTTTTCTTTACCATGAGTATCATCGAAATTATTGTCCTGGCATTGATCCAGGGATTAACCGAATTTCTGCCGATTTCCAGCTCAGCACATTTGATATTGCCGTCTCAGATATTCGGCTGGCAAGATCAGGGGTTGGCATTTGATGTCGCCGTGCACGTTGGCTCATTGGCTGCTGTACTCATTTACTTTCGCAAAGAAGTTGCCGACATACTGGGCGCCTGGTTTAAATCTTTCGGCAAGCAAGGTTCGACGGATGATAGTCGCCTTGGTTGGTGGATTATCGTGGCAACGATCCCGGGTCTTGTTATTGGGTTTTTGGCCAAAGATCTGGTCGAAGACTTTTCCCGAAGCGCCTGGGTTATCGCGGCAACGACGGTCATTTTTGGCTTGTTACTTTGGTATGCTGATGCCACTGCAAAACAGACCAAAACCATTTATCAACTGAACTGGCGCAGCGCCTTGATCATTGGCTTTGCCCAGGTCGTAGCAGCTTTGCTACCGGGCACGTCGCGTTCAGGGATCACCATGACGGCAGGCATGATGCTGGGGCTGAATAAACAAAGTGCGGCCCGCTTCTCTTTTTTAATGTCTATTCCAATCATTGCTGCAGCGGGTGGGTATTACACATTGAAATTGGCCACGGGAGATGAGTTGATCGACTGGAGCGCCATAATTACTGGAGCTGCGTTGTCCTTTATCGCAGCTTATACGTGTATTCACTTCTTCTTGAAAGTGATAGAACGGATGGGGATGCTGCCATTTGTGATCTATCGTTTGCTGTTAGGTTTGTTCCTGGTGATTTTCCTGATGGTGTAAGCTGACATAAAGCGGGTATGTTTACCCGCTTTATTGTTATACCGCTTTTCGATAATACACTACATCCATCGGTCCAGCCGGGCTTTCATGAATACCCTCTCGTAAGAAAGTCATGGAGAGCTTTTTCATGATGTTAATTGAGCCCAGGTTCTCTTTGAGTGCCTCTGCGCTGAGATAATCCATTTTATCCTGCTCAGCCAGGTGCGTGGCAATGTGTCTGGCAGCTTCGGTTGCATAGCCTTTTCCCCAGGCGATTTGTTTGAAGCGCCAGCCTATTTCCAGATCCCGCTCGTCCATTTCACCATTAAAGAAATACATGGGACGGATCAACACCCAGCCCAGAAAAGTCTCGTCATCAATCAAGCTACAATGCCACAGGCCCCAGCCCTGTTCCGGGTTCGTAAACTTAGCCAGGCGAGGCAGGTAGAATTGCTCAATTTGTTCACGAGAAGTCGGTTTGCCATTGGTTAAATAGCGCATTACCGCCGGGTCACTGTCCAGTTCAGTGAGTAAATCACCATCATTTTGAGTCATGAGGCGGTATTTCAAACGTGCTGAAGGGGAAATGATCATGTTGTTTCTCTTTATTGACACCACATGGTATCGCACATATAAACCTGCGTAACTCTTGGGTACTTGCTGCTTGCATTCTGAGTGAAGCAACCGTTCAGTTCCATGAACAGTTTTTGCTTCGCGAATTTAGCTGCCAGTAAAGAGGAGTAAATATGCTGGCTGCCTTCCTTAGTTAGATCTAAGTGATACCATTTGGCGCTGGTGGGAGAAGATGAGCATTCAGAAAGTTCGTTCATTACAGATAACTTAACACGCACTGTGTTGTGACTAACGGTCATATCTTTAATTGTTGCAACTTGTGTGTAAGCTGTCGCATTTGCGAATAAAGGTAAGCATAAAAGCGCGGGCAAAATTAGCTTTTTCATATTATTTCAATTCCATTTCGAGATTAGTGAAGCGCGCAATTATAGTTAAGTCTGTTACTAAAAAATAGACTAAGGCTACGAGCAGTTCTATTGAGACGTACTTTTTGCTAAAATTGGCATTTTTATGCAAAATGGGAGCTGCGTGGGCGTGGAAAACTCGGTACTGGCATTACGAGCCCAACAAATCGCATCCGCACGGCGGGAATTCAAGGCTCGGGGGTCAAAACTACCTCGTTGTGAACGGTGTTTACTGGCACAGCCGCTGTGTATTTGTGCGGGTGTTCAGGTCGCCGAGTGTGATAGCGCAGTGTGCCTGCTTATGTACCATAATGAGAGCTTTAAGCCGTCTAATACAGGTCGACTTATCGCGGATATTGTACCAGATAATCATGCATTTCGCTGGGACCGCACTGATCCTGAGCCAGGCTTGCTGACTTTACTAGAGGATCCGGCTTATCAGCCAGTCGTGGTCTTTCCTGCCGAAAATGTGGAACCGGAACGCGTAGTGCACAGTGTAACTCGGCAAAGTGGTAAAAAACCGCTCTTTATTTTCCTGGATGGTACCTGGCGTGAAGCGAAAAAGATGTTTCGTAAAAGCCCTTATCTGGATCAATTTCCGGTGTTGTCGGTAACGCCTGAAAGCTTATCGGATTACAAGCTGAGAGTGGCTCCGCACGCCCATCAACTGGGCACCGCAGAAGTCGCTTGTGTGGTGTTGGCTGAAAATGGCGAGGCGCAGGCCGCAGAGTACCTGACTCAGCATTTTGTGGATTTTCGAGATGCCTATCTGAAAGGGAAAAAAAGTAAGCTTTCTTGAGTCAATAAAGCACGCGAAGTGACAGTCAGTCAAAATAAGAAGAGCGCGACCCTTGCGGGCCGCGCTTGACGGAATCTTCTAAATAGCATCCTGCTATGTTGATGAGATCAACTCCTTACATGCTCGTCCATGTCTCGCCTTGCGTTGTCATTCTGCGAGATGTACATCCTGTACTGTCCTTTAAGCAATCAGCAGTCCCAGTTGCTGAATTAGTCCATGCTAACCATCCTTTGTGTCGTCATCCTGACTTGTTCCTATCTCCCTGTATTCCAATGCACCATCCACCTGTGCATCAACGTCCTTACTTAATCGGCATTTCCTGTTGTCCGAAGCCTAATCCTAGTTCCTGACACTCCTACCGCACAAACTCCCTGATAAGCAACTCAATCCGTTTCCATGTTGCTTTGTGCTCTCCCCTTGAGATGACTAAAGTATATGGGAGTCTGGGTGAGATGACAGCACGAAAAAACGCTTTGAATTTCGGGTAAAGGCATTGGCTATAAAAAAACTTGTTATCTAACAAAGACCTTTTTATATTTTGCTGATAAAGTCAGCGGTATCTTCATAGATTGCGACATGCTTAGTGAGAGATCTCTCACAACTAAATGTCCGGATGTCGCTATTTAATAAAATTGCAATATGTTGAACTATCGGCTGTATTTTGTCGGGATCCGGGTTACCATAGCCTGAGAATAGTTATTGTTATTATTTGGAGCTTATATGAAAAGTGCAATCGCAACACTGCTTGCTGCTGTAACCAGTTTATCTGCTGTCGCTGCGGATGAAGTGAACATCTATTCCTATCGTCAGCCTTTCTTGATCCAGCCGATCCTGGATGACTTTACTAAACAGACCGGCATTAAGACCAATGTTGTATTCGCGAAAAAAGGTTTGATTGAGCGGGTTAAACGCGAAGGCAAACACGGTCGCGCCGATCTGGTTCTGACATCAAACTTTAGCGCCATGATCCAGTTAGAGGAAATGGGACTGACCAATGCCATTGAAAGTGACAAAATTGACAAAAATATCCCGGCCAGCTTTCGTGATCCGGATGGTCACTGGGTCGCGCTGACCAAACGCGTACGTAATGTCTATTCTTCTAAAGACAGAGCGGGCAAGTTGACTAGCCTGAGCTACGAAGAGCTGGCTAACCCTAAATACAAAGGTAAGATTTGTACACGTTCGGGCAAACACCCATACAACTTGGGTCTGGTCGCTTCTATGATTGCACACCATGGCGAGGCTGAAACCAAAACCTGGCTGCAAGGGGTTAAAGCAAACCTGGCACGTAAGCCACAAGGTAATGATCGCGCTCAGGTAAAAGCCGTAAAAGAAGGTTTGTGTGATCTGGCGCTGGGCAACAGCTATTACTTCGGCAAAATGCTTGAAGACAATAAGCAAAGAGCCTGGGCAGATGCCGTCTACATTAACTTTCCAAACCAGAGTGATCGGGGTTCACATCTGAATGTTTCGGGTGTCGTGATGACCAAGTACTCGAAAAACAAAGAAAATGCCTTGAAACTGATCGAGTTTATGACCGACAATAAAGCACAGAACATGTACGCCTCGATGAATATGGAATATCCGGTTAAACCGGGCGTCGAATTGTCGAAATTAGTGGCATCCTGGGGCACTTTTAAGGAAGACAGCCTACCTTTGTCCGAGATCAGTAAATACCGTCCGATGGCGCTTAAGCTCATCGATGAGGTAAAATTTGACCTGTAAATGCAATTAAAACAAAGTCTGTCCTCGTGGCAGAGCATGGCGTGGTTGATAGGCATTGCACTGTCAATCCCGCTGGCATTTTTGATTTTCGAGGCGCTGCAAGGCGAATCGGAAGTATTCAGCCATCTATGGCAGAGTGTGTTATGGGACTACACCCGTAACACCCTGGTGCTGATCGCCGGCGTTGTGACGCTCAGCGCCTTAATAGCCCTGCCTTTGGGGTGGTTAACAGCCTATTGTCGTTTTCCCGGTAAGCGGGTGTTTGAATGGGCGTTGATGTTACCTCTTGCACTGCCTGCTTATATTATCGCATACGTTTATACCGACCTGTTGGATTATGCGGGCCCGGTTCAAATTTGGCTACGGCAGCAATTTGGCTGGCAGGGACCGGATGATTACTGGTTTATCGACTTGCGAACTTTGCCCGGTGCGATTGTAATGATAGCACTGGTGCTCTATCCCTATCTCTATTTGATTTTTAAAACTGCATTGCGAGAACAGTCTTTTAAACTGGTTCAGGCAAGCCAGCTGATGGGCATGAGTCCGGCGCAAAGTTTCTTTAAAGTCAGCCTGCCTCTGTCTCGTGGTGCGATTGTCGCAGCACTTGCGCTGATCAGTATGGAAACTATGGCAGACTTTGCCACAGTCCATTATTTTGCGGTCAGTACCCTGACGACGGCAGTGTATGACACCTGGCTGGGGTATTATTCCCTGACAGCGGCGGCCAAAATTTCGGGTATTATGCTGCTGTTTTTATTTGTTGCCTTGTTACTTGAACGCATGAGCCGTAAAACTCAGGTGGTGCATGAGCGTCAGTCTGGTGTTAACGACACTCACTTATATGACCTGACGGGTTACCAAGGATGGCTGGCCTGGGGGTTTTGCATGCTTATCCTTGGCATCGCGTTTTTTGTTCCGGTCGGAATATTACTCAATTATGCTTTTCATTATTTCGAACAGGCTTGGAATGCTGAGTTCTTTACCTATGCGCTGCAAAGCTTACAGATCAGTTTGTATGTAAGCGTGATTGCCATGTTTATCAGTTTACTGGTGGTGTACTATCAGCGCATCGAGCCGGGTAAGTTCACCAACCTGCCAGGACGTTTTGCCAGTACAGGTTATGCCCTGCCAGGTACTGTATTGGCCATTGCGGTCTTGCTACCGTTGACACTGATGGATACCAAACTCAATGACTGGCTGGATGGCAGTGGTTTTGAGCCAGGACTGTTACTGAGTGGTACCTTGTTCGCGATGATTTTTGCTTATGTGGTGCGCTTCTATGCCATTGCACATGGCGCGGTTGAATCCAGCTTTGTACGGATCAGCCCAAGTATCGACATGGCCAGTTTGTCACTCGGGAAGGGGCGCTTTCAGACCCTGACTCAGGTTCATTTGCCCCTGCTCAAGCGAGGCTTGCTGACGGCTGGCTTACTGGTCTTTATCGAATGTATGAAAGAACTGCCTGCGGCGCTGTTATTGCGTCCCTTTAATTTTGAGACCCTGGCCACCCATGTTTATCAGTATGTCAGTGATGAGCAGTTGGAGCTGGCTTCGATTTCAGCGCTGTTTATCGTCCTGGTCGGGCTTATCCCGTTATATTGGGTCAACCGCTCAATGGAGCAACATAACTAATGCCAAGTTTAGAAATTCAATCGTTAAACTATCACTATGACGGCCATCCTGTAATCCAGCAGCTTGATTTAACTGTGGATGAGAATGAAATAGTGTGTTTGCTTGGCGCCAGTGGCTGCGGCAAAACCACCACCCTGAAAGCGATTGCAGGCCTGTTGCACCCTCAACAGGGGGAAATCCGAATCAATGGTAAAAGTGTCAGCAGTGAGCGGCACTTTGTCGCTCCTCAGCACCGTAATATAGGCATGATGTTTCAGGACTATGCGTTATTTCCTCACCTGACGGTGGCACAGAATATTGCTTTTGGTTTGAATAAGCTGAGCAAGACAGAACGACAAAATCGCGTTGCGCACATGTTAGAGCTGGTCCACCTTGAAGGCTATGCTGAGCGCTTTCCTCATGAATTATCTGGTGGTCAGCAGCAGCGTGTGGCCATTGCCAGAGCGCTGGCATATCACCCGAACTTGTTATTGTTGGACGAACCCTTTTCGAATATTGATGCACAGGTGCGCTTTCAGCTGATCAAAGATATTCGCGATATTATTAAGGATCAGCAGGTATCCGCTATCTTCGTCAGTCATTCAAAAGATGAAGCGTTTGCCTTTGCCGATCGGCTCGCTATCATGCACCAGGGGCAGATCGCCCAGTTAGGCACACCCAAAGAACTCTTTCAGCATCCGAGCAGTCGCCAGGTTGCTGAGTTTTTGGGACAGGGTGCGTACGTTTCGGCACAGCGTCACAATGGTGCGCAGGTTGAAACCGCGTTTGGTTCGGTAGAGTCTCTGATTGATATTGAGAGCCCGGCACGGGAAGGGCAGATTTACCTTAGGCCCAGTCACATTGAGCTGTTTAATACCGAGCAGGGACAAGTTGATGTGGCACAACACCGCTTTGTTGGCACTGAGTATTTATATGCCATCGAGCTGGAAGGCCAAATGTTGGAGGTTGCTATGCCATCAGATAAACCACTGGATCTAAGTCGGCCGGTAAGTTTGAAAATTAAGCCCCATGCGATAAACTTCTTTTCTTAATGCATAACAATTCGTTACATTAGTTTAAAGCGTTTTGGATTAGTGCGATGAGCTGGGCGGCGGCAGGAAGTGTCTAATAACAAACTGGCACAACCGTACCGCTCAGGTGCAGTATTGTTGGCGCATATAGAAATCAGCACTTATGCACAACCACTGTGAGGGGTTAAATCAGCCGCTGACTGTGTAAAAAATTTCTCATTTAGAGCTGCTAAATGAGAAATTTTTGCTTGGTTATCACCGAGATTTTTCCGTCTCAAGACGAGCTACTTAATTATGCGGATTGATATTATGTCAGATTTTCGCGTGTTGATATAATGATAGGATGGGGTGATGGCGCAAGCACAATCAGGGGTATGTGCCGAGGCAAATCTGCATGGTTTGCACTTATTTTTTAATGTACTGGATGGTCAGGATGAGGCGGTGCGCTCGGCACTCAGTCAGTCTGGCAGACTACAGGACGAACTTAGTGACCGCTTTTCAGAGGCCATGCTCAGCAGCTTTGTGGCTGTTGGGGCGCAATATTGGCCCCATATTTATCCCGAGTTCATTCCCCCTCAGTTGAAAAGTTTTCCCCTGATTAAAAGCAGTGAGCATTTGTGTAACAGTCAGCCTTTTGATTTGCTTTATGTGATCCGCTCAGATCGGGAAGACGTGAATCACCTGTTTGCCCAGAGTGTGCTTCACATGTTGTCCGGGTGTGTTGAACTGGTTGCGCAGGTACGCGCTTTTCGTTTTCTCGATGGTCGAGATTTTAATGGGTTTGTTTATGGTGCCGATATACCTCACGGGCGGTTTAAACGTCAGGTAGCCTTAGTGAATAACACTGGAGGCCTGGATGATCAGGGCAGTTATATCCATATTTTGCGGACTCAGTTCGATTTGGCCCGCTGGCAGGCGTTACCTTTGTCAGATCAGGAGCAACTGATGGGGCGCACTCGGCTGGACAACGAGTTGATTGATGATGCGCCACCATACAATCATGCTCGATTGAATGAAATAAAAGACAGTGAAGGCAGGCCATTGTTGTTGAATCAGAGTATGCCCTATGGGGATGTTTATGAGCAGGGGAGCCTATGGCTCAGCTGCGCTGCAAAAGGCAACGCGTTTGAGCAGCTATTACATAGTCGCTTTGGATTGTCTGGTGATGGGGATTATGATCCGTTACTGGATTATTCACAAGGCGATATGGGGGCCGCATTTTTTGCGCCATCGTTACAGTTCTTGCAACAAATGGCGCAGTCATAATCGTTATCAGACGTTGTCAAACAGTGTTTTGACCCGCTCCAGCGTCGCGTCGATTTCAGACACTTTGGCGGGTGCGATAAAAATGGTGTCATCGCCAGCGATGGTCCCTAATACACCGTCGGCAGATCCCAAAGAATCCAATAAGCGTGCAATCAGCTGGGCGGCGCCCGGGCTGGTGCGTATGATGATCATCATCTCGTTGTGCACTATGTCAATGACCAGCTGGCGTAATGGGCTTTTTGCCGTTGGTACGCCCATCTCGGCGGGCAAACAATACACCATTTCCTGTTTGGCATTGCGGGTCCGGACGGCACCGAACTTACTTAGCATACGAGAGACTTTACTTTGGCTGATATTGTCAAATCCCTGTTCTTTGAGGGCATCGACAATTTCACCTTGAGAACCAAAATTTTCTTCTTTTAACAGGGCCTTAAAGGCTTTAACGAGGGCTTCTTGTTTTTCCTGCGGCTGCATACTTAATACTTCTTTGTGACTCGACTGTTAGGATTTTACACAAAACCAGTCTGTTACCCAAATTTCAGGACAAGAAGATTCTTCAAGCGGTGTAGATTATCTATATTAGAAACGCAGCGCATGCGTAAACCATTAGTAGCAGAATTTGTCGCGAACTTTACAACTATAGTCGAAAAAAAGACGAAAATTGCGCGTATAAATTTGTTTTTGGCGGCGCTTTTCATTATCTTTACAGCACATTTAATTCCACCTTCAAATTATGGAGAATTCCAATGAAAGTTGCTGTATTAGGTGCCGCTGGCGGTATCGGTCAAGCATTGTCTCTTTTGCTTAAAAACGGTTTGCCTGCTGGTTCTGAGCTTGCGCTATATGACGTAGCGCCAGTAGTACCTGGCGTAGCGGTTGATCTGTCTCACATCCCAACAGCGGTAACAGTCGCTGGTTTTGGTAAAGACGACCTGGATGCAGCGCTGGTTGATGCAGACATCGTATTGATCCCTGCAGGTATGCCACGTAAACCAGGTATGGATCGTGCTGATCTGTTCAATGTAAACGCGGGCATCATCAAGACTCTGTCTGAAGGCATCGTTAAAAACTGTCCTAAAGCTCTGGTTGGTGTGATCACTAACCCTGTGAATGGCACTGTGCCAATCGTTGCTGAAGTATTCAAAAAAGCGGGTACTTACGATCCAGCTCGCGTTTTCGGTGTAACAACACTGGACGTGATCCGTGCAGAGACTTTCATCGCTGAGCTGAAAGGTCTGAACGTAAACGACGTTAAAGTACCTGTGATCGGTGGTCACTCAGGTACAACTATCCTGCCTCTTCTTTCTCAGGTTGAGGGCGTTGAGTTCTCTGACGAAGAAGTAGCTGCATTGACTAAACGTATCCAGAATGCGGGTACTGAAGTGGTTGAAGCGAAGGCGGGTGGCGGTTCTGCAACTCTGTCTATGGGCGCAGCGGCAGCGCGTTTCTGCTTCTCACTGGTTAAAGGTCTGCAAGGTGAAAACGTGGTTGAGTACGCTTACGTTGAAGGCAACACTGGTGATGCAACTTTCTTCGCACAACCAGTTCGTCTTGGCAAAAACGGCGTAGAAGAGCTGCTACCTTACGGCGAGCTGAGCGCGTTTGAGCAACAAGCAAAAGACGACATGCTTGCGACTCTTGAAAAAGACATCAAAGAAGGTGTTGATTTCATGGCATAATTGCCACATTGCAGTGCAATAAATTGCACCGCAATTGAAACTAAAAAAGCCTGTCTTGTGACAGGCTTTTTTGTGTCTGCGGCATATGCGGTTTATTAGTGCAGGATCCGGGCGCGGATAGTACCTTCTACTGCGCTTAGCTCTTTTAATGCAACTTCAGAGTGGTCGCTGTCAACATCGATGACCACGTAGCCAATGCTGTCATCCGTTTGCAGATACTGCGCGGCAATGTTGATGCCATGTTGTGCAAACGCCTGGTTAATTTGTGTCAGGACGCCTGGGCGGTTCTCGTGCACATGGAGCAGACGACTGCGGTTTGATAGCTCAGGCAGTGACACTTCCGGGAAGTTGACTGCGGTGACGGTGGAGCCATTGTCTGAGTACTTAGTGAGTTTACCCGCGACTTCAATGCCAATGTTTTCCTGTGCTTCCTGCGTAGAACCACCGACATGTGGCGTCAAGATCACATTGTCGAATTGACGCAGTGGGGAGACAAACTCTTCCTCATTAGACTTAGGCTCGACCGGGAATACGTCGATAGCAGCACCAGACAGTTTTCCAGCGCTAAGTGCCTCGGCCAGTGCATCGATGTCTACCACTGTACCGCGAGATGCATTGATCAGAATCGCACCTTGCTTCATCACTTCCAGCTCGGCCATACCGATTAGGTTTTTAGTTTGTGGCGTTTCTGGGACATGCAGGCTAACTACATCGGCACGTTGAAGCAGCTGGGTTAAGCTCTGGACCTGTTGTGCATTACCCAGGGTCAGTTTGTCTTCAATGTCGTAAAACTCGACTTTCATGCCGATGTTTTCAGCCATGATCCCCAGCTGAGTGCCTATGTGACCATATCCGATGATCCCCAGCGTTTTACCGCGGGCTTCAAAAGAGCCGATGGCCGATTTAAACCATTCACCTCGATGTGCCATGGCGTTGCGTTTTGGAATGCCACGCAACAATAGCAGGATTTCACCCAAAACCAGTTCCGCCACTGAGCGAGTATTTGAAAATGGGGCGTTAAAGACGGCAATGCCGCGCTTTTTGGCTGCACTGAGATCGACCTGATTAGTACCAATACAGAAGCAGCCAATCGCGACCAGCTTTTCAGCCGCTTCTAACACCGTTTCATTAAGGTGAGTGCGCGAGCGGATCCCCACAAAGTGGACATTCTTGATCCGCTCAACCAGTTCATTTTCAGGTAGCGATGTCTTCACGTACTCGATATTGCTATAACCGTTGCGTTTGAGCGTTTCAACTGCGCTCTGATGTACGCCTTCCAACAATAAAATGCGAATTTTGTCCTTAGACAAGGATACCTTACTCATGACTCATTCCTGTTACTTAATTTGTGGCCCCTCTGGGGTACCAGTGATGACGATGTCGGCACCGCGCTGAGCAAACAGGCCATTGGTAACAACACCGACGATTTGATTAATTTTCTCTTCCAGTTCAGTTGCTTGTGTGATGGACAGCCCATGCACATCCAAAATCACATTGCCGTTATCCGTTACCACACCCTGACGATAGACGGGATCGCCACCGAGCTTAAGTAATTCGCGGGCAACATAGCTGCGTGCCATTGGGATCACTTCAACCGGTAACGGGAATTGTCCCAATACGTCTACATGTTTGGTGTTGTCGACGATACAGATAAACTTGCGGGCAACAGCAGCGACAATCTTTTCGCGTGTCAGAGCTGCGCCACCGCCTTTGATCATCTGATTGTGAGCATTAATTTCATCTGCGCCATCCACATATATATCCAGTTCAGAGACGTCGTTGAGTTCGAACACGTCGATGCCCAGTGCTTTGAGCTTTTCCGTAGAAGCCTCTGAACTTGAAACTGCTCCTTTTATGGTGTCTTTGACACTTCCTAGTGCGTCTATAAAGTGATTGACGGTGGAACCTGTACCTACACCAACGACTGTACCGGCTTCTACATATTGTAATGCCGCCCAGGCAGCTGCTTTTTTCATTTCATCTTGAGTCATAACGCGATCACTGTTTTAGTTGATTATTGGTTCGCAATTATACGCTCAAAGCACAAAAAAAATATGTCATATGCCATCAATGACTGAAATTATGATCAGGTGCTCAAGGCTTGTTTACAGTGACAACGCGTTATTACACGTTTTGCCACTGATAGCAGTGCTGTGGCGTGATTATGGTTGGTAAAGGCACATCCCAGGCTTCGGTTGGTAGTGCTGAAACTTTCTGACATTCATGAGCCAGACCAATCAATTTAGGCTGTTGCCAGTTCTCACGGTAATAACGCGCCAGCGTACGATCATAATAGCCACCGCCCATACCAAGGCGGTTCCCTGAATCGTCAAATGCCACCAAAGGGAGCAGCAAGTAGTCTAGCTGCGCCAGTGGACAAATTTGGCTACAATTCAATTCTGGCTCTAAGATAGCATAGCGATTCCGCTTCATGGGTGAGTTTTTTTCATACTTCTGAAAGAGCAAAGTAACGCCGCTGAAGGGGTGTATTACAGGCAAATAAAGGTCCACACCTTTGGACCAAAGTGATTGAATTAAAAGGTTAGTTCTTAGTTCGCCATCGTTCTCGAGGTAGACCCCGATGCGGGCGTTTTTAGTGGGTTTCACATGTTGAAAAAAATTAATAGTTAGTTTTTTGCTTGCCTCTATTTGTTGTTGTTCAGTTAGGCTGTTACGCAATTTCCTAATGCTTTTCCTGATATCTTTCCTTGATGATGCAATTTTTTCATTTTCAAGTGAGGCTGCTTTCATTACATAGGTACCAATTCAGGGAAAGCAAGACTGAGCCCCAACACAATCAGTAACAACACTAATAATGACAGGAGAATATACAGCAGCTTCTTAGAGCGTTTGGGGGGCTCATTGTCGAGTTCCAGTTCACTAAACAAAGCTTCATCTTCCCACTCATCTTCTTCATGCTGTTCATCCTGGACCTGCTTACCATCTATGCGTTGCTCCAGTTCATCGAGCTTTTCTTCGATACGGATGAGACTGCTGGTGATGTAATCTAGAGCATCAAATACACGTTCATTAGCTGCATTTTGAACGTTTTCTACGGGGGCTGAGGCCTGTGATTGCAGCTTACTCTGGATCCCGTATACGGCGAGTAATTTGGCCTGCTTTAGACATTTTTGCTTATCACCTGGGCCAAATAAGGGTTTGCCGGCAGTGAAGTCGACGACCTTCTGCGTCGGTACTTTTAACTTGGCAGCGAGTTGCTCTGTGGCTGCCTGGCTGTCAGTGTCGGGCTTAAAGCCGGAAAACACGACGCGAAAATGTTCGCTCATGAGGTTTCCTCAAAATTGTTACTTCGGGTCCATTATATACTCCGCGCCCCTGTGAATTATCGTTAACTTATTGCTGGGTAAGCGGAATAAAGAATATGGACATCGTCAATTGTTGTTTTGAGTATACCTAACTTTTAAGCATAGTGTGTGAAGTAATCACAATGGTCATGACGAGACAAGAAACGGCGCTGCATTGCAGCGCCGTGGGAGAGGTCTGGGAGATTAGTATTTAGCAGGTTGATTGTACTTTAATGCGTCAGTAATGAATGCCCGCAGATCCTGATTGGCCTGGGTGAGATCCGGGCGACGCAGATACATCATGTGGCCAGAGCGATAGCCTTTAAAACGCAACCGGTCCTGCATTTTACCACTGGGGTCGAGGTGCCAGAGGTTATACTTGCCATCAAAGTAGTTTGTAGCACCATCATAATAGCCTGATTGTACCATCACGTTCAGGTAAGGGTTTTTTGCCATTGACAAACGCAATTGCTCACCCACCTCGTTTTTGCTGCGATCCCAGGGGCGTACATCACCAAACATATTGTACTTAATATCAGTTTTATAATTTAGCTCATGGCGGAAGTAATGATTAATTGCCGGCGTAAAGGCATGCAGCCAGGCATCCAATTCAGGCCAATAGTCGGGGCCTTCACCGGCGTCTCGTTTATCAATACCCAGATAGCGGGAGTCGAGTCGGCCGATGGTATAGCCACGCTCGCGCAATAGCTCTTTCCAGAAAGCGTGGTTGGGTATGTCGAGGTTATTTTGTAGTATAAACTGTTCCGATAGTCCGCTGAAGTGTGCGACTTGCTTTGCTACTGTCAGGCGCTCTTGCTCACTTAACATAGCGCCTTTGGCCAATGCGGGCAGGTAATGATCTAAGGTATAAGCTTCCACCTGCTCCAGTACATTCAGTAGATCTTGATTTTGCAGGGCCTCGGGGAGGGCTTTGTGATACCAGGCGGTTGCTGCAAAATAGGGAAGACGGTTGGCACTTTTTACCGGTCCCTGACGCTTAATCCCAATATCCGTTGGAGAAACCAGCACCACGCCGTTTAAGAATAACCACTGCTTGTTTTGCAGTTCATGGGCCAGGCCAGAAACGCGAGTTGTGCCGTAGCTCTCACCAATCAAAAATTTCGGTGACAGTGCACGGCCATGTCGATTGATAAAGGTATTGAGCCACCCAGCCAGATATTTGATATCAGCATTGACACCGAAAAAGCGCGATTGCAGAGTTTGCTTGTCAGCCATTGAGCCATCTTGCTCTGGCAGAACGCGAGAGTAACCAGTGTTGACTGGATTGACGAACAGAATATCAGCGACATCCAGCACAGAATCCGGATTATCTTTTAAGCCATAGGGCTGCATTGGGTAACCTTCGTCGTCAATCTTCAGCACCCGAGGCCCTGTGTACGCAATGTGCATCCATACAGACGCTGAGCCTGGACCACCGTTAAATGAGATCAGCAGAGGACGGGTGGCGGGATCTTTGACTTTGTTCTTTTTATAGTAGGTATAGTGGAGTGTGGCTATCGGGTGGCCTGCTTTATCCCATACTGGCTGAGTACCTGTGGTGGCTGTGTAGGCGATCCGCTCCCCGTTAAAGTTTCCTTTGTGTTCAGTGATGACCTGAGCATCAATTTGCTGGGTTAATTGACCCTGTGTATCGGCTTGTGCCGATGCCGTGTGAGGGAGTGTGGTAATAATAGTCGCAGAAAGAGCGAACAGTAATGGCTTCAACAACATGTTTTTATTTTTTGGGTGAAATCGATCTGCTTATTTAAGACGCATCCAGGACAGAATTCAAAAAACTTGAGACTAATAGCCAAAAAATAGGCTATGCGCAAAGCGTGTTAATTTTTATGGTGTTTTTGGTTTGTTTTTTGTGTTTTAAATGGCCCGATGAAGCCAAGTTTAGGCGGGCTTTTGTTGCGGTCTGTTTACAATTTTATTGGCCGGTGAGTTTTTTTTGTCACAGAAATCGCGTATATTTAATCCTTATGTCTGTAGTATGAAAGTATTTAGCGCTGTTAAATTCTTGTATCTCTTCCCTTTTCTCGTAGTTTTAGTAGAGCATCGTAATGCAAAGAGTATTAGTCGTCGAAGACAGTAAGGTAGTGCAACAAATCCTTCGCCACCTTGCATCACAACACCTGGATGTGGAAATTGATTATGCCTGGTCTCTGAAAGAGACCCAGGCATTACTCGAGAGCCAACATTACACTCTGGCTTTGGTCGATCTGACCTTACCAGACGCCCCCGATGGAGAGGTCGTGCAGCTTACGCTAAGCCGCAACGTACCCACTGTGGTATTGACGTCTAAAATTGATGAATATAGCCGTCAGCAAATGCTTGAGATGGGCGTCGTTGATTATGTGATTAAGGACAATCGGGATTCTTATCTCTATGCCATTAAACTCGTATCACGTTTATTACGCAACGAAGGGTGCCAGGCACTGATCGCTGATGATTCAATGATCAGCCGAGCTGTGATGAGACAGATGCTGGAAAAGCAGCTGTTTACGGTGTTTGAGGCGCAAGATGGTGAGCAAGCTTTGAATATGCTCAATGCCAAGTCGGACATTAAATTATTGCTGACAGATTATGCGATGCCCACCATGGATGGCTTTGAACTGGTTAAAGCTGTGCGCAACAGCCGTGGGCGCGATGATCTCGCTATTATTGGTCTCTCTGGTGCTGGCAGTCATGGTTTGTCTGCCAAGTTTATCAAATATGGCGCCAATGACTTTTTGACGAAACCTTTTATGAATGAAGAGTTTCATTGCCGGGTGATGCAAACCATGGATCAGTTAAATCTGATCGCAGATATTAAAGAGTACGCACACAGAGATTTCCTGACGGGTCTCTATAATCGTCGTTATTTTTGCCAGCACATGGATAAAGTGCTCAAGAATAAGCCGGATCAGTTCACGTTGGCGTTACTGGATCTGGATCATTTTAAGGCAATCAATGACCAGTACGGCCATCTTGGCGGGGACAAAGTTTTGTCTCAAGTGGCTGAGCTGCTTAATAGTTCTTTCAATCACTGCCTGGTGGCGCGTGTCGGAGGGGAGGAATTTGCCGTGCTAATGCCGGGTAATGACCTGGCTGTGGCTAAAAATAGCTGCCAGGATTTCAAAGAACGCTTTGCCAACACGCAGTTTATGATCCAGGAGCAGTCATTACACTGCACACTCAGTGTGGGGATTGCCCGGTGTGACAAAGCGACCCTCAGTGACGTCATGCGTGCGGCAGACAGCGCTTTGTATCGTGCCAAAGAAGCTCAGCGTAATTGTGTCATGGTCAGTGAAAGCTAATCTTCAGATTACCCCACCCGATATTGCACCATTTCAAGTCAGACAATAAACAGGCGCACCAGCACGGTGCGTTTGACGTTCACTCTATATCTCTGAATTAATCTAACCACATGTAAAATAATTACTTTTATTATTGGCATAAAGGTTGGATTACCTCCCCCGACAGGATCATCTGCCCTGGGGGGGCAAATAATGAAAATGATAAGCGCAATAATTAAACCGTTTAAGCTGGATGAAGTCCGCGAAGCCCTGGCTGAGCTGGGTATCGAGGGCATGACTGTGGTCGATGTGAAGGGTTTTGGTCGTCAGAGGGGTCATACCGAGCTATATCGAGGAGCTGAATATCAGGTCGACTTTATTCCTAAAATTAAGCTTGAAATAGCGACCCGCAGTGAAAATACCCAGCGTGTCGTGGAGGCGATTACTGAGATTGCCAGTACTGGCAAAATTGGCGACGGCAAAATATTTGTCTATGACCTTGAGCAAATTGTCCGGATCCGTACCGGTGAACTCGACGAAGAAGCGATTTAAGGGGTGAACTAATGGAAAATACGGTAATTGAATTACAATTCTCTCTGAACACCTTTTACTTTCTGGTGTCTGGTATTCTGGTGATGTGGATGGCCGCTGGCTTCGCGATGCTTGAAGCGGGGCTAGTACGCTCAAAGAACACCACCGAAATTCTCACTAAAAATGTCGCCCTGTATGCCATCGCCTGTACGATGTTTCTATTGGTTGGATATAACATCATGTACGTGGATAACGTTGAAGGTGGGGTAGTGCCTAACTTTGGTGCGCTTATTGGCAGTGCTGCCGACGATGCTGACCATGCACTGGAATCAGATTTCTTTTTTCAGGTTGTGTTTGTGGCAACCGCCATGTCTATCGTCTCCGGAGCGGTTGCAGAGCGAATGAAGCTCTGGGCATTCTTGTTGTTTACTGTGGTCCTGACAGGGTTGATTTATCCTATTGAAGGCTATTGGACTTGGGGCGCTGGGTTCTTGTCTGAAATGGGCTTTGTTGACTTTGCAGGCTCTGCGATTGTGCATGGTGCAGGTGCCGCAGCCGCTTTGGCAGGCGTTTTGTTACTCGGGGCACGTAAGGGCAAGTATGGAAGAAACGGTGAAATCTATCCTATTCCCGGTTCAAACCTGCCTCTGGCAACACTGGGAACCTTTATTTTATGGATGGGATGGTTTGGATTTAACGGTGGATCTCAGCTATTTATTGCAGACAAAAGCAATGCCATCGCAGTCAGTCAGATCATGGTAAACACCAATGCTGCGGCGGCGGCGGGTGCGATTGCAGCACTGGTGGTGTGTAAGCTGATGTGGAAAAAAGCCGACCTGACCATGATCCTGAACGGTGCATTGGCTGGTCTGGTGACCATCACCGCTGAGCCTGCGTCACCGACACCGATGCTGGCCTGTATTTTGGGAATGCTGGGTGGTTCTTTGGTGGTATTCAGCATCGTGGCACTGGATAAACTGCGTATTGATGATCCGGTTGGTGCTATTTCCGTGCATGGTGTGTGCGGGGCGTTGGGCATTATGATGGTGCCTTTCTCGAACAGTGATGCCAGCTTTATGACTCAGGCCATCGGGCTGGTGACCATACTGGGTTTTGTGTTTATTGCGTCTTACATCGTCTGGGGGATCATCAAAACCTTGATGGGGATCCGGGTAGGTGAAGAAGAAGAACTCAGTGGTATGGACCAGCACGATTGCGGCATAGATGCGTATCCTGAATTTGTGACCATTCGCAATAAGTAAGCAAGAATTCACCAAAAAGCGCGGCTTATCGCGCTTTTTGGTTTAAGCGGCAGTTAATCTGAGATAATCTAGCATCTATTCACTCTCAGTAAGCATTCCACGGTCAATGGCAGACAATAAAAAAGCAGCAGGCAAACCTCGCAAGTCCACCCGTAAATCACCGGCCAAATCAGGCAAGAAAAAGACCGCTAACTCCACTTCCTCATTTAAGCAACGCTTACGGGCATTACGTAACCGGACACTGAGCACGCTGTGGTCGTTGTGCTGGAAGCTGAGTCTGGCCATGGTATTTGCGGTTGCAGGGTATGTGGTTTATCTCGATGCCAAAGTCAGCCGTCAGTTTGAAGGGAACAAGTGGCAGTTACCTGTACAGGTGTATGCCCGCGCTATGGCGTTTTATCCGGATCAATATCTGGCTGAGCAGGAAGTGATCTGGGAACTTGAGCGGCTCAATTACTCTCGGGTAAACCGCATTAAACATACGGGCCAGTTTGTAGTGCAGGGTCGTACGATTACCGTGTATCGCCGCTCCTTTGAGTTTTATGACGGGGTTGAGCAGGCGCGTATCTTTACCCTCAATTTTGCTGGCAAAAAACTGGCCAGCATTGTGAATGATCAGGGTCGGCGAGTTGAGAGTGCCAGACTTGAGCCGGTACAAATTGCTCGAATAGGCAATGAAAGTCGTCAGGATCGGGAATTTGTGCCACTGGACAAAATACCGGATATTCTTAAAAACACCTTGTTGGTGGTTGAAGATCGGGCTTTTTATGAACATCACGGGGTGTCTGTGTGGTCCATTATGCGTGCCTTGTACCACAATATTCGCGCAGGACGCACAGTGCAGGGGGGGAGCACCCTGACCCAACAGCTGGCAAAGAACTTTTATTTAACCCGGGAACGCTCTTTGCTGCGCAAGATCAATGAAGCTTTTATCGCCCTCATTCTTGATTTCCGTTACAGCAAAGATGAAATTCTTGAGGCTTATCTCAACGAAGTCTACCTCGGCCAGGCTTACAACCAGGGCGTCCATGGCATGGGTCTGGCAGCGGAGTTCTACTTTGCTAAACCCGTTGATGAGCTGGAGTTTGATCAGATAGCCATGCTGGTTGCTATGGTGAAAGGCCCGTCTTATTACAACCCGCGTCGATATCCGGAGCGAACCATGGAGCGACGCGACCTGGTGCTCAGGTTGATGGCGGAAAATGGTCTTATCACCACCAATGAGTACCGTCAGGCGTTAGAGCGGCCTGTTGCCATTCAGCCTCTGAAAGAAAGTCTGATGCAAACTTACCCGGGTTATCTGGAGTTGGTGAACCGTGAACTTCAGCAATTGTTGCCAGATGAAAACGTCGTGAATGCGGGGATTAGAATATTTACGTATTTTGACTTGCAGAAGCAATCCGCCATGGAAGAGGCGGTCAGTGAAGGTTTGCCTTACCTGGAACGACGCTTTTCGACCGCTCAGTTGGAAGTGGGGATGATTTCTGTGAACACCGAAAAAAGCGGCGTATCGGCTCTGGTGGCGGGGCGTCAGCTTCGTTATTCTGGGTTTAATCGGGTGCTGGACACACGTCGTAATGTGGGCTCTCTGGTAAAGCCTGCGATATACTTGTCAGCACTTGAGCAGCCTGGCTATAACCTGGGCACTTTGCTGGAGGATGCCCCATTACAGGTGACCAATGCGGCGGGGAAAACCTGGCAACCGGAAAACTTTGACCATCGATTCCGGGGATCGGTGCCTTTGTATCGTGCGTTCAGTGAGAGCATCAATATTCCAGCGGTTAACCTGGGTCTGGATGTTGGTGTCGACTCTGTTGCTCAAACCATAGGACAGCTAGGTGTCGACAGTGATATTCCTTTGTATCCCTCTATGTTGTTAGGGGCTGTGGAGTTATCGAGTTTTGATGTGGCTCAGATGTACACCACATTGGCTGCCAATGGCCAATATGCGCCACTTACGAGCATTTCGGCTATTACCAATACCACAGGTAAGCGTTTGTATCAGCATCGTGTTGCTAAGCAACCTCGGTTTTCTCCGGAAGCCATGTACATGACGCGTTATGGGCTGAAGCGAGTCACCAAGAGCGGCACCGCTAAGCGACTAACTCAGCATTTTCCCTCTATTCAGTTGGCGGGAAAAACGGGCACAAGTAATGAACTAAGAGACAGCTGGTTTGCCGGGTTTGATCATAATACAGTGACGGTCACCTGGATTGGCCGGGACGACAATAAGCCTGCAAAATTGACTGGCGGGCGCGGCGCGCTGGAGCTTTATATCCGTTATTTAAAACCTTTGAATCCACAGGCAATTGCAGATCAGCGACCCGCAGGCGTCCGCTGGGCATTTGTGAACGAACAAACGGGTGAGCAGGCTGCGCCGCATTGTGGGCCAACAATTCAGCTGCCTATTCGCATTGAGGAGTTTAACCCCCGGCCAGGATGTGGCTGAGCCACAGGCCGGTACGGAGTCAGTTAAGTTCTGAATTTAGCGATGAGTTGCTTTAAGGTTGCTGCCATATCGCTGAGTTGTTGAGCATCGCCCCGAGTGGCCTCTGCTGAGCTTAGCGTATGATCGGCCAGGTGACTTATTTCACTCGACTCCACCAGCGCCTGTTGGGTGGCGACAGCCTGACGTTTTACTTGATCGCTGATCACATGACCTTGTTGGTCGATGTCAGCCATACTTTGCTCAGCGGCGCTAAGCACCTGGTTAGTCTCAGTGGCTGCGCTGACGCCTTGCTCCATCTTTTCAACACTACTGAGCATTTTCTTCTGGGTGTCGTTAGAAGCTTGTTGTAGTGAGTGGATAATAGAGTGGATCTCTTCGGTCTGTTGCTGCGTTCTTTGTGCAAGCGTACGCACTTCATCCGCAACAACCGCGAAACCCCGGCCCTGTTCACCGGCCCGGGCAGCCTCAATAGCCGCATTGAGCGCCAGCAAATTGGTTTGTTCAGCAATTTCACTGATCCCCAGACTGACTTTACTGATGTCCTGGCTGTCTTGCGCAAGCTTATCCAGTGCAATGCGACTCTCTTCGAACTCACGTTGTAACACTGTCATATGCTCTGCCAGTCGGGTGGTATTTTCACTCCCTTGTTTGACTTGTTGTGCTGCGGTGGCTGCCAGTTCTGTGGCATGGTGTGCGGAGGTTTCAACAGCATCGGCGGCATTGGCCATTTCACTGAGTGCCTGATGCACGGTCTGGATTTTAGCTTGCTGCTGTGCCACATCTTCTCGGGTGTCCTGGCTTATCTGGCGCAGTTTATCTGTGGCGCCATATAAATCGGTTGAAGTGGTTCTGACATTGCCCAATAAATGGACAAAGGCATCCAGTACAGCGTTATACTGGCGCAAGATGTCGCTGAGCTCATCTTTGCCACGCGGTTGGGCTCGTGCTGTTAAATCACCACCTGATGCCTGTTGTGCTGAGGTTGAAAATTCCGCAATGGTGTCGACAACTGCAAAATAGAAGCCCAACATCAGATACAAAGCGAGCAGCAAGCTGAGTATGGATGCCAGAGCGACCAGATTTCGGATCCGACGTTCATTGGTGAGCTTTTCATCGAGCAAGGTTTTCAGAGTGGGTGTGGCTGCATTAATCAGGCCAGTCAGCTGGGTAAGTACATCGCGATGCACGCTGCTGAAGGCCCCACTGGTCAGTTCGATGTCGTCGGGCTCAAGCAGTTTATCGTTGATGGTGCGGTGATAGTTATCCAGTGCGCGGTTTAACGCTGTAATTTTATCCTGAAGTCGCTTGGTAACTTGTTTGTTGTTGGCCGTTGCAACTTCCAGCTTGTTGTTCAGTTGCATTTTTACCAGCGGGAGTACTTTATTCAGATTTGACAACGCGATGAAGGTATCGGGCGTGAAACGGCCACTGCTGATGATCTTATTTGCCTGCTCAGCGATGCCATTCACCTGAGTGATCACATTAGGCAGTGATTCCACTAAAGAGCGGTTGAGGTAAGAGCGGCTTAAATCATTGTCTATCGCGAGCTTCGAAGCAATGGACAAGTGCTCCAGCTCGTCACCTGGCTTAACGCCTTTAGCAAATGGACTTCGTGCCAAAACCTGAGCATTGCGCTGGGCTTGTTGGTTTAACAGGTTTTCTAAAATGGGCGGATAAAATTGTAAGCCTGCGCGCTGTTGCTGACTCACCTGAATTGACTGAGTCAGGGTTGAGTTAAGAAAAAATAAGCTCAGGCTGAGTGGTACTAAAAGAATACCAAATACCAGGCTGATTTTGGTTTTATATTTTAGCTGTGCCATAAAGGCAATCGCGGGGCTAGCGGCTGATCTGAGTCCTGTCATAATTTTATCTTTGTTTATAAGTCATTAGTAAGAGACCGGGTATAAACAAAGAATAGTTCAAAGCCCTGAAAGTTTTTACTGCCAAAAACAAAAAAAGCCCCGTAGGGCTTTTTCATATCACTGAACTGAGCGAGTTTGTTTAAGCTTGCAGCTTAGCAAATGCGCGCTCAGCCGCTTTGATTGTTTCAGCAATGTCTGCATCACTGTGCATAGTGCTGACAAATCCGGCTTCGAATGCGGATGGTGCCAGATACACGCCTTCTTCCAGCATCAGGTGGAAAAAGCGTTTGAAGCGTTCCAGGTCGCACTCTGTTGCTTGCTGATAGGTATCAACACGCTCGGCATCGGTGAAGAAGAAACCGAACATGCCACCGGCATAGTTGGTAGTCAGGGCAATGCCAGCGTCATCTGCAGCACGCTGGAATCCATCACACAGTTGCTTACTCTTACTTTCAAGTGCATCGTGCAGACCAGGCTCTGACAATAGCTCAAGTGCCTTGAGGCCAGCCGCCATAGCGATAGGGTTACCAGACAGGGTGCCTGCCTGATAAACCGGGCCTACCGGTGCAATGTAGTCCATAATGGCACGTTTACCACCAAAGGCACCCACAGGCATACCGCCACCAATAACCTTACCCAGGCAGGTCAGGTCCGGCTCGATATTGTAATAGGCCTGAGCGCCACCCAATGCCACTCGGAAGCCTGTCATGACTTCATCGAAAATAAGCACGGACTGATGTGTATCACAGATCTCGCGCAGACCCTCCAGGAAACCTTCAACTGGTGGGATACAGTTCATGTTGCCAGCTACTGGCTCGACGATAATACAGGCAATCTGGTCCGGGTATTGGGCAAAAATGGCTTTCACTTCGTCCAGATTATTGAATGACACGGTAAGTGTGTGTTTCGCAAAGTCTGCCGGAATGCCCGGTGAGTTTGGTACACCCATAGTCAGCGCACCAGAACCTGCTTTAACCAGCAGTGAATCGGCATGACCGTGGTAGCAGCCTTCAAACTTCAGGATTTTATCTCTGCCCGTGTAGCCACGTGCCAGGCGGATCGCACTCATGGTGGCTTCGGTCCCTGAGCTGACCATACGCACTTTGTCGATAGAAGGAACCAGTGCTTTGACTTTTTCAGCCATCAGAATTTCGCTCTCAGTCGGCGCACCATAGCTCAGACCATTTTCTACCGCATCCAGCACAGCCTGCTTAATTTGCGGGTGGTTATGGCCGAGGATCATCGGACCCCAGGAGCCAACATAATCGATATAGCGTTTACCATCGGCATCAAACGTGTGTGGGCCTTCTGCTTTGTTAATGAACAGCGGCGTGCCACCGACGCCGTTAAACGCGCGGACCGGTGAGTTGACGCCACCCGGGATAGATTCCTGGGCACGAGAGAAGAGGTCTTGACTGATTGTCATAATGTGTCCTTTGTTATGTACATAAGGTATCGGTAATGAAACTCGATACCTCAGGTCATGAAACGAATTTGGTAGATTAGGCTTCGCGTTTGCGACTGAACCAGGGCACGTCTACTTCGTATTGCTCAACCTTGTCGGCAACGCCCAGTGTCAGTGCAAACAACGCCATACGGATCAACACGCCGTTTTGAACCTGACGGAAGATGGCCAGGTTGTCATTATTATTTAAGTCGTTATCCAGTTCATTGGCATCGCCACGACTATCACGGGGCAGCGGGTGCATCAATACGGACTCTGGCTTACAGTGTGCATCGTAAATGGCCTGGCTGATACGAAAACCACCGCGATATTTATTGGCTTCTTCCTGTGACGGGAAGCGTTCTTCCTGAATGCGGGTTTGATAGACGATGTCTGCTGCCAGGTTGCCTTCCATTTTTGAGACCAGTTCAATGTGGTGACCTGCGTTGCTGACGGCATCCAGAATATAGTCCGGCATTTGCAAACCGTCCGGGGCGACCATCGAAAAGCGCACATTTTTATAGTGGCATAGCAGCTTAGACAGTGAGTGAACGGTACGGCCATATTTCAGGTCGCCAACCAGGGCGATGTGCATCCCGTCAATGCCGCGTTCGAAACGACCCAGTTCTCGCTCAATGGTTAACAGATCCAGCAAAGCCTGGGTTGGGTGTTCATTTGGACCATCTCCGCCGTTGATCACCGGGACGTCTGAGCCTGTGGCAAATTCCGCAACGGAGCCAGCATCCGGATGGCGCATTGCGACGGCATCGGCATAAGCGGAGATCACGCGGGCGGTGTCATACAGGGATTCCCCTTTTGCTAAAGCGGAACTTTGCATACCTGTGGTCTCACGGACCGTACCACCCAGCAGATTAAAAGCGGTTCCGAAACTGACACGCGTTCGGGTACTGGGTTCAAAAAACAGATTGGCTAAGACAGCACCTTCGAGCACATTGGTGCGTTTGTACTTTTTAGCGTAGGGTTCCATTTTCTTAGCAACATTGAAAATCAGCTCAATGGCTTCTCTGTCGAGTTCGTTGACGGAGAGGATGTTTTCACCTTGGAAACTTAACATGCGGCGATTCCTAATCACAGATTGACAACAGGAGGCGGGGAGCACTCCTAACCGAGCTCGCAAAACAGGGCGCATCAGGCACGCTGCGTTGAGTAACTGGAGCGACATAATAGCACAATTCTGTTTTTTAGGCGTGGAAAATGACGGCTAAGTCGCCGTCACAGACTGATATCAGAAAACTGGTTTCAAGATGGCGAGCAGGATGATGATCAGCAGTAATATCACCGGAAACTCGTTAAAGATGCGATAGAATCGGTCACTGCGTTGATTGCGGTCATGTTTAAAATCTGCCAGCAGCTTGAAGCAATAAGCGTGATAAAAATAGAGCATGATGACCGGTATTAATTTGTAGTGCAGCCACAGGTTGGCGCGAAACCACTCTCGACCATAACTGGTGATGAGTAATACGCCAAATACTGCGGTGAGTATCGCAAAAGGTGTGACAAAATAGAGCAGGCGTCGCTCCATGATTTTAAGCATCGCGGAGCAGGGCTTTTCGTCAGTCATCGCATGATAAACAAACAGTCTTGGCAGATAGAATATCCCGGCAAACCAGGCAACCATAAAAAAGATGTGTAGCGCTTTGTACACAAGTATCGTCGTCATAAAACCTCTGGGTTGTCTAAAATCACAATTACAGCAAGCTGTTTCTCATAGTAAGAATATGGCGGATCTGATCCCACCGGAGCAGGCCCATAATTTGTTCGTTATTTTTTTGATTATACACATAGACGGCGCCAGAGCGCTTGTCTTTGAGGATATCAAATGCGTCAGCCAGCGTAGCTTGTGTGCTCAGCCCTTGCAGTTCGATATAAGTGATGGTCATGCTCTGCTCTGAAATCAGGCTGAGATCATATTCTGCCAGTCGATAACCATGCTCCTCGTCGTACACTATTAGTGGCGTCTGACTGTCGATGGCCGACAAGGTTTCTTTTATTTGGTCTTTGTCATCCGAATAGAGGAGTTTAAAGCCCTCGTCCATTTCCTCCATAATCCCGACCTTTTGCAGTGCTTCTTTGGCTGGGGAAACCTGATAGGGGAGCTCCTGGAAATCCAGTTGCTGTAGGAAAATTGAACGATTCCCAAAGACTTGTAATGCAGTGACATAAGCGCAGGAAATTACAATCATGGCGGGCACGACAATCTGAGGGCTGGAGGTCAGCTCCATGACTGCGGTGAGGGCCGCCAGGGGAGCATGCAGTGTTGCTGCCAGCAACCCGGCCATGCCCAGAACGCCGTAGGTCCCAGCGACACTGACGTCAGGAGAAATATACTGAGCAAAATACGCCATCAAGGTACCAATTAAGACTCCCAGTCCGATGACCGGGCCAATGATCCCGCCGGGGATCCCCAGGCCAATGGCAAAGATGGTTGCCAGTAGCTTGGCTATCAAAATGGTGGTCAGTAGTTGTAACTCGCCGGGTGTTTCAACGGCTATTTTGATGGCGCTCATTCCCGAGCCCATGGCTTCCGGCACCAGGTAGCCTATCAGTCCGGCCAACAACCCGGCCAGCATCAGGCGCGGAAACATGCTGATGGGCTTAAAGGTTTTAATGATCATCATCAGGTTCTGATTAAATGCAAAAGCAATGGCACCCAGCACAAAACCACACAGAATCAAAAATGGATAATGCCAGAATGACAATGCCGAGACGCTGATGAGTGATAACTCCAGATCGTGACCAAACACGTATTGCGTTGCCAAGGCACCGGTCACTGCTGCGAGCATAATTGGCACGAAGATGTGAATTTTGTATTCCCGCAGTACCACTTCCATAACAAAGATGACGGCGGCCAGAGGGGTATTAAACGAAGCTGCAATGCCCGCTGCAACACCGCATCCGGCCAATGTCCGCGCGGCGTTCATTGGCAAATGCAGGCGCTCGGCCAGAATACTGGCACCCGTCGCACCCATGTGTACGGACGGACCTTCGCGTCCGACTGAAAAGCCACTGATGAGTGCCACAGCACCCCCGAAAAATTGATTGACGGAGTTCCAGATGGGCATTTGTCCATAATGCTGTTTGATACGATAGATCACAAACGGGATGCCGAGGCGATAGTGTTTAAACCCGGTCAGGCTGGCAAACAGGGCGATCAGTAACGCGGCACCAACCGGCAGCAGCACGCGCTGATGTTCAGGCAAGGTGGTGAAGTCATCGGGACTGTCTAAAAAAGTGCTTTGCACCAGCATGATGGTGAGACGAAACAAGATGATCAATATTGCTGCAATTAAGCCGGCACCAATTCCCAATAAGCAAAGCTGGATGGAAGTTTTGGGTTTCGCTAAGCGACGGCGTACATTATCGAACGACATACAATATTGGCCTGTTGAGAATCTGATTTGTTGCGAGTGCAGTTGTCCTGCCTAGCTGCCTGTACTAGCTCAATCCTGAGGTTTTTCATAATGCCCGAACACTCGCCAAAGTCAGCGCTGTGGTGCTTGATTTCCGGGAAGACAGCAGAAGTAGCATAGTACACTTGGTGGATAAGTGTATCAAATAATCTAAGTCCTTGTAATTAAGTAAATCAAACGACTAGTAAACGCAGGATAGAGAAGATGGATCTCGTTGCCGGATGAGTGCCAGTCTATACTTGATTAAAATAGTCAGGTATTAGATAATTCCGCTATTAAATGTACAGGGGTCGAATACACATGTCTGATCAGATACCAATTAAATTTTCCGACGCGGCAGCAAGTCGTGTGAAAGAACTTATCTCAGAAGAAGAAAACCCTAACCTTAAGCTGCGAGTGTATGTGACCGGCGGTGGGTGTTCTGGGTTTCAGTACGGATTTACCTTTGACGAAAAAACCAATCCGGGTGACCTGGAAATTGAGAAAAACGGGGTGTCCATGGTCGTTGATCCAATGAGCATTCAGTATCTGGTTGATGGTGAGGTTGATTACACTGAAGGTCTGGAAGGAGCACGCTTTTTTGTCAGTAATCCTAACGCAACCACTACGTGCGGTTGTGGAGCGAGTTTCAGCGTATAAAGTCATCCTGATGTATCACTTCTATTCTCAAAGGCCATGCACAAGCATGGCCTTTTTGTATCTAAAATTAGACCAAAAGCGACCATCTTTTTTCTGCACAGTTTGATAAAGTACCCGTGTGAGAGCAAAATGCTGGTGTTTAAGCCAGCACGGTGCTGGCTATCCTGGGTTGGTAAGGTGGATCATCAGAACAAAAAATCCCAGTACCAGAGTGGAAAAAGCGAGAATATAGATGAATCCGCGTTTGCCTTGTTTGAGTGGCACGCCATTTACACGTAAAAAGTAATACCAACCCAAACAGAGCAAAATGGGTAGCAAAAATATGAGCCGGATCATCAAAAATTCTCCCAAAATTTGTTACTTTATGACAGATTAGCGCTAAACCACTATTTTTTAAAGAAAAAATAAATTATTTCGTATACTGGTACAAGATATAAAATTTTTGTTAAAGTGTCACAGTAATCTTACCTCTCTATTTTAGGTAAGAAAGTTGCAAATTTAATTAGGTGTTAGAGAAAAGATCGTCTATACCTAATTTGGTACATAGGAACAGGGCAGACAAATTGGGTGTTTTATGCCCAGATTATGTGTCCTGTTATAAAACAAGCTGTCGGTCGAGACGGGCAAATTTCGTACGGCAGCATTAATTAATCATCGAGTAGGAGATGTTTTATTATGATGGGGAAAACGGTTTCTTCTGAGGAAAACAGTAAGTTGACTAAGTGGCTTAAATCAAAGCGTCACGAGAAAGGTCATACAATGCGCAGTCTGGCCCAGGTGTTAGGTACACCACATTCTTTCATTGGCAAAATTGAGAATCAGGAACGCCGTTTAGATGTGATTGAATTTCTGCGTTACTGTGAAGCGCTGGAAGTCGACCCATATGAAGGTCTGGCTCTGATCAAAGAAGAGCAGATGTAACCCGCTGGCATTGCCGGTATAAGTGAAGGTGCAAGGAACAGCACCTCTATCTTTTAGCATGGACCAGATATACCACGCTTTTTTCTTTCATTATTTTCCCTGATTGTGATAATTCTGCTCAATTTGATAAAGCTTATGGCGGATTACGTATAAGAATATCAATGAAGGCACTACCATCAATGCTGTCAGCGCGAAAAATACCGCCCAGTTACCCCCTAACCAGTCATCAATAACGACTCCACTGTAGCTGGAGAGCACCGTACGACCGAGGCTACCGAGTGAGGCGAGCAATGCATAATGGGTTGCACTAAAAGCACGATCACATAACATCGAAATGAAGGCCACCATAGCGACCAGCGACCAGGCCTGGGTAAATCCATCTATGACAATAGCGAGGGCATACAGATGCTCCTTGGGGCCTGCAACGGCTATCCAGGAAAACATCAAATTAGATGCTGCCATGGCAACACCACTGATAAACAGGCCTTTTACAATGCCGTATTTGTGATTGAAGATGCTGCCCAGAAACGCAAAGATAATTGTGATAAGGCCGGTTCCCAGTTTTGAATACTGAGCTATCTGGCTGTTGCTAAAGCCAATCTCTTTGTAGAACACGATAGACATGCGTGCCAAAAAGGCCTCACCAATTTTAAACAGAAAAATAAAGGCCAACAGGGCCAGGGCCGTTTTGACTCCATTGCGGCTAAAGAAGCTGCGAAACGGCTCAACCAGGGTGACAGCCAACCAGGCCAGAATGCGCTGCAGTCGATTGTGTTCCAGCCCGCCAAGTCGTGACTGATATTGCGCTTGTAGTTGTTGCTGTGTGTGCTCCCGGTGAGACTGAGGTTCATGGGCACTGAGCGTGACCACAAGTAGTGCCAGCATGATGGCTGCGAGCAATGTATATATCTCAGGCCAGCTGACACCCGGTAAATCTGCCGCAAAAAACGGGATGGCTCCAAGCAGGGCATAGCCACTCCACCATCCTGATGTTGCCATTGCAGCGGCCGCGGTGGACTTTTCACTTTCTTCTGGTGGCAGGATGTCAATCCGGTAGGCGTCTATTGCAATATCATGGGTAGCCGCGCTCAGAGCAATAATGAAACACAATAATGCGGCTTGATAAAGATCGGTTTTGAGGTCAACCTGACTTAAAGCCAGTGCTGACAGTGCAACAATCAGTTGTCCGGCAGCGATCCAGCTGCGTCTCTGCCCCAGCCATTGGGTCAGTAATGGCAGACGAACCCGATCCAGTAGTGGGGACCATAAGAAGTTAATGGTGTAGGCACTGAATACAATGCCAAATAACCCTATCATACTGCGGCTAAGCCCTTCGTCTTTGAGCCAGGCGGACATCACTGAGCCAATTAAAACCCAGGGGAAGCCCTGACTGACCCCAAAAGCAAAGACAGTGAGCAGACGTCTGTCGCGATAGTAACTTACATAATCACGCAGGCTGGATGAAATGATCATAGTGTTTTCCAATGCAGCATCGCCCCGTTATGAGGCGGGGCGATGCTGACAAGCGATTACTCGAAGGTCTCTTCCGGCAGCATTTCAATGCTGTGGATGATCACAGGTTTTTTGGGTATAAAGGTATAACCCAGTTTCTTGTTGTAGTCTGTTTCGACTTGCATGATTTTGTCCAGTGTATCGAAGCCATCCGCGACACTACCAAATACCGCAAAGCCCCAGCCACGTCCAGGGTTGAGGTGGTCATTGTCATCCATATTGAAAAAGAACTGACGGGTACCTGAGTGCGGTTTATTGTCCTGATAAGCCATGGCAATGGTGTACATATTGTTTTTCAGGCCGTTGCCGCTTTCGTTAAAGATTGCCGGGCGCTCGAACATGCCATCATAGTCTTTATCATAGCCACCACCCTGGATCACGAAATCACGCTCATTAGCCTCGTCCCGCTCTACCCGGTGAAAGACTGACCCTTTATAGTCACCATTGATCACATAAGTGAGAAAGTTATTGACCGTAATAGGCGCACGTGAGCGATCCAGTTCTACGATCACTTTGCCCATCGAGGTGTTAAGCTGAACTTTGGGAAACAGGTTATCTTTTTGGACAAAGCGTCCTTCTTTATTGTTTGCAAATGAGAAACTACTCGTCAGTAGCAATGTCAACAGGATCAGGATACGAAGCATAACTTAGCCTTTTATTGTTGCAAAAAGTTGATCAATTCTTTGTCCGACAGCATGCGAGTGACTACCTGCTCAGCAAGGCGGTTTAATTGCCCCTCTACCTGAGCTTGGTCATGTTTTAGAGGCTTACTGAATGTTGCTTCACCGGTGAAGGGCTTGGTAAATGTGCGTTGCCCTTTGCTTGCCTCTATAACAAATTCGGCCTGTGCTGTACTTTCGTGGCGACTAAGCGTCTCATCGACTTTGGCAATAAAGGTGCGAATACGCAGGGTTAGCTGTGTATCGCTCTGTGGTGATAGTGTCACCCCGTTGGCCTCAAGCGCCTGTGTCAGTAATTTGTTTAAGGTGACTGGTAGATCTGCATTTGGCAGATAAACTGCTGGTTCCTGTTCCAGTACTTTAATGGTGAACTTGGTTGTCCGGTTATCGATCACCTTAATCGCTAGGGTTTGCGACAATTGAATGATATTACCACCCTGATAGCTGGGGTTGAGGATCACTGTTTTAGGTGCACTGCTGCACCCTGCGAGTAAACTGAGGGCTGCACCAAAGAGAGATGCAGAAAATGCTAAGCGCATGATTAGCTCCTTTTAATAGAACTTAATACGGTAAACTTTTTATTATTGCCTATCACCTTACAATTCCCGAACAGGCGCTGCAACTTATCAAGATAATCAAGGTGGCGATTGCCAATGATCCGCAACTCCCCGCCATTTCTCAGGGTGTGCTTAGCTTGTAAGAACATTTGCCAGGCAATGTGATCGGTAATGGCCTGTGCCTGATGAAACGGCGGGTTGCATAACACCAGATCAGCGGTGTTGGGAGAAAAGTCGCTGAGACAATCATTTTGAATAAACTGGCAGTCATCGACTCTGTCAGAGAGGTTGTGAGTGACGTTTTCGCGAGCACTGGCAACGGCCATCGCTGATTCATCGACAAATGTTACCTGTGCATTTGGCAACCGCGCCAGTGTTTGCAAGCCAATTACACCGTTTCCGCAGCCTAGATCTATCACCCGCAATGGCTTTTTACCTGCCGGCAGATAGTTCATAAAGAATCGGGCGCCGATATCCAGAGAGTCTCTTGAGAATACATTGGCATGGTTATGTATTGTGAAAGGGGTGTTTTCCAGCGCCCAGCTGACCGGAAATTTATCTGCAACGGGTTTACCTGTGGTGGTACAAAAGATCAATCGGGACTTTTTAACTGCCAGGCTGGTGGTCGGCGGTTGCATAAAGTGGCTGAAACTCTTGAGTGTCGAGGTATGGATCTCTTTGGCTTTGCCCGCTGCTACAATAGGGATACCTGCAGCCAGGTGGCTGAGTTGGGATAATTGATGTTGCAGCAACCCGGCATTTTTGGGCACTTTTATGAGGATCAGATCGCACTGTTCCGGCAAGGTTGCGAGACTATCTAGCTGAGTGAGTTTAGTTTCATCCAGTACCCACTCCAGCTGGTTTTCTGCCAAATTGTGGCGGGTTGCCTGTTGCGCCACAAAAGAATCACTCACTTGGGTAATATGCCACTGCGCGTGATCTTTTAGCCGTGCAGCCAGCGTACAGCTTAATGCGCCAAAGGCATCATTCAGGATTAGTATATCGCGTGCATCCGGATAGGCTGTGGTAATATGATCCAGTAGATATTCGTCAGCCGCATCCCAGGCTTGCAGACTACGGTTTTTTTGCTCAAGGGGAAAACGATGCAGGGTCAGAGCCGTGCCAGCCAATACAGCGTCGGTGATCATGATGGGGTGAATCTCACTCAAGGTTGGTGCTATCACCTTGCACACTAGCAAAGCGCAGCAGAACTAACAGAACACGTAATATAGCATGTCGAGACTGAACAAAGAATGTTTGCCCGGGCAAACACCACAATTGCCGCCGGGTTTTGAATATCTGCCAGCTTGTCTGAGCTTTGAAAAAAGCCTTGCGCTTTATACCCACCTGGCATCCTCCTTGGATTGGCAACAGCCCACCATTACCTTGTTTGGTCGAACTACACCGATCCCCAGATTACAGTGTTTTATTGCCGATAAGTCTGTGTCATATGGTTATTCGGGCACTGTGCTTGAGAATGCCCCCTGGCCGGATGTACTCAGCGCCATGCGCGCACGCCTGAGTCGTCAGTTTGGTCACGACTTTAATGCACTGCTTGTTAACTGGTATCGGGATGGGCAGGACTGCATGGGCTGGCACAGTGACGATGAAGCTGAGCTTGGACTGAATCCGACGATTTTCTCTATGTCGCTGGGGGCGACGCGCAATTTCAAAATTCGCCATAAGCAGACTCAGGAAACCCTGACTCTGCCTTTGCCGACGGGAAGTGGGTTACTGATGACGGGGCGCAGTCAGCATGACTATCAGCATGCACTGCCGAAACAAGCGCGCGTTACTCAGGGACGGATCAACCTGACATTCAGAACAGTTGGTTAATGGTGCATAAGTGCGTATAGTATGCGCTAAATTTTCTCCGCATCGGGAGTGAGTTATGTCAATGCAACAACAAATCTACAGTAAGCTTGCAGACGCCATCGCGTGCAAACATCTCAATGTTATTAACGAAAGTCATATGCACAGCCGGGGTAGCGAGTCACATTTCAAAGTGATTGCTGTCAGCGAAAAATTCGCGGGACAGCGTTTACTACAACGCCATCGCTTGATTAATGAGGTATTAAAGGAGGAGTTGGCACATCATATTCATGCGCTAGCCATTCACACTTATACCCCGGAAGAATATGCCGAACAGCATGGCGAAGTCCCTGATTCACCGAGCTGTCTGGGCGGCTCGAAATTTGATAGTGAGTGATCAGACCTGTGTTTGCAGGATCTGCATTTAAACTAACGCAGTTTTCATAATACAGAATATGTAGGAATAGACATGGTCATCAAACCTAAGATCCGTGGTTTTATCTGTACCAATGCTCACCCGGTGGGCTGTGCTGAGCACGTAAAAGAACAAATTGCTTATGTTAAGGCTCAGGGCCCAATAAATAATGGTCCTAAAAATGTCCTGGTGATCGGTGCTTCCACCGGTTATGGCCTGGCTTCTCGTATCACCGCTGCTTTTGGCGCTGGTGCAAAAACACTGGGTATCTTCTTCGAAAAAGAAGGTACAGAGAAAAAGCCGGCGTCAGCGGGTTGGTATAATACCGCTGCATTTCAGCAGGCTGCCGATGAGGCTGGCCTGTGGTCAAAAAACATCAATGGTGATGCATTCTCGGATGAGCTTAAAGCCAAAGCGATTGAGACCATCAAGGCTGAAATGGGCAAAGTTGATTTGATCATCTACAGTCTGGCATCACCGCGTCGTACTGATCCTAAATCGGGCGAGACCTTTTCATCGGTGCTAAAGCCAATTGGTCAAACCATCACAACCAAGAATCTGAATACGTCTAAGCGGATCATTGATGAAGTGACCGTTGAAGCGGCCAATGAAGAAGAAATCGCCAATACAGTGAAAGTGATGGGCGGTGAAGATTGGGAGTTGTGGCTGGAGGCACTGAAAGAAGCGGATGTGCTTGCTGAAGGATTCAAAACGACGGCATATACTTATATCGGTAAAGAGCTGACCTGGCCAATCTATGGTCATGCGACCATAGGCAAAGCCAAAGAAGACTTGGATCGCGCGACAGATGCAATTAAAGCGTCAACTGCGCACTTAAACGGTGAAGCCTATGTTGCTTCATTGAATGCGGTCGTGACTCAGGCAAGCTCTGCTATCCCAATTATGCCTCTGTATATCTCTACTTTGTTCAAAGTGACCAAAGAAGACGGTACCTATGAAGGGACAATTGAGCAGATCCAGGGGTTGTTCAGTGAAAACCTATACGGAGATACCCCACGCTTTGATGACGGTGGTCACCTGTTCCAGAACTACAAAGAGCTGGAAGACGGAGTTCAGGCGCGCATAAAAGTGATCTGGGATAAAGTCGACACAGACAGTATCGATGAGCTGACTGATTACGTCGGCTATCACAATGAATTCCTGAAGCTATTTGGTTTTGGCATCGAGTCAGTTGACTATGATGCAGACGTGGATACGGCGGTTGAGATTAACCACCTAATCTAGTCGTTAGACGGGCGAAATCGCTGATTTCGCCCGTTTCATTGCGTACCCTTCATTGAGAATATTCCCCCCAGCAGTACTGTCAATTTCTCATCAATACCACTTTGGTCTATATTTAGATTCTTGCAGTGACACCTGATGAACTAAATCCATTGTTAAGTCGTATTATTTTCATATTTCCACTCGCATAGTCAGTACGATTAATGTTAAAATTGCGGAAATATGTAAGGACTATATACCACGGTGCTCGTTTCCCGTTGCGGACAGGTTGGCCCGACTTTGTGTATGTTGTGCCAGCTCTTTGACTCCAATACAACTCAGAGAATAGTGCCGTGGTAAGTAAAGATTTATCAATTTCTTTCCGTTAATGTAATGCAAGTGCGTATGATCAACATAAAAAAAGGTCTGGACTTACCCATAGAGGGCGCACCACAGCAAGTTATTCATGATGGTTCTGCTGTCAAACGAGTAGCTGTGTTGGGTGAAGAGTTTATTGGTATGCGTCCAACCATGCGAGTTCGTGTGGATGACCAAGTCAAGAAAGGCCAAGTTCTTTTTGAAGACAAAAAGAATCCTGGCGTCAAGTTTACTGCGCCAGCCTCTGGTGTAGTAAAAGAAATCAACCGTGGAGCCAAGCGTGTTCTTCAGTCCGTTGTGATTGAAGTACAGGGCGATGAGCAAATCACTTTTGAAAAGTTCCCGGCTGCTGAACTCGGCAACCTGGATCGTGAGAAAGTGAAAGAAGTGCTGATCGAATCGGGTCAATGGCCAGCGTTGCGTGCACGTCCTTTCAGTCGTGTAGCCGTACCTAGCGCGTCGCCAAGCTCGATCTTTGTTACCGCAATCGACACTAACCCTCTAGCTGCGGATCCTGCCGTCGTGATCGCTGAAAACGTGGAAGCGTTTGAAGCTGGTCTGGCTGTGGTTTCGCGTCTGACTGACGGCAAAGTGTTTGTTTGTAAGCAATCTGGCAGTAAGGTGCCGAGCTCTTCGCTTTCTCAGGTAGAAGTACATGAGTTTGCGGGTGTTCACCCTGCTGGTCTGGTTGGTACACACATCCACAATCTCGATGCTGTCGGTCCAAACAAGCAAGTATGGCACCTGGGTTACCAGGACGTAATTGCTTTCGGTAAGCTATTCCTAAGTGGTGAAATCTACTCAGACCGAGTTGTTGCTTTAGCCGGTCCGAGCGTGAAGAACCCACGTCTTGTTAAAACTCAAGTTGGTGCGTCGTTAACCGATTTAGTTGCAGGTGAAACTGAAGATGGTGAAAACCGGGTCATTTCTGGCTCTGTGTTAGCTGGTAAAACAGCCGCTGGTCCTCATGCTTACCTGGGTCGTTATCATGTACAGGTTTCTGTGCTGTCTGAAGGTCGCGAGAAAGAGCTGTTTGGCTGGATCGCACCAGGTAGTACTAAGTTCTCTGTAACGCGTACTTTCATCTCTCACTTTGCGCCAAGTCGTCTGTTCAAGATGACCACCTCTACCGGTGGCTCAAAGCGTGCGATGGTGCCAATTGGTAACTATGAGCGTGTAATGCCGCTTGATATCCTGCCAACTCTGTTGTTGCGTGACCTGATCTCTGGTGATTTGGACAGCGCGATTTCACTGGGTGCGCTAGAGCTGGATGAAGAAGATCTGGCGTTGTGTACTTTCGTTTGTCCAGGCAAATACGACTATGGATTAATCTTGCGTGATTGCCTGACTACAATCGAGAAGGAAGGTTAAAATGGCCTTAAAGAAATTTTTAGAAGACATTGAACCTCACTTTGAACCTGGCGGTAAACACGAGAAGTGGTATGCCCTGTACGAAGCAGTAGCAACTGTTTTCTACACGCCAGGTTATGTCAACAAAGGCGGCACTCACGTACGTGATAATATCGACCTGAAACGTATCATGATCTTAGTTTGGATGGCGACATTCCCAGCTATGTTCTTCGGTATGTTCAACATTGGCCATCAGGCTGCGATTGCGATTGGCAATGGTTTTGAAATCGCAAACACTTGGCAGGCGGCATTATTCCAGCTGTTTGGCGGTGAGCTAACAGCCGATTCTGGCTGGGGCGCAAAGATGTTCTACGGGGCCTGTTTCTTCCTACCGATTTACGCGACAGTGTTTATTGTCGGTGGTTTCTGGGAAGTGTTATTTGCTTCTGTGCGTAAGCACGAAGTAAATGAAGGTTTCTTCGTAACATCAGTACTGTTTGCCCTGATCTTGCCTGCAACGATCCCGCTGTGGCAAGTTGCGCTGGGTATCACCTTCGGTGTTGTGGTAGCAAAAGAAGTCTTCGGTGGTACAGGCCGTAACTTCCTGAACCCGGCACTGGCTGGTCGTGCATTCCTGTTCTTCGCATACCCAGGTGACATCTCAGGTGACACTGTGTGGACAGCGGTAGACTCTTTCTCAGGTGCAACTTACCTGGGTCAGGCTGCAACAGGCGCGCTTGATTATGACAACATGGTACTGTGGTGGAACGCATTCTACGGCTTTATTCAAGGTTCAGTAGGTGAAACCTCTACACTGGCTATCATGATTGGTGGTTTGTTCCTGATTTACGTTCGTATCGCATCGTGGCGCATCGTCCTGGGTACTTTCCTGGGTATGGTAGTGATGTCTATGCTGCTGAACATGATCGGTTCAGAAACTAACACTGTATTCGCTATGCCTTGGCACTGGCACTTAGTACTGGGTGGCTTTGCATTCGGTATGTTCTTCATGGCAACCGACCCGGTATCTGCGTCTTTCACAGACAAAGGTAAGTGGGCATATGGTGCATTGATTGGTGTAATGGTTGTACTTATCCGTGTTGTTAACCCGGCATACCCAGAAGGTATGATGTTAGCAATTCTATTCGCAAACCTGTTCGCACCACTTTTCGACCACATGGTTGTGCAGTCTAATGTGAAGAGGAGATTAGCACGTGTCTAGTAACAATGAATCTATCGGCAAAACGCTAGGCGTTGTTGTTGGCTTATGTTTAGTGTGTGCGGTTGTCGTATCTTTTGCGGCAGTACAGCTTCGCCCACTACAACAGGCAAACAAAATCGAAGACGTGCAGCGCAACATTTTGGCGGCTGCTGGCGTTGAGAACGTTGAGAACGTGTCAGAAACCTACAATCAAGTGATTGACGCACGCGTTGTAGATATGAAGACCGGTGAGTTTGTAGACACAGATCCTAACTCATTCGATTTCACTATGACTAAGTTCGATGCGGCGCGCAGTGTTGCTTTGCCAAAAGCAAAAGACGTTGCGGGCGTTCAGCGTATGACGACTGAGTCTCCGGTTTACCTTGCTAAGAACAGCAATGGTAAATTTGAGTCTGTGATCCTGCCAATTCAGGGTTACGGTCTTTGGGGTATCATGTACGGCTTCGTAGCATTGGACCTGGACGGTGAAACCATTCAGGCAATCAAATTCTACCAGCACACTGAAACTGCGGGTCTGGGTGGCGAAATCCAAAACCCAAGATGGACTGCAACTTGGCAGGGCAAAAAGCTACCAATCGACGTAGTAAAAGGCACTGCGGGTAGTGATGTGCATAAAGTAGATGGTCTGTCTGGTGCAACGTTAACGTCTAACGGTGTTGAAAATACATTTACGTTCTGGACAGGCGACGATGCGTTTGGTCCATTCCTTGCGAAAGTACGTGAAGGGGCATTGAACTAATGGCTAACTCAAAAGAAATGAAGCAAGTCCTGTTTGGACCTGTCTTTGCAAATAACCCAATTGCACTGCAAGTACTGGGTATCTGTTCTGCGCTGGCAGTAACTTCAAGCCTGAAAAACGCATTGATCATGTCAATTGCATTGACTGTGGTAACTGCGTTCTCAAGCTTGTTCATCTCTATGATCCGTAACCACATTCCGTCAAGTGTACGGATCATTGTTCAGATGACCATCATCGCGTCTCTGGTTATCGTTGTAGACCAGGTGCTACAGGCATTTGTTTATGCCACGGCGAAAGAACTGACGGTATTCGTTGGTCTGATCATTACCAACTGTATCGTAATGGGTCGTGCCGAAGCATACGCAATGAAGTCGCCACCTCTGATGTCATTCCTGGATGGTATCGGTAACGGTCTGGGCTACTCAGTTGTACTGATCGCAATTGGCTTCGTACGTGAACTGTTCGGTGCCGGTGCACTGTTCGGTGTTGAAATTCTGCCGCTAATCTCTAACGGCGGTTGGTACCAGCCTATGGGTCTGTTGGTTATGCCATTTAGCTCGTTCTTCTTAGTAGGTATCTTCATCTGGGTACTGCGTACTTGGAAGAAAGACCAAGTAGAAGCTAAGGCATAAGGGGAGAGAGATGGAACATTATCTGAGTTTATTTGTAAAAGCGGTTTTCGTTGAAAACTTAGCGCTATCTTTCTTCCTGGGGATGTGTACTTTCCTGGCTGTATCTAAGAAAGTCACTACCTCATTCGGTCTGGGTGTTGCGGTAATCTTCGTACTGGGCGTTGCTGTACCAGTAAACAACGTGGTTTATCACGCTATTTTGGCACCGGGCGCACTTGAGTGGTTAGGTTTCCCTGAAGCTGATTTAAGCTTCCTGAAGTTCCTGACATTTATCGGTGTAATCGCGGCACTTGTACAGATCCTTGAGATGACTCTGGACAAGTTCTTCCCGGCACTTTACAACGCTCTGGGTATCTTCCTGCCACTGATCACAGTTAACTGTGCAATCTTTGGTGCGGTATCCTTCATGGTTGAGCGTAACCTGAACTTCGGTGAGTCAGTGATCTTTGGCTTAGGTTCCGGTGTGGGCTGGGCACTTGCTATCGTATTGCTAGCAGGTCTTCGCGAGAAAATGAAGTACGCTGATATTCCTGATGGTCTGCGTGGTCTGGGTATTACCTTTATCACTGTAGGTCTGATGGGCTTCGGCTTCCTGTCATTCTCTGGTATTTCACTTTAAGGTAGCGAGGAAACTATACGATGGAAACTATTGTATTAGGTGTAAGTATGTTCATCGCTATCGTTGTGGTGTTGGTACTTATCATCATTGCAGCGAAATCTAAGCTGGTACCTAGCGGTGACATCATGATCGGCATTAATGGCGATCCTGAAAAAGCAATTAAATCTGCACCAGGCGGTAAGCTGTTGAGCTCACTGGCTGATGCTGGCATCTTCATTTCATCTGCCTGTGGTGGTGGTGGTTCATGCGGCCAGTGTCGCGTCCACGTACACTCTGGTGGTGGTGACATTTTGCCAACTGAACTTGATCACATCACCAAAGGTGAAGCCCGTGAAGGCTGTCGTCTGGCGTGTCAGGTTGCAGTGAAAACAGACATGGAGATTGAAGTTGAAGATTCAATCTTCGGTGTGAAGAAGTGGGAATGTACAGTTATCTCTAACGATAACAAAGCAACCTTCATCAAGGAGCTTAAACTGGGTATCCCTGACGGTGAGGTTGTACCTTTCCGCGCGGGTGGTTACATTCAGATTGAAGCGCCTGCACACCATGTTAAGTACGCAGACTTTGATATTCCTGATGAGTATCGTCCGGACTGGGAGCGCTTTGGCTTCTTTAACCTGGAGTCTAAAGTTGACGACGAAACAATCCGTGCATACTCAATGGCGAACTACCCGGAAGAGTACGGCATCATCATGCTGAACGTACGTATTGCGACGCCGCCGCCTAATAACCTGAGCCTGCCTTGTGGTAAGATGTCATCGTACATCTGGTCTCTGAAAGAAGGCGACAAAGTCACAATTTCTGGTCCGTTCGGTGAGTTCTTCGCCAAAGACACAGATGCAGAAATGGTCTTCGTTGGTGGTGGTGCTGGTATGGCGCCTATGCGTTCACACATTTTCGACCAGCTTAAGCGTCTTAACTCAGATCGTAAGATGTCATTCTGGTACGGTGCACGTTCTAAGCGTGAAATGTTCTACGTGGAAGACTTTGACGGCCTGCAGGCTGAAAACGATAACTTCCAGTGGCATGTTGCTCTTTCCGATCCTCAGCCAGAGGACAACTGGGAAGGCTACACAGGCTTCATCCACAACGTACTTTATGAAAACTACCTGAAAGATCATGAAGCACCAGAAGACTGTGAATTCTACATGTGTGGACCACCGATGATGAACGCGGCGGTTATCAACATGCTGAAAGACCTGGGTGTTGAAGATGAAAACATCCTGCTTGATGACTTCGGTGGTTAAGCTGAAATACATATGATCTTAAAGTGGTTTTTAAGATAAAATAGAAGCCCCTTAGCAGTCATGCTGAGGGGCTTTTTTTATGGGTAATGCTCCGTTCAGAGCGGGGTTTACTGGCAAACGAAATACAAGGGATGACACTGATGCTAAGACAGAGCCAGTTCTGTTTCATTTTCTTATTAAGTATGCTGCTTGTGGCGTGTGGCCAGGCAAGCAAATCAGCTGAGCCTATTGTGTTACAGGGCAGTACGATGGGTACAACCTATAACATTAAGGCTTTTCCACAGCAAAGCACACTGACTAAAGAGCAGTTACATACTGAGGTTGAGGCCGCGCTTAAAGCGGTGAATCAATCTATGTCGACCTATATTCCGGATTCAGAGATCAACGAGTTTAATCGTCTGGCTGCCAACCAGGTCATGCCGATCAGTGATGATTTCAGGAAGGTGATCGCTGAGTCAATCCGACTGGGTTTGTCAACTCAGACACTGGATGTCACCATGGGACCTTTAATCGATTTGTGGGGGTTTGGCCCTGACAAGCGTCCGACCAAGCGACCTTCTGAGCAGCAGCTGGCGCAAATGCGTGAGCAAATTGGCCTCGATAAACTGACTCTGACAGAAGAAGGTTTGGCCAAAACGTTGGATCATCTGGAATTGTCTTTCTCTGCCACGGCAAAAGGTTATGGCATAGATAAAGTGGCAGAACTGATTGAGTCGCACGGGATCAGCAACTATATGGTTGAAATTGGTGGTGAGCTGAGATTGTCGGGCACTAAACCTGAGGATGAGCCCTGGCGTATTGCCATTGAAAAACCGGATGCACCGGTTGGGCAACGACAAATCCATAAAGTGATTGAGCCAGGTAAGAACAGTGTTGCAACTTCAGGCGACTATCGTATTTTCTATGAAATGGATGGCGAGACCTTCACCCATCTGATTGACCCGGGCACGGGTAAGCCTGTTAAACACGACCTGGTGTCTGTAACAGTATTGCACCCATCTGCTATGACAGCCGATGGTCTTGCTACGGCCCTAACTGTGATGGGGACTGAACGGGCGAGAGCATACGCGGAGTTACATAACCTGCCAGTCTATTTGATCAGCAAAAGTGATGAAGGCCTGGAGGTTTACCCCAGCAGTGCGTTCATACCTTATTTATAATGAGATCTGCATCGCGAACGTTTTAACTTAGGTGCGTTTAGTTATATAATGAGCACAATTAACCGTCACCAGTCCGCGATAGCGGATGGATATGCAAAAGAGGCCTGAAATGTCACTATTTTTACTTACCTTTGGGTTGTTGTTATTGATCGCCGTTGCGATGGCAGTCGGGGTCATAGTACAAAAGAAATCAATGGCCAGCAGTTGTGGCGGTCTGGGCTCTATGGGTATCGACAAGATCTGTGATTGTGATGACCCGTGCGACAAGCGTAAGAAGCGTCTAGCAAAAGAGCAAATGTGGAAAGAAAACCAAATTCTCTAATCCACTAACATCATCAAAAACGCAAGCCCAGGCTTGCGTTTTTACGTTTCGGATCCCGAATAACAGTGCCCAAGCTTAATGCAACGAACCCTGTATTTTATTCGCCACGGTGAACCCCGGGAAACCGGCCGTTTGCTCGGAAGTACTGATATGTCCGCAAGCGCGTCGGGCAATGAACAAGTGTATGCCCGCCTTGAGGCGTGTGATGGGATTGCACAGGTGATTGCCTCTCCATTGCAGCGGTGCCAGGCGGTCGCTCGTACGTTTTGTGAAACCACCGGTTTGCCACTGCAGATAGAACCTCGACTCAGTGAAATGCATTTTGGTGACTGGGATGGTGAACGCTACGACACGCTCTGGCAGTCAGCACGAGCACCTGGCATCGGCGACTTTTGGCAAAGTCCCTGGCAGCACACCCCGCCAAATGGGGAGTCCATGTCGGCATTCCATCTACGTTTATATGATTGGTGGCAGCAGTTCACCGCAAGCCCCTCATGTGAGCCTGTGGCGATTGTCACTCATGCGGGCGTTATTAAGCAATTACTGGCTATCTGGCTGGGCTTACCTGTTGAGTTTGATGGTCACTTGTCTCGTGCAGAGATCGGATACGCCAAAATGGTTAAAGTCTCGGTCTTCTTCGATGAGACCGGTCAAGTCTGGCCGAAAGTTGTGTTTTAGACGTCTGGACTTCATAATAAGGCCTAAATTTAGCATCGTATTGTATTGGCAGTCATTGGGAATGAGGTGTAAATCCTCAGCTGTCCCCGCAACTGTAATAGACTGAGAGTCTGAAGCCAGATACCAAGGCCAATACCTACACTTAAGCGGGCGCACTTAAGTCAGTTCAGAACGTCAGTCGTGACAACGCGAATGGCTGGCTCTGCGCTGCTGCCTGCATTTGAGGCGGTATGACTTCACCACAAATCTCCGTGCATAACCTGAATCTGACTTTGGGTGACAAACCTATTCTGACGGCGCTTAATTTTGCCATTCAACGTGGCCAGTTTATTGGTCTGATTGGGCCGAATGGGGCAGGAAAGTCCAGTTTATTACGTTGCCTGTATCGCTACTGGCATCCCAGCGAGGGGGAGATACGCTATGCCGGCAAATCTTTATCCGATTATCCTCGCCGTGCCTATGCGCGCCAGGTGGCGGTGGTATTGCAGGAGATCCCCAGCCAGTTCAACCTGGCGCTGTTCGAGGTAGTTGCCATGGGCGTGACGCCGCATAAAACGCTGTTTTCAGCTGTTAATACAAGGGATAAGCAACTGATCCTGGAAGCCCTTGAGCGGGTCGGCCTGAGCCACAAAGCACAACAGCAATTTGATGCTCTGTCGGGCGGTGAAAAGCAACGGGCGATGATCGCCAGAGCCATGGTACAGCAGCCTGAACTGCTGATCATGGATGAGCCCACCAGTCATCTGGATGTGAAGTATCAGATCCAGATCATGGAGCTGGCTAAGGCCATGGGGGTGACCGTGATTGCTTCATTTCATGATCTCAATCTTGCAGCGGCACTCAGCGATGAGTTGCTGGTACTGGAGCAAGGTCACTTGCTTGCTCAGGGAACCCCGTTAGAGGTGATAACGCCGGGCTTACTGAGTGATGTTTTTGGCGTCTGTGCTGACGTTGAGACAGTCCCCGGGCCAGATCGCAATGCGTCGGGTGTGCCACACATTCGTTATCACTATGGGTATCAACAATGAAGGCCTTGCTTATACCCGGGTTGCTCTGTGCCTGTTTGGCCAGCATGCTCACTGCACTGTCTGTCGGGGCGGTGTCACTTAGCTGGAGTGAGGTCTGGCAGGCTTTAAGCAATTATGACAACAGTGTGCTGAATCAAAAGATTGTGGTTGAACTGCGATTACCACGTACCTTGCTGGCTTTTTTTGCGGGGGCCGGGCTGGCCATTGCCGGGCTTATTTTGCAAACCGTGACCCGCAACCCGCTCGCCGATCCGTATTTATTTGGCATTTCCTCCGGGGCGTCATTTGGTGTGGTGTTGTTGGTTGCATTATTTGGTGTACAAAGCGCACTGGCCTTATCCGGTGCGGCGTTTGCTGGCAGCGCAGTGGCCATGAGCCTGTTGTTGCTCATTGCGTTTCACAAAGGCACAGCACTGGTCGAGAACATGTTGTTGTCAGGTGTCGCGCTGACCTTTTTATTTTCTGCCTTTACCAGCTTACTGCTCTATTGGAGTGACCCGCAGGCCATCAGTGCCATTATATTCTGGAGTCTGGGCAGTTTCAGCCGTGCAGACTGGCAATGGCTGTGGTTACCCGCTCTGGTCGTGTCGATAGGCTGTACAGTGATGTTACTGATGCGCCGCAGCCTGAATGCGTTGTTAGTTGGCGATGAGAGCGCGGTAACCTTAGGTGTGAATGTACACAAGCTACGACTGGGCATGTTGATCCTGGCATCTATGCTGACCGCCGTGATTGTCGCTGCCTGCGGTGGTGTTGGGTTTGTTGGCTTGATGATCCCCCATATTGTGCGCTTTTTTATTTCGCAAGTTCGTACACTGGGTATGTTGGCAACAGCTTTATCAGGTGGGCTCATGATGCTGTGGGTCGATGTGCTGGCCCGTACCCTGATAGACAATCAGGAACTTCCGATTGGGGTGATCACCTCCGCCATCGGCAGTGTGTTTTTCTTATCGCTGCTAATCGCCAAAAAGCGCGCTGCCAGCATCTGACCTAACAGGAGACTTTATGATCCCACCACTCAATCGCCAGCATGACGCTTATATTCAGCACACCATAGATATGAAGACCAAGCCTCAGGGCGCGCTGGGTAAGCTTGAGACATTGGCACATCAGCTAGTGAGCATTTTGAGTCAGGGCATGAGTCGCGCCCAACTTGAAGCCGAAAAACCCGCCATCGTGCAGCCGCAGATGCTGATATTTGCCGGCGATCATGGCATTGCTGCCGAAGGTGTTTCCATTGCACCCAGCGAGGTGACCGGTCAGATGGTAGCCAATTTTGCCACGGGTGGCGCAGCCATTAATGTCTTGTGTACTCAGCTTGGCTGGCAACTGAGTGTGATTGACTGTGGTATTTTGGTACCGCCAGCTCCGGAGTTGGGTGTTGTATCACAGCGCCTTGGCCACATTACCCGACCATTACATATTGAGCCCGCTCAGAGCAAAGCACAGCTTGATCAAGGCCTATTGTACGGTCAGGAAGCTGTACAGGCGGCACTGGACTCGGGGTCAAACGTGTTTGCGTTGGGCGAAATGGGGATCGGCAACACCACGGCCGCTGCGGCCATTTTCTCGGCTCTGAGTGGGTTGACTGGCGCTGAAACGGTTGGGCGTGGCACCGGCGTTAGTGCAGAAGTGGTGGAGAAAAAACAACAACTGATCGATCAAGCTCTGCTGTTACATGGTGACGCCCTTCATGATCCACGAGAGGTGTTGCGTCGCCTGGGCGGATATGAGATCTGTCAAATGGTTGGTGCTATGCTGGAAATTGCCCGTGCACAAAAGGTCATTCTGGTGGATGGCTTTATTGCAACAGCCGCGGCTATGCTGGCGTGTCGCATTGAACCCGCCAGTCAGGACTATATGGTGTTTGCCCATTGCTCAGGTGAGCAGGGACACCGGCGCATGCTGAATGAGCTAAATGCCGAGCCATTGTTGGATCTGAACATGCGCCTGGGTGAGGGATCCGGTGCGGCAATGGCATTGCCCCTGTGCCAAAGTGCGCTGGCATTTTACTATCAGATGGCCAGCTTTGAGTCGGCGGCTGTCACTCAGGTGGTAGACACCCATGAGTGAGCTAAGGCAATTCAAGCTGGCGGTGATCTTTCTGACCCGTATTCCCGTTAAAGTGTCGGGCGAGGTCAGCGAGCAGGATATCAACCAGGCCAGCGGCTACTTTGCCTGGGTTGGTGTGCTCTTGGGTGCCCTGTTAGCCTTTCTCTATGGTGTGCTAGCCTTTATGTTGCCAGCTGGCATTGCGGTAATAATAACGCTGAGTGCCGGGCTGATCATAACGGGTGCATTTCATGAGGATGGCTTCGCGGATGTCTGGGATGGCTTTGGCGGTGGCTGGAGTGTGGCCGATAAGCTGACCATTATGAAAGACAGCCGACTGGGCACCTATGGTGCGGCGGCATTGGTTCTGCTACTGCTTACCAAGTTTCAGGCTTTACTCTCCTTAAGTGAGCAACTTGCTTATGTATGTGCAGCTATCCTGCTTGGCCATGGTCTGAGCCGGGTTATGGCCACCAGTATCATTGGTAAACTGGACTATGTTCAGGCAGATGCGCAAAGTAAAGTTAAGCCTGTTGCCCAGTTTCTTTCTACAAAAAGTAAGCAGTTACTTTATAGCTGTGGCTTAGTTTTATTAATAGTGAGCTGGTTTGCCGGACTGTTTACTCTATGGCAGAGCGTTGCGCTGTTTGTCGCACTGTGGTTATGCCGTACAGGCTGCGCTTACTGGTTTAAACGCCAGCTCGGCGGTTATACGGGAGACTGTCTGGGCGCGGCACAGCAACTGGCGGAAGTCACGGTGTATTTATTTTGTCTGGTGGTCTGGTTATGACGGGTCGGGTCGAATTTATTCTGGGTGGTGCGCGCTCTGGAAAGAGTCGGTTAGGTGAGCAAAGAGCCGAGCGCTGGTTCAGCGACGGTAAAGTGGCCCGGTTAATTTATCTCGCGACTGCACGACCCGGGGATGAGGAGATGGTTTCGCGGATCGCCCATCATCAGGCATCGCGCCCGGCATACTGGCAGCTTATAGAAGAGGCCTGGGCGCTGGATCAAGTGTTAGCCAGCCTTGCGTCCGATGATTGTGTGGTGATTGATTGTCTCACCTTGTGGTTAACCACGGCATTATGTGACTACTCTGACTCAGCATTTCAACACAAGCGCGCGGCGCTGCTGAGTGCTCTGCGTGCCACTCGTGCTCGGGTGATCCTGATCAGTAATGAGGTGGGCCACGGCATAGTGCCGCTTGGTGAACTCAGTCGCCGCTTTGTTGACGAATCCGGCTGGTTGCACCAGGACATCGCCGCTTTGGCAGACAGAGTCGATTTTGTGATGGCGGGTTTGCCACTGACGCTAAAAGGAGACAATTGAGTATGAACACGTTAATGGTGCAGGGCACAACGTCAGATGCCGGAAAAAGCACGTTAGTGGCGGGCTTGTGTCGGGCATTGCAGCGCCGTGGTATCGAGGTCGTACCGTTCAAACCGCAGAATATGGCGCTCAATAGTGCGGTTACTCCAGATGGCGGAGAAATAGGCCGTGCCCAGGCATTACAGGCCATGGCTGCAAAAGTACCCTTGAGCACAGATCTAAACCCGATTTTACTCAAACCGAATTCAGATACGGGTGCCCAGGTCATTGTGCATGGCCGTGCGCTCAGTAATATGGAAGCCGGAGGGTATCATGACTACAAAAAAGTCGCGATGCAGGCGGTACTGACCTCACATCACAGGCTCAGTGAACAGTATGGCCTTTGCGTGGTCGAAGGGGCCGGCAGCCCGGCGGAAATTAATCTGCGAGAGAACGACATTGCTAACATGGGGTTTGCCTGTGAGGTTGATTGCCCGGTGATCATCATTGCCGACATCGACAAAGGCGGTGTGTTTGCTCACCTGGTTGGGACCCTGGCGCTGCTGAGCGACTACGAGCAATCTTTAGTGAAAGGCTTCGTGATCAACCGGTTTCGGGGCGATATTGCGTTGTTACAGAGCGGGCTGGACTGGCTGGAGCAGCATACCGGCAAACCTGTGCTGGGTGTATTGCCTTACTTGCACGACCTGGCATTGGATGCGGAAGATGCCGTGACGATAGCAAATCGCATGAATAACCCCGAAATTAAAGTGGCCGTATTGCTGCTGCCACATATTAGCAATCACACCGATTTTGATACTTTGCGGTTAGATCCCAAAGTTGATCTGCGTTATGTGCGCCACACCGAAACCATAGGTGCAGCCGACTTAGTGATCATCCCGGGCAGTAAGAATGTGCTTAACGACCTGGCTTTTTTACGCGCAGAAGGGTGGGACAGTGAGTTGCGACGCCATCTGCGTTACGGCGGCAAAGTACTGGGGATCTGTGGAGGATATCAGATGTTGGGGAATACCATTTGTGACCCTCAGCAGGTTGAGTCAACACAGGGTAGTATCTCAGGCCTGGCGATGGCAGATTTTGAGACCCAACTGACAACAAATAAAACCCTGACTCAGGTGCAGGCAAGCTGTTTGTTGAACGGTCAGCAGACCCATTTGAGCGGTTATGAGATCCATTGTGGGATCACTCAGGGGGCGGCCTTAGCGCGACCTTTTTTACAGTTTGACGCGCACCCATCAGGGTGGCAAGTTGATGGTTTTATCAGTGAGGATAACCTGCTGGCTGGCACCTATTTGCACGGACTGTTTGATAGTCCCGAGGGACTGACCAGTGTGTTGAGCTGGGTCAGCGATGGCCGCTACAGTGGCAGTGGATTCAACCTGGCAGAACACCGTGAGCAGCAACTGGAACGGCTGGCAGATATGTGCGAAACCCATTTAGACATAGATAAAATTCTGGCAATCAGTGAACAGAGGACAGCATGAGCGAACATAATCAGGATAAACATAAGGCAAGACAGCAAAAAGTGAAAGAGCAGGTCGATGCCAAAATCGAGCAGGCACAGGAAGAAAAAGGCATCTTGCAGGTGATCACTGGCAATGGCAAAGGTAAGTCTACCTCAGGCTTTGGCACGGTTGCACGGTGTGTGGGCCATGGCATGAATGCTGCCGTGGTACAGTTTATTAAAGGCATGTGGGAATGTGGTGAGCGTAATTTGCTGGAACGTGCGGGTGTGCCGTTTGCTGTGATGAAAACGGGCTTCACCTGGGAAACACAAAACCGCGAGACAGATACCCAGGCGGCGCAGGCTACCTGGCAACAGGCAAAGCTGTGGCTGCAGGATGACAGTATCGATCTGGTCTTGCTGGATGAACTCACTTATATGGTCAGCTACGACTATCTTGATCTGGATGAAGTGATTACGGCGTTGGAAAATCGCCCAGCGATGCAGTCGGTGATCATTACGGGTCGTGGGGCACATCGTCGTCTGACAGAGTTGGCCGATACGGTCAGTGAAGTGCGTAACGTGAAACACGCGTTTGAAGCGGGGATCAAAGCGCAAAAAGGGTTCGATTTCTGATGAAAGCAGTCCTGAATATCTGGCTGGGTATGCTGGTTTGTCTGATTACAAGTCAGGTCAGTGCAGCTCAGGCCTCTGGACAGCCGGCTAAACGGATCGTGGCCCTGGCGCCGCATATTGTTGAGAACTTATATGCTATAGGGGCAGGCGAGCGGATTGTCGGAACAGTTGAGTATGCGGACTTCCCGGCTGAGGCCAACCAAATCCCCCGTATTGGTGGCTTTCATGGCATTGCGCTGGAAAAGTTACTGGCGTTGTCCCCCGATCTGGTGATTGCCTGGCAGGGTGGCAATCAACAAACCGAGCTGGATAAGCTGGAGCAGCTCGGAGTGAACGTGGTGTACAGCGAAACCAAAGCCTTGCAACAGATCCCGCATTCTCTGCGCTGGCTGGGCCAGTTAACCGGGCTGGAAGAGAACGCTGAACAAGTGGCCCGGCAGTTTGAACAAGGCATGGCTGAACTGCACGATGAGTATCGTTCTGCAACGTCTTTGTCCGTGTTTTATCAGCTATGGCCAGCTCCGATGATGACGGTCAATGGCACCACCTGGATCCATCAGACGCTTGAGGTGTGTGGCGCCAGCAATGTGTTTGCTGACGCAACGACATCCTATCCGCAGATCAGTATTGAAAATGTGCTCCTGAAACACCCGCAGGTGATAGTGATCCCGCAGGAAAAATCTAAACAAGTCCAGCCCACCATAGACTGGCATAAGTGGCCAGAAATTCCGGCGGCCAAGCATGCACAATATATTGAGGTGAATGCGGATCTGTTACATCGTTATACGACCCGTGTGCTTGATGGGTTAACTCAGTTATGTGATAAACTGGATGCTTCGCGAACTTACTATCAGCAACTTAAACTAGCCGGGAAATAAATATGACAACCTGGAATGACGTGCTCGGGCACGAAAAACAACAAACATATTTTCAGGACACCCTGGACTATGTCGCCGAGCGTCGGGCGCAGGACGTCACCGTCTATCCTCCTGAGGATTTGGTGTTTGAGGCATTCAAGACCACGCCGTTCGATCAGGTCAAGGTTGTGATCCTGGGACAGGATCCCTATCATGGGCCGAACCAGGCACACGGGTTGTGCTTCTCTGTACTGCCAGGTGTTAAGGTGCCCCCGTCATTGGCCAACATGTATAAAGAATTGGCACAGGACATCGCGGATTTCCAGATCCCCAATCATGGCTATCTGCTACCCTGGGCTGAGCAAGGCGTACTGCTACTCAATACTGTGTTAACAGTCGAGCAGGGACAAGCACACTCCCACAAACACCTCGGTTGGGAACGCTTTACCGATGCCGTGATCGAGCAGCTCAATCAGCGCACTGAGGGCGTGATCTTCCTGCTCTGGGGTGCACATGCACAAAAGAAGGGCAAAGCGATCGACACACAACGTCATCACGTATTGCACGCACCACACCCTTCTCCGCTTTCAGCACACCGCGGCTTTTTCGGTTGTCAGCACTTTTCGCAAACCAACACGCTATTGCAAAGCATGGACAAAACGCCCATCAACTGGCAAGTCTGAGTTTAGATTTAAAAAACAAAAAAGGCGCTCAATGCGCCTTTTCAGTTAAATAAAGTCAAGCTCGTCCAGATCGATGCTGTCTGCGAATATGTCCAGTTCTTCCAATTCCTTACGCAGGCGTTGTTTGTCCTTCAGCGCTTCAATTTCGCGCCACTTTCTTTTTTTGCCTTTAGATGAGGTTCTTTTCTTTGGTGCAGGACTTTCTAGTGTTGAAATAAAATCGTCTAGGCTATCCATGAATTTCTCCTATTGATGTACTAACCTCAAAGATTTGTGTTTACGCATTACTCAATTTGAATGAAAAACACACTTCAAGTAATGCTGGTATACCACAGACAGGAGAAAAGTAAAATAAAAATGTGTCCGTTAGGTTAAAAGCAGGTGACAGTTTGATGAAGCTCAAATTTGCTTCAAGTTTTGCCGAGGCCAGAAGAACAGAGTGCTGCGAGCGGGGAGGTGGATGAATTGGGTCATCATTTTCAGGGCATAAAAAAACGCCACATCAGGTGGCGTTTTTTAATCAATATGCTTAGTGCAGTGTCTGCTTACAGCGCCTTAAAGCGAGTTTCCAGCGTTTCCTGGGCAGCTGCAAATGCACGAATACCTTCAGCCAGCTTTTCGGTGGCCATGGCATCCTGGTTGTGTAACCAGCGGAATTCGCTTTCGCTCAGCGGAGCAGGTTTAGCCACAACTTCGTAGTTGTTGTCTAGCAGGTACGCTTCAGTGGCTGGCAATTCACCCAGTTCCTCTAGCAAAGCAGGGCTGATAGTCAGCTTGTCACACCCTGTCAGGGCTACGATTTCGCCTGTGTTACGGAAGCTGGCACCCATCACAACGGTGTTATAACCGTGGCGTTTGTAAAATTCGTAAATGCTGCGTACTGACTGCACACCCGGGTCTTGCAGTGGATCAGTCGGCTTTTCCAGACCATTGGCCACGTGCCAGTCAAGGATCCGACCTACAAAGGGTGAGATCAGGAATACATTTGCGTCAGCACATGCGCGTGCCTGAGCCTGGCTGAATAGCAATGTCAGGTTACATTTAACGCCTTGCTTTTCCAGAGCTTCTGCGGCTTTAATGCCTTCCCAGGTAGAGGCGATTTTGATTAAAATTTTGTCTTTGCTGACACCCAGTTGCTCATACAACGCCAGTAACTGCTGCGCTTTAGCAATGGTCGCTTCGGTATCGAACGATAAGCGTGCATCGACTTCGGTTGAGATATAACCCGGTACAATGTTAGCAATCTCTTTACCAAGCAGAACGGCAAAGTAATCACAAGCCAGTTCCAGTTGTTGTGCCGCATCGTCATGCTGGCTCTTAGCGTAGTCCCAGGCTGCTTTCAGGTAATCCTGATAAGCAGGCATCTCGGCTGCTTTTAATAGCAGAGACGGGTTGGTGGTGGCATCTTCCGGTTGGTGTTTACGGATTGCCTCGATATCTCCGGTGTCGGCGACGATAGATGAATGCTGTTTTAGCCTATCTAATGCTGAAGTCATGCTGTCCTCATTCCAATTCATTGCAGCGTGTCAAAAAGTCTACTGTCCCTATGTTGCATTACCGTGACCTGTGTGAATAGGTCATATGTCCTTATCTGCGAGGTCGTGCCGCGAGAAAGTCCGAATGCGTGATGCAGGGGCGCACTTCGTCAGTCGGGGGTCTGCGTGACGAACTGCAAACAGGCTGGTCTGCCAGCAACTGGGCAAGCAGTGTCGAGCCCCCGAAAAATATTGCGCTTGCGCTCACCGGGGGATAGTGTTGAAATTGACATTTATCAATAGTTAAGTCAATAGGCAGGCCATGATCACTCTCGTTTCCCCGGCAAAAAATCTCGATTATGATACCCCGGCGCACACCGCGCGTTTTACTCAGCCCGAGTTGCTCACGCACAGTGAAGAATTGATCAGCGTGTGTCGTGACTTGTCGCCGCAACAGATTGGCACCTTAATGAAGATCAGTGACAAGCTGGCGGGCCTCAATGCCGCGCGCTTCGCCGAGTGGTCACAACCTTTCACCTCTGATAATGCTAAACAGGCTGTGCTGGCCTTTAATGGTGACGTGTACACTGGTCTGGATGCATCGAGTATGGACGACGCCACATTGGACTATGCGCAGCAACATTTGCGTATTCTGTCTGGCCTTTATGGGGTACTGAAGCCATTGGACCTGATGCAGGCGTATCGTCTGGAAATGGGCACTAAGCTGGATAATCCGCGCGGTAAAAACCTCTATGAATTTTGGGGCAGGATCATTGCCGACAAGCTCAACGAAGCGCTGGAAGCCGCCGATAGTCAGGTACTGATTAATCTGGCGTCCAATGAATATTTCAAAGCGGTAGATAAAAAGGCACTCAAAGCAGAGATTATTTCGCCTGTGTTCAAAGACTGTAAAAATGGTCAGTTCAAGGTCATTAGTTTCTATGCCAAAAAAGCCCGTGGCATGATGGCTCGGTATATTCTTGACAATCAGGTGGAATCACCGGAGGCACTGAAGGCGTTTGATGTTGCAGGTTATTACTACAGCGAAGAAGCAACGCAAAAAGCCAGTGAGCCGGTATTTTTGCGCGCAGAGCAAAACTAGTTCGGAGTCTGAGACGATGAGCAGGATAAGGATAATCAGAGGCTTAGGTATGCTTGCTGCAATAGGGATGGTGGCAGGGTGTCAGGGCCAGCTCAATACGCGTGTTGGCGGTGTGCAGGTAGAGTGTGAGCACAATGAACGCGCCTGCTTACAACATTGCCAGGAAGATTATATCAGCGCAGATCCACTGCAAACGCAGTGTATCCAACGCTGTTATGAGCAGGCGAATCAATGTCGTTTGAGTAAGCCTGCTGAACCCAGAACAAACTCGCCTGAGTGGGAGTGATCCCCTCTGCTTTGGTGTATAAACACCGTGTCTCTCATCTTTGGAGTATGTCTCATTGAATAAAAATGTCTTGCTGCTGGCCTGTTGTCAGGGCCTGATCACAACAGGGAACATCCTGCTTGTGACCATTTCCGCATTGGTGGGTCAGTTGTTGAGCCCGTCGGCGGCGCTGACCACTTTGCCGGTGGCAATGCAGATGGCTGGGCTATTAATGGCGACCATTCCGGCGTCGCTGATTATGGCGAAAACCGGACGCAAACTGGGGTTCTCATTAGGCAATCTGATTGGTATTAGTGGTACTTTGCTGGGGGTCTGGGCGCTCAGAGAAAGCGACTTTGCACTTTTTTGTGTGGCGACCACTTTAATAGGGATAGGGATCGGCTTTGCCACCTTGTATCGATTTGCGGCCATAGAAGCCAGTGATAAGCCCGCCACGGCCATTTCGATCATCATGGCCAGTGGTGTTGTCGCAGCGGTTTTAGGGCCGAACCTGGCCGTCTGGGTGAACGAGGTGTATCCGGCATTGAATTATGCCAATTCCTTTGTGGCACTCAGTGGGTTGTACATTCTGGCCTTGCTATTGTTGCAGGGCGTGCGCTTTACTGAGGTCGACACACACTCCTCCCAGGCACCGGCCCGAACATTGAAAGAAATTATGACACAGAAGCAGTTTCAGCTGGCGGTGCTGGTGGCCATGATTAGTTATTCCGTCATGAACTTTTTGATGACTGCGACGCCATTGGCCATGCATCGCCATGGATTTGACCTGGCAGACTCCGCACTGGTCATTGAATGGCATGTACTGGGGATGTTTCTGCCATCTTTCTTTACCGGCAAGCTCATTGAGCGCTTTGGTGCGCGAGTCATGATCCTTGCGGGCTGTGTGCTGTATCTGATCTGCGCCGGGATTAACCTGCTGGGGTTGACGCACTGGCACTTTTTGTTGGCTTTATTTGCGCTTGGCGTGGGCTGGAACTTTATGTTTATCAGCGCCACACAACTGGTGAGTCAGACTTATGCGCCGCAGGAGCGCGCCAAAACACAAGCCTGCAACGAGTTTTTGGTCTTCAGCATGGTGGTGGCATCATCACTCAGCGCCGGGTTTTTGGAAGCCACCGCGGGTTGGCAGGCGTTAAATGTGTGGAGTATGCCAGTGGTGTTGGTCGCTCTGATTGCGACCGTTTTATTGTCCAGAGGAGCTTCGCCGCTTACACGTTCACCGGCAGGCTGAGATAAGCAAGCACCACTTCATCGCGAAAGCCGATGTCCTGATGTTTACCTTCGTTGCGATAATGTCGGCACATGGCTGTTGCATCCCGTGTCTGTGTTTTCAATAACGGACTGGGCATATCAACGCGAAGTGCGACACGGTGCCATTTCTCAGTTAATTCGTCAGGAGGGGAGGGCAAAGAGGGCAGCACTTGCTCTACCAGCTCAAAGGCACTGTCCTGAGCAACAAGTATCATATCGTCGTTGGCGGCGGCAAACCAGCTAACACCGGCTTTGTTCACACATACTAAAGGGATAAAAGGGGCCAGCGCCGGAAAAATATCATTGCGATAGATATCGACCTCCCAGTAGCTGCGAGCGATTTTAACGAACTGCTCAAAGCTGGTGATGGCACCAAACCCAGATTCTGCGAGTAAGCGGATCTCCGCCCGCGGTTTATTGGGATTGACGGTATCATTGGCTGCATCTATGTACCAGGGCCCAACCACCAGCGCATTCTGAAAGTATTCATCGCGCAAAGATCCCCATACCGGTTCGAGCGTCAGGCCACTGTCCAGCAGCGCTTTAAGCGGTTGTAGTGCCACGTCGACCTGCGGTTTGGCCAGAGCCACTTTGAGTGCATCATGAATGGCATTGCGGACTTCTTTGCACCGTCCCAGTGGGTAGGGTTTACCTGCAAAGGTCGGGTATTTCTGCGCTAATGCGGGATCGATATTTAGGCGCAAATGGGCTAGATAGACTTCCAGGGCGGTAACTTGGTCGGGTGTGAGCATTGAGCTTCCTGCGATAGAGCATGTTTATACGCAAGTGTAACTGCTTGCTCCATGTGAGAAAAGGGGCCTGAATATAAAGGGTGAGGCCTGAGCAAAAAGAAAAAGGACGTCTCAGACGCCCTTTCGCTTATGGGTTACTTTTTCTTTTTTGTTTTGGCCTTAGCGGCTTTTTTCTTCGCTTTGATTTTGACTGGATCTTTTTTCTTTTTCGGTAACTTGGCTTCTTTGTGTTTCGGCTCCAGCCCTTCAACCACACGGCGTTTCAACTTTTGCTCCGTGTAGCGCTCAACTTTACCCAGGATCTCGGCATCATGGGCTTCAACCAGTGAAATGGCGGTGCCTTTTTTACCGGCACGACCGGTACGGCCAATACGGTGTACATAAATGTCGGCAGTACGCGGCATATCAAAGTTAATCACATGGCTGATATCCGCGACGTCGATACCACGCGCCGCCACATCGGTGGCGATCAGGATGCGGGTGCGACCACTGTGGAAGCTGGCCATGGCGGCCATGCGCTTGTCCTGGGGCATTTCTCCGCGCAACCAGGTGGTCTTAATGTCCTGGGTATACAGCTCGCCAACCAATTTTTCCAAACGCTCACGGGTCTTCACAAACACGATGGCCTTGGTCACTTCTTCGCTTTGTAGCAGGTTAGCGAGAATGGCCAGCTTGTGCTGATAGTCATCTGCCAGGTGGATCCACTGGTGGATTTTGCCCTTTTCTTTACGTGATGACTCGGCCTCAAGTAGTGCCGGATCTTTTAAGATACGCTCGGCAAACAGCTCGACGCTGTCACCTTCCAGCGTGGCAGAAAACAGGAAACACTGACGGCGGTTCTTTGCTTCGTTGCAGATCTTAAGCATTTCTTTTTTAAAGCCCAGGTCTAGCATGCGGTCGGCTTCATCGAGGATCAGCAGCTCAACATTGTCGGCATGGAAGTTTTCGGTCTCAAGATATTCCATCAGACGGCCCGGTGTGGCTATCAGAATGTCGTTGTTCTTTTCGAAGATTTCTTTGTGACTACCATAGTTAATACCACCGGTTACCACACCGATTTTCAGGTGCGTGCCTGCTGCCAGTGCTTCGCATTGCTCAAACACCTGATAGGCTAGCTCACGGGTGGGCGTCATGATCAGCACTCGGGCAAAGCCGGGATCGCGACGCGGAAAATCCATCAAATACTGAATTGCCGGGATCAGGAAGGCTGCTGTTTTACCTGTGCCCGTTGGCGCAGACGCCAGTATATCACGGCCCATCAGAGCCTCCGGAATGGCCAGCTGTTGAATGCTGGTGGCCTGCTCAAAGCCCATTTTTTTTATGGCAGTCAGTAGCGTGCCGTCGAGATCGAATTCAGTAAATTGCATAGTGCATCACAAATAAAGGACAATAGCGGAATTATACTTGGCAATCCGGGTTTCTCAAAGGAGCAAAATGGCAAGCTTTGCATTTAAGCAATTTACGGTGGCACAATCGCGCAGTGCAATGAAGGTGTCGACCGATGGGGTGTTATTCGGCGCCTGGGTTTGCGTGACGGGCACACAACGCATGCTGGACATCGGTGCTGGTACCGGGTTACTGAGCCTGATGTGCAAGCAGCGCGCTCCATCACTGATGATCGATGCGGTTGAGATTGATGCGCAGGCCTGTCTGGATGCCCGAGACAACGTCCATGCCAGCCCCTGGCAGGGTATTCGGGTGCACCAGACTCCCATTCAGACATTTGCTGCAGATCAGCCCTATGATTTGGTGATCAGCAATCCACCGTATTTTAATCACAGCTTAAAAGGGCCGGATGTTGCCCGAAATACCGCCCGCCACACTGACAGTCTGAGTTTTTTGCACCTGATTGAGGCGTTTAAGCTGCACAGTCACGCACAAGGTCGGCTTGCGGTCATTTTACCGGCTCAGGAAGGACTTGCGTTTATCGCACTGGCACAGCAGCATGGCTTGTACCTTGCTCGTCGCTGTGATGTCACGATGACGCCTGGCAAGCCCGTTAGCAGGCTGATGCTGGAATGGCATCGAGCACAGACTGGTCTGGTTCAGGAAGCCTTGTGTGTGAGAACGCAGGATGGCGCATACAGCGCAACGTTTATTGATCTGTGTCGTGATTTTTATCTAAAAATGTGACCCTCAATGGCGGCGTAATGGGCACTCATGCAGTAATCTTATGTAATATCTAAGCTGTTTGAAAAACGCTAAACTCGCAAATATAGAAATAAGACTGAACTGGATCATTCCGGACTCAGTGCAAGGAGCCGATAATGGATCAAGATACTCAAATCATTTGTAACTTTCTGAGCGACATTAACTTGCCCCATGCGCTTTGCCCCGTGGAGGGGAAGATGTTTCTGCCGGGCCTGCAAATCGTACATGGCGTACTCCACATCGACATTGAACAGCTGGTTTGCCCCGGAGACATATTACATGAAGCAGGGCACATTGCGGTATGTGAGCCGATTTTTAGGCCTCAATTGCATGAAGATGTTTATAAAAACGGGCTTAAAAATGGGCGCGAAAAACAGGCAATGGAAGGCGAAGAAATGGCTGCGACTGCCTGGTCTGTCGCTGCGATTTGGCACCTTGGGCTGCCCATAGATCTGGTGTTTCCGGAAAACAGTTATCAGGGCATGAATCAGGCACTGAAAGAAAACTTCGAAAAGGGTGGAATATTTGGCGATCCGTTGCTGACGGCCTGGGATATGACCTGTCCGGATAAGGGCTTTCCTACCATGACAAGTTGGATCAGGGAAGTGCGCTGGTTGAATGAGTTACCAGAGCCGCTGGCGCAGGCTTAATGTGGGGATGAGTGTAATTAAAAGTCCTCAGAGCTACTCGCGCGGAGTGCTCTGAGGGCAGAATATCAGGCCTGGCCGTGCTGACGTATCTTAGTCAGAAAATCTGAGACGTCGACAGAGCAGAAAGTGACCATGGCAAAAAATTGGTTGAGTTTTGGTTGACCCACATCGCGCTCCCAATTTTCATACGTTTTACGACACACGCCAAGCTGAGTCGCCATTGCTTGTGTTGTCACACCTTTATTTTTTCTCAACTTCCTGAGGTCATCACCAGTGATGTAGCGGGAAAAAAATTCCATATTGTTAGTTCCTTTGATTATTGTTTTAAAGGTAAAGCCGGGTGTGTTTGATGCTGTTTTGCGGATGATCTAAAAGACACCTGCCCGGACGCCTATTGCTATTTCCTGCAATGGGTAATTTGTAACTCAGATTGCAATGAAAAAAATAATAATGTGCAACTTTTTTTCAGGTTATGAAATGATTCATTGATAGTAAGGATTTCGCGAATCTTGCCAGCGGATAGGTAAGAGACATAATCGTTATTAATATGAGCTTTAAGACTTTGTGATAAGTTAATTGCTTGCGCAAAGACAGATGTTCCTTTTTGATTGACCTGAATACGGGGTGAACAATACAATATGCCACCATTTTCTGGCCTATTGAATATTGTTAGTAGGTTGTACATCGGCAGATGGGCATTATGTTGGCCTCTGTCTCTAAACCTGACACATTTTATGTATAGGTTGAGGTCAATACAGTTGCTGATTTTAGCATTAACCGGGCCTTGAATTTTATCGTTAAGGGATATCTATCGTGAAGTTTTTCTTTCAGGGAGGGAAGAAATTGTCTCCTCTGTGCGCATTGATCAGTATGTGTATACTCTATCCGCTTTGTTCAAATGCCAGCGAAGGGTTTGAGCAAGCGTATAAGCCAGTTATGGTGGGAAATGTCCGGATCTTTAAGCCAATAAAGCTACGCCCTGACACGGTGGTCAAACTTTCCAGCCAAGTAGATGGAGAGTATACCAATCTTGCCTGGACCCCTTCACGACAAGCAAAGTACTATCAGATACTCAAATTCGATGGTCAAACCTGGCAGGTTGTGGTGCCAAGCACAACGGCCAGTTATTACCGATATCATGGTACCGGCAGTTTTAGAGTCGTGGCCTGCCATCGCTATGGTTGTTCATCAGATAGTCCAGATAACACCAAGGTGGAAGGTGGGTTAGCAATTAAAGCTTTGTACACCGAGGGTGATAGTGCAGTCATGGCTGGCAGTACGATTAGGGTTGGCTGGCAACTTTCTGGTGCAACAAATGCGGTGATTCATTATAGCCAAAATGGCGTCAGCAACGCATTTCAAGCATCGTCTTTCACCAAAGGCACACGCACGTTTTACGTGCATAGTAACTCTAGCGTTACTTTGACGGCCTATGGGTTTAACGGAGCAAGTGCATCTACATCGATTAATATCGCGACGCTCAGAGAGAACCCGTTTTTAAGCAAGAGAATCCAAAGTGAATACAAACAGCCTTTGTTTGATCTAAATCTGGATATTATTGAGCGTACAATCTTTCAGAACGAGCACCATCTTTTTTTCTCTACGCATGATGGAAAACTATATTTCTTTAGAGCACACAAAGAGCTGGATAGCCCCGTTTCATGGCATCAGGAGTGGTCCTTAACATTGGATGGGGTGGTAAATAGTGCACCGACCATCACCGAGCATTACTTGTATTTTAATGAAACCAATTCGAACAACCAGGGGCGGATCTGTCAGGTTCGTTTATCAGATAAACAGCTCCTTAAATGTTCAGTTTATGAAGATGATGCTTTGCTGACCAGTCCGGTCATTGTTAATAATGATGGTGACTACTCAGCCAAATTTATGGATTCACTGTCAGGAGAGCAAAAAGCAGCGGGCGTCTATGCATTTTACCAAAGCGGTAAAGTGAAAATTTTTGACCAGCAGGGGTTAGCCCCTCAGCCGCAGAGCTTTACGCTGACTGAGCATATCGAGCAGCCCGTTATTAACACCCCGACTTTATTTCTCAATAAGAAGAATATTCAGGGCCTTTCTGAGCTGTTCCTGGTTAAAGACCAGGATCAGGTGCTGGGTGTAGCCATCCCGACTTCTGGGTCTGTGCAACAACAGTCTCGCAGTGTTGGTGTGTTGTCACTCAGCGCGTTGAGTGAATCAAAGCCGATGACCGTGCTATGGAGAGGAGCGCTATAACATGGGAAAAACGATGATGACTAAAGCCTGCACCTGGTTAGCGTTCGCATTGATGAGTGGCATGTCTGCGTCCGCTTTAGCGGGTGCATGTACCGATGTCACTAATTTGTCATTTGAGTCGGGTAACAGTGAGCCCTACAGGATTGACCTTACTAATATGATCTTCAGGGAGTTTCAAAGTCATGATGGTCATGCAGTTGAATTTGAGGGCATTGTTGAAGTAAAAAGTGGCAGCACGGCTTTGTCACGTAATTACTGGGGAGATGGAGAGACCGAAATTAATGATTATGGGGATGTTTTACCTTATCTTACATTAAAAAGCTTGCCTGCATTTGGCACTTTTACTCTTAACTTAACGGCTAAGTCATTTTCAGAATCGGTTCAAGAAGGCAACGATAAGACTGAAAGAGAGCATAAATGCTACATGAAGGTCACTTACGTCAAAAAAACAACGCCTACTTTTAAAAACATAGCCCACGAAGATACTTATCGAAATAGGGCGGTTTCTATCAGTTTTACCGCCAATGATAAGGGCAGTGATTTAACTAAGGTCGAGATAAAAAAAGGGAAGAATCTTTTAAATGATTGCGATAACAATGGCACATCGTCCTTAAGTTGCAGTTTTAGCTATCGTGCTAACTCACTGCCTCTGGGGAGCCATACCTGGACTGCAATAGCGACAGATAAATACGGAAATACAGCAGCAAAAGACGTCACTTTTTCCATATTAGAACCCAACACTCCTCCGGTTATTTCTGATATCACCATAGCAAACAATCATGTCTTGTTGCCCGGTGATGATGCCCTCGTGTCATTTTCTATCACTGATGAAGACAATAAGTCTTACAATCAAATGAATTTAGACACGTTTAAAATTAACGGAATTGGATATAAAGGCAGCAGTCACTGTACTACTTCAGAGAGCGAGATTACCTGTACCAACGTACCAATCTCTGCTACGCCAGGCCAGGGCAGCAATGAGTTTCCTATTACTGTTAGTGTGAGTGATAAGCAGAACGCTTCGGTATCCAAGCAAGCTAAAGTGAGCTTCAATTATGCGCCCAGTGTCAGCTTGAATGATTTACCGGACATAGTGGCTAAAGATAAAACTATCAGGGTAATTGCATCTGCCAGTGATGCCAGTGGTTTAAAGCAGGTGAAGATCTGCTTAAACTCAAAAGGGAGCAATGAGCCATCGGTCAGCGCTTGCGCAAAACAAATAAAACACTGTGACTTTTCTAATGCTCCGGGTACAGGTGAGTGTACAGTTGACTTTTCTTACCAGAGTGTTGCTGGCCTGACCAACTCAAACGAATGGTATGTGTCTGTGCTTGCAAAAGATATCCATGACGTTGGGTTGAGCACGCCAGCTAACCATTTACTCATCTTTAAAGAGCGCTTCTCCTTTGCTATATCTCAAGTGCCCGCTGGAGACACTAGCCCCATCCGCGTTGGTGATATTGTCACGGCTAAAATTAAAGTTGCCGCTTTCTCTCCCGATTCAAGTCAATTAACTGATCTCAGGCTTACCAGCAACCAGGTTGCCCAAGCTGTGACTGTGAGCCCTACATTGCCAATGACACTACCACAGGCGACCGATCAAGGTGAGGCGCAGGAAGTCATACTTTCCTGGCCAGCAAACGCCGTTGGCGAGCAAGAAATTCAACTGACACTGACAGACAATACCGGTGAGTCTGTAACCAATAAGCTGGGTAATATTGCTGTTGAATATGAAATGCCAACAAAACCCGCAGGACTGACACTCAGTTCGGACAGAGTTGAAGGGGGCGAACAGCTCACTATGAAGGGCTTTGAGGCTACCAAGCTGTTGATAGTAAAAGTTTACCTTGGTGACAAGGACACCCCAGAGGAGGAGGTAACCTTAAGTGCCACAGGCATTGAGAAAAGCTATACCTTTTTCACAACCCCGGCATTACATGATAAAGAACTGACATTTAAAGTAACACCGGTTAACTTTTATCCCAATAATCCGAATAAGGTCTACGGCGACCCACAAACAGAGACGCGTACAATTGTTCATCGCACGCCAGATCCTGTACCGCCGCGTTTTAATGATCACACGCGACAAGTTGATGGCCGCTATATTCTCAGCTGGCCTGACAATGCAGATGGTGTCACAGAGTATTATAAGATGAACATGTGGCCCGGGTTACCGAGTGACAAAAACCATGCACCAAATAAGCTATCCGCTCAGATAACGTCAAATCAGTATTCGGTAGTGTACTTAAATCAAGGTCAGTTTACGTACGAATTGATCGCATGTAACAACATGGATGGGTGTACTGCGGGCCAACAGATCACCATTGCTCATATGGCACCGATACTGCAATCAGCGACCATCTCTGCGTGCTCCGCAACGCAATGTAATCTGGCTATTACAGGGTTGTTTTTAGGTGGTGCCGAGAGCCTGATAAAGGTTCGTAATCGTGCAACCGGAGAGGTCTTTACTGCCAGCAACTATCAGGTTATCAACAATACTCATATTACAGCTAAGATCGATAAAAAAGTCGAGGAAGGGTTCTTACATGGCGGCTTGCACGTTATTGCGACCAACGGGGTATTCAAAGACGGTAAGTTAGTGCAAAGCAGGCTGATGGTGGATTCCACAGGCAGCAGCGGCCAGCCTGACCTGCTTGAAGGTCAGATAGTTATGAGTGACAACGGTTACCTCTATGTTGGTGAAGACACTGGGCTCGCAGGTTACAGTGCTTTTAACGATGAGTTTGAAAAGTTATGGGTGTATGAGCCGCAAACCAATAATAGTGGGCGCGATGATATTCCTGCCAAGGTAACCGCGCGACCGCTGGTAGAAAGTGTTGCGGATGATGACCATATATATTTTGGTTCGGTGAATCATCAGTTCTACAAACTCCGCCACAGACCTAAGCAGAGCAGTGACTCCCTGAGAAAAGTTCAGGACTGGCTGTTTACCTCCAAAGGACCCATTATTGCTCCGGCGCAACTGGACCAGGACGGCAATCTCTACGTTGGCTCCATGGGCCGCAATCTGTATTCATTGGATAAGCAAACAGGTCACGTGCAGTGGCAATACGAATTTCCGGCCGGTATCAATCATCAGGTGGATGTTGCTGCATCCGGGCAAATCTATGTTAAGACGGCAGATGGTGAGCTGCATGTTATCGACAGAACTATGATTTCAGCCAATGCGATTAAATGGCGAGATTTAGGCGTATTACATGATGCCTTCCGAGAGCATATTGCACTGTGGGAAGCCAGCCGATGGGAACCCAATCAGGAGCACACTCAGCTAGTTGCATTGACCAAAGCCATGCTGGTGTTGTTACAGCGTGCACCAAGCAAAGACCAGTTAAGCTTACTGGCATTCCTGTATGACAACGGGTTTTCATTTAATGAAATCATCAGCGCTTTAATTAACGCTAACCCTGAGCTGGCGAATGCCGATGATGTGGCCTTTATCAACACCCTGTTTAAATATTTTCTGGGTACACTGACAGGCGACGAAATCCTGGCTGGAGGCGATCGGGCCTACTGGGTTGCACAGCTCAGATCAGGTGCGACCCGTACAGAAGTGTTTATAGCATTGCTGGAAGCTGGCGCCGCCAGAAGCCAGTATGACAGTGTCACATTCAATTTACTCTACTATTTCTATGACTACTGTCGGGTGGTGAATGGCTGTATCTATGACAATGACTCAGACAATGATGGATTAAGCGATCGGGTTGAGATTGAATTAGGGACCAACCCCGTTGACCCGGCTGATGGAATAAGTGCGCCAACATTGGCGTTAGTGAACACCGGATTCGGCACAGTTGAGTTGACCATCTCATCGGATAGCCTGGTGGAAGAGTATGAACTATATGTCTCACAACATAATGATGCATATTATCGCGCGGACGTAATCGCAGCGCAAAATGCAGAAGATGGGCCGGTGAGTGGTGATGTCACTACCTGGGTAAATGACTACGACAATGGAGAATATCGCTTTAAGGTTAAGGCGTGTGTTCGAGTTGCCCTGAAGGGGAACCCTCAAGTACTACATTGTAGTAATAATTTCTCGAATGAAGAACGCGTGCTGATCAATGACAGCACGCAAACTACGTCTCCCAGTATTTCATTGCCATTTGTCCAGGCTGAAAATGCGGCTCCCTCTGTGGATATTTTAACGGCACACGCTCGTCTTACCCCGACACTGGGTAGCTTCCGGGTCAGTGAATCAGGATCCGCAGCGTACAATGTGCCTATTGAACTACCAGCAGGTAAGACGGGTGTTAAACCATCCGTCAGCCTTGATTACAACTCGCAAACACCCCGTACCAATGTTGCACTTGGCTGGAGTTTAAGCGCGGCCTCCAGTGTTAGCCGGTGTCGTCAGACCAAAGCACAGGATGGCCAATTTAAGGGGCTCACCCTGAGTGACGAAGATCGATACTGTTTAGATGGTCAGCGCCTGATCCAGCTGGATGCGAATGAGTCTATTGACGGGCTGACAACCATCGCCACCTTTGAGACAGAGATTGAGAGCCATCAGACGATCATTTTGGCAAACAATGCAGAGACCGGGTTGGAAATGTTTGTCGTCATGGGCAAAGACGGCTCGTACAAATATTATGGCGGTACTGAAAACAGTGAAGTACGTATCATTGATGCCGAACAACAGACGCATGTATTGACCTGGATGCTCCAGAAAGTAACAGATAATCTGCAAAAAGATGAGACTTCCATTTACTACACCTATACAACGGAAGCATCTAACGGCCAGAAGCTAGGCAGCAATGAAAAAGTACTGAGTACGATTAAATATAGCGATAATACTGTGCAGTTTAGTTACTCTGTAACAGACACTTATCGCTCAAGTTATATTGATGAGGCTAGATTAACCCAGGCCTCTCAACTTGATGGTATCACAGTAACCAATCACAACGGCTTTGAGCTCAGTGATTATTCACTGGTATTCAACACTGAGAATAACGGCCTACGCACACTGAAAAGCATTGCGCAGTGTCGTAACCAGATATGTAAACTCCCGATAGAGTTTGACTACACACCGTTTGCCAGTGATTTAGAGTACAAATCCTATGCTCAGGTCTTTACGCCATCAGGGGACAACAAACTGGCCGCTATGACGTTGATTGACTCTCAGGGCGACGGAACCGCAGAAGTGGCCACTTTGGAAAAAATTGGCGATAAACAGTATGAGCTGTGCTTATGGGAAGGTAATACTTTTGCACCTGCGAGCGAAATAGCGTGTGGCCGTATTTCTCGTTATGACGATTCAGACACCGTGGATATGCAGGTGGTTGACGCCAATGGGGATGGTAAGCAATCGTTGTGGATCAGTAAGCAGGATAAGCACAATGGCGATCATAAAACCAATGCTTACTACTGGACGCGTGCATCTTTAAATGCTGGGGTGATTGAGTGGTCGCCGATACCACTTTCTGACAGCTATGGACCATTCATCAAACATAGCAAGTTTGCTGATTTTAATGGCGATGGATATGCTGATCTGGTATTCCAGCAAAAGGAAGCCAGTTTATCGGGAGAGAGTGAGTGGCACGATAAGTTCAGTGGCAAGAATGAGATTTTTATCGCGCTTTATGACCCTCAAACGAGTGAGTTTTTAGCGCCGCATGTCGCGACTTCAAATCAGCCGGGCAATTATTCGCAGATGACGCGCAAGAATACGCCCTGGTATGCAATGGACGTCAACTTCGATGGTTTGGCGGATATTGTGTCGCTTAAGTGTCCTCGTGATAACTGTGGTGAGGGCGAAGCAAGCCACATTTATGTCAATCTGAACAAGGGTTTGAGCATAAGTGGCAACCTGACGGGCTTTGATTCGAGTGCAATTACTAACACCGGCGCAAATCACATTGAGCACCTCACGCCTGCGGATGTGAATGGCGATGGGCTGATTGATCTTATTTATCTTAAAACGATACGTTACCCAGATGAAGTAAAAAGCTGGCGTGTTTTACTGAACCGGTCGAGTGAGCGTGTTTCGTTTGATGAATCGTATATCGACTGGTCGAAAACAGATTCTGCTGGAGTACGTTTACTGAGCGACAAACTTGCGCCTATGGTCATGGATGTGAATAAAGATGGCCGTACTGAGTTGTATTTCTCAACTAAAAATATCAACACAGAGTCGCCTTCATGGGTGCAGTACGAATGGCACATCGAAAATGAAGAATTTGTTAAGACACAAAATTATACGCCATTTTTGACGCCTGACGTGCAATTTGACAAAGGGGACTCTGCGTTTTTCAGTGATTACAATCGCGATGGTGTGTCTGATCTGATGTTTAAAAATGGCGACAAGGTACTGGTGAAGTTTAACCTGGACCAATCACCCTATGAAGGGTATCTGTCGGGCATTACTCAGGGTTACGCTAATAAGACTCAGATACACTATGCGTTAATGTCAGATAGCACAGTTTATACGCCATTCTCGTCAGCATTTGTGGGCTCTTTGTTTGCGGAAGATAACAAAGACCGTATTGCCTTTGCAGACCAAAAATTGAAAGTAACACCTATCAATGGCGGGGGCATGGTACTGGTCTCGCGGGTTGAGACGGATAGCCCAAGTTACTCTGATGACACCCTGAAAAGCGCTATTGAATACAGCTATGCCGGAGCTCAGGTTCAGTTTGGTGGCAGAGGCATGCTTGGCTTTAAGTCACTGACAACCGTTAATGTCAAAGATGGCCAACAGTTCAGCACCACAACGCGTTATCACCAGGCATACCCGTTTTCAGGAATGCCAGCCAGAACCATTAAAACTTACAATGGCACGGTGATCAGCAGCGCGCTAAATGACTATAAGGTGAAGCCTAATCCACATACAGCGGGAGTGACGTATCAGGTCTATAATCAGCTGGCGAAAGAATGTACCAGCCTTATTAATTTTGACCAAAGTACGTCAATTGGCTCAAGCCAGTGCGCCAGTACTCAAATAGAGCAGGACGTGTTTGGCAATGTCACCACAACCATTTCTCAACAGCTACCAGATAACCGGAACACGGCCATTGTTAGTTTTTACGAAAGCGATGCCTGGCGTAGTATTGATAGTTTAAGTCTAACTAATCCTCTTTCGAGCGTGACGACGAGCAATAACTATGGTGTCAGTGATAATTATAAAAAGCGCGGCCGCTTGGTTTCATCAACGGTTACGCATTCAGCCGATGGTAAAGCGAATCATTCGCTGACGTCAAACTTTACCTACTATGGGTCTAGCCATGCCAATGCTTATATGCTCGAAAGTGAAACGATTGCACAAGGCAAAGGGTGTCAGTACGAGCTCAAAACCCACTATCAATATGATGATTTGGGCAATCTAACGCAAAAGAGTGCGTCTAACTCAGGGTGTGAGGACGACAAGCAAACCCGGATCTCTGAAACCAGTTACGATTCAGAAAAGCGTTATCCGGTTTATTCAAGACAAAAAGCAAAAGCAGATCAGGAACTGTGGGCAAAAGGGGCAGAAGTTCTGACACGCAACGCCTTTGGGCAGGCAATTGAAGTTCGCACTGTTAACGGCACAAAAGTGACCACGCTGTATGACGTGTTCGGTACTAAAATTGGCAGTTATAGCGCCTCTGGTGCGCAAAGTTATCTGTATTTGTCAGCTTGTCAGGACAGTGACAAATGCGTTGCTCAGGCCAACAAAGTTGTCAACGGTGAATTGGTTGAAAAACAATTCATGGACAGAATGGGCAGGGTGTATAAAACCAGCTCAATAACGGTGTTGGGTACCTGGCTGGATACGAAAGTAGCGCATGACCAGTATGGTCGCACGCTGGCGCAAACAGCACCGGGAAGTTCTGAAGTGACTTATAGCTATGATGCTTTTGATCGGGTGACGTCGACAACGGATAACAATAGTCAGGTGACAACCACTTACACTCAGAATGACCTGACTAGTGCTGTTGAGCTAAGCGGCGCAGGTGTATCTACCGGTAAGCAAACTACCACGACTACTAAAAATGCGCTTGGACAGATTGAGTTTGTTACAGACGCCAAAGGTAAGAAGCTGGAATATACCTATGACAGTCGCGGTAATCAGCTGACGGTATATTCATCCGCGGACAACATGGTACTGATTGACAACAGTTATGATTTGTTAGGCCGCAAGGAGACTACCAAAGATGTTGATCGCGGTGACTTTCATTATGAATACAACGCGTTTGGAGAGCTCACAAAGCAAACCGATGCGCGTGGTGTTGCGACGCATCTAAGTTACGACCTGCTGGGACGTAAAGTCCGTCAGTGGCATACGCAACCGGATAGCACCACTACCAACTCTACCTACATTAACCAGACCAATATTGTGTATGAAGGCGAGAGCCTCTGGAATTTTGGTACAAAAGTAGACGATGTGCATCAATTGCAGTCTGCCACTCAGGGCGATAACTGGGCGCAGTATTATTACTACGATACTTTTGGTCGTACTGCCGCAACCCTGACGGCGCTGGAAACACAAACATGTGTGAGTGGCGTTGTGTTTAATACACGCCTGAACGATTTGCGTATTAAACCAGGCTATAACGACCCGAGCCATCCGAGCCGTGACCTGTCTGACCCCTTGTCTTCGCGATGTGTGATCCAACAAATGGCCTATGATGAATTTAGCCGGATCAGCTATCAGTTTGATGATTATCGCAAACTGGAAAACGGTAAATACATCGATGCCCGAGGGGTAAGAAATACCTATCAGCACGGCCTGGTTGTGCAAAAACATGAAGCGAGAGAGGGGCTGTATGGTCAGCAATATTATGAAGTACAGTCTCTGAATACCCGTGGACAAGTGACCCAGTATAAAAAAGGTAACGCTGTCATGTCGGTATCGTATGACGATGCTGGTATGGTAAAAACCATTGCAAGCACTAACTATAATCATATTCAGGCAGACTCTTACAGCTTTGATGGCCTGGGCAACTTACTGAGTCGTGCACAGGTTGCGCTCCCTAAACAAAATTATAAATATGATTTACTTAACCGGGTGACGCACATCGAGAATAAGGAATTATTCAAATACAGTGCCAACGGCAATTTATGGTTTAAAGCAAGTTTTGGTCGCGGGGTCATTGCTGCATGTAACTCGATCCGTGATAAGTGGTCCCAATATTTTGGCCAGGGTGAAGCCCCCAGACATGCTATAACAAGCCGCTCGACCAATACCGGAGATGTAGACAATAGCTGTGGTGCAACTGAGCTATTCCCGTCTTCCATTACTGGTTCTCCTATCCCCCTATCGGGTGAACAGCTGTCTGGTGCTGATTTAGCGGGGCAATCTGCGTCGACCAACACAGCGCGGACGGTGACCGAGCGGTTTGCCTATGACAAAAACGGCAATCAAACCAAGCTTTATATCGATGGTACAGATTACCGGACTATTGAGTATACAGCTCGAAATAAAGCGGCCAACATCACAGTTGATGGCAAAGTTGTCAGCTTTAATTACGATGCGAACAACCGCCGTTATAAGCGAGTAGATGAAAACCAGACGATCTACTATGTTGGTGCGCTGGAGCTGACCGTGAGTTCGACGGAAAGCGGCGACAACACACCATTTATAAAGCGTTATATCGGCAATGATGCACAGCAAAAGTACTTTATGAATGGCAACAGCGCCATGCAGTGGATGTTTACAGACCATCAGGGCTCAGTAATTGCAATTACAAACCGTAACTATGAGTTACTGGCCCGTTATTCCTATGATGTATTTGGTGCACAAAAGTCTGAGGGACCTCTGAATCAGGTTGACACACTGAACTTTGCAACAGCGCAGCGAATCTTCGACTCGGTGTCTGATAACTTCCGTGGTTATACAGGGCATGAGCCCGTCAAGATTGGTAATGACAGCCGTATTATTCATATGAATGGTCGGATCTACGATGCAGACACCGGACGATTTATGCAGGCGGATCCGGTGGTGCAGGCGCCTTTGAATCTTCAGAATTACAATGCTTATAGTTATGTGTTGAATAATCCGCTGTCATATACGGATCCTAGTGGGTATTGGTTTGAGCACTTAAAACCGGTCAAAAAAGTACTTAGAAATGTCATCAGAGCTTCCAGTAAAATTATTGGACCGGAACTGACAAACATTATCGGTAATATAGCATTTTATAAGGCGGGTGGTCCTTTGGGCTCCGCTTACTGGAGCTACAACTTTACCCGCGCGATGGGTGGGGCTTCGTCACAAGCGTTTAAAGCTGGGTTGACGTCCGTTGCCTCAGCTGCAGTTTTTTATGGAATTGGTCAGGGCTTTTCTGGGACAGTTTACCTGAATGGGTTTTGGCATGTTTCAGCTCATGCACTTGCTGGCGGAATTCTATCAGAAGTTCAGGGAGGGAATTTTGGCCATGGTTTCTGGAGTGCTGGTTTGACTAAAGGTGCTCAAGTTAGTGGGCTTGTCGACATGAACAACGTCATCGTTGGTACGATACAATCAATGGTTATTGCAGGTACTATTTCAAAATTAACAGGAGGTAAATTTACCAACGCTGCTATAACAGGTGCATTCCAGTATTTGTATAATGCAAAAGGTGGCAAAGGGTTTGCCAAGCTTGGAACAGATTTGGTTAGATTATTTACAGGTGATAATCGAACAACAAATCAAAAGATAGTTGAGTTGGCTGCTGAGTTTATCGATGCAGGAGTTCCACGAGAAGATGCATTAAGGAGAGCAAATGAAAGGTATGGTGGTACAAAGAAAACAGGATACGGTCCGAACGATTCCCCAGTAAGGATTGAAGGAGATTGGTCTGTTAATGATATGAAAGCTGCTCTTTTGGGGCATCCACCTAAAGGTCTAGGTAAACCTGATTTGCATCACGCAGATCAAATGCCAGGGTCTGCAATTCATGAGATACTTCCTGAATTGCATCGTGGAAACAAGCAACTACATCCCAATAAGTTCAACCAAGGAGTAACTCCTGAAATGAGGGACGCTGATAGGAAATTACATTGGTGGTATCGCGCAAGAGAGCAAGGTGCTGACGATGTATTACCAAGCTGGATTTATAATTAAAGGGTTAAATGATGGATTTCGATGCGTTTAAAGAGTTAGTAGAAAAAACAAAAAATGACCATCCTATTTGGTTTGGGATGGAATCGGATGAAAGCCCCGATAACGAGGCTTTAGCGGAAGCTGAAGACAAACTAGGCGCTAAGCTTCCTGTGGACTATAAAAACTTCATATTGGAATACGGTGGAGGGTATTTTGCATTCTCAAATGTATTTTCATTAGAAAGAAGAAGTGACTGGAATTTGGTTGATTTAAATGAAAAGTATAAAGCTATCCGAAATGGTCATTTGCTGATTTCAGAAAATAGTTCGGGTGATTTTTATGGGTTCAGGCTTGTCGATGGTGTCTTTGAACCAAGAATATATTTCTATGATCATGAAGTAGAGACATGGGAAGAGTCACCGTATAGTAACCTTTTTGACTACTTGGAGAAATTCGCGCTTTCCAACTAACAAAAACAACAAATTACATGGAGAGGTTGAATGGACACCCACCCTAAAAGTGGAGGTTGAATGGATAGGTTGAATGGATAGGTTGAATGGACACCCACCCTAAATTGGCGTATGTAAGGTACGCCGTCTACCTTTAGGTAATACTCAATGGATTGAGGATGCTGGATTATGCCAATGGCAAGGAAGAGACAGGTCAGCTTATCAGATACAAAGTTTTACCACTGTATATCCCGGTGTGTTCGCCGGGCATTTCTGTGCGGCGTAGACCGCGTAACGGGCAAGTCTTTTGAACATCGTAGAGATTGGGTTGAGGAAAAATTACTGACCCTTGCGAAGGTGTTTTGCATTGATGTGTGTGGCTACGCGGTGATGAGCAATCACACGCATATCGTGCTGTATGTAGATGATAAGAAAGCACAAAGGTTATCAGATAAAGCAATCGTTCTTCGATGGCATAAGTTGTTTAAGGGCAACTGGTTGACGCACAAATTCATCAATGGTGATGCGCTGAGCGAGTCAGAGCGCAATATACTTGATGGAGACATCAGAGAGTTCAGAATACGCCTTGCGAGCATCAGCTGGTTCATGCGGGTGTTGAATGAAGACATAGCCCGCAGAGCCAATAAAGAAGATGGTTGTACAGGCCGGTTTTGGGAAGGGCGATTTAAGTCACAGGCCTTACTGGATGAAGCGGCACTGGCAGCGTGTCTGGCTTATGTTGACCTGAACCCAGTCAGAGCCAAAATGGCAGCGACACCGGAAACGTCTGATTATACCAGCATTAAAAAGCGTATTGAGTATGCACGGCAAGGAAAGCAACCTAAGAGCTTACTGCGCTTTGCAGGTAACCCAAGAAAACACAAGCCCAAAGGATTGCCCTTTGAGCTGACTTATTACATACAGCTGGTTGAGCTAACAGGCCGATGCATGCGTGCAGATAAGCGGGGTTACATCTGCGATAGTCAGCCACTGCTGACACGATTGCAAATAGAGCCGGATAGCTGGCTCAAACTAACTACGCAGTTCACAAAGGTGTTTCATGGCGCGGTAGGGCGAAAGCAAGCGATGACAGATTACTGTGAGCACCTTCACAAAAGGCGACGCGCTAACCTGAGTCAGTGCGAGCGGTTACTGGGTTGATATAGTGTTATCTCGGTATATTTAATTTTAGGCCGAGTGTGCTTTGGTATTGCCCGGCCCGGACGATTTGTCGGGATTTCGAGTTTATACTTACGGCTTTAACTATTCAGAGCTTATCAGGAAACGTGGAGCTACATATTGAAAGTGCTCTCAATTGACCTGCCAATTTACCAATTATGCCGGCATCCACTTGTAAACGGGCAGTGTTTTGTCTGCCCTATACAAAATGCTCGCTGCGTCTGTAAAGTCTGGGATTGGCTTTATAGGTAATATCTACATAGATACGTTTGCGTGAATTAGTTCAGGGTAACCATGCTGATCACAGCCATTGACGTAGTAGTTTACTTTTTGGTCGGTTGCAAATGCAGCCAATATGAGCGAGTACAATTCAGAAAATACTTTGTTGGACTTCTTCAGAGCGATTAAATCAGACTGCTCGCAATTGTATGGATTTTTCATTGAAGCGAATTTGAAGTATATCGTTCCATCAACATTATTTGTTGAGTGAGCATAGATTTCCTTAACATAAGTCGTACCGCTCCAGGAGCCTGCATGAGTAACAAATGAACAAATCGCCAATGTTGAACTTATAACGAGTGCTTTAATTTTCAAAATTTACCTCATAGTTAGCTTTTAACTTAACGCCCTAATAAGGGGCTGATAATGCGTGGCCAAACGGTGTAGTGAAGCGCAGCTGAGCCAAGCTTTAGCGGCCCCGCGCCTAATTTTTTATTATATAGAACCAAGCTTTTTCTTACGATCTTTTAATGTAAAGAAGTACCAGATAATCATCTCAAGTTGGTAGGTAGAATGTATGCTATCTGTCGTTAGGTTGTATTTAGTATACATTGCCGGAGCGCCCATATATGGACTAGAAAGATATGTAAGAAATGTTTGCCGTGGGGCGTGTCAATGTAAGTCTTGGAATTGGCTGAGAGGTTAACGGTGCTGTCTAATGTGTTTATTAAACAGCACCTGTTGCGTTATTTAATATAGTACTTCAGCACATCCTGTTCTGTGTGAGAATACAGCGTAGAGTATGGCCAGATGGTAAATTGTCGCTCCGGATTGCCATTAAAAATAGCCGCACCGGCAATATCCCATTGATAATATCCGGTATTGTCAGCCAGAGCAGCCATGGTGAAAGTGCCGCTATCGACATAACTACAGGGCACGCCGGTGGGCTCAGATCTGAAAATATTCAGGCCCTCTATATGAGGGGTGTTGTCGAAAGTTGCCGTTAAGTCTGCCGCGGTGTCGTCCAGTAGCCCCTGACATCCTACGCCAGTTGGGTTGGTGACATTGAACGCCGAAATCATCGATACTTTGCTATGCTCATCAACAAACATCAGTCCTTCCGTCATCGCAGCGCGCAGTGCCTGCCATCTTGACGACTCAAGCACACCATATTGGTCGACTCTGACCGGCTCGCGGATCAGTTTTCTGTCAATACCATCGGCATGGTTGGCAAACAGTGTCCAGCCACCGCCCAGGGTTTCCATATCACAATACGCCACAAACGGGGCAACACTGCCCGCGCCATCCGGGTCTATGGTGTAGTAGCCTGACTGGCTGGTCGGGTTGGTTTGTTGAATATCATGGCAGGTTTTACCCTGTGCCTGCGGGCTGTTATCGGCAAATTCGTCGATAAAAAAGCCGTAATATTCCATTTCATCGATTTGAGTATAGTCGCCAGAGCCATGGGTGCTCAGCACGAGTAGCCGGAAGCTGCTCCCTAACGCCGCTTTAGAGAGCTTAACCTGACTGGTTCCTTTTTCCATGGTAATGGTTTCATGATCGGTGAACGTGATGCCATCGTCTGATACCTGAAAAATCACCTCTTTGGGTGTCCGGGGCGAAAACTCTGCGTGTTTCATCGACACCTGAGTGCTAAAACCGGTGATCACGGCTTTTCTGGCAAAAGAAACCTGCAACCACTCGTTGCTGTTGGTTGGGCCAAGCCAGATCCCGTGCGTCAGCAGTTCACCTGCCTGAGGGTTGATTTTCGGATTTGGATCCGTGTAATACAGGTGGCCGTCAAATGCACCAGCCGGACTGAACTGGTTAACGGTGCCACTGGCGGTGTAATTACCCGGTGAAAGTGAATTCGTGTAGACCAGGGCAATGTTATTATTAGCGCCAGTGGTATCACCATCGGTGACAACCGGGCGGGAGAGTGTCAAGTCTTCAAAGTGACAGAAGTACTGGATAGCAGGTGCGCCACCGGGACCGTCCGCATCAATCAGATATAAGTTGGATGTTGCAGTTGGGTCACTGAGGGCAATGCTTTCACAGCTGATCCCATCACTGGGATACACTTCCTGATTGAGGACGTTAACCATGTCAAGTAAACGGGCATATTTGGCTTCCAGAGACTGACTGGCATTATCAACATACCGTTTGGTAACCAGATGGTTTGGCGCGATAGGATCGTTGGCGATGGCATTACCAATGACTTCCAGCGCTGCACTGGGTGACTGGGTGCCCACACCGACGGAAACGGTGGTTGATACGGTTGTTGCACCATCACGCCAATGTGTGGTGCCAGGCAGGCCCTGATCTCCTTTGGGTCCTTGCAGGCCTTGTTCACCTTGTGGCCCCTGTATGCCTGGTTCTCCTTGTTGTCCGCGCTCACCTTGTGGCCCTTGCAAACCTTGTTCACCTTGTGGCCCCTGAAGCCCTTGCTCACCCTGTAACCCTTGTTCACCTTGTAATTCGCGCCAGAGTGCGCCATCACAGCTAAAAATTTGCTTATCTACACTGCTGTAGTATATCGAGCCTGTGTGCTCTGGGTTGCAAGGGACTGGCGCACTGGCATTGGGCGTTAATCTCAGGGCGCCGGGTATTTCCAGGTTGGCCTGCGCCAGTGGCTCAAATAATGCCGGGTAACTGTTGGGATCAGTGGGGTCAGTATTGGCCAGAAACTCAGCTAAGTTACTGGCGCTATCCTGATCTATATCTGCACTGGCATCACTTGCATCTGCCGGATTGAATCCATAGCGAATTTCCCACTCATTGGTCATGCCATCGCCGTCATCATCCAGTGGTTTAGCCAGGCTAACTACGGAGATGGCATCTACGTCAATGGTGTTGGCATCAATGCTGGTATTGTGTATTTCCAGTGCCATCGTATCAGTTAACTCAGCAAGCGCACGATGCGCCTCGGTCGGCTCAAAGGTCACATCGAGCTGGACAAATGCCCCTTCGACTAATGTGAGATCAGGAGTGACATCAACAAAGTGCTCTGCAATGCGAAAGCCAACTCTAAAGTTGGCCGGGTTAACACTGGCGCGCACGCCCAATTTAGCCTGGATCATGTAGTTGTTGGTTAAACTCAATGGCACAGGCAGGGCCTGGCTCAGGGATGCACCCTGACCAATGAAGGCGACGTTGTTTACAGCCTGATGATCGGCATAATGAGCTGAGGAGAGGTTAATGATCCCCGCCTGACTATCGGAAAATGTCCAGACATCAGAGGTGTGGCTTAACTGTGCTTCAGCCAGTGTTTGTTGCTCGAACTGGCCATCCTGTACCAGTTCAGTTCCCGATGCGTGCCAGCATAATGTGGCGAGCATGGCAGGTAACACTCGTTTTTTCATGTTTTTTCCTGTGTAAGAGTAGAGTTGGATTAATGTGCGATGAGTATTGTACAGGATTACGGATTAATGATTGCTATAAATGTTTTTTATCATTCTTTAGTGCGGTCTTTGTGGTGCGAATAGATTCGTTGCCGTGTGAGTGTGAAGCAACGGAGAGGGTCTGCGAATCGATGAGTTTGTTGAAGGTGACTGAGAGCGGGAGAGTAAGAAGAATGACAGGCCAATCCGGGTGCATTGCACCCGGTTAGTATTAATTATGCGGGCTTAGGGTAAGCACCCAGGATACAGAACTGTCCATTCATTATGCACGGGATGGGAAAAGTCCATTCAAACACATTTGCCAGTTAATCGTGGTAAATGGGCTTAGTAAGCCAACTTCCTGACCTAAACCCGTGTTGTCTACCGTGACTGTTGCGTTGTCTATTACTGATTGCACCTGCACTTCTGGCCCCTGGATCTCTACCAGTTGCTCTGCTTCAAATGCACTGGGCACAAAGAAACTTGAATCTTGCGGTTTTCCAAGGTAGGCAGCTGCGGTCGGTACAGGGCTGTTGGCATTGTTGGAGGCTACCGACAGGGTGGACGTGGCGGTGCTTGAGATACCGACACTGGCAGTTGCTGTATGAGAGTGCGCTGGGAGGTGAGCGGTTGTCAGTTTTACTGTTTCGCTACCGCCTTTACTACCTACTGGGTAATGGGATAAACCTGGTCCTTGCCCGTAGCTAACAGGACTTCTGCCACGCAAGTCCGGCATAGCAAAGGTGCTTCTTCCATCACCGCCATAATATGTACCCAGGATGGCATACGCAGCTGAGTATTGTGAGATTGAAATGAGTTGCCCACCGCACTCTGCGAATTGGCGTACTGCAAATATACCTGTAAACGGCATCATTTCACCGATAAATGCGTCGGCTGCCATAACACGCTCTCCTTAAATGATTGTTGTTAATAACGTTATAGTTATTGACAACCATAACTTATCACCTACCAGAAGTATATTACTTAATATTACAGCATAGATTGAACACGGTATTGGTGAGGTGCTGTGAACAGATAAGAGTGATAAGTGAGGGGCCAGCTTGATGATGGATCGAGAGTAGCAAGCCAGCGATGCTGGCTAACAGATTTAATCGTTCATTAAAACAGGGAAGAGTTTGATATCAGTTTGTGTCTACCGAAACAGACAGGGTGTAGCCTGGTCATGGGTATCTCAGAGCGAAGCCATATTATGATCAGGAGCGTGGCGGATAGAGATTGTCTGCACAAATGAGCCAGTTTATGGCCTGAACCGGGTTACGGATATCAATAGACTCACTCTGACCAGTGTTATGCAGTTCAACGTTGGCCCAGGCCGAAGAATGAACGTCTACATTCACGCCCTTTATTCCAACCGGTTGAGCCGTCTCAAATGCGTTTGGCACAAAGAAGCTTTGATCCTGTGGTTTGCCGAGGAACGCGTTGATATTCGGAGCCGGTGTGTTTGCGTTATTGTTCGCAACCAACATTGATGATGTCACACCGTTATTGATGGTTGGCACCTGAGCCGATGCGGCATGATTGTGTGTGGGTAAGTGATATCCAGTGAGTGTTTTTGTTTCAATGCCACCTGTCATACCAACTTGATAATTATACGTTAAGTCGGGTGCCTTTCCGTGGCCAATAAGGCTGCGGCCGCGTAGATCTGGCACGCCAAAAGAGACCCGGCCATCACCACCATAAAGTGTCCCTACTAAAGAGAAAAGGGACGAATATATGCCTATGCTGACTAGCTGGCCGTCACATGGCAGATACTCTCTTACGACAAAATTACCGACAAAGGGCATGAGTTCGCCCGTAAATGCTTCTGTTGACATAAAACAATCCCTAGCGCTTTGATATTAGATACTTACATCAATCTTTATCCTACATGCTCGAATGCCGCAAGTATATTACTTTGTATTACAGGGGGTGCAAGAAGCGCGCTGGGATTAGGCTTAAAGCTGATGTGCTTCTATGTCAATGGCCGCTATTCTGTAGGCTGCTTTGAGCATCACAATGAGTGCAACCACATTAAATACCAGGCTAAAAATGGCTTCAAATGCCATAATATTAATATTGAATGTGCTCAAATACCTTGTGATTTGATCAACAATTTCGATGGCAATGCCTATCACGATCAGCATAAAACCATAGTATTCAGAGGTCGCATTCAGCGCACTGTGTTGCTCAAGCGTTGGGTCGTTTTTACTTTCCAGCATGCGTTTTGAAAAAATTTTCCGGCCATCCATGATAGCCCCAAAGCCAATTAGCAAAATGGTGATGGTCGACTCGTTTTCAATGACTTTCTGATAGCCATGCTGATCCATATGGCCGAGCAGATAGCGTATGTCTTCTGCGGTGATACTACCAACCAGCAGGCTGATCAGCACCAGTGGAAACAGTAAAAATCCCCGGTTGAGTACAACCGCGTAAATGATCTGTCGGGTTTTGGTCATAGTTTTAAAAGTATGTAATTAAAGAAAAAACGGGCTCTTGGGCTTTATGCTAGCGTGGTGCATTTTAGATATCAGCGATAAAGTCCCGGCTCAGGGAGGAAAGTATAAAACAGGTCGGGGTAAAAAAGTATCATGATTTGGCTATCAGACACGTCGTGACTCGCTGTTTTTGGTCAAAGAAGCTTGCGTTAGCAGGCTTCCTGAAGTGTATCGTAACTGACTAGTCAGAATAAACGGCGGCGACTTTTACCCAGGCCCCGCCCGCTGTGCATCCCGATATTGAGAGTGCGACATTCGTTTTAGATGCATGTGCAGCAAGCAAGGTGGACTTAAGAATTGGATCTGCCGATACATTACCTGCCCAACCATTAAATCCAGGGCACTCTTGTTTGGCAGAGTCATTGTAATTTTTGTCTAGCCTTACGGCAATACTCCCCGTTTCACTGACAAAAAGCCTGATGATTTTGCCGCTCATTTCGAAACTAGCAAGTGCTGAGCCAGAGAAGAGTAAAGCGGCAATGGGTAAAATAGTTCTCATAGTAATACTCCCAAATTGTGGTTGTGTATGTTCCTTTCACGGGGATATTAACAGCGCCAGTAGCAGTTCGCAATGGATGGTGTCTGGGTCGCAGATTTGGGTATTATCTTTAGTGAAGGAAACAGCTGTTGAATTGTTTCGTGTTTGGCAAAAAATTATGGCAACGAACAGGCTATTAGGGTGTGCCTGCTGGCACACCAGGTAGTGGACTGTGATTATATTTCTTTTGCTGTCAGAAGTGCCAGTTGGATCATCTCTTCGAAGGAAGATTGCCTGGCGTCACTGCTCAGGTGTGTATCCAGGGTAATGTGGTCTGCAACTGTTAAAATGGTCAGTGCTCTGGCACCATATTGCGCGGCGACACCATATAATCCGGCCGCTTCCATTTCTACACCCAGGATCCCCATGTTATCCATCAGCTCAAACATGTCTGGCTGTGGCGTATAAAACAGGTCGGATGAAAAAACATTGCCAACCTGTACTTTTAGCGTCAATGCTGAGGCAGTGTGGACACAGGCATTGAGTAGGCTGAAGTCGGCAATGGCTGCAAAGTCATGATCTTTAAAGCGCATTCGGTTTACCTTTGAGTCGGTACAGGCACCCATGGCAATAATAATGTCGCGCAGTTGCATGTGCTTGGAAACGGCCCCGCAGCTGCCTACGCGGATCAGGTTTTTCACCTTGTATTCGGTGATTAACTCTTTGGCATAAATGGAGCAGCTGGGGATCCCCATGCCTGTGCCCATCACCGAGAGTTTGCGACCCTGAAAAAAGCCAGTGTAACCAAGCATATTGCGCACTGTGTTGACGACTTTAACATCATCCAGAAAGTGCTCTGCAATGAACCTGGCGCGCAGTGGATCGCCCGGCAGCAATACTGTGTCAGCAAATGCATCGTCAGGCGCATTAATGTGAACCGTACCATGCGGGTTTGTGTGCATCATCAGTAACCTCCCTTGTCTTCGCAGGGCGCACCTGTCAGGGTTGAGCGCACATCATTGAGCAAGCCAGAAGCGCCAAACCGGAAGTGCTGCTTGTTCACCCAGTCCGGGCCCATAGTTTGCCTGGCTTGCATTAGGTAAGCGTGAGCATCGACAACTGTGCGTACGCCCCCAGCGGCTTTAAAGCCTACTTCTTTGCCACTATTCTTGATGGCATTGAGCATCACCTGCGCGGCCTCTAAGGTGGCATTCACGGCAACTTTGCCGGTACTGGTTTTAATAAAGTCAGCCCCGGCATCGATTGCGATGCGCGATGCCTGTTCAATCAAGTGTGACGTTGGTAGCATACCGGACTCAATAATGACTTTGAGTTGCACGTGTGTACCACAAGCTTGCTTGCATTGCTCGATAAGCTGATGGCCGATGTCAGCGTTACCAGCCATCAGAGCAGTGTAAGGAAAGACCACATCGATCTCATCGGCACCAAGTGCAATAGCTGTGCGAGTTTCTTCAACTGCTTTGACTATGTTGTCGCTACCGTGCGGAAAATTCGTGACAGTGGCGATGCGGATCCCTGTGGCCAGGTGTTTTCTGGCCAGTGCGATATGTTGAGGGTAAATACAAACCGCAGCCACATTGCCCAATCCTGAGCTGGCCTGCTGGCAAAGCTGGATGATATCTTGGTCGCATTCTGTGCCAGTCAGGCTGGTCAAATCCATACAATCCAGTGCCAGTTGTGCGGCTTCTTTGCGTGTTATTGAAGACATAGGAAACTCCTGATGTGCTGCCAGGATAACCGGCAGCAAAGAACCACTAACCCGAAAGGCGAGGGGAGGACATTCGTTGGGCCTTGGTCACTCGCACTTTGGGTAATCGAGTGGACTTGGTTCCGTGAAGACGCATCCCGGCGGGACACGTTAATTCCATTTAATCACCGCTGTATTGTCAGTGAGTTGGCTTATATTTACTAGTCTAAAGGCTCCTTTTCATGACCTGGCGCAAGGATTGGCATGTTTGGAACAGTCTGTGTTTGGCAGGCAGAAAATAAAAAAGCCACTGCGATGACAGTGGCTCAATTTAAGGTGGTGAAGCGGTTACAGGACGGCTTCTATCCGTTTTTGGATCCCGTCTGCATCCAGGCCCATTTCGGTGTGCATCTGGTCTTGTGTACCATGTTTGATGAACTCATCAGGAATGCCCAGATGCAAAATGGGTTTGAGGATCTGCGCAGCGGCCAGATACTCGCTGACCGCACTGCCTGCACCGCCTGCAATGGCATTGTCTTCCAGTGTCACCAGCAGGTCATGCTCAGCTGCCAGCTTAGTGACCATGTCGCCATCAAGTGGCTTCACAAAGCGCATATCAACTAAAGTTGCATCCAGCGCCTCTGCGACTGGTTTTGCGTTGTGTAACAAGGTGCCAAAGTTAAGAATGGCGACCTTTTTACCTGAGCGCAGCTGGTTGGCTTTACCCACTTCCAGTTCTGTCATCTGTGCTTCGATTTCAGCCTCACCTGCGGACCCTCGCGGATAGCGCACAGCGGCAGGTTGTTGCAGGCGATGGCCGGTATAGAGCATCTGACGGCATTCGTTCAGGTCGCTGGGAGCCATAATGACTATGTTGGGAATACAACGCATAAAGCTCAGGTCGTAGGCTCCCTGGTGTGTTTCGCCATCTGCGCCAACAATCCCAGCGCGGTCAATGGCAAACAACACAGGCAGGTTTTGCAGTGCCACATCGTGGATCAGCTGATCGTAACCACGCTGTAAAAAGCTGGAGTAGATGGCCACGACCGGGTTAAGGCCTTCACAGGCAAACCCTGCCCCTAAGGTGACGGCATGTTGCTCTGCAATGGCCACATCAAAGTACTGGTCTGGGTGCTCTTTAGAGAAACGCACCATGCCTGAACCTTCGCGCATGGCTGGCGTGATGGCCATCAGCTTATTGTCTTGCTCTGCCATGTCACACAGCCAGTCACCAAATACTTTAGAAAATGTTGGTGCGGCAGGTTTTGATTTGGGCAGGCTATGCACGCTAGGATCGAACTTTGGCACGCCATGATAGCCAATTGGATCGGCTTCAGCTGGTTGGTAACCTTTACCTTTTTGGGTTTTTACGTGCAGCAACTGCGGACCTTTAAGGTTGCGCATGTTTCTGAGTGTGTCCACCAACATATTGACGTCGTGGCCGTCTATTGGGCCAATGTAGTTAAAGCCGAGTTCTTCAAAGAAGGTGCCCGGAATGACCATGCCCTTGAGATGCTCTTCAACTTTGCTGGCCAGTTCTTTCACCGGTGGTACACCGGAAAGTAGCTTTTTACCGCCTTCGCGGATATTGGTATAAAAGCTACCCGATAAGATCCGTGCAAAGTGGTTGTTCAATGCGCCGACATTCTCAGAAATAGACATTTCGTTGTCGTTAAGGATCACTAGCATGTCTGATTTCACATCACCGGCATGATTCATGGCTTCAAAAGCCATACCTGCGGTCATTGCACCGTCACCAATCACAGCGACGACTTTACGCCCCTGTTGTTCTTTTTCAGCGGCAATAGCCATGGCCAGCGCGGCAGAGATAGAGGTGCTGGAGTGACCAACACTGAATGTATCGTACTCGCTTTCTTCACGAAACGGGAAAGGATGCAGGCCATCTTTTTGTCGTATGGTATGCATTTGATCGCGGCGACCCGTGAGAATTTTATGTGGATAAGCCTGGTGGCCTACATCCCATACCAGGCGGTCAGCGGGTGTATTGTAAACGTAATGCAGCGCCACTGTCAGTTCAACCGTGCCTAGACCGGAGGCAAGGTGACCACTACTTTGCGAGACCGAGTTGAGCAGATAGTCACGTAGCTCATCGCTGAACTCGGTCAGTTTATGTTGCGGCAAAGTGCGCAGCTGCTCAGGCTGCTCAATCAATGCCAAAAGGGGATACTTGCTGTTATCAAGACTCATATTGATTACGTTATCCTGGGCAGAGTTCGCTGACTTGGTTGTCATTGTTATCCGCCATTAAATTTATAAATTCTGTGCTGGGTGCTCGGCGCTTTGTTCGGCGTGCAGTGTGCAATGCACCACAGTATAACTTAACTAGTTATTAATTTAGCGACTTATCAGTTGATTGCTAGTCGGTTTATGGTCATTAATGGTCTCTGGCAATAATATAGTCTGCCAGCAAAGCCAAGGTTTGTGTGTCTGCATCAATGTTGTGCAGCGCCTGCTTTGCCTCTTCTACGAGTGCTTGTGCTTTTTGTTTGGCACCCGATAATCCTAATAGAGCAGGATACGTAGACTTATTGTGTTCCAGATCAGACCCCTGAGGTTTGCCCAGCACTTCAGTGTTACCTTCTATATCAAGAATGTCATCCTGAACCTGAAATGCCAGACCAATATTCTGACCATAGTCACGTAGTCGGGCAAGGGTATGTGGCGACACATCTGGGGCACACAGCGCGCCCAGTTCAATAGCACAAGTTAGCAGCGCGCCCGTTTTTAAGCGATGGATCCGCTCCAGTTCTGCCAAGCTGACAGACTTGTCCGTTGCTGCCAAATCCAGCGCCTGACCACCGACCATGCCTTGCAACCCGGATGCCTTTGCGAGGGTTTTGATCATCGCAATCTGATTTGCCGCCGGAACAGAGAATGTGTGCGCTGATAACAGCTCAAAAGCCAGGGTTTGCAAAGCATCACCTGCTAGGATTGCTTGTGCTTCATCAAATGCAATATGGCAAGTCGGTTTACCACGGCGCAGGTCATCATCGTCCATAGCCGGGAGGTCATCGTGAACCAATGAATAACTGTGAATACATTCGACGGCAGCTGCGGCGATATCGAGATCGCGAGGTGTGGCGCCAAAGATTTGCCCGGTTGTGTAGACCAGAAATGGGCGCAACCGTTTACCACCATTACTAATGCTGTAGCGCGCTGCAGCAATGGCGGTGTCGTCACTGTCCAATTCTTGAGCGAAATACGCGGCTACAGTTTCTTCGACTTGCGCTCTGGCATGAGCAAGTTGTGCTTGTAAATCCAATGTTTATTCCAGCTCGTCCGTAAATTCACTTAGCGGGCTTTGCTCGTCATTGCCGAGCAAAATCGCCACTTTCTGTTCTGCCTGTTGCAGCTTTTGCGAGGAAGCGTTGGCCAGCTTTATCCCGCGTTCAAATTGTTTGAGCGACTGTTCCAGGGTGAGTTCGCCCCGTTCCATGCCCTGTACAATGCTTTCAAGCTCGTCAACAGCTTCTTCAAAGCTCATGTTTTCCGGTTTTTTTGTCGCCATGTGCAGTATTCACTTTGAGCTAAATTAAAAAACGCCTAATTTTATGAGTATTACAGATTGAGGTCAAAGATCTCTCAGAATTTTTGCGTTATACAGTCAGGATGACTTGCCATTGGTTTATGGATTCGCAATTTCAAGGCAATTTAATATAATTGAGTTAAGTTATTGCAAAACTGGCCGATAACTCTGTCGATAATAATAACTGCGTGATAGATAACGGGTAATTTCCTTTGGAGGGTGTGTGGATTTAGCAACCGTGATTGGTATCTTAGGGGCCATAGGCTTGATTGTGATGTCCATGGTACTTAGTAGTGATGGCCAGATTGCCATGTTTTACAACACTCCATCAGTGGTTATTGTATTTGGTGGCTCGATTTTTATCGTGCTGTCGAACTTTACCATGAGCCAGTTTTTTGGCATCGGTAAAGTGGCCGGTAAGGCCTTTATGTTTAAGCTGGAGACCCCGGAAGAGCTGATTGAGAAAGCGGTTGAGCTGGCGGATTCTGCGCGTAAAGGCGGCTTTCTGGCATTAGAAGAGGCCGAAATTCCCAATTCCTTTATGCGTAAAGGTGTTGACATGCTGGTGGATGGTCACGATGCGGATGTGGTCAGGGCAACCCTGCAAAAAGACATTGCGCTCACTTCGACGCGTCATGAAATGGGTGCTGGATTGTTTAAATCTTTGGCGGACATTGCCCCTGCAATGGGGATGATTGGTACCTTAATCGGCCTGGTAGCCATGCTATCGAACATGGATGACCCGAAAGCGATTGGACCCGCGATGGCCGTTGCACTATTGACGACATTGTATGGTGCGTTCTTGGCTAACGTGGTGGCTATTCCAATTCAGGTAAAACTGGAGCTGCGTAAAGACGAGGAAGAACGAAATCAACGCTTAATCCTGGATGCTATTTTGGGGATCCAGGACGGCCAGAACCCGAAAGTGATAGAAGGTATCTTGAAAAACTACCTACCTGAGTCCAAACGGGGTGCTGAGGCCGAGGAGTAATTATGTCTGACGAGAACGAATGCAAATGTCCCCCCCCAGGCTTACCTGCCTGGATGGGGACTTTTGCCGATCTGATGTCTCTGCTGATGTGTTTCTTCGTACTGCTACTGGCGTTTTCAGAAATGGATGTACTCAAATTTAAGCAGATCGCGGGCTCCATGAAATTTGCATTTGGCGTGCAAAACAAGATTGAGGTAAAGGACATTCCAAAAGGGACCAGTGTGATTGCCATGGAGTTCACGCCGGGCAAGCCTGAACCCACTCCTATCGAAACGATACAGCAACAGACAGTTGAAATGACGCAGCAGATGTTGGAGTTTCAGGCTGGTGATGAAAGCTCTGCGGGTGGACGACAAGAGCAGCGTGGTAACAAGCGCGGAGGTGAGTCTTCCAGTACCGCACAAGAGCAGTCGATGACACAGGCAATTGCGGCTGCGGAGCAGGAGCAGGTCAATGAGCTGGTGAAAAAAATCGCCCAGCAGCTGGAAAAGCAAATCATGGATGGTGCAATTGAACTGGAATCATTGGGACAGCAAATCATTATACGGATCCAGGAGAATGGCTCTTTTCCTTCTGGCAGCGCATTCTTACAACCTAAGTTTAAACCTGTGATTCAGGATATTGCCCAACTGCTCAAAGATGTGCCTGGCGAAATAACGGTGTCCGGGCATACGGATGACTTCCAGTTTTCGAATGAGCTATATAGTAATAACTGGGATCTGTCTGCGACTCGGGCGGTTGCGGTTGCGACAGAAATGCAGACCGTCACTGGATTCGACAAAAACCGTATGGTCGTCGTCGGGCATGCAGATACTCGGCCGCTGGTGCCCAATGAAACTGATGAAGACCGTCGTCGCAACCGGCGTGTCGAAATCTCTATCATGCAAGGTAAGGCTAAGGAATCTGACCCAATTAATGTACGTGGAAACAACTAGAAGTATTGCGTGGTACCGATTCTTGGGCTAGGCTATTCAGCGGAATTTAATCTGATAATGTTAATGGAGAAAACAATGCTTAATAAATATGCTTATATGCCGGGTTCAAATGGTGGCGGTGACGATGGAAGCGAAGATCCGAAATAAGTTCTAACGGTTTCTGATAGCCATGTTGGCGAATATCGATATCAACGGTGACACGATAAGAGCACTTCTGAATACTATTTTTGATAGTCAGATGGTCCTTGTTTCAGTTGCCGTTGTTTTGTTTTATTTCCTGAAAGACAGGCAAGCATTACGGTACTCGCTATTGTGTTTTGCGTTTTTCGTTAACGGCTATTTGACTCACGATTTGGTCCTGGAGCTTGATAGCAACAAAGTCTACCGTTACATTTACTGGGCCGCGGCCGACATTCTTTTTATTGCCATTGTTGCTTATTGGGCCCTGAAAGACAAAATGTATATGTGGCAGAGCATCATCTGCCAACTGGTTGTTATTCCTGCGCCTTTACTACAGCTGTTCAGGCTGGTTGACCGGCATCTTATGGAACTTAGTTATTCAGGTTACCTGTATAAAACTATCCTGCCTTTAGTGAACTACGCGACCGTTTTCTTGTGTTTTGTTCCGCTGATATATCTGTTGGACAGAAATGCAAAAGCGAATTCATCGACCCGCCCACAGCAAGATGCCGGGTAATGCGTGCCCAACCAGGCACGGCATTAGAGGGTCTTACTACTTTACATCAATCTGAGTAATCTTTAGTTCAGCGTCCCCTGTAACAATATTCAGCTCACCGGCGACTTTGACGGATGTTTTGTTGCCAGTGTTGTCTGGTAAAGCCACACTGGTTGCGCCAAATGTACATGACTCCAGTTTATCCGTGGTGGTAAGTGCAACACTCAGGCATTGAGTCACTGCGTTTTCTCCGTTGCCTTGGGTTTCACAGAAACTGGGATTGAGTGTATCTATTTGACTTTGAGCAACCTGCGACAAAGAGTAAGACAATGCAAATCCGTCTTGATCACAACTCAGTATGACTGGATTTTGGTTACTTTGTGTCGTTCCCAAAGTAAAGCGGTTTTCATCCCGGTTGCGATACCAAATAGTGATCTCGCTGTCTGGGGTTGTGACTGGGGTTTGTGTCGGCGCACCCTGGCTGCGCCAGTCATCCAGTGACGTGAAAGACGGTAAAGCCCCTGTAAAGGTCATCGCGGGGCTGTAATAGTACAGTTCCCCCGGTTTTACCGAGCCATTGTCATTCCCTTGCCAGGTCTGAGCACTACTGGAACCAAAGATATTTGCGGCCAGCAGACACAAGGTGTCATCTGAGCTAAGTTCGTGAGATGCAGAAAGAGAAAACTTGTCGGCTAATAGGGTGAGTTGGGATTTGGATTGTAACCTGGCTCCTTCAATTTGCCAAAACACCGAGGTGCTTTCAAACTTGTTCAGCGACCGTTGCGCGTTGAAATCACTGCCGCAGCTTTGTGTGAGGTTGCTGGTATCCTGGGTATTGTTATCTGTGGAAGAGTCCGGGTTAGCCTTTAATGGCTCACTATTCTCTCCGCCACAGGCGATAAGTAAAGTGGCTGGCAGAATGAGGGGGATCAGATGCTTCATACGGTCCTTCTTAACTACGGCTGATAATGTCTTTATACGGGCATTATATCGCCAGCCGCAGTTAAATCGAGGCAAAAAGTGTGGTGATTTGTTAAAGTGGAGGGATAACCCCGAGCATTTGCAAACATTGTGCTGAGATGATCAATACGCCGCAAAGTCCCGCGCACACCAGACCCAAGTTTCCACCAACAACCTGGTAGCCGTCCATTTGCTGGGTTTTGCGCTGCTGCCAAACCATAGTAACCGGCAGGAAAATGGCCAGCACCACTAACGCAATGGCCGCATAACCCAGTGCCATAATAAATCCTTGCGGATAAAACAGTGCAAAACCAAGTGGCGGTAAGAAGGTGATGAGTGCCGTGATCACCCGCTCGGACACCGTATTACGCTTTTTAAAGGCATCAGCAAAAAAGTCAAACAGACCCAGGCTTACTCCTAAAAATGAGGTCGCCAGAGCCAGGTCTGCAAACAGTGTCACAAAGGTGCTTACCTGTGGGCTATGCGCGATACTGGAGATACTGGCTACAAACCCAGGCAGCCCTTCGCTATCTAGTAAAGCACTTTGTGCCATCACACCCTGACTGAGCAATTGCCAGCCTATATAGATCACTAAAGGCAGTGAAGCGCCCACTATCATCACTTTTCTCAGTGTGCGGATATCAAGGCCAACATACTTAACGATAGAGGGAATGGAGCCATGAAAGCCAAATGACGTGAAGATGACTGGTAACGCAGAGATGATAAGCCCTTGTTCGACGGGCATATCTAGCAAATGTTGACCGCGTACATAGGGCGTAAGAACAAAAAACAAACTGGCCAGCACCAGGATTTTGATCGTGAATAAGACGCGATTGAGCTTATCTACGGTGCTGGTACCCAAAGTAACAATTGTTGCGACTATGATGGCCAGCAGTACTGAGCCTGCCTGAGGTGCAATATCCATACTGGTTAATGCAGTCAGCTTCTCCTGAAGCTGAGCACCGCCGCCTGCAATGTAGGCAGCACACAGTGCATAAAACAAAAATACCATGGAGAAGTTTGCCACATACTGGCCTTTTTTACCCAAAATGCGTTTAGCGAGTGTGTTGAGTGTGGCTTCTTTGTTGGCGTATTGATGCAGTTCCAGCATCAGTAAGGCGGTGTAGGTCATCAAGGCCCAGGTTGCCAGTATTAAGAGTAACGCGGTGGTGAATCCTAGTCCCGCAGAAGCGATCGGCAGCGCCAGCATGCCTGCTCCGATGGTGGTGCCGGCAACGATTAACATGCTGCCGATAGTTTTGTTCTTTTGCACACATAGCCCCTAACTTTGTGAGAGAAGCAGGCACAATATAACGGTTCAATAAAAAATGAAATAGTTTTGCTACAAATCAAGGTACAGGCTTGTAATTTGTGCATTACAGCGCCGTTTAAGGTGATTGAAATTGCATAAAAAAAGCCGGCGAATGCCGGCTTAGATTGAATGAGGTTTAACGCATTCGGTTATTCGTCATCTTCTACCAGAGTCATCAGTGAAGTATTACCGCCCGATGCGGTGGTATCAATACTGATTGTTTTCTCAGTAACCAGACGGCTGATCAGTGTGTCGTAGTATTCAGCACTGATCACTGGCAGGATAGCGCCTTTACGTGCAGCTAGCTGCTGACTGAAGTAGCCCAGGCGTGATGAACGTGCAGCAACCACTGCGCCTGACAGGTGTGGGTGTGCCAGAATAGCTTGCAACTGGTTTGGCTTAGCGACCTGGAATACACCTTCGGCAACCCCGGTGGCGATAAACTTGTCACGGAATGCCTGTGCTTCCTCGTAGAATAGCTCAGATGCTACCGTGATCACGGTATTACCTGCTGCCAATGCAGTGATGACCGACAGCGCCCAGAAGTTAAACGAAGTACTCTTATCGGCATAACACACAACACAGCCACGTGGTTCGAGGTGTAAGGTGTTAGATTCACCCGTTGGCCCAGGTAACACAATGTGTGAACGCATGCGCTTTTCCAGGCGGTTAAGCTGGGCACGGGCATCCGCCAGTGTCAGGGCTAAATCGTCCGCCAGGTCATCGATGATCTCAACCGTTGCCACTTTAGCAAGTAGCTGACGTACCGCAGACACACGGTCATTAAGCGGGGTTGCACGCCAGATTTTTTCATCGCGAAGCGAGTTTTGCATTAGGGCTTCAACTTGCTCAACCGCACCCGGGAAGTGGTGTGTTTCTAGTTCATCAGGTGTCAGGTTAGTCATCTGAACGTTGTCCGGAGACGCTTTCTCTTTCACCAGGCGCAACAAGTAGTTTGGACCACCAGCTTTAGGGCCTGTGCCTGATAAACCACGACCACCGAATGGCTGCACACCTACGATGGCACCGATCATATTACGGTTGACGTAGACGTTACCCGCGCGAGACATTTTCGCCAGATATTCACAACGCGCTTCGATACGAGAGTGGACACCCATAGTCAGGCCGTATCCCGTGCCATTGATTTGGTCAATGACGTTGTCCAGGTCTTCGCCTTTGAAGCGGATGATGTGAACAACCGGGCCAAACACTTCGCGTTTCAATACTGACAAGTCAGAGATCTCATACAAGCGCGGCGCAAAGAAGTAAGCACCATTTTCGCTGTTGTCCGGGATCTTAGCTTCAAACAACAACTTGCCGTTGCCTTTCATAAACTCAACGTGTTTAGTCAGGGCATTTAGTGCTTTTTCGTCGATCACCGGGCCTACATCTGTGGACAGCAGCGCCGGGTCGCCAACATGCAGCTCTTGTAGTGCACCTTGCAGCATCTTGATAATGCCATCAGCGACGTCTTCTTGCAGGAACAATACCCGCAGGGCTGAACAGCGCTGACCGGCACTTTGGAAACCAGAAGAAATAACGTCATCCACAACTTGCTCAGGCAACGCCGTTGAGTCGACAACCATACAGTTTTGACCACCAGTCTCTGCGATCAGGGGGACCTGGATGTCATTACGCTCGGCCAGGATTTGTGAAATCAATGTACCGGTTTCAGTTGAACCGGTGAACATCACAGCCTGAATACGCTCATCTGGAACAATGTGTTTACCTACTTCGCTACCGCGAGCAATAACTGGTTGAACAACATGCTCAGGCAGACCAACGGTACGCATCAGCTCGATACAGCGAACAGCAATCATACTTGTTTGCTCGGCAGGCTTAGCAATAACAGTATTACCCGTCACGATGGCTGCGGCAACCTGACCCAGGAAGATCGCCAGTGGGAAGTTCCATGGGCTGATACACAAAATCACACCACGGGCTTCAAAACGCTCGTCTTTAGATAGCTCTTCGGCACGTGCTGCATAGTAACGACAGAAGTCTACAGCTTCGCGTACTTCATCAATACCATCTTGTGTGATCTTACCGGCTTCTTTAATACAGATTGCGACCAGCTCGTCATGGTGACGCTCAAGAATATCACCCACACGGCGCAGCAGGTCGGCTCGCTCTTTCACAGGCGTTTGCGACCACTCTGCAAAGGCGTTTTCTGCATTGCTCAGGATACCTTGCATGTATGTTTCATCATGCACAGGCACATGGCCGACAATCTCTGTGTGATTAGCTGGGTTGCGTACTGCCATGCGACCCTCTGGCACATCGCTTTCTTCAATGCGATGTTCGTTGAACCAGTTGTCCAGGTTCTCTTTGAACGGGGTTAGTACATTAATGTCAGTCAGGTCCATTCCTTTTGAGTTCGGACGCTCATCGCCGTACAACTCGATAGGCAGGCTGATCTGCTTGTTATATTTGTTGCGCAGGCCTTGCAAGGTTTCAACCGGATCAGGCAGCAAAGATTCTACCGGCTTGGTGGTATCGACAATGGCATTAACGAACGAAGAGTTGGCACCGTTTTCGAGTAGACGACGTACCAGGTAAGCAAGTAAGTCTTCGTGATGGCCAACTGGCGCGTATACACGACACTGGATCCCTTCGCTTTCTACGATTTGGTCAAACAGGGATTCACCCATACCGTGCAGACGCTGGAATTCGAACCCTGTGTTGTCGCCTTTGGCTACTTCAAGAATAGTAGCTGCGGTATAGGCATTGTGTGTCGCAAACTGCGGAAACAGCACATCACGGGCTTCCAGTAGTTTGATTGCACAGGCTTTGTAAGAGACATCAGTGGTCGCTTTACGAGTAAATACCGGGAAGTGATCTAAACCGTCTTGCTGTGTGGTTTTGATTTCGGTATCCCAGTAAGCGCCTTTTACCAGGCGGACCATCAGTTTACGACCTACGCGACGAGCCAGATCAGCAACCCATTCCACTACAAAAATAGCGCGTTTTTGATACGCTTGTACCGCCAAACCAAAGCCATTCCAGCCATCCAGCTCCGGTGTAGAGAATACGGCTTCAATCACATCTAAAGAAATATCCAGGCGATCCGCTTCTTCAGCATCCACGGTAAAGCCAATATCATACTGCTTTGCTGCTACTGCCAGCTCTTTCAGTTTAGGGACTAACTCTTCCATCACGCGGTCGCTGTGAGAAAACTCATAACGCGGGTGGATAGCAGAAAGCTTAACTGAAATGCCCGGGCTCTTAACTGGACCACGACCGGCAGCTGCTTTACCGATGGCGTGGATTGCATTCATGTAGCTTTGGTAGTAACGCTCGGCATCTGCCATGGTACGGGCACCTTCGCCCAGCATATCGTAAGAGTATACGTAGCCTTTTTGTTCTTTTTCTGCGGCGCGGGTAATCGCATCCTGAATGGTTTCACCCATGACGAACTGTTTACCCATGATCTTCATAGCGAAGTTAACAGACTTACGGATCACAGGCTCGCCTAAGCGACCAATGGTGCGCTTCAGGACACCAAATTGTTCTTCTTGTTGTTTGTCACTGTAGTTGACCATTTTACCGGTGACCAGCAAACCCCAGCTCGACGCGTTTACAAACAGAGAATCGCTGCTACCTAAGTGAGAACTCCAGTCACCTTTAGCGAGTTTATCGCGGATCAGCTGGTCCTGAGTTTCTTTATCTGGCACACGCAATAAGGCCTCTGCCAGACACATCAATACCACGCCTTCTTCTGATGACAGAGAGAACTCGTTAAGCAGAGCATCTACCCCATTTTGACCATCCTGATCGCGACGGATGTTCACGACTATCTGGCGGGCTCTTTCCCAGGCACGGCTACGCGCCGTTACGCCAACTTCTGCCAGAGGCAAAATATGGTCGATAACTTCGTTCTCATCGATGCGGTAAAAATCGCGGATCTTCTGTCTGATAGGACAAGTGGTTGTCAAATCGCCGTTATAAAGCATAACTCAGCCTCATAAAATAAGAGTCAAAAATGATTGTAAATTGAACAGCTTAAAGCAGTGATAGCAAGTTGTATGTAAGTGCTCGCTATGTGGGTGGCCTTTTAATATGAGCAGGCCTTTGCATAAAGCGTCAATTACGACAATATGATGCGGTCATAGTGCTAACCTTAACACACCTTTAGAGGTGTTCAACTTTTAGCCAGTCTCGCGTTCTAATAAATGGTTTGCCACGAATAAGTCTCTGGTGTGGCGGTTACGTCAAATTTCGGGGACATTCTATCGAAAAGGCAGCAGAATATGCTGTCTTATTTTTTTTGATTACGGTAAATTTGCGGGTAATTGCCAAGCTGTGCAGAATTTTATGCTGAATGACCACTTCAATTAAAACCCGGGTGCTCGACAGGATTGATTTAGCTATCCTGGATATCCTGCAAAAGAATGCCCGTATTTCCAATGTAAACCTGGCCAAAGCGGTTAATTTGAGCCCCAGCCCGTGTCTGGATAGGGTGAAAAAGCTCGAAGCGGAGGGCTATATTGAAGGCTATGTTGCCAGATTAAATGCCGCTAAGCTGGGTCAGCACCTGGTGGCCCATGTCGAGATCACCCTGAAAAGCTCGACCGAATCAGTGTTTGAAACGTTTAAGGAACATGTACTGGAACTCCCCAACGTGGTCGCCTGTGACATGGTGGCGGGTGGGTTCGACTACCTTCTAAAGATACGGGTACAGGATATGCGCCAGTACCGAGAGGTATTGGGGCAGATCGTCGAGATCCCCGGTGTTGGCACCAATCACACTTATATGGTGATTGAACATGTTAAAGAAGACATGGGCGTTGAGGTGTTGAACTTTCAGTGATAGGCGTTGAGTTGGGCAATATCATTGGGGTTTCATATTTTGTAACAAGCTTTTGACCGCAAGTTAGCTGTAATTAGGAACAGAGTTGTTATTATAAATGAGATAAAATAACAAAACTAACTTGTGAGGCTTATGAAACTCAAGCACCTAGTTGCCGCCATTGCGGCTGTGGCAGCACCGCTGGCCGCTGCATACCAAACAGAGGACACGCGTTTACTGCGCTTTCCTGATATTCATCAGAACAAGGTTACCTTCGTATATGGTGGCGATATCTACATTGCCGACACTAAATCGGGTAACAGCACTCGCCTGACTGACCATGTTGGCTTTGAGACGTTTCCCAAATTCTCTCCCGATGGCAAACGCATCGCCTTTGCTGCCGAATACAATGGTAGCCGACAAATTTATGTGATTGACGTGGATGGCTCTAACCTGAAGCAGCTGACGTATTACAATGATGTGGGCCCAATGCCACCGCGCGGCGGTTTTGACTATCGTGTTTTTGACTGGACGCCGGACGGCAAACATATCGTATTCCGTGCCAATCGTACTCCTTGGGGGAAACGCATGGGTCGCCCTTATATGATCCCCGCAGATGGTGGCCTGGAGCAGCCTCTTGCAATCCCTGAAAGTGGTGGGGGTATGCTGTCACCCGATGGCAAAAAGTTTGTATATACACCGATAGATCGTGAATTCAGAACCTGGAAACGCAGCCGGGGCGGTCGTGCACAGGATGTCTGGGTGTATGATTTAGAAAACAACACCTCTGAGCAGCTTACAGAGCATAGAGCAACCGATCAGCAGCCAACCTGGGTGAATGACAGTATTTACTTTGTTTCTGATCGCGATTATACGCTGAACTTATACAAGCACCGGAAAGGGAAAGCGCCAGTTAAAATGACTAACCACAGTGACTATGATGTGCTGTGGCCCTCAGCTGGACCTGATGCCATCGTGTATGAAAATGGCGGTTACCTGTATCGTTTTGATGAGGCAACCAAAGCCACTGAAAAGCTGACTATTAATGTGCCAGGGGTGCGTAAGTACGCCATGCCTTATACCAAAAATGTCAGCAAATTCATTGATTCAATGGATGTGTCTCATGACGGTAAGCGTGCCTTATTTACTGCACGTGGTGAAGTTTTTTCAGTGCCAGTAGAGCAGGGCACGACTCGTAACTTGAGTATGACGGACAAGGGTCGTGAAATTTCAGCCAGTTGGTCACCGAATGGCCGTTATATCGCTTACATGAGTGATGTATCGGGCGAATATGAGATCTATCTAAAAGATCGCGCCAACAATAACGAAGTCACACAACTCACCAGCAACGGCACTATCTGGCGATTTGACCCTATCTGGTCTGCTGATAGTTCAAAGCTATTGTTTGCTGACAAGAACCACACTATGTGGTGGCTGGACGCTAAATCGGGTGAGCTGCATAAAATTGATACCGGTAAATTTGATGACGATGGTATCACACAATATACCTGGTCTCCCAACAGCGAAGATCTGATCTTTGTGAAGAACAATGCCAACCGGTATGCATCGCTGTGGCATTACAACACGCAGAGTAAAAAGCTCAGTCGTCTTACAGATGACATGACTAATGAGCAGAACCCTGCATTCTCACCAGATGGCCAATACCTGTATTTCACGTCAGAGCGCGATTTCAATCTGACTTTCAGCTCGTATGAATTTGCTTATTTGTATAACAACGCAACCCGTTTGTATGCCGTTGCGGTGAATGACCAGGTTACTTCACTAAGTGCGTTCAGCAGCGATGAAGCGGCAATCGTAAGTGAAGAGAAAGGCAAAAAGGCCGACGACAGCAAAGCAGATAACCAGCTACAGGTTGAGGGCTTTATGTCACGGGTTGTCGCATTACCAGCGAAAGCGGGTAGTTATGGTGACCTGAGTGGTGTGAAGGGCGGTGTACTGACATTGTCTGAAGGCTCACTAAAGCTGATCCCCACCAAACAGGATGGCAAAGTACAAACAGTTGCTAAGGGCGTACAGGCCTACAAGCTGGCTGCTGGTGGTGAACATCTGATTGTCAGGGCTGGCGGAAAATATAGTGTGATTAAGCCCGAAGCCAAGCAAGATCTGAAAGCGACACAACTTGACCTGAGTAACATGGTGCTCAAGATCGATCCGAAAGTTGAATGGCAACAAATGTATGTCGAAGGCTGGCGGACGCTCAGAGACTGGTTTTACGATGAAAATCACCATGGTCAGGATTGGGATGCCATTTTGAAGCGCTATCAGCCTTTGGCCGATGCGGTGGCACATCGCAACGATCTGGATTATGTTCTGAGTGAAATTGCTGGTGAAATCAATGCGGGTCACATTTATGTTCAGTCTGGTGACGAGCCGAAAGCCAAGCGCAAAAAGCACGGTTTATTAGGGGCTCAGATCAGTGCCCACAATTCAGGTTTTGTGCGCATTGAAAAAATCTATCAGGGTGAGAACTGGCATGAAGAGTTCCGCTCGCCGCTAGATGAGCCGGGTGTGAACGCCAGTGTGGGCGATTACATTGTATCGGTGAATGGTCGAGCGGTTAACTCCGTGAGTAATTTCTATGAGCTGCTTGAAAATACTCAGGGGACTCAGGTTGAACTGCGTCTTAATAACACACCAAGCCTGGATGGAGCCTGGCAGGTAACAGTGAAGCCAAGTGCCAGTGAAGGCGGCCTGCGTTACCTTGAGTGGGTTCATTCTCGCATGGCATATGTCGATAAACTGTCAGGCGGCCGTATCGGTTACGTTCATCTACCAAATACTTTGTTTGAAGGTAACCGTGCGATGTTTAAGCACTTTATGCCGCAGACAACCAAAGATGCACTGATCATTGACGATCGTTACAATGGCGGTGGCTTTATACCTGAGCATATGATTACCTGGCTGGCTCGCAAACCATTGAACTATTGGAAACGCCGTGGTGTTGAGCCAACTAAAACACCGCAATTTGCCCATGATGGACCGAAAGCCATGTTGATCAATGGCTATTCAAGTTCGGGCGGGGACGCGTTACCTTACTACTTCCGTCAGGCGGGATTAGGTAAACTCATTGGTACTCGTACCTGGGGTGGTCTGATCGGTATTTCGGGTAATCCTCGTTTGGTTGACGGTGGTCAGGTAATTGCTGCGACTTTCCGTATTCTGGACAATGAGGGTAATTGGATCATCGAAGATGTGGGTGTGAGCCCGGATATCGAAGTCATTGATCGCCCAGAGCTGATCCACGCCGGTAAAGATCCGTCAGTAGAGCGCGCTGTTGAGGAGCTGCTAAAAGAAATGAAAGCAAATCCGAAGACGCCACTTACTGTGCCGCCAGCACCAACTGAATTTGGCCGGTAACGGCCGCATTAGCTGAGTCTGGACAGTTGTCCAGACCGTTAAAAATGAATCTAAAGGGGTGCAGAGCACCCCTTTTTATATGGGAAATAACAACAATGAAAAAAGTCGTTTTAATCACGGGAGGCAGCCGAGGGATCGGTGCGGCTAGCGCCAAGTTGCTTGCCGGACAGGGTTATCAGGTAGCCGTTAATTATAAATCTAACCATGCGGCTGCTGAACAGGTGGTTGCGCAGATCCGCGCACAAGGGGGCATTGCGGATAGCTTTGCCGCTGATATTTGCGAAGAGGCACAGGTGGTTCAGCTATGCGAAGACATCAAATCACAATTGGGGCCTATCTCACATCTGGTCAATAATGCCGGAGTGCTGGCTACTCAAATACGCGTGGAAGACATGACAGCTGAACGCATTAATCAGATGTTGTGCACCAATGTAACGCCCTACTTTATCTGCGCCAGAGAGGTGCTTAAGCAGATCCGTGCATATCATCAGGCGGACATGTGTGCCATCGTGAATGTGTCATCGGCGGCTTCCTATCTTGGAGCCGCAAATGAGTACGTAGACTATGCGGCAGCCAAAGGCGCCATTGACAGCTTCACGCGCGGCTTATCTCTGGAGCTCGCGTCAGACGGGATCCGTGTGAATTGTGTCCGTCCGGGATGTATCTATACCGATATTCATGCCGATGGTGGTGAACCAGGCAGAGTCGACAGGCTGGCTTCATACTTGCCACTGCAACGAGGTGGTAAACCCGAAGAGGTGGCCAGTGCCATCGCCTGGTTGCTCAGTGATCAGGCAAGCTATGCGACAGGTACCTTTATTGATTTAGCTGGTGGGAAATAGCTTAAAGAGATAGCCGATGGAAGCGAGCAACATAATAAATGAGATAATAACGGGATAAAATGAATGCGTACAGTGTGCTTCTGGTGTTGCTTGATGTGTCTGGCTCTGTTGATTCTGAGCTTTTCGTTGTTGTTCAATTATTGGAAGCAAGAAGCACTTCATGACAAACGCATCATCGCCTTGTGCCAACTGATCAATGTCGCTGATGTACTAAAGCAACGTACCGACAAACTGGAGTTATTAAAAAGGCCAGACTGGCAAAGTGATATATACCCGCAAATTAAGCAGGGCGAATGCCGAGAGCGAGTCGTGCTTTTGAATGGTGCCATGATCGATATCTTTGGGAACAGTTACCTGATAGCCAAAGACGGAGAAAAGCTGATGGTACTATCTGATTTGAGCGCGTACAGCGATGAAATATTGATGAAACATTTTGTTGTGGCGCTCAAGCTATAGGTTGCCAGTGGGAAGGTTTTTGTGGTGCGGAACTGCTTCAGTCACTCTGTAACTAACTTGGCTTCTGTGAGGGCTGAACAGGTCCTGGCGCGAGTAAGGATTGCCTGGTTACTAGGCTGTTTTGTTACCGGCACGTTTATCCGTTGGGCAAAGTAAATATTTATATTGTTCATTTGTTATCTGTCATGTCTTTCTGTTCGTGAAATTTAATTCATTATTAATCATTTGTTCATTTTCCTGCTTTAGGTATAATCATCGTCTGAATTTTGTTCAGAGAGATTGTCTTTTGTTTCTTTAAGGTAAATAAAATCAGTCAGGGATTTTGAAAATATGAAAACAATAATACAAATAATAAGCTTGTTATTTCTGTTTTCCTCACTGGCACAGGCGAGTGTTGCACAGTCGCCCAGTGTCTATGAGGATAGCTCGGGAAATATCTATATTCAGTCGCCTAAGCAGTTTGTCTTAATTGCCGGTGAAATAGACGTGCCTTTATACGTCTACCCCACAATGGGGTTACTCAAACTGAGATACAGTAACGGTCAGTGGACCCGTGAAATACTCTATGAATCACAGTTTAGAGCCATAGAATCTCAGCTTCAGCTTAGCGCCTCGCTAACAGAGCGCCTGCGCTGGCAAGACATAGATGGTGACGGTACCAGAGATTATGTCCTTTTCACCGATGCGTCTTCTCATCATGATGCGAGTCTCATTTCGATTGGCACCAAGTCGGGCGCGATCCGTGCACTTAAGCTGCCGTCGGGTACCAATTTAGCTAATAATTATCAACTTATTGATGTCAATGGTGACGGTCGATTGGATGTGAAGTCCGGCTCAGAAGTTTTCCTGGCATCGGCAAATGGCACTTTCTTATACACCGGACAAGGCGCAGTAGAGCCAGCCAGCAAAATAGATACCACTGCGGGCAACTTTAGGGTTGATGAGACGGGTCAGGCAACCTACTCAATACCTGTGGCTTTACCTAAGGGCCCTGGTGGCATCAAGCCGTCGGTTTCTATCTCTTATAGCTCTGCTGCGGGCGTCGGTAATGCCGGGTATGGATGGAATGTCGCAGCTGCTTCTGCCATTACCCGATGTACAAAAAACATTGCAACAGACGGTAAGCAACAAGCGGTCAGAATGCAAAAGAGCGACGGATATTGTTTAGATGGTAATCGTCTGATCCTGGTCAGTGGCACTTATGGTGCGGCAAACAGCACCTATCGCACTGAGCTGTCTAACTTTATGACCATTAAAGCAATCGGTACAGATAGCAGTAACACCGGACCCAAAGGCTTTGTTGTTGAATCCAAAGATGGCGATACAAAATACTACGGCGACACGTCGTTAAGCAGTGACAGTGATGCGTTTGTCAAACCGGCTGGCAGTTCAGCGAAAGGGGCACACACCTGGGCGCTGAAACAAGTCAGTGATATTTTCGGCAATAAAATTACCTATCACTACACCACCAATACGAGCCTTGGCTACCACCTGTTGAACTATATTGCTTATGGAAAAGTAAAAGTTAACTTTGATTACACTGACCGTAATACCCGCCAATATGGTTACGCCTATGGGGGTAAGGTGGCGAATGTAAAACGCATCTCGGGAATTGAGGTTACACGCGGCGGTGAGGCATACCGTTATTACAATATCAATGGTGATGGTAGTAAGCATGACTATATTGACAGCATTCAGGAATGTACCTCAATCAGTGCTGATAAGTCATGTAAGTATGCACTTACGTTTGATTATAAAAAAGACACCAGCGATGTTGGGTTTGCTGTCGCTGCAAACCAAACTTCAGGAATAAGAACAACGACCTTACTGACGGATTTTAACGGCGATGGTCGCTCGGACTTCTTATATACCAATAGTACGGGCAAAGTACTGAGCGTTAAGATCGCAGGTCATGATACAGATGTGATCACCTCAAACCTGAAGTCGGTTAATGATTTTAAACTGACGGATGTGAACGGTGACGGTTATACCGATATCATCTATGCACAAACGTCGGGCTCGACAACCAAGTGGTATGCAAAGGCCTATCAGCCTGCTACGCAAACGGTGTCGGATATGATCTGTGATGATGGTGTGCAGCCTTACGGTGCAGATCTGATGCATGCTGATTATTTAGAGCAAGTACAGTCAGCAGATAGCGTACGTACCGAAGCGTTTTCTCAGCCAGCCAGCCTGAGCGCTACGCAATTGCAAGGCAGAGGGATTTGTTATCCAAATGAGTATGTTGAACGACTCTCGTTTAGCTCGGCTGTGGCACTGGCGCCTGGGTATTCAAGTTCTACTATGTTCGTCGATATTGACGGTGATGGCTTGTCTGACTGGTTATCCAGCTATGGCAGAAAGCTGGCCTATCGTAAGAACATAGAATCTAATAACGCACTGGGCCGGGACTACGGCGCACTTGATTATTTCTATGAGTTTAGCACTGCAGACTTTTCTCCAGATAGGAGTAGCCAGGGGTGTAACTCGTCTTATTCAATAGAGCGTAAATTCACCAAAAGTGCGGATATTAACGCAGATGGTGTGTCCGACTTTATTGTTAGACTGAAAACGACTTACAGTCCACGCTATCAAGGAGTACCTGGGTGCTCTACAACTGCCTACAAAGACAAACTATTACTGAGTAAAGGCACGGATGAGTATAGCAAGTTCGAGTATGACTTCAGTGGTGTGGAAGACATTCGGTTTGCTGACTTAAATGGTGATGGCCTGTCTGATCTGGTATTTGCTAAAAACAATGGCTGGCAGTATCGCCTGGGTACCGGCAATGCGGCAGCACCGTTACAATCGGCAAAAAGTTTGTCGATACTCTCTGAAAAAATGGGCACTGAGAGTTACCGGGGCAACGTTCACTTTGCTGATGTAAACCAGGATAATATTGCTGATATTATCGCGCTTAATCATGCTCGAGTAGTAGATCGTGAGGGGTATTGCCGCTGGGTAGGCGATGGCCAGCCCCATGGTATTGAGCCTGAAGTACCTGCGTTAGCAGAGGAAGTGGCAACCACGTCATGGCGTAATTGTGACACGGGCTATATCTGGGTTGACACGACCTACACTGATGGGATGCAGGCGACGGTCTGGACAGGGAAAACAACCAGCGCCACCAGTATTGGCTACACGGAAATCAAACTGGGTGGTGAATTAAAAGGCACTGGTCATACGCTTAAAATTGGTGACATAGATGGTGATGGCCTGGTTGATGTGTTGCGCAGTAGTACTGCTGCGACGTCCAATGCAACTTTTGCGCATTATCGTAATACGATGCTGAGCGCCAGTGTTGCCTCACATAAGCTGACTAAAATCACCACGGGTTTCGGTGTTGAAACGGATATTAACTATAAGAAGATATCAGACGACGCGGTGTACACCCATTTACCGGCGTTTAATACCTTAGGTAAGGTAAATGCGAACTTCTTCTCACCAAAATTTGGTATGTGGCTGGTGAGTAGTGTTTATTCGGACTCTAATGGCAGTGGCTCATCGGCCCAGCAAGTGGGTGTTAAATACAAATACTCAGGGTTTAAGATTGATAAACTGGGTCGAGGGCCTCAGGGTTTCTATGAAATAGAAACTACCGATCCGCAAACGAACATCAAAACGACGACGCGCTATCATCAGAGCTGGCCACTGACGGGCAAGCCTCAGTTCACCAAGTCTTATGCCGGCGATCATCTGATCACGCATGCAACCTCTACCTGGAATCAGCATACCGATAAGCTGGGGTCATTATTCGTTTATCTTCGCCACAGTGATGAAAAAGGCTGGCAGGTAGGCTCCGATGGCACCCGTCGTCCCATCAAGCGGATTATGGTCACCAACAGCTATGACTCAGGACTGACTGACAAGTGGGGTAACCTGACCAGTAATACGACGGCGACCTATATGCCAACTGGCAGTGGTCAGGATAGCTGGACTGTGGCGCACATCACCAGTTCAACTAACGCCTATTATACGGGTGCGGACTATCTGAGACATGGGCGCTTAAAGTCAAGCTCGGTGAGACAGCTGCAATATGCTAAGCAGGGTCTGGCTTATTCCAATCTGACCCGTAAAACCGAGTTTACTTACTACGATAACTTGATGCTGCAAAGCGAAACGGTTGCCCCAGAATGCTCTGACAGCGTGACTAGCCGCAATGATGTGAATCACTGTGATGCCAGTAACAAGTACACGAAAACACTGCATTACGATGCGTTTGGTAATGTGAAGCAAACTGATGTCACCGCGGGCTCAGAGACGCGTTCTACGTATACTCAGTATGATAGTACGGGTGAGCTGATTGTCAGAAAGACGAATGCGCTAAACCAGGCAGTCACGTTTTTATATAATGGTGTGAGCAACCCGGATGGGCGCATTGTTTCTGTGACGGAAACCAGCCCCAATGGCTTGTCAAAAACACAGCTTCTGAACCAGTGGGGAGAAGTGGTAGAGATTCACTTTGCGGATGGTAATTATCAGAAGAGTGAAACCTTATCGTGTGGCAGCAGCTCGCTGTGCTCATCAGTGAACGGACGCTACTATACTAAATCCACTCAGCCAGGTGTGGCTGCGCAGTATCAGGTATTTGATATATATGGCCGCAATGTGCGCAATACCAAAGCACTGGTCGATGGGAGTGTGGCGTACGAGGATATCACCTACGATAAGCACAACAACCCGATCACCAAGACATTGCCTTATAAATTGGGAGAGACTAAGTACACGACGCGTTTTGATTTTGACAGCTACAATCGTCTGGAAAAAACGACGCTACCTAGTGGCAAAGTGACAAGCGTTCAGTATCTGGGTCATTTAACCCGTACCACGGATGTGGGTGGCAGTAATGATAACTACAGCGCAACCAGTTACAAACGCGATGAAATGCAGGATGTGCAGGGCCGTACATTGTATAAGACAGATCCTTATACGGGCTCTAATCCGGATATTGTGAACCGTGTTAAATTTAACTACAACGCGTTAGGTAACGCAGTGAGCACAACCAATGCGGTTTATAATAGTAGCTCAGGACAGTTCAAAAACACTGTAACCACAACTCACTACGACCGTTATGGCAGAAAAATTAAGGTAGAAGATCCCAGCCGAGGAACCTGGAAACAGTATTACAACGGTTTCGGAGAGGTTGTGAAAGAGGTGAACGGCCGCTCTGAAACAAAAGAGACCTTCTATAATAAGTTGGGTCAGGTATCACGCACCGTTCAGCTGGATAAAACCGTATCTGGTCGTTCCTTGGTCAGCTGTAATGTGTATGGCAACAGCAAATCTGCGCGTAACATAGGTAAACTGACAGACGCTTATCAGTTCCGTGTGACAGGCTCAGCGGCAAGCTGCGAAAACTTAATTGCCAATAATACGGCAAGCATCAGCAAGCATTACACTTTTGATGATTTAGGTCGTCCTGAAAGCAGTGTGACTAAAAATGCTGGTGGTGAGTTTAAGTCTGTTTCCAGCTATAACAGCCTGGGTCAGGTTAGCCAGGTGGCGCTGCCAAATGGCATGTTTGTGAAGTCGTATTACACAAATGGTCAGTTGCGCAGTAACTATGATGCCGCCACGAATAAGTTGTTGAGCAAAATTGAGCGTGTTGATGCACAGGGACGGGTGACGCAGCAGACGTTTGCTGGCGGGGTATCCCGGACCCAGTCGTTTGAAAAAGACAGTGCCTTTATTGACTCAATTTCTATTTCAAATGCTACTCAGACGCTGTATACGGTGAATTATAAGCATGATATCCGTGGCACTACGCGTCATCGTATCAGTCAGTATTATGAGCCGGGCGTGGGTAACGATTCGTTCAAATTTACCGAGTCATTTGGCTATGAAAATAACGGCCTGCAGCGCCTGGAAACCCGTACGGTAAGCCATGCCAGCACCCGTTATGGTGTGTCATTGCGCCTGGCGAATCAAACCTATAGCTATGATGCATATGGCAATATCAAAACCAATACCAATGTCGGGACTTACCACTATACGAATACCAATAACCCGTATCAGCTGACGTCTGTTTCCGGGGCAAGTGGTAAGCGCAGCTACAGTATGTCGTATGACAGCCATGGCAACATTGTTAACGATGGTCAGCGCCGTTTTTACTACACCCAGTTTGATAAGCCTTATAAAATCTCCAAAGACAGTAATACCTATACTGAATTCCGCTATGATGAGGCGGGTAACCGCTATTACCGTAAAGACGTACAACTGGTGAATGGCAGTTCACAAACAAAACAGGTGTACTACGTTGATAAGGTCTATGAGCTGATCAAGCAGACTGGGGGTAAAGACAGCAGTGGCAGTACTTTGCCATCGCAAATTGAGCATCGCTGGTATGCCGGTGGTGTGGTTATCAGTCAGGTTGAGGGTCAGGCACAAAAAACCCAGGTTGCACACAGCGATATGCTGGGCTCAACCGTACTGGTGACCAATGACAGCGGCAGTGCGATTGCACAGTACATTTACGACCCCTGGGGTAAACAGCAGCGGGTGTATGCGGCCTCTGAAATGGGCAGCAGTTTGTTACCACTGACACAGATGCGCGCCTTTACCGGGCACGAGCAGGTAGACCAGCTCGAGGTCATACATATGAACGGGCGTATCTACGATGCTAATCTGGGTCGATTCTTACAGGCGGATCCGTTTGTTCAGTTTCCGGATTTAACGCAAAGCCATAACCGTTACAGCTATGTGCTGAATAACCCATTGACTTACAACGACCCGAGCGGTTACTTCCTGAAGAAGTTAATGAAGATCACGGGACTGAGCTCATTACTTAAAGCCATTGCGAAGATCCCAATTCTGGATGCGGCGGTCAGTATTGCATTGGGGATATATGCGCCCTGGGCATTGCCGTTATATCAGGGACTAAAAACCTATGCGGTAACGGGCAGTTTCGGTGCAGCACTGAAGGCATATGTTATCTCCAGCGTGACAATAGGCGTTTCTGAAGTGATAGGTACTGCCCTGCCATTTGAGACGGGAGGGCTCACTTCTTTGGCCAATGTGGCTTCCCATGCCATGGTTGGCGGGATCACGTCAGTTCTGCAAGGGGGTAAATTTGGTCATGGTTTTGTCAGCTCGATGGTGTCGGCGAGTATGAAAGGGTTTATGAATCCTAAGACCACGAACTTTGGCAATGCCTACACCCGGACTATCATTGCTGGGCTCGTTGGAGGTACGGTCTCTGAACTCACGGGTGGTAAGTTCGCTAATGGCGCGGTCACCTCAGCGATGCAGTGGTGGTACAACGCTGAAGGAGGAAGTGCGGTTAAATATGGAAGCCGGGAACGTCCTTTGGGTTATAAAGCAGAAGGGTTTGTTAGCAGGATGGGTAAGGATGGCAAGTATTACTGGGTAGACCCACTTTCAAAACCTGCAAGTTTCTCGGAGAGTTATCTGCCTTCACAAACTGGTGAAGATATGAAGAGTTACAATGAAACAACCAATGAAGAATGGGCTTCTGCTGTTGGCGTCGCTGCACTGGTTGTAGGTGCTCCTGGGACTATGACGGCTATGTTAAGTTCGACATTCTTGTCATTTATCGCGTATGGCTTAGTGCCTAATACCCAAAATGCAATCGGTATGCTGTTAGGCCCTGTAGGCAAATCATACCAGTATATATATAAACCATTAGGTCAGACAATGGACAATATTGGTGTAGTTAATGGAGTGCATGGTACAGGCGTTATTCAGGGTATGACAAATTATGTCGAAAAGCCTCCCGGAGAATGATGGCCGGACAATCGCTTCTGCTATTGCTTTGGCGTGTCTGTTCTTTTTACCTTTGATAGCGGCTACAAAAGCCGCTATCGAAACCTATTTATTCTTATTGGTCGGAATTGTTGTACTGGCAGTTTGGAAAAGGTTAAGGGTATTGATTTTGGAGGACAGCACCTTAAAGTTGGCACTTACGGCTAACTACCTCCTAGCATTGGTAATATGCTCATTTAGTATTTTTTATGAGTACCATATTCCAATGTTACTAGGGGTGGGCATATATATGTTTGCTTTCAAAAGTAAGCTTATTGGTTTAAGTGACAAACTCAGCAGTGATACTTAACATTTAGTGTTGAATACAAGAATTATAGGCTCATACTCAAAGTATAGAGTGAGCCTGTCTCTTTATTTTGCATCTATCTAAAAATGCTCCTGTTAACAGGGGCATTTTTTATATCAGAGTGATGCGTTAGTCACGCTGCATTTGTGTCACAGGCTGAGAACCTGTGTGGTAACGGGGAGTTTTGGTGCTGCCTCCAGGTTTATGTTATTTTCAGCGCTACGATTAGGGTTTCCAAAGCTTACAAGTGGCGTCCCGCCTATTGAATCACAACAGGGGGGTAGTTTTTACGCTAAAACTTTGCCGCTTTAAACATAACCCGGCGAGCATATCGGGTTATTTAGCTGCTGAGTACTATAAGCCTGTCTATTGGGTGGGCTTATAATACGACATGAGCATCCACCCTAAACTGGCACTTGAATGAAAGCGCATAGCTTGTACGCCAGTTTGGGTAGATGTCCATGTGGTGATTACACAACTTTAGCTAGAATTCCGCTGAGTGCGGCTGTCCTTGTATCACTCTCCACTTGAGGAGAAATTAGTTCAGCCAAGAGCGCCGGCTTCAAAATGGAAAAGTCGAATACAGTCACTGTTTTCAGCTGGGTATTTGATGCCATGCTTTTCTATACTTTTAGCACGCTTTCCTAGCATATCTGAAATAGAGTCGAATTCTTTGTAGAGTTCGTCAGCATTACTGTTTATGTAGTAAACACCTTCATCGTGCTGTGTATAGAATAAGAAGCAATCAAGCTCTTCATCAAAATCGAAGGCAAATACAGCTTCAGCTAAGTCAGGTCTGTCGTATTCTTCCAGCCATTCTCTCAACTCCTTCATTGCATGCAGATGTGAGGACATACTATTGTGTATGGCTGGTATTGGAGGTAGTGCTCCCCCTTGGTTTATACCCATTGTATAGAGAAAAAGAAGAAGCTCTCCTTTCGCTTCAATATTATATAACGCTTCGATTTTGGCTATCTCCTGCATACTGTACCCTTTCAGTCGGGCTATGCCTGGAAAGACCTGTGTATGATTCATCAAATTCAGAAAGTCTGAGACTTGCTTTTCAGTAGGCGCGTTTTTTATGGCTAGCAGCTGCTCAGGCACAACTTCCCGGTAGCGGGTGCAACGTTTGGTGGGATGAAATCTTGATTTATCTGCAGCACAACGTTTGTCCAGGTATGTGAAGAAATCCCAGCCGGAATCCCGAACACTTTTACTAGCTTTATTATATATGTACACGTGCTGATTGTTATGCTCACAGTCAAAATAAAAATATTCTGCATCACAGATTTCCAACAGGTAGATTCCAGCTTGCGGAATTGAGTGGTTGTCACTCAACTCCTCAAAAAGGAACTCAGACAGGTTGTTTACTTCCATGAAACTCTGTCTAGGGTGAAAGTGGAGCAAAGTGTCCGAGTCTAACAATCCGCCATCTTCCAATCCCATGACAGAAAGAAACGTAATAAACTGTGTATATCTATTTAATGAAACAGGGCCGCACGTCAGGAGCTTTTCAATATCACTAGCTGAAAAGCCAATACACCTAGCCTGCGCTGGGTCTCTGGGACCCAGCAGTTTATTTAGTAACACTTTAGATTCATTCATTTATTACTTTTTCTCTCTAAATACATCATCGTACATAGTGATATCTGCCCCAGCCATCTTATTTGCGAAATCTGCTTTACTATAGTTACAAGACTGACACATCCCAGGGTTAGTTTCGCTGGTATGCGACCGCTCACTTTTTATCAAATATCTGCTGCTCAGTGAGCTGGTATTTTTGTTGCACCTGCTCGATACAGCGCTGGGTATCATGTGTAACGGGGCGGGGGGCTTCTTGCATTGCCATAAGCCTAAACAAACTGGCAAACTTGTCACAGGCTACGGATTTATCTGTCGCTTGTTCATTGCTCAACGAGATATCCAGATACGCGCTGGGCTTATTCACATAAACACCCGGTGTACCAGCATAGGTGCGCGATACATTGGCTGAATACTTTGCGCTGGTGAAGGTATCAACCCCTTGCTGATGCGCAATGACGGCGCTGCGTAATAACGCAAACTCAATCGCCTGCTCTAGCGTCACGCTGCCATTGCCTGAATAATGTACCCGGTAAGTGTACTCATTGATTTGCTTTTCAGAGTAACCGCCACGGATCCCCATAGACTGGTAAGAAACGGTGCTGCACCCAACGGCAGTCAATGTTAAACACGCTAAACCTAAATTTTTTAACAACTTCATTATGTTACTTCTCTTTTCTAAATAATGGGCAAATCAATTGACTCGCCCGGTTCCTTTTTACGCTTGTAGCGCGGTTTCTTCATCAAAGCCCTGCGCACGTATGCGGGTGAGGAGCTGACTGAGTAGCTCGTCTTCAACGAGGGCGACTGGCGCATCTGGCTGCAGCTGTGTGACATTGCCAAATCCGGGGTGGCTGAAATCCGGGTTAGACAGACCATGCTGAGCACGTAGTGCCAATAACATCAGTGCGGCGTAGGGGGTGAACCCCCAGTTCATATTGTTAAACTCAAAAAAGTCCTTGCTGGGCGGCGCGGACACCTGCGTCACCTGATCGTCGCATAAGCGAGTCAGATGGGTTGTCAGGCGGTCAAAATCCTCCGTATTCCAGTCCGCAACAATATCGGCATAGGCAAACCCATCCACTATCGGGGTCATGGATTTGCTACCGTTGGCGGCATCAAACAGCAAAATCATGCAATCCCCGATATGACTTTTTGAGCGGTTAACCCAGTGCCTGGCATAGCCCACTTCAAATAGTCTGAAGATATGGCTGGCATGTTTAGGCTGTTGCAGGATCACCGCCATGGCCAGGTAGAATACGCTGTCTGGCGCTACGCCTCCATCATGTTCCCGGTCAAACCTGGTTACAAAACGCTGTTGCGTAAAGTAGGAGATAATACATTTCAAGTAGGCATATCCCAGACTGTGCGCCAGCATCTCTGTACAGAGTTTATTTTGCTCAATTAACGCCGTTTGCGCCGACATTTCGTAATAGTCAATTGGAATGCCTAGCTCTGATGTAAACTCCTCCCAGGGTAAAAATGGCAAACGTTCATTCTCCTGCACAATAAAGTCAAACTCTATATGCCCTTTATCTATATATCTTTGAATATCATTTTGATTCTCCTCAAATACACTTTGGTATTTCTGAGGGTTTTTTATCGCCCTTTTACGTTTACGCAAAAATTTACCTAATTCTTTTGGATTACTATTCATATTTATTACCCTGCTGGAACCATGACACTGACGCAACCCCGGTTTGGCCTGGCTTAGCTTAGGTACCTTTACTTTGACCAGAATGGGTTTCATTTTATAGCCTTTGCTTCGCAGAAACTGCAGTTTTTCCGCATAAGCTTTGGCTTTAAAACAGAAAGAAAAACCGAAAAGAAGAAAAACCGAAGACATATATGGACGCTCCAGCGATGTCAAGCCGAGTAGGCCTGCGGGGTAGCGAGTTTTCGTTATCCCGTTTGTTATGTTACCTGTGTTGCCATGCCTGATGCTTGGTCCAGTCCGCTATAAATGTGTTGCTCTGACATATATCCGGACTTGACTGGTTATCCAGCGCCCCTAATGAGTTCCGAGCCTGCACACCCTAAAATTAATACACCCACTCGGTCTGTAACGACCGTGCCTTTGTCGGGTTTAGCGCAGGCAGGGTTGGACCTTTTTTCATCGTACTTTGGCAAACAGATAAGCGGTTGTCAGTGGCTCACTACACCCACACGGGTTCAGTGACCCTTGTCCATGCCGAGCTTAACTGACAACCTAACCCTAGATGCATTGTGTCGCCCCCGATTGTGTATATTGCGGCTGATAAGGTTCATTCTTCTGTAGTAATATCCACATCAACCTGGCCAGCCGGTGGGCAGTTGCCACAATTGTTTTATTGACACCAACACGCTCTCGCAAAGCGGTAACCCAGCGATTTAAATCATCGTCTTTTTTATGTGCATGTGTGACCACAGTACGAGCACCGTGGATTAATTGCTTGCGCAGATACCTGTCCCCTCGCTTGGTGATATGGCTCAGAACGCTTTTATCGGCGGAAGCATATTGTCTGGGCGTGAGCCCTAACCAGACACCGAACTCTTTGGCATTATTAAATGCCTGGCCTTTATCTATGCTGGCACTAAAAGCAGACGCGATGATTGGGCCTACACCTGGCAGGGATTGCATGATTTCAGCAGCCGGACTGCGTTGGTTTGCACCTCGAAACAAAGAATCGAGCTGTCTTAACTGGCGTTCAAAGGCTCTCAACTCGGCGCAAGTTTCGTGTATAAGCAACAAAATGACCGGTTGCAGTTGTTGGTCGAGTAAGGTCTGAATGTGATTGTAAAAAGCGCGATAACTTTTAGGTGTTTCAATGCCAAATTCAAGCAGGAAACTGCGGGTCTGATTCAGGCATGCGGTACGCGCCTTCATTAACCTTTCCCTCATCCGGTGCAGTAATAAGACGGCTTGCTGTGATTCTGATTTCACAGGCACAAAGCGAATGTAAGGTCGCTGACTAGCTTCATAAATGGCAAGGCAATCATTTTTATCGTTTTTATTTCCTCTGACAATAGGGAAAACGTGTTGCGCACGCACCAGATGTGCTTTATGACCTGCTTTGATACACATTCTTCCCCAGTAGTGGGCGCAGCCACAGGCCACCATGACGACTCTACAAGGTGGTATATTCTGAATGGTTTCTTTTAGCTTCTGACGGTTCACCCGTCGAGAAAAGCAGGGCTTGCCGTGCTTATCCACAGCAAGTAATTGGAAAACGTTTTTAGCCAGGTCTATAGATAATGTGCTAACTTGATTCACGATGGATGCTCCTGTTAACTGTAAATATCACTCTCAGTTTGGCGCATTGACGCCGATTTAGGAGCGTCCATCTCATCACCCACCTTAAACTATAGTGGTGCACTTCAATCTAGAACATCATGTACGCTAGTTTAGTGGTGGGTGTCTTCTTTAATTCTCCCGCCTCTTTGGAGTGGATGTCCATACAACCCAGGCACTTAATTAACGAAAAAGCCAGCAAATAAGCTGGCTTTCGAATCGCGGGTAAGCTGTTTAAGCAGTGTAGTCAAAGGACGATGTATCTGCGGATGTAGGCACGGTATAACCGGGCAAGGTTTCTCCCGGGAATAAGACATCCCAGACACAGCACTTGACCAGCAACTTGAGCATTTCAGGGTGGTACTTATCAAAGTACTCATCAAACTTATCTTGATCCATGAACTCCTTACCCAAACCAAAATATTCAACCCAGAAAAGGACACTGGCGGATTGCACGCCCATATCAGGCTCGCGCTGTGCTTCATGTGGGACGCAGTCAGTGTTAAAGCTATAACAATTCAGGCGCCACCAATACTCAGTACTCTCCTGATAAGCACTAACCAACGTCTCCTTCGCATCGACAACTCTAAAACGACCTCCTTGAATATCAAACGCCTGAAGATGGTCATTTATCGCCTCCTGCATCATGCCAATTGGTGTTTCTTCACAATCGCCTGGCACATAGTAGTCTATAAAAGCCGAGACCACCCACTCCAGAATTTCATGTTGCTTCGATTCACGCATTTTCTTAACCTTTTTAATTTGGATTAACGCCTTTATCACTAGGGTACATTGTATTTATATACCATACACCATTATTGTCCTTCTTGTATCTGACAACCACTTTAGTCAAGTTGCTGACCTTTTGCATCTGACCATTTACCTTTTTATAGCCATGACCCATGCTCTTGCCTGCATCAAAAGAAATAGCAATTACGCTCTGCGCATCCTTATTTAAAGCCAACGCTTGCTGAAATAAATCACCAGTAGGCGCCGCCTTTTGTAGAGATTCTTTCAGTGCCTCGTCAGATCCAAACTTTGAAGACAATTGTGGCGGCCTCTGAGTTCTAGAATTATCTGGCGCTACACCTGTACTCGCTCTGTGCTTCAGGTGCTCATCGGTAACATGAGGACCATGTCTTTCAACCGTGTGTGCACTTGCATTATGCTTAAGAAGACTCCACTCAGCAGGCGTGTATTTATCTCTTGGTATGACACTTTTTTTAAGGGTATCGTGGCCTCTAATTCCACTATCACTGTAACCACCAGGAGCCGTTTGATCCGGGTTGTTGTAGTTTGCCGGTGCATAGCCTGCAACTTTAAACTCAACCTTGCGCTCGATTGAATCAATCACTTGATCCAACTGCATTGACAACTCAGCACCAATTTTGGTCTTGTTTGCCAGCTTCTTAATTGCCTTAAACACCTGCTCTGGCGCTTGCCCCAGCACCACATCACCGAGCAGGGTAAAGCCTAACTCCATGATCAGCTCATTGCGAGCTGCTGCCTGTTGACCCGCAGGCAAGTTTTTGACCCTGTTCAGTCGCTGGCCAATGGCAATCACCTTTCTGGCAGCTTCTATCGCGTCATAAGCTTTCCAAAGCAGATAAGCCCCTTGCAAAACAAACCAGAAACCGTTGTTTTCGGCCGCATTCGCCCCTGCATTAGCAGCGATATTAACTTCACCACCGGCAATAAAGGCCGCCAGACCTGCGCCCAGCTTAGCAAGGTCAACCCCTTCGGACTGTAACTGCATTAGCTTGGCTTTACTGTAGTCGAGGTTACCCAAGACCATCAGGTTATCTTCCAGCGTCTGCATTTGCGCAGGAGTCAGACTGTTTATGTCATCAACCCCTTCTACACCCAATAATTGCTGGAGTTTTTTATCTTTGTCTTTAAGCTCTTTTTCTAAGTCGGAGTAACCACTGATTTCTTTGTGTGCATCAGCAACCAACTCACCCACTACGGCACCACCAGCGCCACTGCTACAACCCAGCCCTTTGTCGCTGTTACTGGCTGCTGCGGTAAGTGTACCCGTTAAGCACCCGACGCCAGCATGTGCCAGATAACGCGTAACCTGGTTAATTTTTGGTGGATCAGAGTGAACTGCATCACCAATCTCTGACGCAAGTTGTTTACCCAGTTCAGCAATGGCATAAGAGGTCAGGTTACCGAGGATTTGGCCTTTGAAATCACCTAAATCGCCACCATCGATAATGGTAGAAATAGCGGCGCTCGCTGTGGCATTTAACAGTGCCTGAGAAGCCTGATTTGCAATGCTAATTGCTGTCTGACTCTGCTCAGCAACATTAGTTAAATTAGCGCTGTTGAAAAATTCGAGGCTTTTGAAAGTTTCGCTATTAAGCACACCTGCTGTAACCATCGACGTCGCAAGTGCACGAAGGTTGTCAGACTCAAGCATAGACTTGATGGTACCGTCGATCCCCTTACCACTTGCTAAACCAGTTGCAGCCTGAGTGGCAAGCGTCACAGCCCCCGCCTGCATTGCAGCTTGTGAAACTAGCCCATTAAAAGCAGGGCCAATGGCATTTGCACCACTGCCAATCCATCCTGCGCCAGCTGGACCCATGGCAACGGAAACGGCAATCGCAATAACAGCCATGGCTGCCGGACTCAAGTTACTGGTTTTTTCATGCTTATGAATTTTCAGTAACTCGGTTGAAACGATTTTTAGATTGTTATTAAAACGGTTGTCGTCATAAAGATCAGCCATCCACTCAAGATTTTCTTTCCCTCTGAAATCTGAGATGACATCTTCAACAAGTTCTCCATCATACTGACCTAACTCGAGCGTAATACCGTGGGAAGCATGTACTTTAACCCCACCGATCACCTCATTGTAAATGGCAGTATCGACCTGATCTTGCTTAGTTTCCGTCTTTATCTTCCAGGTGCTTTTTCTCACCTTGTTGTAAAAGTAATGATCCTGCTCTTTGGCAAGTAAAAGATTAACACGACCGTTGTAGGCATTGATCTCTGTGCCGCTTTCTGAGGTAAGCTTGGTTGCCTGTAGCGTTACATCACCATAATCCGAGGCAATCAGTATTCCCTTGCCAGCTTGTAAAGCCGAACGAATGGCAGCCGTCTGAAGAACTTGTTCCTGTTCTGTTGTCTTGCCCCATTTGACATTACTCGACTTTTCAATTTTATTAAACTCGTTGGAGATAAAGATCCCCTGGCCCGCAAGGAGTTCGATAACGCCTTCATCTGCATACAGCTCTGCGGCTTTAAGCTCGATACCGCCCGATGCCATCAGGTAAATACTGTCTTTGGCAGAGAGCTTAGTCGTCAGGTGTTTAATTTCAGAAGTGGACTGTGAATACTCGCCAACGGGTTTATTGTTCACATAGCTGGTTTGCTGCGAAATTAATCGAATATTACCGTCGGCACGCAGCCCGATGGTGTTGCCTGTTATTGTCCCGCCCTGAACAAGGATGTCACCCATACTGTGGATACGGATATTGTCACCATTAACCGATGCAATCTGGCCAAATCGGGAGCCGCGCTCATAGCGATTAGAAAAGCGGTGTACCAGGGTTTTTTGGATATACTGCCCGGCAATAATATCGACATTTTGTTGCGCCGTCAGACTGCCGGATAGGTTTCTTAGGGTGCCTCCAACAAACAGGTTCAGGTCGCCGTCAGACGCCACTTCTGCACCCGGGTTAACCGTTAGATCGCGCGCCGTTCGCAAATAGGTATTTTTGCCGGTGCGCAGAGTACCGCTATTAACGGTGATATCTCTGAAGTTGACATCGCTACCGGTAAACTCAACCATGTGTCCGTTTACGGACCGTGTTTTCAACGTGTTGGCACTGAGGTGCACAACTGGCGACAGTACCTGTTCTCCATTGATTACTCTTAACTCTGGCCAGATAAAGTCTTTACCAAAACTGTCATACACAGATTTGGAGATCTTCTCACCAAAGGTAACACTGGCTTTGCCAGCCAGTTCATAAGCATTTTGATACAGCTGAATTATCTGAGCTGTTTCGTCAGCATAAGATGGCGAGATCATGTTCCGGTCCAGCTCAGCATAAATTTGTGAGCGGATCAGGCGTGCCTGAACGAAGCGATCACCAATTTGTTTTGCCAGCGGGTAATGCGGAAAGATAAACCTGATGTCCTCATGCATTATTGGAATGTATTGCGGTGCAGGCAGCGCTTGTTTTCTGTTGTTTAGCAAGGTCTCATGAAAGCCAGCGATGGTTTGAGCTGACTTAGCGCGTGTTTGCTCGACAATATGTTCTGATTTAGCATATTGCGTTTGGCTACTGCCTGTGATTTTTGTGAATGCAGGCTCGCTATTAAGAAAATGCGTCGTATCCATTTTATCAAACGCATTATAAGCATATGCCAGGGTTGGCAAACTCATCTGCCCCAGCAGCATAAAAATGTTTAAATAAGCGATGGCTTTCTTATAAAAGGGCACAGGCTTGTCAGTTAATTTGTTTTTTTTCATTGTCAATTCCATTTACTTCCCAGCCATCAAATTAGCCACTGTCACCAGGGTCGATTTGGAAACCATACGAATAAAAGGTTTGTCAAAATCATCTAGTTCATCATCAATCGAGATTTCATACTTGTAGCTTATGGTGATTTTTTTACCTGCTTCACTGACTACAGCATTTTGATATGAAAAGTTTTGTGTGGTGCAGCGGTAGCGACGATTAGAACAACGATAATCTTCTGCGCCTGTGGTATTTTGTCGGTATCGTGCGTAAGCTGTCGCAGCGTCGGTAATTTGCTGGAAGGTGTAGCCTGTGTTTTCAAAGTCGGCCGTCGAGGTTGCGCCAACCACGGTGCTTAATGGAACCGTTACTGAGGAGTATTGACAGTCTTCAGTTTTGGTCAGGCCATGATCTTGATCGCGGAATCCGTCACATTTATAGAGGTTTACTTTTACCCACTTATCATCGATGACTCTGGGCCATGAGTATCCCTCATACGTGTCTTTATCAACGTATTTTACATACCTTTGGAAATACTCTTTGATTTTGGCATTTATGGTCGCATCCAGTGAGTCAGAGTCTGTTTTGGTCAGGTCGCTTTGAGTTGCGATATTGGGGTTAATACCGTAAACACTGCCATGAATGGCCAGCAAGGTTTCACCTTCTACAGCGGTTGTAACAGACACTCCGCCACAGTTACCAAAGGCAGTACACTGTTTGATTGCATAAAAGTCTTCTTTTGCAATTGTTTTCCCTAGTTTGATACCGATTGATTCCAAATCAAGCTTTTGGAATCGGGCGTTGTCGAACAATTCAACATAAGAAAACGCATTAACAAAACGACGCCGGGTTGAGGGGGGGGCCTTGCTGCCGATCTCAAACTCTCCAAAGCTGACTATCCGCCCTGGGGGAGAGTAGGCAGCCACTTTTGTTCCGATACCTTGCTCTACCGTATCTTGGCTACCTTTGTTGTTTTCGGTATAAGCATAACGAGAGATGATGTAAGCCGTTGTCTCCAGGCGGTAGCGCTCATTGAATATCAATGGTGTATCAATGTGAAACAAGCCTTGTTGATTCAGGCGCAAGATGGCTGAGGTGTTGCGAATGTACTTGCTCGCTTTGAGCTCCATCTTCGACTCTGCCGCAATCGATACTTGCTCAGATTGTGTCGTGTTGACACTGATGCCTTGACTCCAATCAACTCCCGTTGGCTCTTCGATATGATAAGGGTTGATGTTTTCTATGGCTTTGGCGACGATTTTTATCGTATTTGCATGGATTTTTGCACTGAAGCGGCTTTGTGTTACTCCAGCAGTACCATAAGTGGTGTAAGGGCCGTGTTTAAGGCTATTGATGTTAATTGAGGGCGCTGCAAGAGATTGCTTTGTCGGTCTGTGTAGTTTATGAGTGCGTGAGCCATTGGTGAACACGCCATCTTTCAAATCCAGGCTTAAATTGCCTGCCTGAATCACACCACCAAATGAATTGTACACATCCCCTTCTGTTTCTGCGGTGATATTCACCCCATTGAGTGTACCGGAGTTGATAAGGCGATCCGTAGAAACTTTGATATTGTCCGCATCAATATAGCCCTGATTCAACAGGTATCCGTCTGCGAAGTGCTTAACTGTTTGAGCAATAACCCGGGCGCTCGAATATACAATCGTATTACCTATTGTTTTTGTGGTAATAATACGATCGCTATAAAGCTTGCCATAGATTTTTAATGCCGCGCTTTCATGTTCAGCTATCTGAATAAACACCCCTTCTGCCGGGGCATGGAAGTGGCCTTGTCGCGTGCTTGTAGAGAGCGCGTCGGACATAGTATTGAATTCAGTACCAGATGGAATCGTCACAGGTTGCGCTGCAACGATTCCAATGCTCGCCGCTTTAAAGATACCGCCAGGTTGGTAAGTGGTGGTTTTGTTGCTCGCGCTCAGAACATCCAGATCTTGATATTTGATGGTCAACAGGCCCGGATACAGGTTAACCCCGCCAGAACCGAGTACATATCCGCCATTTTCAGCGAAAATAAACCCACCCTGAGGGTGACGCTGTGCGCGCAGGTTAAGATCGATAGTACCCGAGGTGCTGATCAGATCGGCCATCACTTCAAGTGAGTGGGCGCCGGGAGCGCTGAGGCCATTGATGGTAACGCGCCCGGATGCTCTGGTTGTTATATTATCGCGACTGGAGCTGCTGCCATATCCATAAGTGCCGTTCACAAGTGTGATGCGTTCAACATTTTCGAATGAACAGCTAGTACAAGTGATTGTTCCGTATGCAGAAACAAACATAATATTGACGGGTTTACCCACCACCGAAATTTTCTCTCTGAGGGAAAAGTAGCGAGACTTGATAACCAGTGTCTTAATCTGGCTGGTGTTTGCAAGTTTAATGAGGAGCGGTTTGTTCGTGACTTCAAAGCGCTCAAATGCAAGTTGCACTGTTTCTGAATCGCTGTTTATCACTAGAAAGTCGCTGCTTGCACTGACATGACTGGATACAGAAAAAGCCGATGTTTTCGTGAATTGGAACCCTGCCACCTGCTCAGTTGTTGCGTTCGCATTAAAAGCACAGTGCCACAGTAAGCATGTGAATAATAATTTCCATAGGAAGGCTGATTTATTAATGATCATCCCTGTCTCTTTTGTTTTTTAACTATTGGGTGCTGTATTTTCACATGGTTTTATTAAGGGTACAATGTTGACGTTAAAGAAATTATGGGTGGTGTGACAAAGTAAAATGCTTTTACTTTGTTGATAAATGCTAAATAGTCTTGTGGTTTAATTGAAATACAAATTTTTGGTTTTAGTAGGGCAGATTGCAATGAGTCGAGCTTACTTTATTCACTATTTCATAGGCTTTATGAGAGCCAACTGTTGCAAAGCTGCTGGAGTTAGTGAGACCCCAGTTGCTTAAAATAATAGCTGGTTGCGTGCATGGCACCTTGTGAATCACTGACAAAATGCGGGATTTCACCACTTTTGGTAAACCCGACAGCCTGATAAAACAGTTCTGATTTATCGCCGCTTTGTGTATCCAGCACCAAGAGCGTCATACCGAGTTGATTGGCATATGTCTCAAGATATTGCATCAGTGCTTGGGCAATCCCCTGACGTTGATAATCCGGGTGAACCAGTAACTTTTCCACCTCACCTCGGTGTCTACCATTTTGTTTTTTACAAGGAATGAGTTGTACCGAGGCAACTAAATGTTGCTCCAGATAAGCTGCCAGTATGACGCGTGTATTCTGCCCAAGTTCTGTATTTACCTGTGACCAGTAGTTGGTCATTTGTGCGTCAGAGGTGGGGTGGTAAAACCCCAATGATGCGCCCTGAGCGATACACGCTTGCAGTTGAGATGCAAGCATTTGCTGTTGTAACGGGGTGAGCTCGGCGAGGGGTTCAATTATGAGTGGCATAGCCACACTCCTTTATGGTTGCTAACTCTTCACAGATCTGGTTTAACTGAGATTCCAGACGCTGTTTTTGTTCTAAAAGCTGCGCATAGTGCGACTGATTTTGGGGCTGTTTGCTTCGCAGTGCAGCATAGAGTGTTCGCTGTGACAAGGCAAACTGGCTGGCTGCTTCGTGAATGGTCAGCTGCTGACTCTGCACCATATGAACAGCTCGTTGGACACTGGGGTGGGCGGGGGAAAGTTTAGTCGCCATGTCAACGCTCCAAACTGTGATTGAACAATGAGTCACAGGGTGGCCATACACTGTAGTCTATCCGCCAGATGAGGGTGAGTGTGTCTAACCAGGATTTCATTTCATATGCTCCTATTACGCGTGTTTACACAGGAGTAAGAAAGTTACATGCCAAAATTTAAAGTTGTTATAAATTAATAGGTTGAATTTTTCATTAGTGTGTAAAGTGCCAAGTGTGCACCGAAAAAGCGCACACGCTTCCCTTTATGGCGCAAGCTCTATCGAACACTCACAAAGCGACTTTTGCCGTTGTACAAGCCACCATAGTGCGAAGTGATAGTGACGAGTTATCCTGATACGAACACAGCATGGCGTCCTGGGGCGGGGTTTGTCTTTCGGTGTACTTTGCGAGTTGTTCTTGCGTGGGTCAGGCTGTTCGGTTCGTGAGAGAATAGACGCTGTTTGTTTCTACAATGGGTGTGCTATGATGTGCGCTTGCTAATACAGCAACCCTAAAAATCAGAACAAGGAAATCATAGATGAAAAAGATAATAACAACGTTAGCGTTATCAGTTGCAAGTTTATCTGCCCAGGCATATGACTGTTGGGGAAAAGTTAAAACGGTCGATATAACTCCTGCCGGATCGGTTTATCTGAGTGTCACGGGCTTAGGCGAAGCGAATTATGTATGTAACGTCACACAAAAATCAGGCTCATTTACACCAGAAGCGTGCCGTGTCATCTTTAGTCAAATGTTGGCGGCGAGCATGGCTGATAAAACAGTCACTCTGTGGTTTAAGAATGGTGAATTTAATAGCTGTACTGCCACAAACTGGAGTAGCTTTCACAGACACGGGCTTTATCATTTACGTGTAAATCAGTAATCCCCTGATCGTTGCCCGGAGCGTGCGCTAACTACAGATAGTCACGCTCCATGCTAGATTTCAGCTTAGATGTACTTCTTTTAAGCAATACCAGCCCCACTAAAGTGGCTACCAAGAGCCAAACCCACTTATTGCCATGCTGACTATAAAAGCTGTCCCCGCGCATCAGTTTCACGTCCAGTAACATTGTCTCCTCAACAAACTGAGGCAAGGTGTGCTGTGTCTGACTAAGTGGATCATAAATCCCACTGATCCCATTGTTGGTTACCCGAACCAAAGGACGTTGTAGTTCCAGCGCGCGCATCCGGGCAATTTGCATATGCTGATGCGGGCCGTGTGAATCCCCAAACCAGGCGTCATTGCTAACGGTAAAGAGAATATCAGACTGACTGGTGTAGTTGTTTCTGACCAGTTCACTGAAGGCAATTTCGTAGCAGATAGCAGGCAGGACATGTAACCCATTGGCTATTAGGTTTGCTTGCTGTGCGTCACCCCGGGAGAAGGAAGACATAGCCAGGTTGAATAAGGGGGCAACCGGCCGTAACCAGGCTTCAAAAGGGACAAACTCTCCTATGGGGAGCAGCTGATGTTTTTGATAGCGGTTTGTGTGCAGATATTGATAATGACCCTGTTCGTCATCTGTCTGTTGCTTACCCACGACAATCAGGGTGTTGTAGACATTACGGGTGTCAAACTGATAATCAGGAATGCCTGTGATTAACGCACTTTGATTAAAAGCAGCAGCTTTGTCCAGGTTGTGCAAAAAGTCGAAGGCTAAGTCTTCAAGCTCCGGAATAGCTGCTTCTGGCCAGACAACCAGATCAGCCTGCTGCCACAGTGGTCGTGTCATATCCTGGTATTTTGACATGGTCGGCCAGAATTGTTCTGGTTCCCAGCGCAGGCTCTGCTGAATATTGCCCTGAACCAACAAGATGCGGGTTTGTTCGCCTGTATATTCAACCGGGTTATCTGTCGTACGAGTCAAAAAAGAGAGCGCAAACAGAGGCAGCAGGGTCATTAGAGTTAACTGATAGCGTTTATACCAGAGCAGGTAGTATAAAAGAGCACCAAACAACACACACACCAGAGTCAGACCAAATTCACCAATCCAGGGGGCGAGCACGTTTAGTGGGGAATCGGTCTGACTATAGCCAAAACTGAGCCAGGGGAACCCGGTCAGTAAAGTGCCGCGCAGATATTCAAATATCGCAAACCCGCTGAGCAGCAATGCGACACGTTGCCAGGGCTTGTCTGAGAAGCGTGTTGCCAGCGCAAAGGCCAGTGCAGGGTAAATAGCCAGATACGCACAAAGCAGGCCCATTAATAACAGCGAAGCTGGTAGGGGTAAACCACCGAACTGAGCAATTGATACATGCACCCAGCTTATTCCGGCCGCAAACCAGCCAAAGCCAAATAAAAAACCATACTTGGCTGCTTGTCGGGTCGTGGGCTGATCCGTTACAAAACACGCAACTGCGAGCGCGACAAAGATGATTGGCCATAGTCCAAATGGCGCGTAACTGAAGGTCAGTGAGGCACCGCTAAGCAGTGCCAGCCACGTAAACTTGTCTTTCAGTAGGGCGGTGAGTTTATTCGAGAACGTCTTCAACATGTTCGGTTTTTGGCATCGTCACCTGTAACTGCAAAATGCGGCGATTGTCCGAGTTGGTGACCTTGAATTGCAAGGGGGCAATGTCAATGGTTTCGCCGCGGCTTGGCATATGGCCAAATGCATGCAAGATTATCCCGCCTATGGTGTCTGCTTCCTGTGTATCATATTCCGTTTTGAAGTACTCGTTAAACTCATCCAATGGTGTCAGAGCCTGAACGTTAAACACGTGCTTAGACAACTGGCGGATGGCCTGTTGCTCGTCTTCATTATCGTGTTCATCTTCAATCTCACCGACGATGGTCTCAAGAATGTCTTCAATGGTCACCAGGCCTGAAACACCTCCGTACTCATCAATGACAATCGCCATGTGGTAACGTTTTTGTCGAAATTCATTGAGCAGCGCATCAACACGTTTACTCTCAGGAACCACAACCGCCGGGCGCAAGTATTCACGAATGGTTGGTAATTCACTGTCACGCTGAACAATCAGGGGTAACAGATCTTTGGCCAGCAAAATGCCTTCGACATGATCTTTGTCTTCGCAAATGACCGGGAAACGCGAATGGCTGGATTCAACCATTGCGGGTAACTGCGACTCCAGGTCCTGATCAATATCCAACGTCACCATTTGTGAACGCGGGATCATGATGTCGCGGACTTTTAACTCAGAAACACTGAGTACGCCTTCCATCATGTCTTTGGTTTCAGGATCGATCAGGGCTCTTTCCTGTGCGTCGGCAATTACCTCTACCAACTCTTCTTTGTTTTGGGGTTCCCCTTGCAGCATCTGTGTGATGCGTCCCAGCCAGGTCTTGCTCGAAGAACCCTGACTACTTTGCGAGTTTTCGTCGCTCATTGCGGTGTGTTACTCCAGTCGGTTAAACGTCATCTCGATATGGGTCAGCAATGCCCAGATCGGCTAAGAATTCTTTTTCAAGACTTTCCATTTCATCGGCGTCCTGTTCATTTATATGGTCAAAGCCCAACAAATGCAAGCACCCGTGTACCACCATATGAGCAAAATGATCGTGGAAGGTTTTTTCCTGTTCTTCGGCCTCTCGAAAAACAACCTGAGGACAAATAATTAGGTCACCAACCAGTGGTAGCTCAATCCCAGGTGGTGCTTCAAAAGGAAAAGACAGCACATTGGTGGGCTTGTCTTTTCCGCGGTACTGGCTGTTCAGCTCCTGGCTTTCTGCTTCATCTGCAATTCGTATGGTAACCTCGGCCTCTTCCTTATACGCAAGGAGTGCTTTTTCGGCCCACAACTGAAATTGTTCCGCAGAAGGCAGGTTGGCGAAGTCACTGGCAATCTGTAGATCTACCTCAAGCGACATTATGAGCGCTCCTCGTCGTTGGCGTTTGGATGTGTATCAGCCGGTGTGGTATTGGCCTGTGCCTGTAATCTTGCCTGCTGTTTGTTAAACTTTTCCTTTCGCTCGGCTTCTTCTTTTTTCTCGTAGGCCTCAACAATGCGTGCGACTACTGGGTGACGTACCACATCGTGAGATTTAAAGAAGTTAAACGAAATCTCGTCAACCTCTCCCAATACATCAATGGCATGGCGCAGACCAGAGCGCGCACCGCGAGGTAAATCCACCTGAGTGATGTCACCCGTGATCACGGCTTTAGAGTTAAAACCGATCCGGGTCAGAAACATCTTCATCTGCTCTGTGGTGGTGTTCTGGCTTTCATCGAGAATTATAAAGGCATCGTTCAGTGTCCGGCCACGCATATACGCTAGCGGTGCAACTTCAATCACGTTCTTTTCGATCAAACGCTCGACTTTTTCAAAACCCAGCATCTCAAATAGCGCATCGTAAAGCGGACGTAGGTAAGGGTCTATTTTTTGTGTTAGGTCGCCAGGCAAGAAACCCAGCTTTTCACCCGCTTCAACGGCCGGACGAGTCAACAGAATACGACGAATTTCCTGGCGTTCCAGGGCATCTACCGCCGCCGCTACTGCCAGGTAGGTTTTACCTGTCCCTGCCGGACCGATACCAAAACAGATGTCATGGGTCAGAATATTGGCCACATACTGACTCTGATTGGGGTTACGAGGCTTAACCACACCACGGCGTGTTTTTATAAAGACTTCTTTTTCCCACACATCTGGGGCTTCCTGCTCCAGGCAGTTGGCCTCAGTGATAGCCAAATGAACTTGGTCTGGCTCAATATCGACAAACTTGCCGCGTACGGGCTGAGTTTCTACATACAGGGATTTTAAAATGTCGACCGCAGCCTTAGCCACAAGCGGTTGGCCTGTGACTTTGAACCAGTTATCTCTGTGGGTAATTTCAATGCCCAGACGACGTTCAATTTGCTTCAGGTTGTCATCAAAAGGCCCGCATAAAGAAGATAGGCGGTGATTGTCGGAGGGTTCCAGATAAAATTCGATATTCTTGACTTGGTTACTCAAAACAACTTCCTAATAACAAGACGCCAGCATCAGCTGGCGTCGAAATTCCAAGACTAAGGCGTAAAGGTGGCAACACCCAGCTCATTGGCTTCTGGTTCTGCTGGTGCACGATTTAAGATATCCGAAGGTGCAACATCTCGGCGTAAGTCCATCTCAGTTTCAGTTCTGATCAGTTCACCACGCAATGAATTGGGCAGCGCCTCAGTGATACGTACGTCAACGAACTGACCGATCACTGAGTGTGGACCTTCAAAATTCACAACCCGATTATTCTCGGTACGGCCACGTAATTCCATTGGGTTCTTTTTCGAAGGACCTTCAACCAGGATGCGTTGCTCAGTATCATGCATTTTACGGCTGATGTCCTGTGCCATCTGATTGATGCGATTTTGCAGCAAGTACAAACGCTCTTTCTTTTCTTGTTCGGTTACATCATCAGGCAGATCCGATGCCGGCGTACCTGGACGAGCTGAATAGATAAAGCTGAAGCTCATATCAAAGCCAATGTCGTTGATCAGATTCATGGTCGCTTCGAAATCCGCTTTACTTTCTCCCGGGAAGCCAATAATGAAGTCTGAGCTCATGCTTAGGTTCGGGCGGATCTTACGCAGTTTGCGGATCGTAGACTTGTATTCCAGTGCTGTATGGCCACGCTTCATCAGGTTCAGAATGCGGTCTGAGCCACTTTGAACCGGTAAGTGCAGGTGATCTACCAACTCTGGTACGTCTGCGTATGCATCGATGATGTCAGGTGTAAACTCAACTGGGTGTGAGGTGGTGTAACGAATGCGGTCGATGCCATCGATAGCCGCGACAAAGCGCAGCAGATCAGAGAAGTAGCAAATTTCGCCATCATGCATTTCACCGCGATAGGCATTGACGTTTTGACCCAGCAGGTTGACTTCACGCACACCTTGCTCTGCCAGTTGCGCAACTTCAAGTAAAACATCATCTAGAGGACGGCTCACTTCCTCACCACGCGTATAAGGTACAACGCAGAAAGTACAGTATTTAGAGCAGCCTTCCATAATGGATACAAACGCACTCGGGCCTTCTGCTTTTGGCTCTGGCAGGCGATCGAACTTTTCGATTTCCGGGAATGAAATATCGACCACTGAGCCTTGCTTGCTTTGGACCTGTTTGATCATTTCAGGCAGACGGTGCAAAGTTTGCGGACCGAAAACGATATCGACAAAGGGCGCACGCTGGCGGATTGTGTCGCCTTCCTGAGAGGCCACACAGCCACCCACACCAATAACCAAATCTGGATTATCGTCTTTTAGCAACTTCCAGCGGCCCAGCTGGTGAAATACTTTTTCCTGTGCTTTTTCACGAATTGAACAGGTATTGAGTAGGATCACATCCGCTTGTTCAGCTTCTTCTGTTAGCTGATAGCCATTGGTGGAATCAAGCAGATCCGCCATTTTCTGGGAGTCATACTCGTTCATCTGACAGCCCCAGGTTTTGATATGCAACTTTTTACTCATTGAAATAATGCCTCGTTTTCAACTCGGTGAATAGCACGATGTGCGACGCTAAAACAACTAATGTCACTAAGCCGACCCGCTCATCTCCTGAATCAATACAGAGCATAGTCTGTATCCTTGCCAGGATCTTGCGTGAAATTAGTTTAAAGGACGCGTATTTTATATGACCTAATGACACTAGCCAAGTATAGTTTTTAACTTTAAAAACCAAGATCAAGGCATCTTGTATTTGCTCAGCTACAATATGCAGGGCAATAAACCTTTCAGAACGAATTGGGTTACAATAGCGGGATATAACTTAGCAAGCTGAACTAAGGAGAAAGGGTATGAAAAACAAAGTGCTGATAGTTGGTGGTGGCATGGTTGGCGCAGCAGCTGCCGTGAAGCTCGCACAGCAAGGTCTGGCAGTCACAGTGCTCGAAACGCACCCATTGGATGCCATGCTGGCACTGACAGACGAGACCATTGATATTCGAGTCTCTGCCATTAATCGCTTTTCAGAAGCCTTGCTGGATGAGCTGCAGGCAATGCCGATGCTTCGCAATGCCAGGCTGGCACCGTATCAACAGCTTGAAGCGTATGAGCAGGAAAATAACAGCCTGTTATTTGATTGCGAGGAGCTGGCTGCAACGCATTTAGGCCACATTGTCGAAAACCGTCTTATTCAGGCCAGTTTATGGGTACAATTCGAACGCCTTGGCATTCAGGTCGAGCAGGTTTCTGGCACGCCTCAGGCAATCAAGCAAGATACTGATTCGGTTGAGTTGATTTACCCGGAGCAAAGCTATCAGGCCGATTTACTCTTAGCAGCTGACGGAGGGCGCTCTGTGGTACGCAAACTGGCTGGCATTGGGGTGACCGGTTGGCAATATCAGCAGCATTGTATGGGTGTGCTGATCAAACTGGATGCGCCGCAGCAGGTAAAAACCTGGCAGCAGTTTAAGCCGTCCGGACCGATTGCCTTTTTGCCTATGCAATACCCGTACGCCAATCTGATCTGGTATCACCATGGCAATGAGCTGGCGCAGATGAAGACGTTATCGAATGCACAGTTAAAGGAGGAGATACAAAATCACTTCTTCGATTTACCCGGTGAGTTTGAGGTGTTGCAAAGCGCGGTATTTCCGTTAGCCAGACAACATGCTAATCAATACCATCAGGGGCGTGTTGTCTTGATTGGCGACTCAGCACATACCATTAATCCACTGGCCGGGCAGGGCGTGAATTTAGGATTCAAAGATGTGGCTGCGCTGGCAAGCGTACTGGAAGGCGCTGACGATATTGGTAACGCCGCCTTGCTGCGCCGCTATGAGCAGAGCCGTCGTAACGATAATCTGATGATGATGAGTATGATGGATGCGTGTTATTTTGGCTTCTCTAACGAAATTGCACCATTAAAGCATTTCCGCAACCTGGTGTTAAAAGTGGCTAATCATGCTGGTCCAATTAAACGTGAAGTATTGAAACATGCAATGGGTGGCGTCGTTTAGACGTCATTCATAATAGGAACAACAGATAGCAAAGCAATAAAACTAAATGGAAATTATAGTGAAAATGGATAAATAATTAGGATGTTTCGGAGGAATAAAAATGGAATTTTGGATGTCTTAGAACTAAATGGTGCGGAAGGAGAGACTTGAACTCTCACAACCGAAGTTACAGAAACCTGAATCCTGCGCGTCTACCAATTCCGCCACTTCCGCATCGTATATTTAGCTTACTAATGAAAAAGAAACCTGAATCCTGCGTCTCATTCGACAACAGCCAATTCTGCCACTTCCGCATCGTATATTTGATTTTTAAAAAAAAGAAAAGTTTTAAGATTTTAAGATAAGAGTTAAATGGTGCGGAAAGAGAGACTTGAACTCTCACAACCGAAGTTACAGAAACCTGAATCCTGCGCGTCTACCAATTCCGCCACTTCCGCATCGTATATTTAACTGAATTTTCATCTCTTGAAGAGATGGCTGGAGTACCAGGATTTGAACCTGGGAATGGCGGGATCAAAACCCGCTGCCTTACCGCTTGGCGATACTCCAGCAATAATTCAAATCTTGAATCCAGATAAATCTAAATCGATAATATCCTTCTTCTTAACGCTTGATACTACAGAAATAAAAAGCGTAATCAAGTGTTTTAGTTCAACTTGAAGAACATGGTGCGGAAGGAGAGACTTGAACTCTCACATCCGAAGATACTGGAACCTAAATCCAGCGCGTCTACCAATTCCGCCACTTCCGCATCAAATTGTATCTCTCAAAGAAGAGATGGCTGGAGTACCAGGATTTGAACCTGGGAATGGCGGGATCAAAACCCGCTGCCTTACCGCTTGGCGATACTCCAACAAAGGTATTAAAAGTTGTTTCAGTTCAAACTTTAAGAACATGGTGCGGAAGGAGAGACTTGAACTCTCACATCCGAAGATACTGGAACCTAAATCCAGCGCGTCTACCAATTCCGCCACTTCCGCATGTTGGCTGGAGTACCAGGATTTGAACCTGGGAATGGCGGGATCAAAACCCGCTGCCTTACCGCTTGGCGATACTCCAACGAAACTAAATCTGTTTTAGTTCTGACTTAAAAGAACATGGTGCGGAAGGAGAGACTTGAACTCTCACATCCGAAGATACTGGAACCTAAATCCAGCGCGTCTACCAATTCCGCCACTTCCGCAACGTGGTGGCTATGCCCTGATTTGAACAGGGGACCCCATCATTATGAGTGATGTGCTCTAACCAGCTGAGCTACATAGCCATTGGCTGGAGTACCAGGATTTGAACCTGGGAATGGCGGGATCAAAACCCGCTGCCTTACCGCTTGGCGATACTCCAACGAAAAGTTGATTATTTTAGTTCTTATCGAGAACATGGTGCGGAAGGAGAGACTTGAACTCTCACATCCGAAGATACTGGAACCTAAATCCAGCGCGTCTACCAATTCCGCCACTTCCGCGTCTTGCTAGCTAGATGAGTTTTGGTAGTAATTAAAGCATGGTGGCTATGCCCTGATTTGAACAGGGGACCCCATCATTATGAGTGATGTGCTCTAACCAGCTGAGCTACATAGCCATCTCTTTAATTTCTCATCATCGCTGATGCGGGGCGTATTATGCGTATATGGCCGTATGTCGTCAACACCTTTTTTGCAAAAAAATACCTAACACAGTTTGTTTGCAGATAAATTAAGCGAACCAGCGTGTTTTTAATGCAATTAGGCTAATAATTTCGCGTCCAGTGTAATAGAAAGACAAAAAAAGCGCCATGAGGCGCTTTTTGTAAGACAGGTTTTGCCTGCCATTATTGAGTGCGTTACTTAGACATTGAACAAGAAGTTCATCACATCGCCGTCTTTAACGATGTAATCTTTACCTTCCTGACGCATTTTACCTGCGTCTTTAGCACCGCTTTCGCCTTGGTATTCAATGTAATCATTAAAACCAATGGTTTGTGCACGAATAAAGCCGCGCTCAAAGTCAGTGTGGATCTTACCTGCTGCTTGTGGCGCAGTTGCACCGACAGGAATGGTCCATGCACGTACTTCTTTTACACCAGCAGTAAAGTAGGTTTGCAGTTTTAGTAGCTCGTACCCACCGCGGATCACCAGGTTAAGCCCCGGCTCTTCCAGACCAAGGTCGGCCATAAACTCAAGCTTGTCTTCTTCTTCAAGTTCAGACAGCTCAGACTCAATCGCAGCACAGACTGGAATTACAACAGCGTCTTCCGCTGCGGCAATTTCACGTACTTTGTCTAAAAATGGGTTATTTTCAAAACCATCTTCAGTGACGTTGGCGATATACATAGTCGGTTTGATCGTTAAGAAGTTCAGTGGCTTGATTGCAGCCAGCTCTTCTTTAGTCAGTTCCAATGAACGCAGTGTTAAACCTTCATCAAGGTGTGCTTTGACTTTTTCCAAGACTTCGTTTTGGAATTTAGCGTCTTTATCGCCACCTTTGGCCTTTTTAGCATTTCGCTGCGCTGCGCGGTCGGCTGCTTCCATGTCGGATAACACAAGCTCTGTGTTGATGACATCGATATCATCCGCCGGGTTTACCTGACCAGATACGTGCACGATGTTTTCATCTTCAAAGCAACGAACTACATGACCAATCGCATCGGTTTCGCGAATGTTTGCGAGGAATTGGTTACCCAGACCTTCACCTTTTGATGCGCCTTTTACCAGACCCGCGATATCAACAAATTCCATTGTTGTGGCAATGGTTTTTTGTGGATTAACAATCGCAGCCAGTTGATCCAAACGAGGATCCGGAACGGCAACAACGCCCGTGTTTGGTTCGATAGTACAAAAAGGGAAGTTCGCGGCTTCGATGCCCGCTTTGGTTAATGCATTGAATAGGGTTGACTTACCAACGTTAGGTAGGCCAACAATGCCACATTTAAAACCCATAGTTTAAAACCTTTAATTTGCTATCAATCGGACAAAATCCGGCATGGCCGGATTTTTATATCTTGCGACTGATATTAAGCGATCAATCACAGCTGTAACGGGACGCGTACGTCGGTGTTACGGCTTAAAAGAATGTAGTCTATTTTGTGCTTTTAACACACCGTCTTTGGCCAGGATTTCCATGCAACGTACGGCTTCATCCACCGCAGCATCAATTTTTTCCTGATCTGCCTGAGGCGCCTTGCCCAGTACCCAGCCTGTCACCTTATCGCGGTGTCCAGGATGGCCAATCCCAATGCGTAGACGCATAAACTCTTTGTTATTGCCCAGCTTGGCGATAATGTCTTTCAGACCATTGTGTCCACCGTGACCGCCGCCTTTTTTGAGTTTGGCGACACCGGGGTCCATATCCATTTCATCATGTGCAACCAGGATCTGCTCAGGCGGTATTTTATAAAAATTAGCCAGGCTACCTACAGCTTTACCGCTCAGGTTCATAAAAGTGGTTGGAATAAGAAGCTTAAATTCCTGATTGTTCAGGAGCAGCTTGCCGCTAAGGCCATGATGTTTGGAGTCAGGTTTGAGAGGGACGTTGTAGCGCCTGGCCAGTTCTTCGATAAACCAAGCCCCGGCATTGTGACGGGTGTTTGCATATTCGGGGCCTGGATTTGCCAGGCCCACTAGCATTTGAATAGTATTCAAGGTGCTAACACCTTAAAAATTATTCAGCAGCTTCTTCAGCTGTTTCTTCAGCAGCGCCGCCTTTAGGTGCGTTTACAGTCACAACCGCTTGGTCGTGGTCTGCACCTTTAGCAAGCTCAACAGAAACTACACCAGCTGGAAGTGCGATGTCTGAAAGGTGTACAGTTGCGCCAACTTCGATAGCTGCTACGTCAACTTCTACGAACTCAGGAAGCTGAGCTGGCAGACATGTGATTTCGATTTCAGTTACGTGGTGAGCAATCGTGTTGCCGCCTTTAGTTGCTGCTTCTTCGTTGATGAAGTGTACAGGAACTTTAGTGTGAAGCTTCTGAGAAGCGTCAACGCGTTGGAAGTCAAGGTGAGTTACCTTAGGCTTGTACGGGTGACGTTGGATGTCTTTCAGGATAGCTTCAACAGACTCACCACCGATGTTCAGAGTCAGGATGTGCGTGTAGAAACCTTCGTCTTCTTGCATCTGGATAACTTTGTTGTGCTCAAGAGTAAGCGAAACAGCGTCTTTGCCTGCACCGTAAAGGATAGCAGGAACTTTATCAGCGCGACGTAGGCGGCGGCTCGCACCAGTACCCAGAGTTTCGCGTACTTCAGCGTTTAATACGTATTGTGACATGAGTGTCTCCAATTATTTTAGTTAATACTTCGAAGGGCTCGCGACCAAGCACTTCGGTAAATCACCGAACTCACCGTGGTTGTATCCAAAGCAAGCCCAGTAAAAAGGCGCGCTAATATACCACTTACCAGCAGCCTTGCAAACCTTTGGACATAAAAAAAGCACCCTGAGGTGCTTTTTATTTGCGGATAAACACAGATTAGTGTTCAAACATCGCAGAGATAGACTCTTCATTGCTGATGCGGCGAATGGTTTCAGCCAGCATATCAGCCAGAGTCAGTACTTTGATCTTGTCAACAGACTTCAGTTCGTCAGACAAGGTGATTGAGTCAGTGACAATCACTTCGTCGATTACTGAGTTACGCAGGTTTTCAGCTGCATTACCAGACAATACCGGGTGAGTTGCGTAAGCGAATACACGCTTAGCGCCATGCTCTTTTAGTGCCGCAGCGGCTTTACACAGTGTGCCACCGGTATCAATCATATCGTCAACGATGATACAGTCACGACCTTCTACGTCACCAATGATGTGCATGACCTGAGACACGTTCGCTTGTGGGCGACGCTTGTCGATGATAGCCAGGTCTTTGTCATCCAGAAGTTTCGCGATTGCACGCGCACGAACTACACCACCGATATCCGGTGATACGACAACAACGTCGTCGAAGTCACGCTCTTTCATGTCTTCAAGTAGTACCGGGCTACCAAACACGTTATCAACAGGTACATCGAAGAAGCCCTGGATCTGCTCAGCGTGCAAATCAACGGTCAGTACGCGGTCGACCCCAACGCTTGACAAGAAGTCTGCGACAACTTTAGCTGTGATTGGTACACGGGCAGAACGTACACGACGGTCCTGACGGGCGTAGCCAAAATATGGGATAACAGCTGTAATACGACCTGCTGAAGCACGACGTAACGCATCCACCATAACAATGAGTTCCATCAGGTTGTCATTGGTTGGTGCGCAAGTGGACTGAACGATGAAGACATCAGAACCACGAACATTTTCATTAATTTGAACGCTGATTTCACCGTCGCTAAAACGGCCTACAACGGCATCACCTAATTCGATAAACAAACGTTTTGCAACTTTTTGAGCTAGCTCAGGTGTTGCGTTACCAGCGAAGAGCTTCATGTCGGGCACGGTAGGGTTCCTCAGGCACTGTAATATTATGTATGCAATGACGTCGTCTGTGACAGTGTCAAAACAAGCTAACTTAAACTATTTTACTTCATCTTTACGCCATGCAGCCAGTTGCCTGTGGGCAATTGACTCGCGAGCGTTTTGGCTAATAAAGCCTGTCCAGGGAGAGGGAAGTTGTTCGAGGACACGCTGTGCGGCTTGCGCAGATTCAAATTCTGCAAAGCAACACCCTCCTGTCCCTGTCAGTCTGGACGGCGCATATCTTAACAACCAGCTCAGGGTTTTATCAACCTCGGGGTGGAGCTTTTTAACTAATTCCTGACAGTCATTGTGTGTTTGCTCTAATGTCCAGTTAGCTGATAATTTGGGAGTTTTCCGGGGTAAATCTGGATGTGTAAAGACCTCTACGGTGCTGACATGGACATTAGGAAATACCACCAGGTAGTATTTTTCGGTGATAGGGTATGGACTCAATTTCTCTCCAACTCCCTGAGCTAACGCCGTTTTTCCGTGTACAAAAACAGGCACATCAGCCCCGAGTGTCAACCCAATATCGGCGAGTTGGGCGATGGACAGGTTACATTGCCATAAGGTGTTGAGTGCGAGTAATGTGGTGGCTGCATCCGATGAACCACCGCCAACACCGCCACCCATAGACAAGTTTTTAGTCAAGTGAATACGAACCCCCCTAGCTGCGGATTTATACGGACGCAGCGCGTTGGC